>NZ_LGEG01000218.1 GCF_001280125.1 Streptomyces sp. NRRL F-6492
GGTGCGAGCGGCACGGTGGGTGCGCTCGAAGGTCAGGAAGCCGGGGATGGTGACCTTCTCGTCGCCCTTGGCGACGACCTCACCGACGGTCTCGGCGAGGGCCGTCAGCACGGCGTCGGCGTCCTTGCGGGTCACCTCGGCGCGGTCGGCCAGGGCGGCCACCAGCTCACTGCGATTCATGGGTGAAGCACTCCGTATCTGTGGATCGTCCCGGCCGTCCGATGAGGACGGGACGTCTCCCCGCTACCCTGCCACCGGCTTCTGACACCCCCCGGCGAGCAACACCCGGGACAACCCGTATGGGGCACACCCGAAGGCCGAGCACGGCAGGACGCTGCCCCCGGCGCCTTGCCATCGGCGGACCGCGTTCTCGCGCCCGTGCTCGTCGCCAACCGGCCATTGGTACAAGGCATTTCACCTTGCCCGCCTGCCGGGCGTCCCGGTCTCCATGAGGACGCTTTCGGGCTGTACCGGCCGGATTCGGCCAGTGGCGAGTAACATCCGGCAGCAATACCCTCTGTCTAAGGAGCGTGGACTGCAGTGCCGAACGAGCTGGACAGCACCTCGATTCACACCAGGTACGCGGAGCAGATCGCCACCGACCTTGAGGCCAACCGCGCGGAGCAGGCGTCGATCGCCGCCCGTCTGGAGCAGTTGCGGGCGGAGGAGAAGTGGCTGGCCACGACGCTGGACTCCTTGCCGACCGGTGCGCCGGAAAGCAGCGTGACCGGGCCGGACGAGGCCGTGCGGGAAGCGGCCGTGCCCCAGCCCCGGGAGACCCGGGAAGCCACCCCGGCCAAGAAGCCCGCGGCCAAGAAGCCCGCGGCCGGGAAGACAGCGGCCGGGAAGACAGCGGCCGGGAAGACAGCGGTCAAGAGGGCCCCCGCGGCGAAGGCGGCGGCAGACAAAGCGGCCGCGAAGACGGCGAAGGCCCCGGTCGAGAAGGCCGCCGCCCGGAAGACGGCGGCCAAGAAGTCCGCCGGTGGCACCCCGAAGGCGCAGTCGGCACCCACGCTCGGCACGCTTATCGACGGTCTGCTGGAAGAGGGGTTTCTCGGTGAGCCGTTGAAGGTCAACGAGATCCACGCGGAGCTCACGAAGGCACGCCCCGAACGTTCGACCTCGATCCAGGTCGTCCGCAACGCCCTGGAAGGTCTGGTGAAGAAGGGCCGGGTCGAGAAGGACACCCGGCAGGGCGTCGCCCTCTACACCAAGCCCGAGGCCGCGGATTCTCCCCACGCCGGCGCCGGAGCGACCGCCCCGGCCGGTGCACCCGTCGAGGCGGTCGCGGCCGGAACCTGAGTGGCCCGGCGGCCGGGCTCTCGCGCTTCGGCGGGTCGCGGGGCGTGAGGCACTCCGCGGAGCCCGGCCGTCATGGGCTCGCGGGGTCGCGAGGGCGGTAGGTCGTTGACGGACTCCTCGTCCCGGGGCGGACGTTCCGGAGCGGCCCCCGACGCCGGGCTTCGGTTTCCCGGGCGTCCTCAGCCGGGTCGACCCCCCGGGCCGGTGGCGGCGGGTCGCCGTTCACCGTCACGTGGGGGGCCGGATCCGCGCGGTGTCCGCGGTCCTCCGGCCGAGCGTGAGCATCGCCTCGGCGACCTCGCCGATCGCCGCGTCGGGAATCGCGGCGGCTCCCTCGAGGACGAGCAGCCGCGCCCCGGGGATCTCGCGCGCCATCGCCTCGCCGTTGCCGACGGGGAAGAACCGGTCGTGGCGGCCGTGGACGACGAGCGCGGGAATCCCGATGTCGGGCAGGCGCTCGCGCCAGCGGGGCGCGCAGTCGAGCCGGGAGAACACCGTGCCCATCTGGTTGGCCGTCTGGACCGGTGGCGCGGTGCCGGGTGTGCGGTCCCAGACGCGCGCGGCGACCGCGTGCGCGGCGGCGGGGTCGTCGCCGAGGATCTCCGCCCCGGCGGCGACGAACTCCGCGACCGCTTCGCGGTCGGTCCAGTCGGGCGCCGGACGTGCGAACAGCCGGTTGATCGTCGCCGGGTCGTGGTCGGGGAGGTCGTCGTCGGCCGGGCCGGGGGCGACCGGGCGGGTACCGATCAGGGTGAGCGCCGAGAACGCGCCGGGATGGTCGAGCGCGGCCACCTGGGCGACCATTCCGCCGACGCCGGTGCCCGCGAGGTGTACGGGTCCCCCGCCGAGCGCTCCGGCGAGGGCGGCCGCGTCGGCGGCGAGGTCCCGCAGGGTGTAGGCGGGCGCTTCCGGGTCCCCCGTCGTCGACTCTCCGCTGTCGCGCAGGTCGTAGCGCACCACACGGCGACCGCCGGCGGCGAGGCGCTCGCACAGCGCGTCGGGCCAGGAGAGCATCGTCGTCCCGCCCGCGAGCAGGACGAGTGGCGCGCCGTCCGCGCCGAACGACTCGATGCCCAGGGAGATCCCGTTGACGTCGACGGTGGTCATCGGATCACCGCCGGACGTCATAGGTCAGATGTGTCGCGGTCGACGTCGCGGTCACGCCCGTCCGTACGAGCGCGTACGGCGCTCCCCCGGTGAACAGCGGTGTGCCCGCGCCCAGCACGACGGGGGCGAGGTGCAGCGACAGCGTGTCGACGAGCCCGGCTTCGAGTGCCGAGCCGATCGTGGCGCCGCCGCCCATGAGGACGACGTCGAGGTCTTCGCCGTCGCGTGACGACGCCGCTCCGGCGCGCTCGCGTGCGGCGGTGACGGCGTCGGGCAGGCCGGTGGTGACGAACGTCCAGTCGAGCCCGGTGAGCCGTACGGACTTCGGTACCGAGCTCGTCACGACGACGAACGCGGGTTTGCCGACCTCGCCGGCTCCGTAGCCGATCTCGTCGTCCCATCCGCCGGGTCCGTCGACCACGTCGAAGAGGCGGCGCCCCAGGACGACGGCGCCGGAGCGGGCGGTCCCCTCGCGCAGGCGGCGGCGGTCCTCGGGGTCGTCGGAGAACGCCCAGGTGTGCAGCGCCTCGCCGCCGGTGCCCAGACCGTTGTCCGGGCCGGGGTCGGGGCCGGTGACGAAGCCGTCGAGAGAAACCGAGATGTCGGCGATGATGCGAGTCATACCAGGGTGGACCGGATCCGCCCGCGGAACTCATCGCTCGCCCCGCGGGGCCGACCGCGACGGGCCACCCGACGGCGCAGGGGAACGGCCGATCCCGAAACCCTGGGTGAGAGCGGTGACGCAGGGCAAGAGGACATCGTGGTAGCGAACACCCTCCGGACGCACCGGAACACTCCGGGCAATCGTGCCGCCGAATCGCTGAGACTGATGCGATCGGCCCTGCGCGGCACCGCCGTGCGCCTCTGGCACGACAACATCGCCGACTACGCGGCGGCTCTCACCTACTACGCGGTGCTGGCGCTGGTGCCCGCCCTGCTCGTCTCGGTCTCCCTGGTGGGGCTGGCCGGGGTCGGCACCCGTGAGCGTCTGATCCTCGACCTCACCTCCTACGCCCCTCCCCAGTCGGCCCAGGTCCTCCGCGAGGCGCTGGAGGGGCTCGTCTCGACGCCGTCCTCCCTGTGGGCGCTGCTCATCAGCGGCGTCCTGAGCGCGCTGTGGTCGGCCTCCAGCTATCTGGCGGTCTTCCGCCGCGCCCTGCACGCGATGTACAGGCTGCCCGACACGCGGCCGCCCCTGCGTGCGGCGCACATCCTCGTCCTCACCGCCACCGCGCTGCTGGCCCTGCTCGTCGCGGGCGCCGCGAGTCTCGTCGCGACCGGCCCCCTGGCCCGCCGGCTCACGGCGGCCCTCGGCCACCCGAACACGGACGTGGTGGCCGTCCTGCGCTGGCCGGTGCTCCTGGCGATCGTCACGGGCCTCGTCCTCATCCTGTACCGGACCGGTCCCGCTCGGGGCAGGGGGAAGCGCCGGGGGTTCTCGGGCGGCGTCCTGGCCGCGTTCCTGTGGCTCGGCGCCTCGGTCGTCTTCACGCTCTACACGCAGTTCGGGACCTACAGCCGCCTCTACGGTTCGCTGGCGGGAATCGTCGTCTTCCTCGTGTGGCTGTGGTTCACCAACCTGGCCCTGCTCGCCGGCGCGCAGTTCAACGCGGTGCTCGCGCGGACAGGGGAAACGACCGGGCCCGTGTCCGCGGAAGCCGACGACCAGCTCCTCGGACCCGGGCCCCGGGTGTCCGGTCGCGATTAGATCCTCTCGGTCCGGGCGCGGGCGGGAGCGTCCGAGAGGGTCTACGGGGCTCCGTGGTGAAAGGAGTCCGCCGAACCCCCTCCTTCGCACACCGGTACGACGCGCATGCGGCCGATCCGTGTTCCCGCGGCGGAGGCCACCGGGAGGTCCGGTCTTCTTCGAACGGGTGCATCCGGGCCCCCGCCCTGTCGGAGAATGCGGGGAATGGAGACTTGGATGCCGCCGGAGAGCGGCCCGTTCGTCGGACGGGCCAGGGAAGTCGAGGAGCTGACCTCCCTGCTGGGCGAGCGACGGCTCGTCACACTGGTGGGCGCGGGCGGGATCGGGAAGTCCCGGCTCGCCTCGCGCGTCGCCGAGGGCTGCGGGCCCGACGCCTTCACCGCTGTCCACTGGGCGCCGCTCTGGTCACTGGCCAACGCCTCCCTGCTCACCTCCCTGGTCGCCGACGCCTGCGGCCTGTCGGACCACTCGCCCGGCGAGCCCGTGGACACACTGGCCGACTGGATCGGCGCGCGCCGTGTCCTGCTGGTCCTGGACTCCTGCGAGCACCTCGTGGCGGCGTGCGCGGCCCTGGTGTCGACCCTCCTCGCCCGCTGCCCGCGGCTCGTCGTGCTGGCGACCAGCCGTGAACCGCTGGGCACCCGGACCGAGTTCCCGTTTCCCCTCGGCCCCCTGCCCGTCGACTCCGACGCGATGGAGCTGTTCGCCGACCGGGCGGACGCCGCCGGCGTCCGCTGGACGCGGCCCGAGGACTTCGTCGCCGCCGCCGAGGTGTGCCGCCGGCTGGAAGGCGTGCCCCTGGCGCTCGTACTCGCCGCCGCGCAGTTACGGGAGAGGCCGCTGTCCGCGATGGCGCGGCTCCTGCGCGACAGGCTCTCCCTCTCCGAGGATCCCGGGAGTCCGGTGCGCCCGTCGCGCCACCATGCGCTGCGCACCACCATCGGGTGGAGCCACGAACTGTGCGAACCGCGCGAACGGCTGCTGTGGGCCCGTCTGTCGGTGTTCCGTTCGGCCGCCACGGTGGACGACGTGGTACGGGTCTGCGGCGGCGGGCCGCTCACCGAGGGCGCCCTGGAGCAGGCCCTGGAAGGGCTCGTCCGCAAGAGCGTCGTGACGCGGTCCGGCGACCGCCTGCACCTCTTCGACTCGGTGCGCGAGTACGGGGCGCTGTGGCTCGCGGAACTCGGCGAGACCCGTGCGACGGCCGACCGGCACGCCCGGCGCTTCCACGGACTGGCGCTCGCCGCCGAGGACTTCTGGTGGGGACCCGGCCAGGCGAGCGCCTACGCGCGGCTGACCGACTGCTACGGCGACCTGTGCGCGGCGCTGGAGCACCTGCTGGCCACGGATCCTCCGACGGCCGCGGAACTGGCGGGAGCACTCGGCTTCTTCTGGGCGTGCTCCGGCCATCTGCACGAGGCGGCGCACTACCTGGAGGAGTGCGCGCAGGCGGTCTCCGGTCCCGAGGCCGTCGTGGGCAAGCTGGCGTGGGCGCTCGGGGTGGTCCGCTGCCTGCGGGGCGAGTACGACGCCGCGGCCCGGCTGGCGGGCCGCGCCGACGAGTGCGCGGTGCGGGCCCGGGACGCGACGCTCCTCGCGGACGCCGCCTATCTGCGCGGTCTGGTGATGCTGCTGCGGGGCGATCCGCCGGACGCGCTGGCCGTCGCGGACCGGGCGCTGGCCGAACCGGGCGCGGCGGCGCCCGCGGTGGCGCGGTGCCGGCTGGTGCGGGTCTTCGCTCTGACGGCCTCCGGTCTCCTCGAAGAGGCCCGCGCCGAGGCCGAGGAACTGCGGCTCGACTCGGCGTCGGCGGGCGAGCACTGGACGCGGTCCTACACCGAGTACCAGCTCGCGCTGATAGCGCTGCGGGAGGAGCGATCGGCCGACGCCGCCGACCACGCCCGGGCCATGCTGCGGGACAAGCGCCTGATAGGCGACGTCTTCGGCCTGGGCCTGGGCCTCGACCTCCTCGCGGTCGCCCTGTCGGCGCTGACCAGGGGCGAGGAGGCGGCCTCGGCGTACGGGACGGGCCAGGTGTTCTGGCAGATGGTCGGACACCCGCAGCGGGGCACCCCCGAGCTGCAGCCGCTGCGGTGGAACGCGGAGCTTTCGGCCCGGGAGCAGATCGGCGACGGCGCGTACGACGCCGCGTACCGTCTGGCCACGCTGACGGACCCGTTCGCCGCGCTGGAGACGATCCTGACGGGGTGAGCGGAGCGCGGGTGCACCGCCGCGCGCCGGTTCGGGCGACGGTGCCCACGGCCCGGCGCCCGGCCCTGGCGGCGCGTGCCGGGAGCACACCGGTGGCACCGTCCGCGTCAGGGCCGGGAGTGCGCATCGTGCGGTCGACGGGCGGGAACGGCGCAGGTCCGTGTCCCGCCCGGCAGCCGTTGCCGGTTGTTCGCGACGACCCGGTAGGCGGCGTGGGCGATCCAGCGAACCGGTGCCCGCGCGAGGACCGCTCCCAGGACGGCCCATCCCCCACCGGTGCGGAGCAGGAGTCTCGCCACGGCCTGGGCGCCGCCGTGAACGGCGCCGTCGGGGGTCACCCACAGCGCCTCGTACTCGGCGCGTTCCCGCGGGACGCCGAGGGAGGCCAGGTCGGCCGACTGCCACGGGGTGAACTCGCAGGCGGGGCGGAGCAGGCGCCGCGCTACCGCGACCGAAGCCGTACAGAATCCGCAGTCGCCGTCGTAGACGAGCACCGGACGCGTTCTCACGACCCCATGGTGCCCCCTTTCCGGCACGTCGTCCCGCCGGGATCCCCGCGGCACGGCCGGCTCACGCGTACGGAGGCGATCGAGGTCCGGTGCGGCGCGGTCCCGTTCCACCGCGCCGCCGGTGCCGGCGCACCCGTCCGGCTCACCACGATGGCGGGGGTGACCGGGTCCGGCCAGGGTGGAGTGGTGTCCGGCGCCCGCGTCGGGCACCGTACCGCCCCAAGGAGGAGCATCGTCATGTCCGAACGTCATACCCTCATCCGCAGCCTGCACGACGTGGGTCTGGCCGCCTGGTTCGGCGGCTCGCTGATGGGCGCGGTCGGCCTCAACGGCGCGGCCAGGAGTGAAGGCGGCACGGAGGTGGCCGCGGACCGGATCGCTTCCGCCGGCTGGGCGAAGTGGACGCCGGTCAGCGCCGTCGCCATCGGGGCGCACCTGTTCGGCAGCGGGGGGCTGCTGGTCGTGAACGCCCACCGCGTCGCCACCCAGCAGGGCGTCGCCGCCTCCACCGCGGCCAAGACGGCCGTCACCGCCGCGGCCCTGGCCGCCACCGCCTACGCCCGTGTGCTGGGCAAGAAGATCGAGCTGGCCTCCTCCTCCGACCCGGAGGACGTCGAGAAGGCGGGCAGGCACCCCGTCGACCTCGACAAGGCCAGGCGGCAGCTGGCCTGCGCGCAGTGGGTGGTGCCGGCGCTCACGGGGTGTCTGGTGGTGCTCAACGCCCTACACGGCGAGCAGCAGCGGCCCTCCGAGCAGGTCTCGGGCATGTGGGGGCGCGCCGAGTCCCTCTCCCGGCACGTGGCTCCCGGCATCAGCCACCATCTGCCGCACTGACCTCAGCCGGCACCCGGACCGTCGCACGCGTTCGGGTCGGACCGAAAGTGATCACGCGCTTGGAGCACCTGCCCGGACCGAAGGAGCCGTCCCGTCTTCGGACGCCCCGCCCGCCCAGACGGGCCGAGGACCCCCTGTCGACCGTCGAGGACCGGTTCACGGCGTCCCAGCGGATCGGCGGGGCGCTGTGAACCGGCCGGTGGTGGTCGTCACCGGGGCCTCCAGCGGCATCGGCCGCGGGGTGGCGCGGGCACTCGCCGCCCGCGGGGCCGATCTCGTGCTGGCGGCCCGTACCGAACGGACCCTCACCGCGGTCGCCCGGGACTGCGAGCGGCGGGGAGGACGGGCCCTGGTCGTCCCGACCGACGTCGGTGACGAGGCGGCCGTCCAGGTCCTGGCCCGGCGCGCCGTCGAGAGGTTCGGGCGCATCGACGCCTGGGTGAACGCCGCGGCCGTGTGGAGCTACGGCCTGTTCGAGGACACTCCCGGCCCCGTGTTCCGGCGGATCGTGGACACCACGCTGTTCGGGCAGGTCCACGCGGCCCGGGCGGTGCTGCCGCAGTTCAGGTCCCAGGGCCGGGGAGTGCTCGTGAACATCGGCTCCCTGTACGGACGGCTCTCGTCCCCCTACGTCGCACCGTACGTCGTCTCGAAATGGGGCCTGCTCGGTTTCTCCGAGGTGCTGCGCCAGGAGTTGCGCGACGCCCCCGGCATCGCCGTGTGCACCGTCCTGCCGGGTGCGGTCGACACGCCGATCTACCGCCATGCCGCGAACTACGTCGGCCGCCGGATCCGGCCGCTGCCGCCCGTGACGTCTCCGGAACGGGTGGTGGCCGCGGTGGTGCGCGCCATCGATCGTCCTCGGCGCGAGATCGTCGTCGGACGAACGCAGTACGTCGGTGTCTGGGCACATCGCCTCGTGCCCGGCCTGTACGACCGTCTCATCGGGCCCGTGGTGAAGACGTTCGCCGTGCGGGGCGCCCCGGTCTCCCCGCACGACGGCACCGTGTTCGCCCCTGATCCCCTGCCGTGTGCCGTCGACGACGGATGGCGCCGCCACGACCACCACGTCGTCGGCAGGGCCGTGACGGTGACCGCGGGCCTGGCGGCGCTCGCGGCGGCGGTGAGGGCCCTCGGCCGACGACGGTGACGAGCCGCGTCCCTCGCCGCCCCGCGGCCCTGCCGGCCGGGCCCGGGCCCCGGGGTCAGACCATGTCGGAGCCCCTCAGGAGGAGCTGCGTCACGGCCGTGCCCGCCACCGCGACCGCCGCCCGGAACGGCCATCGGCTCCCGGGCGCCGACGGTACCGCCGTGCCCGCCACCGCGACGGACCCGGCGGCCACCGCCAGTGCCCAGCCCGGGACGCCCACCGGCCCGGGCGGTCCCACGACGAGGACGCCCACGGCCGCCAGCATCACGAACGGCGTCGACGACCGGCACGCCGCACGGCCGAGCCGCTGCGGCAGGCCGTCCACGCCGGTCGCGAGATCGTCCTCGATGTCCGGGAGGACGTTGACCACGTGCGCCCCCACGCCCAGCAGCGCCCCCGCCGTCACGGCCCACCAGGCGGGCCAGGACTGCGACGGCGGACCGAGGGTGACGAAGGCGGGCAGCGAACCGAATCCCACGGCGTAGGGCAGCGGGGAGAGCACCGTGCGTTTGAGTCCCAGGTTGTAGGCCCAGCCCGCCGCCACTCCCCCCAGGTGCGCCGCTCCCGCGGCCGCCCCGTTCAGCAGCGACAGCGGCACGCACAGCCCCAGGGCCACCACGGCGGCGGCGGCCACGGTTCCGGGGAGGAGCTCGCCGGTGGCCACCGGCTTGTCGCGGCGCCCGCAGACCGTGTCGCGCCGCGCGTCGGCCGCGTCGTTGCACCAGCCGACCGAGAGCTGGCCGGCCAGCACCGCCCCGGCCACCAGTGCCGCCCCCGCCGCGCCCCGGCCCCCCGCCACGGCCAGCGCGGTCACGAAGACCGTCACGGCGAGTGCCGGCTCCAGGTGGCAGGAACGCAGCAGCACCGGGACACGGGGTGGTGTGCGCGGAGGAGCCCCGAACGGGTGCAAAGACACATGCGCAAGGTAGTCCGGTGCGCGGAACGAGGTAGGCATTGGCGCCATGCGTGTCTCCGTGATCACCGACGCCGCCGCGTCCCCCTCCGCCGCTCCGCACCCGTCGGCCGCGCCCCTCGCGGCGACCACCGTCGCCGCCGTCCACACCGTGCTGGCACCGCACCGTTACGCCCAGGACGACCTGACCGAGCCGATCGGCGACCTGTGCCTGGCTCCGGGAGCCGACCGCGCCCTGCTGCGCCGCCTGCACGTCTCCACCGGTGTGCGGACGCGCCATCTGGCCCTGCCGATCGAGCGGTACGCCGGTCTCGGGGACTTCGGACGGTCCAACGACGCGTGGATCGCGGCCGGACTCGACCTGGGCGGGGAAGCCGTCGCCGGCGCGCTGCGAGAGGCGGGACTCGAACCGGCCGACGTCGACCTGCTGGTGTGCAACTCCGTCACCGGCGTGGCCACCCCTTCGCTCGACGCCCGTCTGGCCGGCCGCCTGGGGTTGCGGCCCGACGTCAAACGGCTCCCGGTGTTCGGTCTGGGATGCGTGGCGGGCGCCGCCGGTCTCGCCCGGCTGCACGACTACCTGCGCGGGCACCCCGACGACACCGCCGTGCTGCTCACCGTCGAACTGTGCTCGCTGACGCTCCAGCGGGGCGACGACTCCCACGCCAACCTGGTCGCCGGCGCCCTGTTCGGCGACGGGGCGGCGGCACTCGTCGCACGCGGCCGCGCCGCCGCGGAGCGGGGCGGAAGCGGGCCCACGGTGATCGCGACGCGCAGCCATCTCTACCCGGCGACCGGTCACCTCATGGGCTGGGACATCGGAGCGAGCGGGTTCCGCGTCGTGATCGACGCGGGCATCCCCCGTACCGTGCGGGACCACCTCGGGCGGCCCCTGCGTGCTTTCCTGGCCGAGCACGGCCTCACCACCGACGACATCGGAACGTGGGTGTGCCATCCGGGCGGTCCCAAGGTGCTGTCCGCCGTGACCGACGTCCTCGGTCTGCCCGACGACGCCCTCGACAGCGCGCGGCGCTCGCTCGCGACCGTGGGAAACCTGTCCTCGGCCTCCGTCCTGCACGTCCTGCAGAGCCACTGCGGACCCCGGCGGCCCGAGCCCGGTACCTGGGGCCTGCTGATGGCGATGGGGCCCGGCTTCTGCTCCGAGTTCGTGCTGTTGCGCTGGTGAGGGGCCTTCATGTCCTGGTACGTGCTTCTCGTCCTCGGCGTGGCCGCCGAACGCGTCGTCGAACTGGTCGTGGCCCGGCGCAACGCGTCCTGGACCCTCGCCCGCGCCGGTGTCGAGCACGGTCGCGGCCACTACCCGGTCATGGTCGCCCTGCACACGGCCCTGCTGGTCTGCTGCCTCCTCGAACCCGTGCTGGCCCACCGGCCGTTCCTGCCCGCCCTGGGGTGGCCGATGCTGTCGCTGGTGCTCCTGTCCCAGGTGCTGCGCTGGTGGTGCGTCACCACGCTCGGGCCGTACTGGAACACGCGCGTCATCGTCGTTCCCGGGGCGCGTCCGATCGGCGCCGGTCCCTATCGCCTCGTGCGTCACCCCAACTACGTCGCCGTCGTGGTGGAGGTCGCCGCTCTGCCCCTGGTGCACTCCGCGTGGCTGAGCGCGGCGGTGTTCAGCACGGCCAACGCGGCGCTGCTCACGGTCCGCCTCCGTTGTGAGAACGCGGCCCTCGCCCGCGTGGTGCCCGCGTGAGCCGCGAACACGACCTGATCATCGTCGGGGGCGGCCCCGCAGGCCTGGCGACGGCCCTGTACGCCGCGCGCGCCGGTTTCGACGCCGTCGTGGCCGAGTGCCGCCGCGCGCCGGTCGACAAGGCGTGCGGCGAAGGCCTGATGCCCGGCGCCGTGCGTGCCCTCGCCTTACTCGGCCTGGAGGTCACGGGCCAGCCGATCGCGGGCATCCGCTACGTGCAGGGGGCCCGCCGGGCCCAGGCCGCGTTCCGGCACGGCCCCGGCCTCGGCGTACGGCGCACCGAGCTGCACTCCGCCCTCCACGAGGCCGTCCTCGCGGCGGGCGTTCCCGTACTGCCCCTGCGGGTCGGGGAGGTACGGCAGGACGTCACCGGTGTGACCCTGCCCGGCACCGGCCTGCGCGCCAGGTGGCTGGTCGCCGCGGACGGCCTGCACTCACCGGTGCGCCGTTCCCTGGGCCTGCGCGTCGAGTCCTGCCGGAGGCCCAGGTACGGGTTGCGGCGTCATTACGCCACGCCCCCGTGGTCCCCGTACGTCGAGGTGCACTGCGGGCGGCACGGCGAGGCCTACGTCACCCCGCTCGGGCCCCGGCTCGTCGGCCTCGCCCTCCTGACGGACCGGCGGGCCCCTTTCGACGCCCAGCTGGAAGGCTTCCCCGAGCTGGCCGCCCGCCTTCCCCCGGAAAGGGCCGTCACCGCGGTACGGGGCGCGGGACCGCTCCGTCAGAAGGCACGCACCCGGCTGCACGGGCGGGTCCTGCTCGTGGGCGACGCCGCCGGATACGTCGACGCGCTGACCGGTGAGGGCGTCTCCCTGGCGCTCGCCGGTGCCGGAGCCCTGGTCGACAACGTGCGCCGTGGCACACCGGACCGCTACGAGAGCGACTGGAACCGCGTGACCCGCCGCCACCGGCTCCTGACGGAGCTTCTGGTGCGGGTGCGGCAGCAACCGGTCCTCGCGCCGCTCGTCGTGCCCGTGGCCGAGCGCCTGCCGCACGTGTTCACGGCCGTGGTGAACGCCCTGGCATGAGGTTTCGCCGCCGTGCGGGAGACGGCCCGGGCGGCTCCGGTGAGGGTGCTTCAGACCTCCACGACGATCTTCCCCGGGGTGTGGCCCTCCCGGCTGAGGTCGAAGGCCGCTCCGAGCTCGGAGAGCGGGAATGTCGCGGCGACGTCGACCGTGAGCCGGTCTCCGTCCGCGAGCCGCCCCAGGGCCGTGAGGTCCTCGCCGCTCGGCCGGACCCAGATCCACTGGCCGCCCGCGCCGAGCACGGTGTCGTCGGCGACGGAGGCGTGCCGTCCGCCCTCGGCCAGGACGGCCAGGGTGGTGTCGAGGACCCCGCCCACGAAGTCGGCGACGACGGTGACCCCGTCCGGGGCCAGGGCGCGGACCCGGTCGGCCAGTCCGTCGCCGTACTCGACGGGCTCGCAGCCGAACCCGCGCAACCGGTCGTGGTTGCGCGGGGAGGCCGTGCCGATGACCCTCGCGCCGAGCGCGCGGGCGAGCTGGACTCCGAAGGACCCGACGCCGCCGGCCGCGCCGTGCACGAGGACGGTGTCGTCGGCGCCCGTTCCCAGCCGCGTGAGGAGCTGATAGGCGGTCAGGCCCGCCAGCGGCAGTCCGGCGGCCTGCGCCCAGTTCAGCGAGGCGGGCTTGGCCGCGAGGGCGCGCACGGGCACGCTGACGTACTCCGCGAAGGTGCCGCCGTGCACGTGGTCCTTGCGGGCGTAGGCCATCACCTCGTCACCGGCCGCGAACTCGGGCACGTCGATGCCGACCCGCTCGACGGTGCCGCTGACGTCCCATCCCGGGACCACCGGGTGGACGACGTCCATCAGGGCGTCGAGCCCGCCCGCCATGATCTTCCAGTCCACCGGGTTGACCGAGGCGCACCGGACCTTGACGAGAACCTCGCCGGGAGCGACCTTCGGCAGCGGCAGCCGGGTCTCGTGGAGCACCTCCGTCCCGCCGTAGGTCTCGTACGCCATTGCCCTCATGGTGGCCTCGGACATCCCTGCGGACCCTCCTGTGCTGTCGGCTGCGTCCGCCCATCTGAGCACGGTTCGGCCGGAACGGGCCGGGAGACTCGCCCGCGCCCGACGCCTCACTCGGTACGGGGCACGTCCGCTCCGGTGGGCTTCTCCGTCCCCGCGGTGCTCGGACGAACCCGATGGACACGCTCTCCACGTCGCGCCGGCCGCGGTACGCGTCGGTCCGGGACGGAGCCGTCGCAGCCGGGCCCGTCGCCCGGGCCGACGTGGGTCCACCGGGAGGCGAGCGGGGCCGGCTGCCGCTCACCGACCCGCAAGGACCGTCCGACTCCCCTCTAAGAGAAGGATGTTGACGAAGATGATCATGACAGGTACATGGCATTCACGGTCTCCAGGACGTACCATCGCAAGGCTCGGAGGGGTGCTCGACGGTTGTGCCCGGCCCCACCGGGCGCCCGCGCCGCCCCTTCACGCGCCCGCCTCCACCGAGGTCGGGTCCCCCCACGGATGAAGGAGCAGCGATGCCCCTCGGCACATGGCTCAAGGCGGGTACCTCCGCCGCCGCGCTCGTCCTCGCCACGGCGGGTGCGGCGACCGCCGCGCCCGCCCCCGACCGGGAATCCTCCGCCGCCGAGGCGGCGGCGGTGACCCTCCGCTACGACGACAGCCGCGCCGGAGGCTGGGAGGCGGCGATCGCGGCCGGGGTCGCCTCGTGGAACGCGAACGTGAGCAACGTCAAGCTGGTGGAGGCGGCGCCCGGCACCCGGGCCGAGATCGTGATCGTCGCCACCACGGGCTGGCCGCAGGCCACGCTCGGCCCCGTCCGTCCGGGCCGTCAGGTCCGCGTCGAACTCGGCAGCCAGGCCGTGGGCCAGGGCTACGACAAGACCCGGATCGCCGCTCACGAGCTGGGCCACAGCCTCGGCCTGCCGGACACCAAGCCCGGCCCGTGCTCACAGCTGATGTCGGGGTCGAGCGCCGGTACGGCCTGCACCAACGCCGTCCCGAACGCGACCGAGCGGTCCCGCGTCCAGTCCGCCTACGCCGGCGGCGTCGCCGTGCTCGTGCCCACCGACGGCCGGATCCTCGTCGACGCCCCCTGAGTACGTCTCCGTGGAGTGGCCCGGGCCTTCCGGGTCACTCCGCGGAAGCCGCGGGGCGCCGATCCGGCGCCCGCGGCCGGCTCACCGCGGCCTGGTGCTCCAGAGCTGATTCACCCATAGACGGCGGCGGCCTGAAGGGCCCTGGCCAGGAAGGCCCAAAGCACCTTGTTCCGGCGAGCACCTCCCCACGCTTGACGATCAACAGGAGCATCAGGACGCGTCCACGGGAGGTCGGGCGGCACTGCCGTCACCTCTCGGAGGGCTGCCACCGCCCGGATCCGAGCGCCGGGCGGCACCGGCCCGCTCCTCGGCGGGGCGCGGTTTCCGCCGTCGTTCCGTACTGTACGGAGCGGCCGTTCCGTACCGTACGGAGCGCCGGGAGGGAACTCGCGATGGCCGGTCTGAGGTTGGGGCCGCTCCTGCGTCACGTGGACTGGGAGTCGGGGACGAGCGCGACGGTGTGGGTCGAGACCGACCGGCCGTGCGCGGTGGAGGTCCGGTGCCCGGACGGCGCCGGGGGTTCGGCTCCGACGTTCCGCGTCGCCGGTCACCACTACGCGCTGGTGGTCGTGACCGGACTCGCACCCGGCTCCACCAACCCGTACGAGGTACTGCTCGACGGCGAGCGGGTGTGGCCCCTCGCGGACTCGCCCCTGCCGCCCAGCACCATCCGCACGCCGGCGGTCCCGGCGACCGGCGCGGTGGTGGCCTTCGGCTCGTGCCGGTGGGCGGCGCCCGCCGTGGACGAGCCCGATCCGGTGGGCCCCGACGTCCTCGACACCCTCTCCGCCCGGCTCGCCGAAGACCCGGAGGCCGAGCGTCCGGACGTTCTCCTCCTCCTGGGCGACCAGGTGTACGCGGACGAGACGTCCGCCGGTACCCGCGACTGGATCGCCCGGCACCGGCGGGCCGCCGGCACCGGCTCGGCCGCCCCGCCGGACCAGGTCGCCGACTACGAGGAGTACACCCACCTCTACGACGAGTCCTGGGGCGACCCCGAGCTGCGCTGGCTGCTCTCGACCGTGCCGACCTGCATGATCTTCGACGACCACGACGTCATCGACGACTGGAACACCAGTGCCGCCTGGCTGGCCGACATGCGGGCGACGCCCTGGTGGCAGGACCGGATCATCGGCGGCCTGATGTCGTACTGGGTCTACCAGCACCTCGGGAACCTCTCCCCCGCCGAACTCGCCGAGGACAAGCTGTACGCGGCGGTGCTGGCGGCCGACGACGGCACGGAGGTGCTGCGCGCGTTCGCAGAACGCGCCGACGCCGACCCGGCGTCGGTGCGCTGGAGCTACCGCAGGGACTTCGGCCGCACCCGGCTGCTGATGGTCGACACCCGGGCCGCGCGGGTGCTGGAGGAGCGGGACCGGGCGATGCTGGACGCGGAGGAGGAGGCCTGGCTGCGGACGCAGGCGTTCGAGGACCCCGGCGGTGTCGACCACCTGCTGATCGGGACCTCGCTCCCGTGGCTGCTGCCCCCGGTGGTCCACTTCGCGGAGAGCTGGCACGCCGCGCTCTGCCGCGGCGAACGCGGGCCGCGCTGGGCGCGCTTCGGCGAGTGGCTGCGTCGACGGGCCGACCTCGAACACTGGGCGGCGTTCACCTCGTCGTTCGAAAGGCTGACGGAGACGGTTGCCGAGGCGGGAAGGGCCGACAACGCCCCGGCGACGGTGTGCGTGCTCTCCGGGGACGTGCACCACGGGTACGTGGCGGAGCCCGTCTGGACCGCCGGGCGGCAGCCGGACTCCCGCGTCTTCCAGTTCACCTGTTCACCGCTGCACAACTCGGTGCCCACGCCCATAAGGGTCGGGTTCACCGTCGGCTGGAGCCGGTTCGCCAAGGGGCTCGGGCACCTCCTCGCCCGCCACGGGCGGGTCACGAGGCCGGAGGTCCGGTGGAAGCGCACCGGCGGACCGTGGTTCGGCAACCAGTTGATGACGCTGACGCTGCGCGGACGTACGGCGCGGCTGCGGCTGGAGAAGGCCTCGTCGGACGCGAAGCGGGGGCGCCGTGGCACCGACCGCGCGGGCGCGCGGCTCACGGAAGTCCTCGACCGGGTCCTGACGGAAGGGAGCTGACGGAAGGGAGTTGACGCCCGGCCGGACGGTGCGCGCCCCGGCCGCACCGTAGACGGCCGGGGCGGGAAGCACACGACGGGCGTCCGGGCCGCGTTACCGGTGGTCGGCGACGAGCGGTGGGGGAACGGTCTCCCGCGGTCGGACGCCATCGACGCCGGCACGGCGACCGGACGGACCGGACAGCGGTCGTGGGGGGCGCCCGGCGTTCCCCCGCCGGACGGTGCACACCGCGCCGGCCGTCGCCACCCGGCCCCGGCCGGTGCGGGGCCTCGGGGACCGATGAGATGCGGGGGCCGTCTCCTGCGGGCAGAGTGGGGAAGGCCCTGTCCGTACCGAGGTGGTCTCATATGGTCTTACGCGTGGGAAACGGGACGAACTGACGCGAGGGACTCTCGCGACGCCGGAGTGAGCGATGTTCCACAGATGGCCGGCCGACAGCAGCGAGGAGCTGCTGGTCAGACTCGGGTCGCTGACCGCCCGGGCGCGCGAGCTGGCCGAGACGCAGCGCTCCCGCGTCGAGCTCGCCGTGGCCCTGCAGCGCGGCATGCTGCCCCCGGACCTTCCCAGCCCTCCCGGCGTCCGGCTGGCCGTCGGCTACATGCCCGCCAACCACGGGCTCAACGTCGGTGGCGACTGGTACGACGCCTTCCCCCTGCCCGACGGCCACATCGGCATGTCCATCGGTGACGTGCAGGGGCACAACATCGAGGCCGCGGCCTTCATGGGGCAGGTCCGCGTGGGACTGCGCGCGCTGGCCTCCGTCACCGGGGACCCCGGGGAGCTGCTCGCCCGCACCAACGACCTGCTGGTCTCTCTGGGCGCCGACCTCTTCGCCACCTGCACCTTCCTGCGGCTCGACCCCGCCGCCGGCACGCTGGAGTGCGCACGGGCCGGTCACATCCCCCACATCTGGGCCACCGCCGACGGCCGCTCCGGCATCGACGACGGCGAGGGCGGGCCCCCGCTCGGTGTGCTCCGCGGGGTCGAGTACCCCGTCACGCGCCACCGGCTCACCACCGGCGGTGTCTTCGTCCTGCTGACCGACGGGGTGGTGGAAGGGCCCTCGCTCCCCCTCGACGACGGCCTGGACCAGGTGATGCGGCTCGCCGGGATCACCGCCGTCGCCGGGCTGGACGTCGACGCGCTCGCCACCGCCGTCATGAAGCTGGCGAGCACGGTGGGGCACGAGGACGACGCCGCCGTCCTGGTCGTCGGCCACGACGGCGGTACGGCGTGGCCGGGGAAGGGCCGGGGGAAGGGGCCGGGCGGAGAGCCCTCTCCCCCGGTCGGCCCGCCCCCGAACAGGTGACACCCCGCGCCCGGTGCCCGGAGGGGCCGGGCCGGATCGGACAGGATCGGACCGGGCCCCGGGCCCGGCCGGGCCCGTTCCGCGCGGCGCTGTCCGACACGCAGGGGGCCCTTGCCCGGCCGGGGCGGCCCGGCCGGTGTCTGATGGCCGATGTGTTGGTTACTCGGCGGTTCCGGCCCCCTACGGAAACGGTCCTGGCCTCGCTGGCCGTGGCCGCCTGCTACTACGCGGCCGGACGGCTCGGTCTGCTGGGCCGCCTCGTCGTCGAAGGCGTGGTCGTCACGCCCATCTGGCCGCCCACGGGCGTCGCCGTCGCCGCCCTGCTGCTGCTCGGCGTACGGGTCTGGCCCGGCATCGCCCTCGGCTGCTTCCTCGTCATCGCCTCCCTCACCACCCCGGGGCTCACGACGGTGGTCACCGTCGTGAGCAACACCGCCGCGCCGCTGTGCGCCTTCCTGCTGCTGAGGCGGGTCGACTTCCGGCTCGACATGGCACGGCTGCGGGACGGAACCTGCCTGGTCTTCCTCGGCGGGTTCGGCGCCATGCTGATCAGTTCGACGGCGGGGGTCGGGCTGCACGTGGCGACCGGCTCCCTGGAGAAGAGCGAGTTCTGGCCGGTCTGGCTGGCCTGGTGGGCGGGCGACACGATGGGCGTGCTGCTCGTCACTCCGCTCCTGCTCGCGTTCGCGGGCGCGGTCGGACGGTTCCGGCTGCGGCGCTGGATGGAGGCGATCTGTCTGAGCCTCGCGGCCCTGGTCCTCGTGCCGCTGGCCGTGCTCAGTCCGATGAGCCTGCTCTTCCTCGTCTTCCCCCTGCTGATCTGGACGGCGCTCCGCTTCCAGCTCGCCGGAAGCGTGCTGTGCGCGCTCTTCGCGTCCGTGCTCACCACCTTCGAGGCGACCGCCGGGCGGGGCGCGTTCCTCCACCTGTCGGACGTCGAGATCATGCTCAAGCTCCAGGCGTTCAACGGCTCCGCCGCCCTGACCGCCCTGCTCCTCTCCTCCGTCATCACCGAGCAGCGCACGACCCGCAGGTCGGTGCGCCGCGCCTGCGAGGAACTGGCGGAGGTCCTGGAGCACCTCGCGGCGGGCGAGCCCTCGCCGAACCCGCCCACCGCCGGGAGCGGGGCCACCTCGCCCGGCGGGCGCCGGGACCCGTGACCCCCGCCGCGACCCCGCCTGCGGGAGTGCCGAGTCGTACGGGGAGGGGCGGAACCCTGCGCGCGGGACCTCGCCGAAGCCGCTCAGCCCTTCACGGCCTCCGCGATCCGGCGGGCGGCCCCGGCGGGTGTGAGGTGCGTGGTGTCGACGACCTCGGCCTCGGCGTGCAGCCACGCGCGGGCCGCCTCGGCATAGGGCTCCAGGTACTGGAGGCGGAACGGGGAGTCGGGGCCGAGGACCGTGTCGTTCGCGATGCGCCCGCGGAGGGTGTCCCGGTCGGCGTGGAGGACGAAGTGCCTCACCGGGATGCCGTGCCGGGCGAGACCGGAGCTGATCTCGCGCCAGTACTCCTCGACCAGGACGGTCATGGGGATCACCAGGGTGCCGCCGGTGTAGTCGAGTACGCGCCGGGCGGTCTCGACCACGAGCGGCCGCCACGGCGGCCAGTGCTGGAAGTTGTCCGTCTCGGGCAGCCCCGGTGTGATGTCCATGAGCGTCTCGCCGACCTTCTCGGCGTCGAACACCCGTGAATCCGGGATCAGCTGCCGCACGAGCGCGCTGGTGGTGGTCTTGCCCGCACCATGGGTGCCGTTGAGCCATACGATCATGGGATCGACAGTAGTCAGTGCACAGGGGCGGGCGCCCTTCACGATGCCGCCAGGGGCCGGGCCGCCGGGGACGCCCGGGGCGCCTCGCGTCTCGTACGTTTGCCCGGGAGGAGCGGTGGAAGAGTTGACTCCGACGACCGGCCGGCCGAGTCGCGGTCGGGGCGGCCGGACCTCCTCGGCGCCATGACTCGAACAGGAGCCCTCCGTTGCGCTTCTACGCCCAGACACCCGCACGCCGGAACCGCCAGGTGCTCGTGGACCTGATCGCCCTGGCCCTGATCGCCGTCGCGGTGTGGGCGGCCCTCGCCGTCCGCGAGACGATCATGCTGCTGGCCGAACCGGGACGCAAGGTGGAGAGCTCCGGCGACAGTCTCGCCAAGGAGCTCGGGGAGGCGGGGAACGCCGCGTCGGGCGTGCCGTTCGTCGGTGACGTCCTGGAGAAGCCGCTCCGGTCCGCGGCCGACGCCAGCTCCGGCTTCGCCGACGCGGGCGTGTCGTTCCAGGAGACCGTCGGGCAGGTCGCCGACGTGGTCACGGCGGCCCTCATCGTCGTTCCGGTGCTCTTCGTCCTGCTGCTGTGGCTCCCGCCGCGCCTGCTCTGGATCCGGCGCGGCAACACCCTGCGCCGCCTCGCCGAGGCTCCCGGGGGCGACGACCTGCTCGCCCTGCGCGCCCTCACCGGCCCTCCGGCCGCACTCGCCGGACTGCCGGTCCCGCCCGGCGGCTGGGCCGACGCCTGGCGCCAGGGGGACCCGCAAGCCATCGCCGACCTCAGCACGCTCGCGCTCAAGCACATCGGGCTCCGGCCCTGAGCGGGCGGCGGGGGGTCGTCGGGGCGGGGGCAGCCCGGTCCGGCGTCGTGTGACGCGGGACGTCGACCGGTCGCGGGGGGTCACCACCCGGTGGTACGGCATCGTGCTCGACAGGCGGCTGCCGGCCCTGGGAACGGGGCACGACGGCGACTTCGTCCGGCACACCGCCGCCAAGGGCGACAGGCCCGTCGGCCACGTCCCCACCACGGCCGTCGCCGAGGTGGCGGGCGGCCCGCCGGTCTGCGACGGCGAGGTGCTCGACAGCAGGAGGTCGCGCGACATGGCCCGGGCGGGGGCGGGGCGGTCGGCCGGGCCCTGATCCGCCGGACGGTCCTCGGGCCGTGTCCGGCGGGCAGCACCCCCGCACGGAGAGCGGCACCGTCCGTCCGGAGAGTGACCCGGAGGGCAACGTAGCCCCTCTGGCGGGAACTTCGTCCTGTAACAGGGCTGCGGTCACCCGTGCGGAGGCGATACTGATCGTGGTGGGCGCCCCGCCGTCGAGCCGGTCACGGGCCCGGCCGGTGGGGACGCGTCTTGTCGTTGTCTCCGAGGGGAGCCGTTCATGACCACGGCGAAAGACCTGTTCATCATCGCCATGGAGCCGGGGCCGGAGCGTGCCGTGGGGCAGGGCGACCTGTCGCTCGCACTCGCGGGGGCCGAGCTGATCGACCTCATCGGTGCGGGGGCCGTCACCGTGGACGGCGACCGCATCGTGCCGGGCGGGCCGTCGGCGCCCGACGACCGGCTCCTGGACGAGGCCGCGGCACGGCTCACCCGGCAGCGGCCCTACGAGCGGATCGAGGACTGGCTGTGGCGCCGGGGCCGAGACCTCTCGGCCGCGTACCAGACCGCGCTGGAGGAGGACGGGGAGCTGACGCGGAGGCGAAGCGGCCGGCTGCCCTTCGGGGCGGAGCGCGTGGAACCGGTCGACACGCCCGCTCGCCGCCGGGCGGCCGACCGCCGGGAGGAGGGGGAGCCCGTCCTGGCCGCCCTCGCCTCGGCCGTGGGCCTCGACGGCGAACGCTTCGACGAGGAGCCCGATCCCGACGGGGAGCCCGGGTTCGACCGGGAGACCGACCCCGACGAGGAGGCCGGCCCCGACCAGGAGCGCGTTCCCGACGACGAGCCCGGTCTCGGCGACGAGGCGGTGACGACCGTGGTGGCCGCCGTCCACGACGCGGTGATGGAGCTGGAGGCCGTACGCCAGAGGCGGACCATCGAGAGCGCGGCCTTCGCCAACCTCTGGCGCGGGCCGTAGAGCGGGTCCGGGGGCGCGATCGGGGTCGGTGGGCTTCCCCCCGGGGGGCGTCGGAGGACCACCGCGCCCCGGGCCGGAGGTCGGTACGCGTACACGAGGAGCAGGCACAGGTTCCTGAAGGGCGTGACGGATCCGCCGGGCGGTGCGAGGACCGCCCGACGGCCGCTCCCCCGGCGTCACGGCCCGTCGACGCCCAGGGGCGTCAAGGCCGCGGGCGTTCGCCCGGGGCAGGCCGGACCGGGGTGCGCAGCCCCGCCAGGAGCCGGTCGAGCGCCTGTTCCGCGGCCCGGGGGTCCCCGCCCCGCGCGATCCAGAGCGCGGTCTCGTTCATCGCCCCCGAGAGCAGCCGGGCCAGGGGCTCCAACGGCTGATCGGCGATGGTCCCGGCCGCGGCGAGCGCCTCCAGGGCCTCCGCGAGGTGCCGGGCGGAGGACTCCTCGTCCAGGGTCCGCCACTCGTCCCAGCCCAGGACGGTCGGCGCGTCGACCAGCAGGATCCGTCGTACCGCCGGATCGGTCCCCGCGGCCAGGAAGGCGTGGCAGCCGGCCCGGAGTCGCTCCCAGAGGTCCGTGTGCCGCTCGGCCGCGGTCGCGACCCGCTCCCCCAGTTCGTGCTGGACCTCGGAGACGACGGCCCGGAAGAGCCCCGCCTTGCTGTCGAAGTGGTGGTAGGCGGCCCCCTTGGTGACCCCGGCGGCCCGCGCCACTTCGGCCAGCACCACGTGGTGGTAGCCGTCGGCGGCGAACCGCCGTCTGCCTTCGTCCAGCAGCGCCCGCCGCGTGGCCGCCCGCTGCTCCGCCCGGTTGACCGCCGTCTCCCTCACCCTTCCTCCTTCACCCTTCCCTTTTCACATACCCGAGGTATGCTAACGCCATAATTCGCGTACCCGAGGTATGCGAAAGGGAGACGGAGGGCCCCGGCCATGACGAACGGACCCACCACCACACCCACGACCGGGCTCGGCGGCTTCTACCCGGTGCTCGCCACCCGGGACGTGGCGGCCTCCCGCGACTTCTACACCCGGTACTTCGGTTTCGAGGTGACCTTCGAGGCGGACTGGTACGTCAGCCTGCGCCGCCCCGACGCCCCGCAGTACGAGCTCGCCCTCCTCGACCACGCCCACCCGACCGTCCCCGAGGGGCACCGGGCCGCGCTCCGGGGCGGCCTGCTGCTGAACTTCGAGGTGGACGACGTGGACTCCGAACACCGGCGGCTCGTGGCGGAGGCCGGCCTGCCCGAGCTGCTGTCCCTGCGCACCGAGGACTTCGGGCAGCGGCACTTCGTCGTCGCCGCCCCCGACGGGGTGCTGATCGACGTCATCACCGTCGTCCCGCCCGGCGAGGAGTACGCCGCCGGGTACACCGGCGTCTGAGGTCCGGTGCGGGGCGAGGTCGCGCCGCGCCCTCAGCCCAGTCGTACGACCGCCTTGTGGGTGGCCGCGAGGGTTCCCGGGGCGACGCGGAGCCGGAGCGTGGCGCCCGTGCCCAGGACCTGGACCGCCGGGTCCCGGGAGAGGACGGCGGGGACGGGGCGGTTCCACGTCAGGTCGATCGTCGCGCCGTCCCGGAGCGGGCCGGAGACGCAGAGCGTGGCCGTGGTGCCCGACTCGCGGATCAGGACCGACGCGGGGGCGCCGGCCGTGACCTCGCCGACCGTGCCCGCGACCCAGAGGTTGAGGCCGGTGAAGCCCAGGGAGGGGACGCGTACGCCCTGATGCTCGTCGGTGTTGGCGAGGACGGCGACCCAGCCCCGGTCGGCCGCGCGGGCCGCCGTCCGCTCCCGGCTCGCCCCGGGCATGAGGACGTACGCGTACGTCGCCCGGGTCGGGTCGGCGCCGTGGTCGAACCAGAGCGTCAGGTACCGGCGCGTGACCCGGTCGGTCACGGCGCCCAGGTTGATGTCCGACCAGGCGCCCGTGCGCGCCTGGCGCAGGGCCTTCAGGGAGGAGGGCGCGCCGCCCGGGAAGACGTAGCCGGCGTGCCCCGCGAGGTGCGCCCAGCGGGCCCCGGTGAGCGTGGCGCTCCAGCCGAGTGCCGTGGACCGGGCGGCGCCGTCGACGGTGAGGGCGTGGACGCCGTGCTCGCCGAGGTTGCGGTTGTCCACGGTCGACTCGACGCCGGTGCCGTCGCGGCCGTGGATCCCGGCGCCCAGGCAGACGACCGCGTCGTCGAGGAAGAACCAGGACTTCTTGGCCAGGAGCGTGGAGGAGAGCCCCTTCAGGTACTGTCCGACCGCCGCGTACGTGCCGTCCGTCGTCCCGCCGACCCATCGGACGTCGGGCCGCGCGGCGCCCCAGGCGCCCCCCTCGCCGTCGGCGAGCGGCTTGCGCGAGGCGGTGGTGCCGGGCAGCCGGCAGGGGTCGACGGTGGGCCAGAAGTCGTCGCTGTACTGCCCGTTGGCGAAGGTGTCGCCCCACCAGTAGAGCATTCCCGAACCGCTGTGCCAGGCGCGCAGGTTCTCGCCGTTGCCGTTCTCGTAGTACGTGATGCGCTTCGAGGCCATGGCGAGCGAGGCCGCCCAGCCCGGCCGGCGGTGCACGGCCCGGTCCATGCCGGGGAAGAGCCGGTGCCCGGTCGGTTCGGGGCTCGTCGCGGCCGGGCCGTCGTCGATCCCCTTGAGGCGGGCGAGCGCGGCGACGCCGAGGGCGGGGCTCGTCAGGAGCGGGCTGTAGCGGTCCCGGGCGATCCAGCCCTTGACCATGCCCTCCCAGCGGGTCTTCTCGGCGTTCGACGCGCTCCGCGCGAGCAGGGCGACGCAGGCGATGATCCCGTGGCCGCGCAGGTGGTCGTCCTGCCGGACGGCCCGGGTGTCGGTCTTCTGCACTCCCCGGCTGACCGCCCGGCCCGAGACGGCGTCCATGGCGAGGCCGTTGAAGAGGAAGGGCGCGTACGCCTTCTCCACCGAGTCGAGCACCACCTGCCGGCCGCCGTCGGTGACCTCCCAGGCCGAGCCCTTGAGCAGGGCGAAGAGGAGGGAGAGACCGCCGAGCATGACGGCCCCGTACGAACCGGCGTAGGGGACGTAGGTGTGCTGGACGAAGCTGCCGTCGGCGTACAGGCCGTCGCCGGAGGTGACGTACGGGAAGACGGGCGAGAGCGCGTCGCGGGCCAGGGCGAGCTTCGCCGGGGACTTCCCGAGGACGCCGCGCAGCGCGATGACCCGGCAGAGGTCGACGCGGTTGGCGCCGGTGGAGGTGCCGGTGTAGTTCGCGACCGCGCCGTCGGGGACGAAGTGGTCGACGGCGGCGCAGTGTGCGGCGATGCGGGCGGCGCCGAGGTGGTCGTACAGCAGGACGTCGATGTCGAGCAGCGCCTGCGGGAAGCCGATCTGCCAGCTGTACCAGTTGCCGTACCGGGCCCGGCCCGCGTGGTACGCCTGGTCGTGGAGGTGGTCGAGCCCGGCCAGGATCTCGGCGCGCAGGCCCGGGTTGCCGGTGAGGCCGGTGCCGGGCTGGGCGTACGCCTCGGCGAGGGTGCGCAGCCGGGTACAACTGGTCTGAAGGTTGCCGGAGTACGTGTACGACTCGGGGTCCGTGTCCGGGTCGGGGTCCGCGTAGGGGAGGTCCGGCCAGAGGGAGCCGTCGGCCGGCGCCATGGCGGCGCGCAGGTCGCGGGCGGTGGCGCCGAGCGCGGCCAGCTTGGCGGCGAAGGGCTCGGCGCCCGCGTCGAAACCGCTGCCGAGGAGCAGGTCGCGCCAGGTCAGGCGGAGGGTGTCGTAGGCGTCGGCGGCGTGCGCGGGGGACGGTGCGGCGAGCGGGAGGGTGAGGGTCGCGGTGCCGAGGGCGGCGCGGAGCAGACCGCGGCGGGAGAGCGGGGAGGCGGGCCCGGCGGCCGGGGAGGAGGGCGAGGCCGAGGACGACGAAGACGGTGAGGGGGACGAGGGCGATGAGGGCATGGCGAGGCAGACCTCTCGGGTGGACGGGGAAAGGGCGCCCGGCGGTGGCTCTGTGGCCGACAGCATGCCCGGGATAGAAAGCGATTACTACCCCTGAGGGGTCGCCGCGGAGTGATCGAAGGGGGCCTGCGCGCACGCGGTCTGTCGCCGGTCGGCCGTGACCTTGGCCGCGGTCTCGGCCTCGGCCTCGATGAGGGAGAACGGCGCGGCCTCCGTGAGCGGGGTGACCGAAGTGAGGGAGAGGCCCGCACGGCGGCACACCTCCTCGAATTCCTTGCGGGTCCGCTCCCTGCCGCCCACGTTCACCAGTATGTCGAGATCGCCCAGACAGGTGGTCCCGCCGTCGAGGACGTCGTTGTCCGCGCCGGTGTCGACGACTTCGGGAAGCACGGGCTCCACGATCAGGACGAGGCCGCCGGGCGGCAGCACCTCGCGGCAGCGGCTCGGGATCGTGGCCGCCCGGCCCCTCCGCCGTGTCGAGACCACGCCGGTGAGGCCCGGATGCGCGGCGAGGATCCGCCGGGCGGGCTCGACGAGGTAGCGGCCTTCGTGTCTCGCTCTCGGGCTGACGCATGGCTTTTGACGACAGAACCTAGCGCCGCCAGGTGCGCAGGAGTTCGGCGATGCGGACGGTGGTGGTGCGGGGGTCGTAGAGCTCGTGGGCGAGGGCGGTGAGCTGGTCGCGGGTGGGGTCCGCGGGGATGCCGGCGGCGTTGAGGTACATGACGGCGACGGCACAGGCGACGGTGAGGTTGGAGCGCTCCAGCCAGTGGCAGCGGCCGAGGGTGTGGACGAGTGCGGCGGCGCGGGCGTAGGGGCCGTCGTAGACGGGCTGGTCGAAGAGCTCGGCCCGGTGGCGGGCGACGGCGGCGAGGGGGACGCCGAGGTCGTCGGGGGCCGGGTCGGCGCGACCGGCGCGTTCGGTGACTTCGAGGATCCAGGACAGGTCGACGTGCAGGGACATGCTCACGCAGCGGCGCCCCGGTCATGCCGGGTGGGGGCGTGCCGGGAGTCGAGATCGGCTTCGAGGTCGTCGAGGAAGCCGCCGTGGGCGTCGATCAGCTTCTGGGCGGCGGCCATGCCGGCCGCCCGGGCGCCGCTGGTGTCCTCGGCGATGAGGCGCTCGATGTACCGGTTGAAGTCCAGGCCCCGGGCGGCGGCCGCGTCCTTGCCGGCGGCGAGCACGTCGGGGGTCAGGCGGAGCTGGGTCTGCTTCCTGGTGCTGCTCATGCACAGCAAGGTAGCAGGGTGGTAGCAGACACGCGAGGGGCACCGTGCCCGCCCGGGTCCCGCCCCCGGACGGAACGCGGCTCCGCGTCGTGCGACCACCGCTCGCCGACACCCGCATTTCGGCCATCACCCTCCCGGGTCACCGGTCCGGCCCCGCACGGGTCGGTGCACCCGGCACGAACAGGCTTTCGTTCGTTCGCGGGATCCGTAGCGCGTCCGAAAGACATGCGTTCGAGAAGCCGGGTGTCTTCGTTGAGCCCGATGACATCCCGACTCCCCTGGAGGCCGACGACATGCTCGCCGACTCTCACCGGTCCGTACCGCTCGCCCGTCGTCCGGGAGGTGCCCGTTGAGCGGTGGCGGGCGGCACGCCGTGCCGGTGGACGTGCACCTGATCGCCGTCCGCGACGGGGCGAGGGGGCCGGAGGTACTGCTGTCGAGACGGGCCGGGACCGTCTACGCCGCGGGGCACTGGCACTTCCCCTCCGGTCACGTCGACGGGCCCGCCGAGGACGTCGTCACCGCGCTCGTCCGCGAGGCGCGGGAGGAGACGGGCCTGGTCGTCGATCCGGACGATGTGCGCGCCGCGGTCACCGTGCACCACCGTTCGCCGGACGGGCGCGCGCGGATCGGGTTCTTCTTCGAGGTCCGCCGCTGGTCCGGGACGCCGGACGTCATGGAGCCCGAGGTGTGCGACGGCATGGGATGGTTCCCGCCGGACGCCCTGCCGGAGCCGATGGTCGCCTACTGTCGCGCCGGGCTGGACGCGTACCGGACCGGTGCCGGGATCGCGCTGCACTTCCAGGAGCCGGGCGACCCGATCGGCCACGACCCGGCCGCGGACCGGCTCCGCGTCGTGCTCCCGCCGGGTTCCGCCGGATCGCGATCCGGGTTGGAGGAAAGGGGCTTCGCCGCGCGGGCGGCCGGCCGGGGCGGTGCAAGGGGAAGGCCCTCCTGACGGGCCGGCACGGGCCCCTGCCGGCACGGGCCGCCGCCGGGGCGGTCGCCCGCTCCCGGCGGCGGCTCGTGGCGCCGTGCGGGATCAGACGTCGCCCTGGACGAGAGCGTGCAGGTGCTCGTCGTGCCATCCGTCCGCGTGGAGCAGGGCGCTGCGCATGGTGCCTTCGAGGGAGTATCCGGCCTTGTCCGCCACGCGGCAGGACGCCGGGTTGGCCACCGAGTGGCAGAGGCGCAGGCGGTGCAGGCCGAGATCGTCCAGGGCCCACGCTCCGAGGCGCTTCGCGGCCTCGGCCGCCACTCCGGCGCCGCGCGCGGCGGGAAGGAGCCAGTAGACGATTTCGGCACTGCCGCCGGCGAGGTCGATGTCGCCCCATCCGGCCAGCCCCACCGCCTCCTCGCCCGGTCGCGCGAGGGCCCACATCACGCTCAGCTCGGCCCGCCGGCGCTCGTGCATGCGCTCGATCCTCCGACGCGCCTCCTCGGGCGTCTCCACCAGCAGCCGGTTCCACCGGCGAATTGCGGGGTCCCGGGCGGCGGCCATCAGGGCGTCGGCGTCGGAGAGCCGCCAGGGACGCAGCTCCAGGCCGTTCGGAAGGTCGAACACCGGTTGCTCCGCCCCGGCCATCCGACCTGCGGGAACGACTGCCGGTACGGGTGAGTCGGAGATCATCGCGGCATCCTGTCACAGCCTCCGGCCGTGGGCCTCTCGGTGCTTCGGAGAGTGCCTGCCCGACGCGCCGTCAGCAGCACCCCGGGTCCTGGCGCGGGGAGTCCTTGCCGGGGTCGCCGAGCTCGCGCGGCCGGGCTCCGGAACTCCCGCGCGGACCCCCGTGCGAAGAGTCCACGCGCGCGGAACCGGGCGCGGCGGCAGTGGACCGGGCCGGCCTCCGGCGCACCGGCATCGCGTGGAGCCGAGGGCCGCCGACGCGCTCACCGTGTGGCCGCATGCGCGAAACTCCCCGATCTCTGCTCGTTCCTGCTTACAACCCGCCCTCATTGAACACCTATTGACACGCACCTGACTGCCCCGTCAGAGTCGTCACGCGTCCGCTGCCGTATGCCTTGAGGAGCGATGAACCCATGTCAAAACTCCCCGCAGTCTCACGCCGCCTGCTCCTGGGAGGCGCTCTGGCCACCACCGGGGTGCTGGCGACCGGGGTGGGATCCGCCCCCGACGCGGCCGCGGCGGTGACGGCGGCAGCCGCGCCGCGCCGGAAGCCGGGCCAGAAGTCGATGGTCGAGGTGCCCTACGGCGTCCACCGGACGGTGCGCGTCGGCGTGATCGGACTGGGCAACCGCGGTTCCGGCATGACCACGGGCTGGTCCGTCGTCCCCGGCTGTACGGTCACCGCCGTCTGCGACGTGCGCGCCGACCGCGCCAAGCGGGTCGCCGACGGCCTGGCCGCCGCCGGCAGACCCCGCCCCGCCGAGTACGGCGGCTCGGCCGACTCGTACGTCCAGATGCTGCGGCGCGACGACATCGACCTCGTCTACATCGCCACGCCCTGGGAGTTCCACTACGCGCAGGGCAAGGCCGCGCTCCTCGCCGGCAAGCACGTCGTCGTCGAGCTGCCCATCGCCACGGAACTCGACGAGCTGTGGGACCTCGTCGACACCTCCGAGCGCACCCGCAGGCACCTCATGCTCTCGGAGAACTGCAGCTACGGACGCAACGAGCTGGCCATGCTCAAGATGGCGCACGAAGGCCTGTTCGGCGACGTCACCAACGGGCACGGCGGCTACCTGCACGACCTGCGCGAGCTGCTGTTCTCCGACACGTACTACACCGACGCGTGGCGCCGACTGTGGCACACCCGGAGCACCGCCTCCTTCTACGCCATGCACGGTCTCGCGCCGATCGCCGCGGCCATGGACATCAACCGGGGCGACCGCATGACCACGCTGCGCGCCACGGCGACCGAGCCGAAGGGCCTGGCCGACTACCGGGCGCGGTTCGTGCCCAGGAACCACCCCTCGTGGAACGAGACGTACGTCAACGGCGATCTGGTCACCTGTCTGATCGAGACGGCCAAGGGCCGGGTCATCCGCGCCGAGCACGAGGTGAGCTCCCCGCGGCCCTACAGCCGGATCAACTCCCTCGCCGGCAGCAGGGGGATCTTCGAGGACTACGCGGGCGTGCTGTCGGCCGGGGGCGGCCGCGTCTACGTCGAGCCGGACCACAGCGGACACTCCTGGCGGTCCTTCGACTCCTACCGCAAGGAGTTCGACCACTGGCTGTGGAAGAAGATCGGTGACGACGCGGAGAACAACGGCGGTCACGGCGGCATGGACTACGTCCTGCAGTGGCGGACGGTCCAGCTCATGCGGGCGGGCCTCGTGCCCGACATCGACGTCTACGACTCAGCGGCCTGGTGCGCCCCCGTCCCCCTGAGTGTCATGTCCCTGGCGGCGAAGGGGCGCCCCGTGCAGATCCCCGACTTCACCCGGGGCGCCTGGGTCAACCTCCGCACGGGCCTCGACTCGCGTGCCACCGAGATGCCTCCCGTCGTCTGACACCGCCTCCGCCCCGCCCCCGCCGTGAAGGAGCAGTACGTGAGACCAGCAGGACTGATCGGATCGCTCGGGACCCTCGTCGTGGCGGGCGCGCTCGCGCTCCTCCCGGCCACGACCGCGACCGCGGCCCCGGCCCCGGCGGCGACCGCGACCGCGACCACAGCCACAGCCACAGCCACAGCCACAGCCACAGCGGTGACGGTCTCCCCCGTCGACCTGGACGGCCCGGCCGTCTCGACGGTGAAGGTGACCGTCACGAACGCGGGACCGGAGCGGATGCGCTCGCTGAAGGTGTCCTTCGGGGGGCCGACCGGCTGGGCCGTACAGCCCTCGGTCCTCCAGGTGGACGGCTCCCTCGCCAAGGGTGCCTCCGCCGAGGCCACCTTCCGGATCCAGGTGCCGGAGCGGCGTCCCGGCTTCACCGTCCGCACGTTCACCGCGACCGCGACCTACCGGGGCGGTGACGGGGCCGGGTCCGCCACCGGGACCAGGACGCAGCGCAGCGGTACTCCCCTGGCGAACCTGGCCGCCGCGTACAACAACGTGGGGGTGACCGACGAGCGCGACACGAGGCCCGGGAACTACGACGGCGGGGGCAACAGCTTCTCCGCGCAGAAGCTCGCCGACGCCGGGCTGCGCCCCGGCGGGTCCGTCAACGCCCTGGGCGCCGAACTGCGCTGGCCGAACGTGCCGAGCGGCACCGCGGACAACGTCTCCGCCGCGGGTCAGGCGATCGCCCTGAGCGGCAGGGGCAGCAGGCTCGTCCTCCTCGGCTCCGGCGTCACGAGCGGGGCGTCGGGCACCGCGACCGTGTACTACACGGACGGGACGAGCGGTACCGGCTCGTTCGGGTTCCCGAACTGGTCGTTCGATCCGGCGAACGCCCACGGGGCGACCCTGGTGGCGTCGAGCGACGGGCGCAACCGGCCCGACGGGTACGGGAACGCCGGCATCGCGTACCGCGTGTTCGCCCACTCGATCCCCCTCGACCCCGCCAAGCAGGTGGAGTTCGTGGTGCTGCCGGGCAACGGCAACATCCACCTCTTCGACCTGGCCGTCGCCTCCTGAGCCGTCGGCCCCTCCCCCGGGCCGGCGACCGCCCCGGACGTCTTCCGCGACGTCCGGGGCGGCCCGTCCGCCGGGAAGAGCGGGGGCGGTGACGGTGGTGAGGAGCGGGACGGCCGTTCATTAGGGTGATCCCCATGCCTGCCATGCTGAGTTCAACGAAGACCGCCGCCGCGCTGCGCACGGCGGCACGCGTGTCCGCCGAGTCGCTGCTGGTCCTGCTGATGGCGGCGGTGGCGCTGTGGATCCTGGGCCGTATGTGGTCGGTCGTCTGGCCGCTCATAGTGGCCCTGTTCCTCACCACCATGACCTGGCCCTTCGCCCGTTTCCTGCGGAGACGCGGGTGGCCCCCCGCCCTGGCCGCGGCCGTGGTCACCGTCCTCTTCCTCGCGGCCGTCGCGGGCATCGTCGCGCTGATCGCGGTGCCGGTCGCGTCCCAGTCCGGGGAGCTGGCCGACGGCGTGGTCGAGGGCATCCAGAAACTGCGCGAATGGGCCGCCGGGCCGCCGCTGAACATCGGGGACGACCAGATCTCCAGCGCCTTCGACGCCGCGGTCGAGCGGGTCCAGGACAGCGTCGGCAGCATGGTCACCACCGTCGTCACGGGGGTGAGCACCGTGTTCAACGGTCTCGTCACGGCCGTCCTGGCGCTCTTCCTGATGTTCTTCTTCCTCAAGGACGGCCCGCGCTTCCTGCCGTGGCTCACCCGCCAGCTCCCCGGCCGCCTCGCCACCGACGTCCCCGTCGTGGCCGCGCGCGGCTGGGAGACCCTGGGCTCGTTCGTGCGCTCGCAGGCGTTCGTCGGCCTGCTCGACGCCGTGTTCATCGGCCTGGGCCTGTGGTTCCTCGACGTGCCCCTGGTGCTCCCCCTGGCCGTGCTGACCTTCGTCTCCGCGTTCGTGCCGATCGTGGGAGCCCTGTTCGCGGGTCTGGTCGCGGTCCTCATCGCGCTGGTGTCGAACGGCCTGACGGACGCGCTGCTCGTCCTCGCGATCATCGTCGTGGTGCAGCAGTTGGAGGGCAACGTGTTCCAGCCCATGATCCAGAGCCGCGGCCTCGGCCTGCACGCGGCGGTCGTCCTGCTCGCGGTGACGCTGGGCGGCAGCCTCGCCGGCATCGTGGGCAGCCTCCTCGCGGTGCCCGCGGCCGCGCTGGTCTCGGTGGTCTGGAACTACCTCCGCGAGCAGCTCGCCGCTCCCCCGGCGGAACCGGACGCCGACGAGCCGCACCCCGCCGCAGCCGTACCGTCGTAGGACCCCGCCGCCGTACCGTCGTAGGACCCTCCGCCCCCTCCCGGACCTCCGCGCCGCACGAGGGGGCGGCGCCGTCGGTGGCTCGAAACACTTCCGTTTGTCACCCGTAAGTTGAGGTGATGGGCCGATCACCGGACCGGCCGCCGGGTCGGGCACCACAATGCGCGCATGGACGAACACTGGAAGCGACGACTCGACAGGATGCGTGCGGGGCTGGTGCGGGAGGGCGATCCCGTCGCCTGGGTGACCGAGGTCGACGCCGCGCAGGCCGTCACGCGGTATCCGGGGCTCGCCGTGCGCGGTTCGCTCTTCGGGGTGGCGGCGCGCGAGGCGGAGCCGGGTGCCCCGTGGCGGGTGGTGATGCCGGTGCAGACCGGGATGCCGCAGGAGGCCCGGGACGGTCTGCAGTCGAAGTTCTTCTTCTGGGCCAAGGACGACACCGACGATCCGAAGGTGCGGCGCGAACTCCTCGCGGCCGTGCGCGTTCTCGAACGGGAGCCGGTCGACGAAGTGGTCGTACTGGGCACCACGTACCGGATCGTGCGCGGCGACGAGGTCGCGCGCACGGGCGACGACGGCCTGGAACCGCCGCGCCCCACCGATCCGGAGCCGGTCTTCCGGGTCTGGGAGCGGCAGCGCGGCGCCCGCCGCTGCCTGGACACCGACGCCGTGCTCGATCCGGAGGAGGCGCGCGGGCTCATGGCCGAAGCCCTGCGGCTCGGGCTGCGGGAGTTCCACTACGCCGGGAAGCGCTATCCCGCCGCCGTCCGGGCCGATTCCCGGAAGGCGGTCACCACCCATCCGGACATCGCCATGCTGCCCGTCGGCTTCGGCGCCGTGGAGCGCGCCGGTGACGTCTGGCAGCCGCTCGGTTCCCTGTCGCCGACCCCGCACGAGGCACGGCGGGACCTGTACGGCGACCTCACCGACCTGTGGGCCCGGTTGTACCGGTGGGACGACGAGCAGCGGGAGCGGTACCGGCGGGCCGGTGAGCTGTTCCGGGCCGCCGAGCGCGCCGACCGGGTGCAGGTGGACGGCCGGGAGTTCCGGATCTGCCGCGTCGAGCGGCTGGTGCGGTTCGGTCCCGACGGCCCCGAGGGGCCGCGTCCCTCGGACATCGACGAGTACGGGCCGACGAAGATGCACCCGCGCATGGACGAGGACGGCACCCTGCACTACGAGGAGAAGGACGAGTAGGCGGACGGGGCCCGTACGGCCGTGGTCGCACCACCGTCCGCCAGGGACGTACCGCGTGAAGCCGCGGCCGCGCGCATGCGGCCGTACGGGCCCGTCGTGTTCCCGCACCCGGCCGGAGAGCCGTTCCGGCCGGGTGCGGATACGGCCAATCGGAGGGGCGCCCTCCGTCCGCGGGGGCGCTCCTCCTCGAAAAGCCCGTGGGACCTGCCCCGGAGCACGGTCCGGAGGGGCCGGCGGGCGTCGGTGTCGCACAAGCATCGCCCGGCCGTCACGGAGCCGTCACACCGCCGTCGTCGCCCCATCGCACTCGCCGATCCCGGCATGGCCTGAAACCATGCGGCTCGACTCCCCTCCCCCGTACCGGCGTTGATCACGCCTCCACCAGCTCACATACTGCGCGGACCAGCGGCGGGCGATCTTGTGACCCCGGCTGGAAACGACCGATCCACTCCGTCCCGAGCTCCTGGGGGAGACTTGCGCGCACATGTGAAGAGAGCAGGCGCCTTCACCGTCGCAGCGGCCGCATCGATGGTCCTGACGGCAGGCACGACCGGCCCCGCGACGGCGATCGCCGCGCACGCGACGGCCGCACCGGACATCAACCGCGTCGGCGGCGACCAGCGGATCCCGCTCGTCACGGGCGACCGCGTGGTGGTGGACGCCGACGGCCGGATGGTGGGCTTCGAGTCCGCCGAGGGCCGCGAGCACATACCCGTACAGATACGCCGCACCGGGAACCGCACGCTGGTGGTGCCCGCCGACGCGCAGCGCCTGATCGACACGGGCAGGCTGGACCGGCGGCTCTTCGACCTCGGCGTGCTCACCGACCCGCGGCTGCGCGAGAGCCACCGCGACGGGCTCAAACTGATCGTGCGGTACGAGGGGGGCGCCGGCGCCGCGCGGGCCGAGGTGCGCGCGGCCGGTGACACCCGGCTGCGGCGCACGTTCCCGACCATCGGCGCCGACGCCGTCCGCGCCTCCCGGGACGACCTGGCCGAGATGTGGGAGGCGCTGACCGACCGGCGGAAGAACGGCGTGCGCGCCACCGCGTCCGGCATCGGCAAGGTGTGGCTGGACGGGGTGCGCGGCGCGAGCCTGGACCGCGGCGTCCGGCAGATCGGCGCCGACCGGGCGTGGGAGTCCGGGTACGACGGCACGGGCGTCAGGATCGCCGTCCTCGACACCGGCGTCGACAAGACCCACGACGACCTGAGGACGCGGGTCGTGGGCGAGAAGAACTTCTCCGCCTCCCCCGACGCCGTGGACCGCGTCGGGCACGGCACGCACGTCGCGTCGATCGCCGCCGGTACCGGCGCCAAGTCGGGCGGCCGGTTCAAGGGCGTCGCCCCCGGCGCCGAGGTGATCAGCGGGAAGGTCCTCGACGACGAGGGCTACGGGGACGACTCCGCGATCATCGCGGGCATGGAGTGGGCCGCCGCCGAGGGCGCGGACGTGGTCAACCTCAGCCTCGGCGGCCCCGACAGCCCCGGCGTCGACCCGCTGGAGGAGACGGTCGACCGGCTGTCCGCCGAGAAGGGCATCCTGTTCGCCGTCGCGGCGGGCAACGAGGGCGAGAGCGGCGGGTCGACGGTGGGCTCGCCGGGCAGCGCGGACGCCGCGCTGACCGTCGGCGCGGTCGACGGGGACGACCGGCTGGCGCCCTTCTCCAGCACCGGCCCGCGCGTCGGCGACGGCGCCGTCAAGCCGGACGTGACCGCTCCCGGCGTCGCCGTCACGGCGGCCGCCGCCCCCGGCAGCGTCCTGGACACCCGCCCCGGCACCCCGCACCCCGCTCCGGGGTACCTGGAGCTCGACGGCACCTCCATGGCGACCCCGCACGTCGCGGGCGCGGCCGCGATCCTGAAGCAGCGGCACCCCGGCTGGAAGTCCGCCGAGCTCAAGGGCGCGCTGACCGCCTCCGCCGAGGGCGGCGACCTCACCGCCTTCCAGCAGGGTGCGGGCCGCATCCGGGTCGACAGGGCGCTGGACCAGAGCGTGATCGCCGAACCGGTCTCGCTGAACTTCGGCACGGCGCGGTGGCCCCACGCCGACGACCGGCCCCTCACCAGGAAGGTCGTCTACCGCAACCTCGGGACCGAGGACGTCACCCTCGACCTGTCGGTGTCCGGCCTGGACCCGGCGGGCGGGCCGGCCCCGGCCGGGTTCTTCGCGCTCGGCTCCCCGAAGGTGACCGTGCCCGCCGGCGGCACGACCGGGGTCGACCTCGTCGCCGACACCAGGATCGGCGAGGCGGACGGCGCCTACTCGGCCCACGTCACCGCCACCGGCGCGGGCGGGTCCGTCCGTACGGCCGCGGTGGCCGTACGGGAGGCGGAGTCGTACGACCTCACGTTCAGGGTCGTCGGGCGCGACGGCGCCGACGCCCGGAACTTCTCCAGCACCCTGCTCGGCGTCGCCGGGCCCGCCGCGGGCTTCCAGTCCTTCGTCAACGACGAGCCGGGCGCCCACACGATCCGGGTGCCCAAGGGCTCGTACACGTTCAACACGGCCGTCTACCAGGACCCCTCGGACTTCACCAAGGGCACCGACTGGATCGCCCGGCCGAAGCTGGACGTCACCGGCGACACCGCGGTCGTCGCCGACGCGCGCACCACGAAGCCGGTGACCCTCACCGTGCCGGGCATCGACGGGGCGGACTACGCGGGCACGTACTACGAGCGCGCCACCGGCATCGGTCGCGTCGGCAGCGGCTGGGTCCTCAGGGGCTTCGCCGGCTTCCGCACCGCCCACGCGGGTCCGGCCGTCACCGACGGCTCCCTCCTGCAGACCTGGGACGCCCACTTCGTCGAGAACGCCACCAGCCAGTACGCGGTGGCCTTCGGCGGCAGGACGAGCAGGATCGCGACCGGCTACACCAAGCACGTGAAGGCGAACGAACTGGCCACGCTCACGGTCGGCCTCGGCGCCTCCGCCCCCGGGAAGTCCGCCCTCGCCTCCCCGTACGCCCACCTTCCCGGCGCGCCGGAGGGCAACGGGTTCTCCGCGCCGCAGGCGGCGCCTGGCACGCGCACCCTCCACGTCTCCACCGCCGACGGGGCCACGTGGCTCACCAGGTTCAACCAGCTGGGCGAGCCCGACGAGTGGGGCCACCCGGCCTTCGAGGGCGCCTACGAGATGGTCCGGCCGAAGCGTTACGAGGCCGGCGGGACGTACCGGGAGACGTTCAACACGGGTGTCCTCGGCCCGCTCCTGGGCAAGGACACGGGCGTCTTCCGCACCGCTCCCGACCCGGTCACGGGCGAGCAGCTGCTCGTCGGAGCCCTGCCGCTGCTCGCCGACGGCGAGGGCCACGCGGGGAGCACGAGGTACACCTCGGCCACGTCGGCGCTGTACCGCGACGGCGTCAAGGTCGCCGAGAACGACGACCCGCTGAGCGGCTCGCAGCCCTTCACGGTCGGCGCCGCCGACGCCGAGTACCGGCTGACGGCCTCCGTGGAGCGCCCGGCGGACGTCGCCGCGGCCTCCACCCGGATCGACGTCGGCTTCACGTTCCGCTCGAAGCAGGTCGCGGCCACCACCGCCCTGCCGGTGTCCACGGTCCGCTTCGCACCGCCCGTCGACCTCGCCTCGCGCGCTCCCGCGGGCGCTCCGGTCCCGGTCCCGGTGACCGTGCAGGGTTCGGCGGCCGGCAAGAACCTCAAGTCGCTCTCCGTGTCGGTGAGTTACGACGACGGGAAGACCTGGAGGTCGGTGGAGGTCCGGAACGGCCGGATCTCCGTGAAGAGCCCGGCGAAGGGCGGCGGCGTCTCCCTCGCCGCCGAGGTCACGGACAGGCAGGGCAACGCGTCGACTCTGACGATCCGCAACGCGTGGTACGGCAGGTGACACCGGCCGCGTGAGCGCTCCGCCGCGGCCCGGTGCCACCGCCCGAGGTGGTGGCACCGGGCCGCGGACGGTCCGGACGGCCGTGCCCGGGACGGCGGTTCAGCCGCCGTCCCGTTCCTCGTCCGCCGCCACCACGACCTGGTCCTCGTCCTCGTAGATGATCCTGCCGGGGTGCGAGGTCTCCAGGCGGCGGCACTCGACGCCGTGGGCCGCGAGGAGTTCCAGATAGCCGTCCACGCGCTCGACGAGGTCACGGGCGGACGCTTTGAACCAGGCCACGGCGCCCGGATGCACCCGGGGGTCGTACACGGCGGGATCCACGTGGGACGGGTTGGTGTAGCGGGCGTCGTACCAGTCGTTGCCCGCCCTCCAGAACCGGTATTGCTCCTCGGTCAGCCTGCCTTGCGCCGCCAGCTCGTTGGCGAGCACGAAGACGCCCGGGAAGTGCCCTCGCGGGTGCCTCACCACTCCCTGGAACCGGATGAACGAAGCCTGCTCCACGCACTCCCCCTTCACGTCGTTCACGCCGTTCGCGCCGGTCCGTCAGAGGGGCGTGACGCAGGATCCCGGCCTTCCGGGTGCGCCGATCGTGTACTCGGCGTGCAGCAGGTGGTCGCCGGGCCCGCAGGACGCCTCGTCCAGCACCCGGTACTCCGCCAGCGGGGAGCCGCAGTCCATCTTCCGCAACTGCTGCTCGGGCCAGTCGGCTTCGTTGCGCACGCAGTCGCCCGCCGACAGCGCGACGGACCCGCCGCCACCGCCCGAGAGCAGGCCCACGACCAGCAGGGCCGGGATCGCCAGGGCGACGAGGGCGACCGGGGTGAGGATCAGCATCGCGGGGGCCCGGCGCAGGACCCGCCTGCCGGGGTGGAGCCGCGGCCGTACGGCGCCGTACGGCTCGGGCAGCCGGCGCAGGGCGGCCCGGGCGCCGAAGGCGTTCGACAGGACCACGAAGGGCGTGACGAAGAAGGAGAAGAGGCCCCACCAGCCGGTCAGCAGGGTGTCGGAGGTCATCTGCCGGTAGACGGCGAGTCCGCACGTGCGGCAGAGGACTCCGCGCCGCGTGACCGTGCGCATGATGACGACCATGCCCTGGTGGGCGCGGACGGTCACGGCGGTCGCGGGCAGCGCCCCGCAGACCTCGCAGTGGGCCGCCGACGGGTGCGGGGGCGGATGCGCCGATGGATACGGAGGCGGATACGCGGACGGGTGCGGGGGCGGATACGGGGACGGGTGCGGATACTGCTGCGGATGTGGTGGCGGGTGCGGTTGCGCGTGTGGATGCGGAAACGTCATGGCGCCGGTTCCCCCTTCGTCGTCGAACCAGCACCCTAACCGGAGCCTCGCCATGCTCATGTCGGTGCTCCTCTCCACGAGGACCCGCGGACCGGAGGCGGACCGGGGGCGTGGATCGCCTGTCGGAGGGGACGGCTCGTCAAGGCCCTTCGTGCGTTCAGGCTTTGAACACACGAAGAACTCCACGAGCGCCTCAGCCCGGAGCGACGCGGGTTTCAGTCGTTGTCGGTGTTGACTCTTGACGACGTGACGGGCTGGCGGTTGACTCGCCGCACCACTCTGAGAGCGCTCTGAGAGCGCTCCCAGAAGGGTTCTGACAGCGATGTCGTCCCTCGACGCGGAGGCCCCCGTGTGTGCCACGATCGCCGACTCCGCGCGTGAGGAGGGACGGCGACACCGCCGTTCTCCGGGCCCCGGGCGCCGGGTCCGAGGGGGTTTCCACCGTCGCGGACCGTGTTCGTGAAGTGATCGAAGGATTCCGCCCGGTCCGCCGCCCGCACCACCGCATCCCGTACTGAAGGAGCCGCAATGCCACGCACCAGACACCAGAGCCGCTTCGGGAACCGTGTCCGGGGCAGAACCGCGACGGCGGTGCTCGCCGCCGGCGCCGTGCTCGGCGGTCTGCTCGCCGGGGCGCTGCCGAGCGCGGCCGCCGACGAGCCCGTGCCGGTGGCCGTCGACCGGTTCGAGGGGGAGGTGCCCTTCGGCAACCCGCCCGCGGAGGGCATCTTCACCTGGGGCAGCGACGCCGACGACCACCCCGCGCTGCGGCTCTCCGAGCGCGCCGACGCGCCCGAGGGCTCCAAGGTCCTGGAGGGCACGTTCGACATCAGCGGCTGGGGCGGGTTCACCCACGACTTCGCCTTCGACGAGCCGGCCCACGACTGGACCGCGTTCAAGGGCGTCCGCTTCTGGTGGTATGGCCAGAACACCGCTCCCCTGCCGCCCGGTTCGGGCAAGCGGATCAACTTCGAGCTCAAGGACGGCGGCGCCAACGGCGAGGCGTCCGAGCTGTGGACCACGTCCTTCACCGACGACTGGGAGGGCTGGCACCTCGTCGAGATCCCGTTCTCCGAGTTCCAGTACCGGGCCGACTACCAGCCCGTCGGCGGCATCGACCAGATCCTCGGGCTCAACGAGATGTGGGGCTACGCCCTGACCCTGCCGCCCGGCTCCCCCGGCACGTTCGCCCTCGACGGGGTGGAGCTGTACGGCAGGGCCGAGCCCGCGCTGAACACCAAGGTGATCACCGACGCCGCCGTGTACCCGGTGGCCGAGGGCGGCAGCGCGCGGGTGAAGGTGACGGTGGCCACCACCGGCTCGGGCCCCGTCGGCGAGCCCGTCACCGTCGCGTACGCGACCGGGAAGGGGACCGCCGAAGCAGGCAGGGACTACGCGCCGGTCAGCGGCACCCTGACCTTCCCCGCGGGCACCCCGTCCGGCACCTCCCACACCGTCACCGTGGCGACGAGGAAGGACGGTTCGGCCGAGGAGGCCGAGACGATCCCGCTCGCGCTGGAGGTCACCGGCGCCAAGGCGCCCACCGAGGTGCCGCAGGTCGTCGTGGACGCGCACGGCCTTCCGTACCTCGACAAGCGGCTGCCGGTGAAGAAGCGGGTCGCGGACCTGCTCGGGCGGATGACGCTGGAGGAGAAGGCCGGCCAGATGACGCAGGCCGAGCGCAACGCGCTGCGGTCGCAGGGCGACATCGCCTCCTACCGGCTGGGCTCGCTGCTCTCCGGCGGCGGCTCGGTGCCGACGCCCAACACGCCCGAGTCGTGGGCGAAGATGGTCGACGCCTACCAGCTCCGGGCGCAGGCCACCCGCTTCCAGATCCCGCTGATATACGGCGTGGACGCGGTGCACGGGCACAACAACGTCATCGGCGCGACGATCATGCCGCACAACATCGGCATCGGCGCCGGACGCGACCCGAAGGTCGCCGAGCGGACCGGGGCGGTCACCGCCAAGGAGGTCCGGGCCACCGGCGTCCCGTGGGACTTCGCACCCTGCGTGTGCGTCACCCGGGACGAGCGCTGGGGCCGTTCGTACGAGGCGTTCGGCGAGGACCCGGCCCTGGTGAAGGCCATGGAGACGGTCATCAACGGCATGCAGGGCGCGAGCAGCGGCGCGGACCTGCACCGCAACGACAAGGTGCTCACCAGCGCCAAGCACTTCGTCGGCGACGGCGGTACGGAGTTCGGGTCGTCGACGACGGGTTCGTACACGATCGACCAGGGCGTCACCAAGGTGACCCGGCAGGAGCTGGAGGCGGTGCACCTGGCGCCGTTCGCCGAGGCGGTGAAGCGCGGGGCGGGCACGGTCATGCCCTCGTACTCCTCGCTCGACGTCATCGGTGACGACGAGGGCCCGGTGAAGATGCACGCCAACGCCGAGATGATCAACGGCGTCCTCAAGGACCGCATGGGCTTCGAGGGCTTCGTGATCAGCGACTGGCAGGCGATCGACCAGATCCCCGGCGACTACGCGAGCGACGTGCGGACCTCGGTCAACGCCGGCCTCGACATGATCATGGTGCCAACCAACTACCAGGACTTCACCCGGATCCTGGCGGAGGAGGTCACCGCCGGGCGGGTCTCCCGGGCGCGCGTGGACGACGCGGTCGCGCGGATCCTGACCCAGAAGTTCCGGCTCGGCCTGTTCGAGAAGCCGTACGCCGACACCACCCACCTCGGCTCGGTCGGTTCGGCCGCGCACCGCGCCGTGGCGCGGGAGGCGGTCGCCGCGTCGCAGGTGCTGCTGAAGAACGACGGCGGCGTGCTGCCGCTGAAGAGGACGCAGAAGGTGTACGTCGCCGGCTCCAACGCCGACGACCTGGGCAACCAGGCCGGCGGCTGGACCATCAGCTGGCAGGGCTCGTCCGGCCGGAACACGACCGGCACCACGATCCTCGAAGGCATGCGCAAGGCGGCCCCGGGCACGACGATCGACTACTCGAAGGACGCCTCGGCCGCGACCGGGGGGTACGACGTCGGGGTCGTGGTGGTCGGCGAGACGCCGTACGCCGAGGGCATCGGCGACGTGGGCAACGGCCACGACCTGGAGCTGACGGCGGCGGACGAGGCCGCGGTGGACAAGGTGTGCGCGGCGATGCCGTGCGCGGTCCTGGTCGTCTCCGGGCGGCCGCAGCTGATCGGGGACCGGCTCGGGGCGATCGACGCCCTGGTGGCGTCCTGGCTGCCCGGCACCGAGGGCGACGGCGTGGCGGACGTGCTGTACGGGACGCGGCCGTTCACCGGTCAGCTCCCGGCCACCTGGCCGAAGTCGGAGGCGCAGCTGCCGATCAACGTCGGTGATGCCTCGTACGACCCGCAGTTCCCGTTCGGCTGGGGGCTGACGACCCGGCCGGTGCCGCAGGCCGGGGGCGAGCTGACGCTCAAGGCGATCGGGATCGCGGCCAAGGTGCTCCAGGCGGCCGGGCGCGGGACGTCGCCGGAGGGCCGGGAGCTGCTGTCCCGGGCGCGGGACGTCGTCCAGAAGAAGATCGGCCAGGACGTCACCCCGGCGACGGCCAAGCCGTTCGCGGAGGCGGACCGGCTGCTGATCTCGGGCGATCTGACGGGCGCGGTCGCGCGGTTGACGACGGCGTACCGGGCCGCCTGACCCGGTGTGCGCGAGGGGGCCTTCCCGTGCGCGGGAGGGCCCCCTTCGCCGTCCGCGCCGTCCTGCGGACGCCGTGCCGGACGAGACGTGCCCGACCGGTGCGACGCGGAGACACGGGGGTAGGAGAGCTCCATGGACGGTTCTCTCTGGATTGTGGTGGCCGTGGTCCTCGCGCTCGTGGTGGCGGGGTACGCGGCCGTTCTGCTCTTTCGTGTCTTCCGGGCCCGCAGGCTGCTCCTCGACGCCGGCGTCCCGTTGCAGTCCAAGGCCCTCTTCTGGGCGGCCGTGGTGTACACGGTGTCGCCGGTCGACCTGATCCCCGACCCCGTCTACCTGGACGACGTCGGCGTGCTGCTGCTGGCCCTGCGGGCGCTGCACTCGGCGGCCGCCAGGAGCCGGGCGGACCACAAGGAGCTGGAGGGCTGACACGGGACGGGGCGGTCCCCGCGGCCGCTCGACCGCGGGGACCGCCCCGTCGTTGTGCGCCCGGGGTCAGACCGCGCGCGGTCCGCCCCCGAGGAGTCCGCCACCGAACGGGCCGCCCGTCCGGTAGTAGACGCCGATCTCCTCCCGGTACTGCCGGTCGGCGAGGTGCTTGTCGGAGTGGAACTCCGGCGCGTCCTTGATCTGCTCCTTGGTCAGACCGAGGTGCACCTCCTGCCCCTCCAGGTCGATCCGGGTGACCGCGCTCGCCGGGATCAGCACCTCCTTGCCGAAGATCCACACCCCGGTGTCGACGACCAGGTAGGAGTCGTCGACCTCGTCGGAGTGCTTGTCGACCTTTCCGATGTGCCCGTCGGTCGCCTCGACCCGCCAGCCGGTCAGGTCAGTGCCCACCAGGTGGCCGAACGCCTCGCCGTAGCTCCACACGTTCTCCGCCATGTCGCTCACTCCTCCGTTCTCGGACGTTCCCCGCTCTCAGGAGGACCGCCTGCCCTGCGGACCGGGATGCACACCTGCACGGACGTCCGGGGAACGCACCGGCCGTTCGAGGGGCTCTCCGGGTCGTCGATGCCCGCCCGTCGCCGGTGACGTCGCCGACGGCACGTCCCCGAGGTGCCGGGCGGCCTCGGCGGCGGTGGAGGAGGAGGCGAAGGTGAACGCGCGGGGGGACGGCCCGTGCGCGCGCAGGTCCGTCAGCCGTTCCAGGGCCTCACCGACGGTCGGGAGGTGACCGGCGGGGACCCACCAGAGCACCAGGTGCGCCTCGGCGTGCCGTGCGAACCATTCGCGGCGCCGCCGCATCGCCTCCAGGTGTCCGCTGCGGTAGGCGAAGTCCCACAGGGCCTCCTGGGTCTCCCACACGGACAGGTTGACGATGACGTCCTCGCCCGCCGGGCGCAGGCCGGTGGCGTCGGCCGCTCCCTCCTCCACCAGCCGCCAGACGAAGCCGGGCGCGTCGTCGGCGGCGGCGTTGACCGGGTCGAGCAGGTCGACGAACGGCTTCACGCGCGGGTCGTCGAAGGGGTGGAGGAGCGTGGCGACGTTGAGCTGGGCGAGGTGGACGGCGTGCGGGGAGGCGGTCATGGCCTCATCTCAGCACGGCCCGCTTTTCTATGTCAACGTTCATTGTTTTTAGAGTTCTCGACCACGGCGCAGCACTCCCCCGGCCGGGCGTCCATGCGGGCGCGCACCGGCCCGTCCGTGCCGAGCAGCCCTTCCAGCAGGGCGAGGTTCATGCCGCAGACGAGCGGCGGGAAGCGCTCGGCGACGGCGTGGAAGGGGCAGTTGCGCATGCGGACGACGCGCCCGTCCGCTCCCGCCCTCCCTTCAGGGCCTCCGGCGCCTTCCCCCTCTTCCGGATGCGGCTCTTCCAGATGTGGCTCGTAGCCCCGGGCGGCCAGCACCCCCATGGCCTCTTCGAGGTCTCCGCAGGGCGCCGCCGGACCGCGCAGGGCCTCGCCCCGGCGGCGCGCGGCCGCGTGCAGTCCGGTGTCGAGGCCGGCCTCCTCGGCGGCCTCGGCCAGGAGTTCGGCGGCGGTGCGGTAGTCGCGCGCGGGCAGCGACACCGACCGCTCGGTCCGCGCCCGCGTGTAGACCTTGGCGGGGCGCCCGGCCCCGGGCCCCGAGCGGCCCGTCAGACGGCGGCTGCCGCTTTCGAGCAGCCCGGCCTCGGTCAGCCTGTCCAGATGGTGCGCGGCGAGCGTGCGCGCCACCCCGGCCGCCTCCGCGGCCTCGTTGCGGCCGACCTCGCGGCCCTGGGCCGCCACGTACTCGTACAGGCGGCGGCGTACCGGATCCTGCAACGCCGCGATCGCATCGATGTCCTCCACGCGCCCATTCTAGAAACAACGCGGATGGGAGATAGAAAAGCGAACTCTGCGCAGGGCCCGGCCCTCCTGTTCAGAGGCCCGGTACGACGAGGCCGCTCTCGTAGGCGACGACGACCGCCTGCGCGCGGCTGGCCAGGCCGAGCTTTCCCATGGCGCGGTTGAGGTGGGTCTTGACGGTGGCCTCGCTGATGTGGAGGTCCCCGGCGATCTGCCGGTTCGACAGGCCCCTGCCGGTCAGTCGGAGCACCTCGCGCTCCCGGCCGGTCAGCACGTCCAGTCCGGGTGCCCCGGCCCGGCCGGCCTCCTCGGCGGCGGGGGCGGCCCGGTGGGCGAACGCCTCGACGAGGCGCCTGGTGACGCTCGGCGCGAAGAGGTGGTCGCCGCCGGCCACGGCGGCCACCGCCGCCAGGAGCCGTTCGGGCCCGGAGTCCTTGAGCAGGAAGCCGGAGGCGCCGACGCGCAGCGCCCCGTACACGTACTCGTCCAGGTCGAAGGTGGTGAGGATCAGGACGCGGGGCGCCGGGTCGGTCGCCTCGGCGAGGATGCGGGCGGTGGCGTCGATCCCGTTGCCGCCGGGCATCCGGATGTCCATGAGGACGACGTCGGGGCGGAGGCGCGCCGCGAGCGCCACGGCCTCCTCGCCGTCCACGGCCTCTCCGACCACCTCCGTGCCCGGGGCGGCCTTCAGGAGCCCGACCAGGCCCGCGCGGATGAGGAACTGGTCGTCGACGACCAGGACCCTGATCACCTGGCTCATACGAGAGGTGGTCCTCCTGTCGCGTCGGCGGGCTCAGCCCTCCCGGACCGCCGGCGGGAGCCGGTCGTCCGGGCCGGGGCCACCGCGACGGCCGGTGGCGGGCGGTGCGCCGGCCTGTGCCGTGAGGGGCAGGGTCAGTCGCACGGCGAACCCGTCGCCTTCGTCGCGCGGGCCGATGTCGATCCGCCCGCCGTACAGCTTGGCCCGCTCCCGCATGCCGATCAAGCCGTGGCCGGTTCCCGCGGGCATGTGGGCCGGAATCGTCCGCCCGCCCTCGTTGGTGACGTCGACCTCCAGGTGCCGCGACCCGTAGCGGACGACGACCTCGGTCGCGGCTCCGGGCGCGTGCTTGAGGACGTTGGTGAGCGACTCCTGGACGACGCGGTAGGCGCAGAGGTCGGCGCCGGAGCCGATCGGGCGGGGGACCCCCTCGACGGTCAGCGCGACGGGCGTCCCTCCGGCCCCGACCCGCGCCACGAGTTCGCCGAGGCGGGCGAGGCCGGGCATCGGGCGGTCCGGCGCGCGCGGGTCGGTGCCCTCGCGCAACAGCGTGAGCATGCGGCGGAGTTCGTCGAGCGCCTCGGTGCCCGTGTCGGCGATGGTGTCCAGGGCGGCGCGCGCGGTCGCCGGGTCGCTGTCGAAGACGAAGCGCGCGAGCCCCGACTGCACGGAGATCACCGCCATGTGGTGGGCGACCACGTCGTGGAGCTCGCGGGCGATCCTGCCGCGCTCGTACGCGACCTCCCGCAGGGCCCGTTCCTCCTGCTCGGCGGCGAGCGCGCGGGTGAGTTCGGTGGCCTTGCGCGAGAGCGCGCCGAACCACCACAGCACGGCGGGGAAGACCACCGCCTGGCCCGCGGCGGCCGTCAGCGAACCGCGGTGCCAGCCGTACGCCTCGTTGAGCACACCGGCGCCGAGCCACGTCAGGCCGGTGAGCGCCGCGCCGGGCACCGAGATCCGGGCCGGGCGCTCCGAGGCGAGGGTGTAGGTCGCCAGGAGCGTGGCCAGGGAGTTGACCACGGGCCAGTACCCCAGGGACACGTAGACCGCGAAGCCGCTCTGCGCGAGGAGGAACACGGCGACCGGGAAGCGCGTCCGGACCACCGCGGGCAGGTTGACCACGACGACGAGCGCGCAGGCCGGAGCGTCGAGGGCCGGCCAGCCCTGGGCGGTGGCGTCCTGCCCGAGGAGCAGGGCCAGCCCCGTCATCGCGACGCCTATGAGGACGTTGGCGAGGGGGCCGCGGGGAGGACGGGGCTTCATCGCCGCAGCCTAACCACCCGTGACCGCCCGGGCGTCAACCCAGCGGCATACCGCGGTGGTTGTACGACCCGGAAGCCGTACGGTCCGTGCGCGGCCCGAGTCCCGCGCCGTACGGGCCCGCCGGCGCCGGCGTCCGGTCGCGGGGCGCGTGTACCGCGCGCGTCGCAGGCGTCCGGTCCCTACCGCGCCGGGTGGAGGGGCGAATCGTTCCAGGACGGGGCGATCGCCCACCGGCGGGCGCCTGTCGTCGGAGCACGGTGAGCGACCGGCGGAACTCCCCCGCGTCTCGCGGGCGTTCGGGGACCGACCCGCGCGGGGCACGGGACGGGGAGGGCGAGAGGGAGATGACGGCGCTGATCACCGGCCTGCTGCGGAAGGAGCCCGAGAGCCGCCTCACCGTCCAGGCCGCGCGGCCCCTCCTGAACGCCCTCGCCGCTCCCCCGGCCCGCCCCGCACCGGTGCGTACCCCCACCGTGGTGGTGGACGGCGCGCCGGGCGGGCAGCCCGCCCCGCTGCCGGTACGACTGCTCCGCGGCCGTTACGGCGCCGGAGCCGCCGCCGTGGTCGTCCTGGCCCCGGTCGTCATCCTGGTGCTCCGGTTCACGGGCGACGGGCCGCCGGAGGGCTGGAAGGGGTACGACGAGTACCGGACGGGGCTGTCCGTCGCGGCCCCGGCCGACTGGACGATCGCCGTCGAGGACAGGCTGGACAACGAGAACGGGGCCCACCGGGGCACCCGTTGCACCGCGCCCGGGGGCGACGCGTGGCTGCTCGTGGACCGGATGGAGAAGGCCACCGAGACCCCTCGGGCGATCGCCGAGCGGTGGAAGAGGGAGCACGAGCCGGCCTCTCCGCCGGCCGGTGGCGTCCCCGGCGTCGCCACCGTCGAGTCCACCACCCGGCAGGGCCGTGACGCGGCGGTCGTCACCGAGGCCTGCAACCGTCAGGAGGACGGCGTCCCGAGGCGGCTGTACAAGACCCTCGTCGTCGTCACCTCCCGGCAGGAGCGCGTGACCCCGGGGGTGGACGTGCCCGACGGGAAGGGCGCGGCGAAGGCCGCCGCCGACCTGCTGGAGAAGGCGCGCTCCGCCTTCGAGATCCGGGCCCCCCAGGGGGTGTCCGGCGGATCAGGGTCGAGTGGCCCGCGGCATCGGCGTACGGCGGTCACAGACTCGTCAGGAGGTCGTCGAGGGGTCTCGGCACCCGTCCGGTGTCGAGGGCCTCCGTCAGGAGGTGGCCGTAGCGGATCTTGCGGCCCTTCTTCGTGCCGAGGAAGCGCCGCAATTGCCGCTGCCGGGACCGGCCGTGCTGTGCGGGCTGGTTCAGGAAGGTCTGCCAGGCCCGCAGGTCGCCCTCCGTCCGGATGATCTCCTCGACCCGCTCCGGGCCCAGCGCGCGGACGAGCTCGTCCTCCAGGTCGGCCACGCAGACGAAGAAGCCCCCGGGCGGCGCCCCGGCCCGCTTCAGACCCCTTTCGTAGAAGCCCTGCTCGCCCTCGTCGCACAGCCCCGTCAGACGCAGGCCCAGGCCGGGCGGTCCGAGCAGAGCGGCGTAGCGGGCGATGTTCATCGCCCCGCCCATCGAGACCACGCACACGCCTTCCGCGGCGAGGTCCCGGCCGCGCCGTGCGGCCAGGGTCTCCACGGCCGCGAAGTCGCTCGGCCCTTCCAGGAGCACCGCCGTCCGCAGCCCCGGGGCCAGTTCCCTCGCCGTACCGCCGGAGCCGCCTGCCGCCCAGCGGCCGATCTCTTCCTGGAACGCCCTCGTGTCCACCATGGGGCGAGTCTGCACTTCCGCCGACCGGTGCGGTACGGAATATCCCGGGGCCCGGAGCCGGGCCGGGCCCTCGGCTCCGGGGTGGTGGCTACGCCTCCCTGGGGATCAGGCGGCAGCGGGCCGGGCCCGCCGCCTGGAGGGTGATCGCGGAGGTGAGGGGCACCTCGGTGTCGATGGCCTCGAAGTCGTACCGCTGGAGGATCATCGCCAGGGCGATCACCGACTCCAGCATCGAGAAGTGCTGGCCGATGCAGGCGCGCGGGCCGCCGCCGAAGGGGAACCAGGCGTACCGGGGGCGGGCGGCCTCCGCCTCGGGCGTGAAGCGGTCGGGGTCGAAGCGCTCCGCGTCCTCCCAGTAGTCCGGGTGGCGGTGGGTGACCCAGGGGGCCACGAGGACGTCCGCGCCCGCCGGAATGGTGACGCCCCCGATCTCGGTGGCGGCGACGGCGCGGCGGCCGACGACCGGGGCGGCCGGGAAGAGGCGCATGGCCTCCTTGAGGACCTGGGTGACGTAGGGCAGCGCGTCGAGGTCGGCGGCGCCGGGGGTGCGGCCCGCGAGGACCCGGTCGACCTCCTCCCGCGCCCGCTTCCGCGCCTCCGGGTGGAGGCCGAGCAGGTGGAGGGCGAAGCCGAGGGAGGTGGCGGTGGTCTCGTGCCCGGCGAGCAGGAAGACGAGGACCTGTTCGCGTAGTTCGGTGGCGTCGAAGCTGCCGTCCTCGGCGCTCTCGGCCCCGACGAGGAGCGTGAGGAGGTCGTCGCCCTCGTCCGACGTCCGGCCGGAGGCGCGGCGTTCGGCGATGATGCGGTCGCAGACCTCGTACAGCGCCCGGTGGACGGCCGCGGCCCTGCGGTTGCCGGGGGTGGGCCAGCTGCGGGGGACGTTGAGGGGGGAGAAGCCGCGGCGCAGCACGTAGGCGCCGAGTTCGGGGAAGCTGCGCTCGACGATCCGCACGGCCGCGTCGACGTCCGTGCCGAAGAGGATGCGGGCGACGGCGCGCAGGGCGAGCCGGGCCATCTCCTGGAGGACGTCGACGGACGCGGCGCCGCCGTCCCGCCACTCCCCGGTGAGGGTGGTGACCTCGGCGGCGACGGCCGCCGCGTAACCGTCGACGCGGCGGCGGGTGAAGAGGGGCTGGACGAGGCGGCGCTGGCGGAGGTAGTCCTCGTCCTGGCTGGTGAGGAGACCGTTGCCGAAGGACTCGCGGACCTCCTGGTAGAAGGCGTTGTCCTTGCGGAAGTTGGCCGATTCGCCGGCGAGGACCTGCTGCGCCCCCTCGGCGGAGAAGACGCCGTAGACGGTGGCGCGGATGCCGGGCGGTCCCGCGGTGATCCGTACGACGTCCCCGTGCTCGCGCCGGGCGCGCAGGAAGGTCTCCAGGGAGTCGTTCTTGAGGTCGAGCATGGAGCCGAGCAGCGGGTTCCCCGCGAGTTCGGGCGCTTCGGCACCGGTGGTGACGGTCATGGACGGTTCCCCCTCGTTCGTCGCCTGCGGGTGATTCTCCCCCAGGAGGTGACTCACTGGTAGGGATGGACGAACGACGTTCCACATCTGGCCTGTTGGCGTGAAACGGTCGTCTGTCAGTGGGGTCTGGGAAGCTCGTGGCATGGACCGAACCTCACCCTCCGAGCACCCCGGGCGTTCCGGGCGCCCCGAGATGACCCTGCAGCTGACCATCGACTGCGCCGACCCCCAGCGCCTCGTGCCCTTCTGGCTGGAGGCCCTGCGGTACGTCCCCGATCCGCCGCCCGCGGGCCACGCCACCTGGCGGGCGTACTGGGAGGCCATCGGTGTTCCCGAGGAGGAGCTGGGCGGGGACGCCGGGGAGCTCCCGGAGTCCATCGTGGACCCGGAGGGCACGGGTCCCCGGGTCTGGTTCCAGCGCGTCCCGGAACCGAAGACCGTCAAGAACCGCGTCCACCTGGACCTCAAGGTCGGCGGCGGCCGCGAGGTGCCGCTCGCGCTGCGCCGGGAGCGGGTGGACGGCGAGGTGGCCCGGCTGACGGCGATCGGCGCCACCGTCCTGTACGCGATGGACGAGCCGAACGGCATGGACTACTACGCGGTGGTCCTCCAGGACCCGGAGGGCAACGAGTTCTGCCTCGTCTGACCGGTGCGCACCGGCCGGACGGTTCCGCCCCGTCCGGCCGGTCCCGCCCCGTCCGGCCGGTGCGGGTGCCGATCCGGTGGGGGCCCGTCCCCCGCCGGTCCCCGCCCCGGGTCGCGCGGCGGCGTCCCGGGCCGCGGTGCCGTCGCGGCGGAGGCGGGTGGGGGCGCCCGTTCCGTACCCTGGCGGCATGCGCATGCGTCCCACCCTGAGCTGGACCCCCGGCGAGGACCTGCCGCCGGGCACCACGGACCCGGAGCCGGTCGTCGACGCGCTGGGCGCCGGCGGCGTGCTGGTGCTCAGCGGAGCGGGCCTCTCCACGGAGTCGGGCATTCCCGACTACCGGGGCGAGGGCGGGAGCCTGAGTCGGCACACCCCGATGACCTACCAGGACTTCACCGCGAGCCCCCTGGCCCGGCGCCGCTACTGGGCGCGCAGCCACCTCGGCTGGCGCACCTTCGGCCGGGCCCGCCCCAATGCCGGGCACCGGTCCGTGGCCGCCTTCGGGCGGCACGGCCTGCTCTCGGGCGTGATCACCCAGAACGTCGACGGTCTGCACCAGGCCGGCGGCAGCGAGGGCGTCGTGGAACTCCACGGGAGCCTGGACCGGGTCGTGTGCCTCTCCTGCGGCACCTTCAGCCCGCGCCGCGACCTCGCCCGGCGGCTGGAGGAGGCCAACCCGGGCTTCGATCCGGTGGCGGCCGGGATCAACCCGGACGGCGACGCCGACCTCACCGACGAGCAGGTCGGCGACTTCCGCGTGATGCCCTGCGCGCTCTGCGGCGGCGTCCTCAAGCCCGACGTGGTGTTCTTCGGCGAGGCCGTCCCGCCGTCCCGGGTCGAGCACTGCCGCGAGCTGGTCCGCGAGGCGACCTCGCTGCTGGTCCTGGGCTCCTCCCTGACGGTGATGTCCGGGCTCCGGTTCGTGCGCCAGGCGGCCCAGGCAGGGAAACCGGTGCTGATCGTCAACCGGGACCCGACACGGGGCGACCGGTACGCCGTCACCCGCGTCGCGCTCCCCCTGGGAGCGGCCCTCACCGCCGTGGCCGACCGCCTGGGCGTCCCCGTCGCCGTCGACGACCACTGAGGTCGAACCGTGGATCAGCCCTCGCGGCGGGCGGCCCAGGCGGTGCGCTCGGTGCGTACGCCGAGGTCGTCGCGGCGCAGGATGCTGTGGGGCCCGTCGGTGTCGAGGAGCCGGTCGAGCGCGGCGAGGTCCTCGGGCGGGAGGACGTCGGCGACGCCGTGCCGGATGCGCCGCAGACCGCCGAGGGCGTACGCGCCGATCGTCTCGTCGCGGGAGGCCTCGACGTTCACGGTGATCGTGCGTTCGCCGTCGAGGACGAATCCGGCGCCGGTGAGCATCGGCCCCCAGTCGGCGCCCCGGTGGGGCACGTGCTCGGCGTGGAAGCGGTCGCTCGCGGTGTGACAGCGCTCTTCCAGGCCGGGCCGGTCCTCCGGGGCGTCCTCGGGCAGGAAGCGGGGGAAGCCGGCCAGCTCGACCACGGCGAACAGTCCGCCGGGGGCGAGGAGGTCGTGGACCTCACGCAGGGCGCGGTCGGGGTGGAGCATGTGGTGCAGGGAGGCCGAGGCCCACACCAGGTCCGGGGTGCCGAGGTCGGGCCAGTCGGTCCGGTCGAGGTCGGCCTGCACGGTGCGTACGCGCCCCTCCACGCCCCGGGCGCACGCCTTCTCCCTCAGCCGCTGAAGGTGCTCGGCCGAGGAGTCGACGGCGGTGACGTGGGCTTCGGGGAAGCGGTCGAGGAGGGCGAAGGTGCCCGCTCCCGTGCCGCAGCCCAGGTCCACGATCTCGCGCGGGGGTGTCCGGAGGGGCAGCCAGGAGATGAGGGCGGCGGTGTGCTCGGCGAGGACTTCCGCGTCCAGGTCGAGGATCTCCGCCTGACTGTCCGCGCCGTGGGAGCGGGAGTGGGAGTGCGCGGAGGAGCCGGAGTGGGAGTGGGGGTGTGCGTGGGTCATGCCTCCACGCTAGGACGCCCATGCGTCTGCGGCACGACTTCATTCCTTTTGCGCAAGACAATCGCCCCGTTCGCTGCCCGAGGCGCAAGACGCGGCCGCCCCGCACCGTCTCACCGGCCCGACGGCTCCCGGGAGTCGCGGTCGCCGTCGTCGCGCTGGTGGCCGCGGCGGGCGTCGCGGTCGAAGATGCCCAGGAGCTCGCACGGGCCCCCTTCCGCGCCGATCGCGTGCGGCATCATCGTGGGGAACTCCGCGGCCTGGTTGGTCTCGATGCGGAAGCGGCGGTGCCCCAGCATGAGGGTCGCCGTGCCGGACAGGACGACGAGCCATTCCCGTCCCGGGTGCGCGCGCATGCGGGAGGGGTTGTCCGGCGGGGGGTCGGTGATCCGCTGGCGGATGACGGTCATGCCCGGCTCGCCCTTGATCGGCCAGCGCAGCTGTCCGCGCGCGCCGTCGACCATCGGACTGATGACGACGTCCTCGGCGGCGGTCTCCACGAGCTGGTCGAGCGTGGTGTCCAGGGCGCGGGCGAGGATGACCAGCTGGTCGAGGGCCAGGCGGCGCCGGCCGTTCTCGATGCGGCTCAGGGAGGACTGGCTGAGCCGGGCGCGGGTGGCGAGCTCCTCAAGGGACCAGCCCTGCGCCACCCGCAGGGCGCGGATCCGCTTGCGTACCAGACCGTCCAGATCTTCTTCGCTTTGCTCCATGAGCAATAGCGTATGCCTGATCCGCAAAATCCGAACGTCCGGACGGGCATCGGTCTTCTCCCCCGGCGAGCCGGGGCGCCGGGAAGCCGTACGGGAGTTCCCCGGAAACCTCACCCGAACGAGCGGTGTGCCCCTCCCGCCCCGTTCCGCTGGGACCGGCCGGGTAAGTATGATCAAGCGATGTCTGATATGACCGAGACCACGCCCGGCTGGCTGTCCACGGACGAACTGGAGATGGCCAGGGGCCACATGCCCATCCTGTACGTCGAGGCCGTCCCCGTGCGCGTGGACGACAGCGGCGAAGTCACCAGCGTCGGGCTGCTCCTGCGCATCGGCGCGGACGGAACGATCAGCCGCACCCTGGTGTCCGGCCGTGTCATGCACCACGAGCGGGTCCGTGACGCGCTGCTGCGCCACCTGGAGAAGGACCTCGGTCCCGTGGCCCTGCCCAGGGTCCCCGCCTCCCTCCAGCCCTTCACCGTCGCCGAGTACTTCCCCACGGCGGGCATCACCCCGTACCACGACCCCCGCCAGCACGCGGTGTCCCTCGCCTACATCGTGCCGGTGGCCGGCGACTGCCGTCCCCGTCAGGACGCCCTCGACCTCGTCTGGTTCAGCCCGCAGGAAGCGGCCTCCCCGGCCGTGCAGGGCGAGATGCCGGGTGGGCGGGGAGCACTGCTGAAGCAGGCCCTCGCACACGTCGGACACACCTACTGAGGTCGCCCCGCGAGGGAGCCGGTGACCGCGCCGGCCCGGCGTCCGGGCCAACCGGGACGGGCGCGCTGCGTGGCGCCGTCCCGGTGGCGACCCGCGCGCTTACGGTGCCTGCATGACGACAGAACCGGAAGGGGACCCGGCCGAGTCGGCCGACGTCCGTGCGGCGCGCGCAGCCATCGAGGCCCATCTGAGCCGTATGGATCCGGCCCCGGAGCGGGAGCGGGACGCTGCCGGGGCCACCGGCTCCTCCGCTTCCCGGGAGGGGCGGGACGAGGACGCGCGGGACGGTGGCCGCCGCATCGACGACGCCACGGCGGAGCGCATCGCCCGTGAGGCCTGGGACGCGGTGTCGGCGGCCACGCCGCCCCCGCCCGATCCCGGCACCGACCGGGCTCCCGCGCGGGGCGCCCGGGAGCCCGCGGAGGTCACCGAGCTCCGTGGGCGGGCGATCGCCGTCGCCCGTGGCCTGCACCAGCTCGGCTACCACCTCGACGAGACGCTCCTGCCCGGCCCCGACATGGCCGCCGGCTAGCGGGCGCGCCGGGCGATGAGTTCCCGTCGCCCCGGCGGTCCTCACTGTCGGACATCGTGACCGACGGAGGAGGAGCCATGGCGCAGGACGTCTGGCCGATGGTGCACGCGGAGCGCGCCGCGCTCGTCGAGGACCTCGGGCGCCTCGGCGAGGAGCAGTGGGACGAGCCCTCGCTCTGTGCCGGGTGGACCGTGCACGACGTGGTCGCCCATCTGGTCGACACGGCCCGTACGACGCGCCTGGGGTTCGTGGTCGGTCTGGCCGGGGCGCGGTTCGACTTCGACCGCCAGAACGCCCGGGGGGTGGCCCGCGAACGCGGCGCCACGCCCGGGGAGACGCTGGAGCGGTTGCGCCGGGTGGCGTCACGGAGGTCGACCCCGCCGGCGCCCCTCGACAGCCGGCTCGTCGAGGAGGTCGTCCACGGCGAGGACATCCGCAGGCCCCTGGGGCTCACCCGCGCCTATCCGCCTTCGGCCGTCGGACGGGCGCTCCGTCTGCAGGTGCGGACCCCGGCGTCGTTCGGCGGAGCCAGGGAGCTGCTGGCCCGCGTCCGGCTCTCCGCGACCGACGCGGACGTGCGGATGGGCGCGGGGCCGGAGGTCACCGGACCCGCGCTCTCCCTGCTCCTGGCCGTCTGCGGGCGGGAGGCGGCGTTCGGCGACCTGGACGGGCCGGGCGTCGCCGTGCTGTCGTCGGCCTCCTAGCGAGCGGGGAGCGTGCGGGCCGTGTGCCGGGGCGAGACGCCCGGGCATCGCCGTGCCGGGGCCGGACCGGAGGCGGGTCCGGCCTCGATCCCGATCCCGGTCCAGGCCTCGGCCTCGGCCTCGATCCCGGTCCCGGTCCCTTCGGTCGCAGAACCTTCACACGAGCCGTCGCGCGTCGGACGCGGATGCGGGCACCCGCTCGGGGAGCGAGGAAACGCGGTCGGCGAGGCCGACGCGTTCGACGAGGAGGAAAAGTGCCGTGGTTGTGATCGCCGTTCTCCTGCTGCCCCTGCTGGGACTGCTCCTGTTCCTCATGGACCGGGTCGAGGACCGGGTCATGACCCCGCCGAAGACGTCGCGCCATGCCGGCCGGCGTCATCTCCGGCTGGTGCGGAATCCGGACCGGCCGGTCGGGGAGCGCCGTCCGGCGCGGCACCGGTCGGTCCGGGGCGGGTCCGCGCCCGTGGGCGGGTCCGGATCGGGCACGGGCACCGGGCGCGCCGACGCCGCCTGATGACGTGGGCTTATGCGCGACGGGCCGGGGCACCCGCAGGAGCATGGCCACATCTCACCATGCAGGAGACGAAGAGCGCGGCGACGAGGCAGCGGCGCGGGAGACGCCGACGCCCGAGGAGGTCGGGCCGGGGCCCGAAGTGGAGCGGCGCGCCCCGGACGCCCCGACCGAGCTGAAGGGCCGCTCCTGGCTGGGGGTCCTCAAGGGCTCGGTGCGGGAGTTCAAGGACGACGAGCTGACGGACCGGGCGGCGGCCCTCACGTACTACGGCATCCTGGCCCTCTTCCCCGCCGTCCTGGTCCTCCTGTCGCTGCTCGGCATCAGCGGGAAGTCGACCACCGACCGGGTGATGGAGAACCTGCGGCAGCTCACCCCCGGCCCGGCCCGCGACATGCTCAACAACGCCGTGGAACAGCTCCAGGGGCAGGCCGGCACGGGTTCGGTCATGGCGATCGTCGGCGTGGTGCTCGCCCTCTGGTCGGCGTCGGGCTACGTGGGGGCGTTCATCAGGGCGGCCAACCAGGTCTACGACATGCCGGAGGGCCGCCCGGTCTGGAAACTCCTTCCCGTACGGGTCGGGATGACGGCCGTTCTGATGGTCCTGGCGGTGATCAGCGCCCTGATCGTGGTGTTCACCGGCACCCTGGCACGCCAGGCGGGGACCGCCCTCGGCATCGGTGACACCGCGCTGACGGTGTGGTCGATCGCCAAGTGGCCGGTCCTGGTCCTGCTGGTGTCCGCCATGATCGCGCTGCTGTACGGGGCCAGCCCCAACGCCAAGGTCAAGGGGTGGAAGTGGGTCACGCCCGGCAGCGTCCTGGCCCTGCTGATCTGGATGCTCGCCTCCGCCGGGTTCGCGCTGTACGTCAGCCAGTTCGCCTCGTACAACAAGACGTACGGCACGATGGCCGGCGTCATCGTCTTCCTGGTCTGGCTGTGGATCAGCAACCTCGCCCTGCTCCTGGGTCTGGAGTTCGACGCCGAGGCGGTGCGGCAGCGGGCCGTGCTCGGTGGGATGCCGCCGGACCGGGAGCCGTACACGGAGCCGCGGGACACCCGCGCCTGGGACGAGGAGGACGTGCGACGGTTCGAGGAGCAGCGGCCGTCCGGTGACGCGCCCGGGAAGCGGGCGTAGAGCGGGGGTCGTCCCGGTCCCGCCGCGGCGGAGCGCTCCGGGCGCATGAACCCTGTGAAACGGGTCATATGCGACGCATGAAGACAGGAGCGCGCGTGCTCGCGCCCGGGACCGTCGTCGTGGTCACGGGCGCGTCGAGCGGGATCGGGCGCGCCGTGGCGCGGACGTTCGCCGGGTGCGGCGCGCGCCTGGTCGTCACCGCCCGCAGCACGGACGTCCTGGACGAGGTGGTGCGGGAGTGCGCGGCCGCCCACCCCCGGGCCGAGGCGGTGGCCGTTCCCGCCGACGTCACGGACGCGGCCGCGGTGGACCGGGTCGCGCGGACGGCGCTCGACCGGTTCGGCCGGGTCGACGTCTGGGTGAACGCGGCGGGGGTCGGAGTCCTGGGCCGCCTCGACCGGGTGCCGTCGGAGGACGTGCGCCGGCTGTGGGAGGTCAACGTCCTGGGCGTGCTCCACGGGGTGCGGGCGGCGCTTCCCGCGATGCGCCGCCGGGGCCGGGGCGTGATCATCGACCTCTCGTCCCTGCTCGGGGGCGCCGTGGAGGCGCCGTACCAGGGCCCCTACGCGGCTTCGAAGGCCGCCTTGATCACCCTCGACGAGGTGCTGCGCCAGGAACTGGCGCTCTCCGGCGACCACGGGATCGCCGTGTGCACCGTCCTGCCGACCGGCGTCGACACGCCGTTCTTCCAGCACGCGGCCAACCACACGGGCCGCCGTCTGCGCTCCCTTCCGGCCGTCGCCACCCCCGAGCGGGTGGCGGCGGCCGTCGTGCGCGCGGCGGTCCGCCCCCGGCGGCGCGTGGTCGTCGGACCGGGCGCGCGGTCCCTGCCGGCCGCCCACGCCCTGGCGCCCGCCCTGGTGCGGCGCGTGATCCGGCGGCGTACCGAGGACCACTACTTCGACGTGCCGGGTACGGCGCCGGTCACCGCCGGCATCCTCCACGACCCGTCCGGGGACACCACGGCGGTGTCCGGCGGCCGGCACGCGCGGATCCGTACGGCGGGCCGCCGGGCCGCCGCCCTGGGCGTCGGCGCCGGCCTGGTGGTCGGCGCCCTCCGCGTCCGCTCCCGGCTTCCCCTCCGACGTCCCTCCTGACCTCCCTTACGACTACGACGTCCCTCCCGACTTCCTCCTGAGGAGATCCCAGCCATGGCACAGTGGAACCGTCTCGTCAAAGCCCCGCCCGAGGACGTCTGGTCGGTCCTGAGCGACGGCCGGCTGTACTCCCGGTTCGTGGTCGGCACCCACGACACCTGGGAGGAGGACGGGAAGTGGCCCGCCCCGGGGGCGGAGCTGGGGTTCGTCCTGAAGCTCGGACCGAAGTCCTACCGGGGCCGCACCACCTCCCGGATCTGCGAGCCGGGCCGCCGTCTCGAACTGGAGGCGAAGACCGACCTGGGCACCGCCCGCATCGCCTTCCGGCTGGAACCGTGGGGCGACGACACCCTCGTCATCGTCGACGAGCACCCACTCCGGGGTCCCGCGGCACGCTGGCACAACACGGCCGTCGACGCGCTGACGCGCTTGCGCCACCGCGGGATGCTGGCGCGCCTGGAGGAGGTCGCCACCGCTCGGGGGCGGGGGGCGGGCCGGGGGCGGGGAGCCGACCGGGAGCGGGGGGCGCGGACGTGACGGCGCCCGACGCCGTGGTCATCGGCGCCGGGCCCAACGGTCTGGTGGCGGCCAACCTCCTCGCCGACGCCGGATGGCACGTCGTCGTCCTGGAGGCCCGGGACGAGCCGGGCGGGGCCGTGCGCAGCGACCGGAGCGTCCACCCCGACCACGTCCACGACACGTTCAGCTCCTTCTACCCGCTCGCCGCCGCCTCGCCGGTGATCCGGGACCTCGCGCTCGACCGGTACGGGCTGCGCTGGAGCCACGCCCCCGCCGTCCTGGCCCATCCGCTCGCCGACGGACGCTGCGCGGTCCTCAGCCGCGACGTCCGGGAGACCGCCGCCTCGGTGGCCGGTTTCGCCGACGGCGACGGCGCGGCCTGGGAGCGGCTGCACCGGCTCTGGCGCGGCGTCGCCGACGACGTGATCGGGTGCCTGTTCACCCCGTTCCCGCCGGTACGGGCGGGGACGCGGCTGCTCGCCAGGACCGGTCCGGGCGACGCGCTGCGGCTGCTGCGCACGATGCTCCTGCCCGCCCGCCGCTTCGGCGAGGAGAACTTCGCGGGCGAGGGCGGGAAGCTGCTGATCGCCGGGAACGCGCTCCACGCCGACCTGGGACCCGAGTCGGCCCTCGGCGGCGGTTTCGGCTGGCTCATGAGCATGCTCGGGCAGGACCACGGCTTCCCGGTGCCCGTGGGCGGGGCGGGGCGACTCACCGACGCGCTCGTGGCGCGGCTGCTCGACCGGGGCGGCGAGCTGCACTGCGGCCGTCCCGTGGCCCGGGTGGTGGTCCGCGGCGGCCGGGCGGTCGCCGTCCGCACCGACGACGGCACCGAGGTCCCCGCGCGGCGGGCGGTCCTCGCCGACGTCCCGGCACCCCTGCTGTACGAGCGCCTCGTCGGCGAGGAGCACCTGCCGCCGCGGCTCCGCGCCGATCTGCGCCGCTTCCAGTGGGACTTCTCCACGGTCAAGGTGGACTGGGCCCTCGACCGCCCGATCCCCTGGACCTCCGAGGGCGCGCGCCGCGCCGGGACGGTGCACGTGGCCGAGGGCGTGGACGCGCTCACCCGCTTCGCCGGGCAGATCGCCATGCGGCAGGTGCCGGAGGTGCCGTTCACCGTGCTCGGGCAGATGACCACGGCGGACCCGAGCCGCTCCCCCGCCGGTACGGAATCGGCCTGGGGCTACACGCACGTCCCACAGCACATCCGGTCCGACGCCGGGCGGGACGGCATCCGCGGACGCTGGGACGAGCGCGAGAAGGAGGCGATCGCCGACCGCGTGGAGGCGGGCGTCGAACGCCTGGCGCCCGGCTTCCGCGCCGCCGTACGCGCCCGGCGGGTCCTGGCGCCGCCCGATCTGGAGCGGCTCAACCCGGCCCTGGTGAGCGGGGCCATCAACCAGGGCACCACCGGCATGCACCAGCAGCTGGTCTTCCGTCCCTCGCCGGGCACCGGGCGCCCCCGCACCCCGATCCGGGGCCTCTACCTCGCCTCCGCCACGGCGCACCCGGGCGGCGGCGTCCACGGGGCCCCCGGCGCCAACGCGGCCCGCGCCGCCCTCCGGGGCCCGCACCTCCCCCGGCGGCGATGAGGCCGGGGCGGCTCCGGACCGGGGGCCGCCCCCCTCTCTCACGGGTGCCGGGGAAGGGTCGGGGGCCGCCCCCTCTCTCACGGGTGCCGGGGAAGGGTCCGGGAAGAAGCCAGAAAACTTCGGCCGGCGATGTCGAGAAGCCGTGCCCCGCTCCGTCCCGGGGGTGAACGCGACCACAATGGGCCGCACCCCCTCCGAGGAGAGACACCATGGCCAAGTACCTGCTGCTGAAGCACTACCGGGGCGCCCCGGCCGCCGTCAACGACGTGCCCATGGAGCGGTGGACGCCGGAGGAGATCTCGGCGCACGTGCGGTACATGAACGACTTCGCGGCCCGGCTGCAGGAGAGCGGCGAGTTCGTCGACGGTCAGGCGCTCGCCCCCGAGGGGTCGTGGGTCCGCTACGACGGCGAGGGCCGCCCGCCGGTCACCGACGGCCCGTTCGCCGAGACCAAGGACCTGATCGCCGGCTGGATGGTGATCGACGTCGACGGCCACGAGCGCGCCGTCGAGCTGGCGGGCGAGCTGTCGGCCGCCCCCGGGGCGGGCGGGAAGCCGATCCACGAGTGGCTCGAGGTGCGTCCCTTCCTGACCGCGCCGCCCACCACCACGGAGTGGTGCCACTGATGGACGAGGCCCTGCTCAGGGGCCTCGTACCGGGTGTCCTCGGGATCCTCGTCCGCCGCGGGGCCGACTTCGCGGCGGCCGAGGACGCCGTACAGGACGCGCTGGTCGCGGCGGTCCGCGTCTGGCCGGCCGATCCGCCCCGGGATCCGAAGGGCTGGCTGGTCACCGTGGCCTGGCGCCGGTTCCTCGACGCGGCCCGGGCGGACACCGCCCGCCGCCGGCGCGAGGACCTCGTCGACGAGGAGCCGGCTCCCGGGCCCGTGCCCGCGGTGGACGACACGCTCCGGCTCTACTTCCTGTGCGCCCACCCGTCGCTGACGCCGTCGTCCGCGGTCGCGCTCACGCTGCGCGCCGTGGGCGGGCTGACCACCCGGCAGATCGCCGAGGCCTATCTGGTGCCCGAGGCGACCATGGCGCAACGCATCAGCCGGGCCAAGCGGACGGTCTCCGGCGTGCGCCTCGACCGGCCCGGCGACGTGGCCACCGTGCTGCGCGTCCTCTACCTCGTCTTCAACGAGGGGTACTCGGGCGACGTCGACCTCGCCGCCGAGGCCGTCCGGCTCACCCGGCAGCTCGCGGCCGTGATCGACCACCCCGAGGTGGCGGGGCTGCTCGCCCTCATGCTGCTCCACCACGCCCGGCGCGCGGCCCGGACCGCGCCCGACGGCGCCCTGGTGCCGCTCGCCGAGCAGGACCGGAGCCGGTGGGACACGGAGGCGATCGCCGAGGGCGTCGCGATCCTGCAGGCGGCCCTCGCCCGCGACCGGCTGGGCGAGTTCCAGGCCCAGGCCGCCGTCGCGGCGCTGCACGCCGACGCGCCCACCGCCGGGGAGACGGACTGGGTGCAGATCGTCGAGTGGTACGACGAGCTCGCGCGCCTGACGGACAGTCCGGTCGTCCGGCTCAACCGCGCGGTGGCCGTCGGCGAGGCCGACGGGCCGCGGGCCGGCCTGGCGGCGCTCTCGGCGCTGGACGGTTCGCTGCCCCGGTACACGGCGGTGGCGGCGTACCTCCACGAGCGCGCCGGTGACCCGGTGACGGCGGCGCGGCTGTACGCCGAGGCGGCCCGCCGGGCACCGAACCTGGCCGAGCGGGACCACCTGACGCGGCGCGCCGCCCGGCTCAACACCGGCCGGGGCCACTGAGGGCACCGGGACACCACCGAGAAGCCGCTGACGGGGGTACGTTCCAGGGTCCGGGGGCCGTCGCGGTCCGGTCTTCCCGGGCTCGGCCGGGACCCGCGCATGAACCGGCCGGGGATGGGCAGCCGCCCCCCTGACGGCCGGGTCCCCGGTGGCCGTGCGGGTCGCCGTCAGGCGAGTGGCCGGTGGAGCCGAACGAGGCGGCGCCGGTGCTCGGAGGCGAGCGGCACGTCGTGTGGTTCGCGGAGGAGGACGATGAGCTTTCCCCTGCCCGACAGCGTCGACGCCCTCAAGGACATGATCGGCCGCGAGGTCACCTCCCTGCGCGCGGCGGTGCGCCGGAACGCGGAACGCCCGCAGGGGGCGCAGACCGGCACCGACCGTGCGTCGCCGGTGCGGTCCCTGGCGGTGCTGCCGCCCTCCGCGGAGACGGGCGAGACGTCGCCGTGTCTGTGCGGCAGCCATGAGCAGGGTGCCCGGGGGACCTGTTCGATACTCGCCGCGATCCCCGCCTCGGCCGTACTGCTGGAACCGCTGTGGAACGAATCGGGGGGCATCCCGGACTTCCGGATCGTGGCCGGGAACCGCACCCGGTCGGCGGACTGGCTGGAGGCGCCGGACCACCAGGTCGGACAGCGTTTCCTGGAGGCGCGGCCGGGTGCGGCGGACTCGGGCCTGCTGGCCGCCCTGAAGGACGTGGTGGGCACCGGCAAGCCGCTGAACGGGCAGGTGGTGGACTACACCGAGCAGCGGCTCGGCCGGATCCACCGGACCCCGCTGCTGTACACCGCCGCCCGGTGCGGCGAGCAGGTCCTCGTGACGTGGCGGCCCCTGCAGAGCACCGCGGAGCTGATGACGACAGACGCGCAGTTCCTCGCCTCGATGGGGTGGGGCAACTGGGACCTGCTCTCCGGGAAGGTGACCTGGTCGGAAGGGCTCAGCCGGATCCTCCACGCCGACGTGCGCATGCCGTGGTCGCTCGACCAGCTGTGCGACGCGCTGCTGCCGGACGACCTGACGGCGTTCTCCGAGTTCCTCACGTCGGTCCTCGCGGGCGAGGAGCCCGCCTGGACCCGGATCCGTTTCCTGGTGCTCGGCGAGGTCCGCACGCTCGACCTGCTCGGGCGGCCGGTCACCGGGACGGACGGCAGGGCGTGGGCCCTCAACCTGGTGGCCCGCGACCTCACGCCGCAGATCCGCAGCCGGCGGCGGCTGGCCGAGACGGAGCGGGAGACGGACCGGCTGCGGCGGCAGACGGAGGCGGAGCGGAGGATCGCGGACACGCTGCGCGAGGCGATCCTGCCGACGCACTCGGAGGCGCTCGCGGCGGTCGGGCTCACCGTGGCGGCCTCCTACCGGCCGGCCGAGCCCGACGCGGCGGTGGGCGGCGACTGGTACAAGTGCCGGCTGCTGCCGGACGGCCGGGTGCTCGTGGCCATCGGGGACGCGTCGGGGCACGGCCTGGAGGCCGTGGCGCGGATGGCGCAGCAGCGGCACGCCCTGGCGGGCCTGGCGCAGACGGGCGCGTCCGCCGGGGAGATCACGACCTGGCTGAACGAGCTGGTGTGCAGCGATCCGACGGGACAGACGGCCACGGTGGTGGTCGGCCACCTCGACGAGGAGAAGGTCCTGCACTGGGCCGACGCCGGCCATCCCGCGCCGCTGCTGCTGCGCGAGGGCCGTGCCGAGCCGTTGGAGGCCAAGCAGCGCGGTCCGCTCCTCGGCGCGCTGCCGGGGTACGCGTACGAGACCTCGTCGACGCCGCTGCGCCCGGGCGACGTGCTGGTCCTCTACACCGACGGCATGGTCGAGCACCGGGGCGAGGACGTGACCGTGGGGATCGCGCGGCTGGCGGACGCGGTGGCGGCCGCCGCGTCCCTGGAGCCGCGGCAGCTGATCGACGCGCTGCTCGCCGATCCCGAGCTCGCGGGCCACGAGGACGACGCGTGCGTCCTGGGGATCCGGGTGGACTGAGCGTCCGGCGCGCGGCGGGGGCCCCTTGCGGGCTCCCGGCGGGGCCCGGCGTGACGCTCCGCGCTCCTCGTCCGTTGAGTGAACCGGGGAGGGCGTGTGGTCGTCGGACCGTGGGGGAACGAGACGGTGTCCGCGGCACCGGGCACCCCCGCGGGTCGGTTCGCCGCCCGGAAACGGACGCCTTCCGCCGCCGCCTTTCCTTCGCCCCTCCGGGGCGCCGCACCGATCGGAGAGAGATGACGACGCCTTCCGCACCCGACGGGTCTCCCGGTACGTCGATGACCGACGAGGAGTACGGGCTCCTGCGCGCCTCCGCCGCCCTGTGGGCCGGGACGTCCGTGCTAATCACCAACGCGTACGGGCAGGTCCTGGTCCAGCGCGTCGACTACCGGCCCTGGCGCCTCCTGCCGGGCGGGGCCGTCGACCAGGGCGAGTCCCCCGCCCGCGCCGCCGGCCGGGAGCTGGGGGAGGAACTCGGCGTCACGGCGGCCGTCGACCGGGGCCTCGCCGTCGACTGGGTGTCCGTCGACGGCTTCGGCGCGCCCGAGGTCATGCGGTTCCCCGGCGAGATCGTGCACGTCTTCGACGGAGGCGTCTGGGACGAGGACCGGATCGCCTCGATCCGGCTGCCCGGTCACGAGGTCGAGGCCGTGGAGTTCGTCGAGCCCGCCGACCTGCCCGGTCTGATGATCCCCGGCGACGCCCGCCGCGCCCTGTCCGCGCTGCGCGCCCGCATCGAGGGCGCCGGCCCCGCGCTCCTGGAGAACGGCGTCCCGATCGCCCCCGGCGTCCTCGACCGGGTCGGCGTCCTGCGCACCGCACGGGACCGCGACCACCGCCCCTTCCACCCCTCCCCCGTCCCCGACGGCCTTCCGGTCCGGGAGTCGCGGGGCTGGCTGTTCGCCCCGGACGGGCGGGTGCTCGTCCTCCTCGACCCCGACACGGGCGCGGCCCGCCTGCCCGGCGGGACGCCCGAACCGGCGGACCACGACGATCCCTGGGCCACGCTGGTCCGCGAAGCCGACGGGGCGGCCGCGGCCACGGCCGCCCGGCCCCTGTACCTCGGGCACCTCCTCGCCCCGGACGGGCCGTACGCGCTCGTCCGTCACGCCGCCGCCCTCACCCTGCTCGGCCCTCCGCCGGTCGATCCGGCCACCGGCCGCGCCCGCGCCCGGGTCCTGGCCACCCCGGAGCAGGTGCTGGAGCTCTTCGACTGGGGCCCGCACGGGGCCGCGCAGCTCGCGGCCGCGCACCGGGCCCGCGCGCTGCTCGGCCTCCCCCGGGCCGCCCGGCAGGCGGTCACCGAGCTCACCGGACCCGTCGCCTACTAGGCAGTTTCTTACGGATCACCGTCCAAGCTCCGGGCTGTAGGTGGTGGGATGGTGTCATGCGACCTGAGCATTGTGTGACCAGGAACCACATCGAG
>NZ_LGEG01000219.1 GCF_001280125.1 Streptomyces sp. NRRL F-6492
GTACGGCTTCCAGGACGTGGGCCGCGGCGGGGGCGAGGAGGGCGCGGGGAAGGACGGGTCCCCGGCGCGCCGGGGCGAGCTGGCCCATGTCCCCGACGAGTTCGACGATCTCCTCGGCGTCGGTGACGAGGGTGGCGTCGCCCCTGAGGAGTTCGTGGACGCCCGCGGAGAGCGCGCTGGTGACCGGTCCGGGCACGCCCATGGTGTGGCGGCCGAGCCGGGTGGCGGCGCGGGCGGTGGAGAGGGAGCCGCTGCGGTGCCGGGCCTCGACGACGACGGTTCCGCGGGTGAGGGCGGCGATGACGCGGTTGCGGAGGATGAAGCGGCTGGGGGTCGGATGGCTTCCGGGCGGCAACTCGCCGACGACGAGGCCTTGTTCGGCGACGCGCCGGATGAGCCGGTCGTGGCCGCGGGGGTAGGGGACGTCGATGCCGCAGGCGAGGACGGCGACGGTGGCGCCGCCGGCGGCGAGGGCTCCCCGGTGGGCGGCGCCGTCGATGCCGTAGGCGGCTCCGGAGACGACGACCCAGCCCTTTCTCGCGAGGTCGGTGGCGAGGCCGGTGGCGAGGTGGGCGCCGTAGGGGGTGCAGGCGCGGGCGCCGACGAGGGCGACGGAGCGCAGGGCCCAGGTGCGCAGGTCGGCGGGGCCCCGGAGCCAGAGGCCGAGGGGGCGGGCGTCTCCGAGGTCGTCGAGCTGCCGGGGCCATTCGGTGTCGCCGGGGATGAGGAAGCGGCCGCCGAGGGCGTGGACGGTGTCGAGGTCGCGGGCGGGTTCGGCGGCGGTGGCGCGCAGCTGCCAGGAGGCGACGCGTCTGCGGCCGGTGCCGGGGAAGGCCTCTTCGCCGGAAGAGCCGAAAGAACCGGTGGAGGCGGAAAGATCGGTGGAGGTGAAGGTGGAGTTGGCGGTGTCGGGCCGGAGGAGCCGTTCGAGGAAGCCGGTGGCTCCGTAGTGGCGGATCCAGCGGCCCGCGTGCTCGTCGCCGGGTTCGACGGTGCGGGTGAGGGCGGCGCGGGCGAGCCGCTCGTCCATGGGCGCGGTCGAGGTCATGCGCGGCCTCCCCTTCCCACGGGTACGCCGCTTCCCACGGGCACGCCGCGGGTGACGCCGGTGCGCATCTCCAGGGCGAGGGCGACGTCCCGGCCGTCGGGCCGGTCGTGCCCCGCCAGGTCGGCGACGGTCCACGCGACGCGCAGAACGCGGTCGAGGCCGCGGGCGGTGAGCAGTCCGCGCTCGATGTCGCGTTCGGCCTCGGCGAGGGCTCCGGGCGCGGCGTGGTGGCGGGTGCGGAGCTCGTGGCCGGGGATCTCGCTGTTGACCCTCCAGGGGGTGTCGGCGAGACGGGCGGCGGCCCGGTCGCGGGCCTCGCGGACGCGTGCGGCGACGGTGGCGGTGGGCTCTCCCCTGCCGCCCTGCCCGAGGAGGTCGGCGCGGGTGACGGGCTCGGCCTCGACGCGGAGGTCGACCCGGTCGAGCAGGGGCCCGGAGAGGCGCGCCTGGTAGCGGCGGACGAGCGAGGGCGGGCATTCGCAGCCGGCGCCGTGCAGGGTGTGCCGTCCGCAGGGGCAGGGGTTGGCGGCGAGGGCCAGCAGGAAGCGGGCCGGGAGGCGGACGACGCCCGCGGCGCGGGCGATGACGACGTGCCCGGATTCGAGGGGCTGGCGGAGCGCGTCGAGTGCCTTGCCCGAGAACTCGGGGGCCTCGTCGAGAAAGAGGATGCCGCGGTGGGCGAGGGAGACGGCGCCGGGCCTGGGGAGTCCGTTTCCGCCGCCGACGAGGGACTGCATGGTGGCGGAGTGGTGGGGCGCGCAGTAGGGGGCACGGCGGACGAGGGGTTCGCCGGGCGGGAGGATGCCGGCGACGGAGTGGACGGCGGTGACCTCCAGGGACTCCTGGCGGGTGAGGGGCGGGAGGATGCCGGGGAGCCGTTCGGCCAGCATGGTCTTCCCCGCTCCGGGCGGACCGGAGAGCAGCAGGTGGTGGCTGCCGGCGGCGGCGATCTCCAGGGCGCGGCGGGCGTGGTGCTGGCCGGCGACGTCGGCGAGGTCGGGTCCTTCGGCGGGGTCGGCGGCGAGTCCGGTGCCGATGCCGGCGCCGGGGACGAGGAGTCCGGCGAGCATGGCGTCGGGCCGTCCCTCTTCGGTGGGTTCCTCGTCGGGGACGGGTTCGTCGGTGAGGACGGCGATCAGCTGGCGGAGGCTGCGGACGCCGAGGACGGAGACGCCGGGGACGAGCGAGGCCTCGCCCGCGGTCTGTTCGGGGACGACGACCTGCCGGTATCCGGCGTCGGCGGCGGCGAGGACGGCGGGCAGGATGCCGCGGACGGGGCGGACGCGTCCGTCGAGTCCGAGTTCGCCGATGAGGACGAGGTCGGCGATGGTGCGCGGGTCGATGCGTTCGGCGGCGCCGAGGACGGCCGCCGCGACGGCCAGGTCGAATCCGCTGCCGCCCTTGGGGACGGACGCCGGGCTGAGGCCGACGGTGAGCTTCTTCTGGGGCCATTCGGCGCCGGAGTTGACGACGGCGGCGCGGACGCGGTCGCGGCTCTCGGTGAGGCTCTTGTCGGGGAGGCCGACGAGGGCGAAGGCGGCGACGCCGGGTTCGAGGTCGGCCTGGACCTCGACGACGACGCCCTCGACGCCGACGAGGGCCACGGAGCAGGTGCGGGCGAATCCCATCTCACGCCACCCCCTGGGCGTGGGTGAGGACGGGGGCGCCGCGGCGGGGCAGGACGATGCCGACGAGGTCGATGCGGACGCCGCCGGCGGGGGCCGGGGCGCCGCTGCGGTCGAGCCAGCAGTCGGCGAGGCGGCGGAGCCGTTCGGCCTTGCGGGGCGTGACGGCGGCCATCGGGTGTTCGTAGGCTCCGTGGCGCCGGGTCTTGACCTCGCAGATGACGAGGGTGTCGCCGTCGCGGGCGACGATGTCGATCTCGCCGGTCCGGCCGCAGCGCCAGTTGCGGGCGAGGATGTGCATGCCGGTCGCGGTGAGCCGGCGGGTCGCCAGCTCCTCCCCGTACCGTCCGAGCGCGCGGGTGGCGCTGGTCTTGTCGGTCGTGTTCATACGGACCACCTCCGTCACCGACTGTGACGGGGTGGGGCGTTTCGTGTGCGGGGCTGTGGACGGCCGAGGGGCTGTGGAGAACTCCCTCACTCGTGGGGGTGGCCCCGGGGTGGTCCTCCTGCGGCGTCTCCGCCGTCGTCCTCAGCTGCCGGGAAGTTCGAGGTCGCTCTTGTTGAGCTCCTCAATGTTCACGTCCTTGAACGTGAGGACGCGGACCTGCTTGACGAACCTGGCCGGCCTGTACATGTCCCAGACCCAGGCATCGGCCATGCTGACCTCGAAGAAGACCTCCCCCTGCACCGAGTGCACCTGCATCTCGTAGTCGTTGGTGAGGTAGAAACGCCGCTCGGTCTCGATCACGTATTTGAACAGGCCGACGACGTCGCGGTACTCCCGGTAGAGCTTCAGCTCCATCTCGGTCTCGTACTTCTCGAGGTCCTCGGCGCTCATGGCATGTTCCCCTTCAGCCGTGCGTCCCCCTATTGTGCGCCAGCCGTACGCGTCCCTAAACGATTTCCGGGGCGAGGGCGACCGGTGCACGCGGAGGTCCCTCGTCGAGCAGCGTGCGCAGCAGCTCGGCGAGCCTGGTCGGGTACACCGTCTCACGGGCGGCCGACAGTTCGGCGGAGGTCCACCATCTCAGGCCCGAGAGGCTGCGGGTCTCCAGCTCCGTGAGGGCCCGCGGGCCGGGCGCGGCCCCGGTCGGGCGGGTGCGGGCCAGGTAGTACCACTCGTCCTGGTCCCAGCGGCGTCCGTCGAAGGGGAAGGAGCAGTGCCGGGTCCAGAGGACGGGCCCGAGGTCGGCTTCGGTGATGCCGGTCTCCTCCGCGAGCTCGCGCAGCGCCGCCGCTTCCGGGGTCTCGTCGCCCTCCAGGCCTCCGCCGGGGGTGAACCACCAGGAGAGACCGGGATCGTCGGGCTCGTGGCCGTGCAGCAGCAGGACCCGGTCGTCGGGGTCGAGCAGGACGACCCGCGCGACCTTCCGCACCACGCGCCCCGCACCCGGCGCGGAGCCCTCCGCACCGGACGGAAGCTCCCCGGCGGGATCCCCGGCGGCCTCCCCCGCACCCGGCGCGCGCCCTCCGGCACCCTCCGCCACGGGCTCCCCCGCAGGCTTTTCCGCGCAATCCCCCGCGTCCCCCGCACGTCCCGTCATACCCCTGCCCTCTCCCGCGTCCCGGCCCGCCGGGCGTCCGGTCGCCGGCCCAGGAGCCGCTTCACCGGTCCGTACGCGGCCCCCGCGAAGACCAGTATGCCGCCGGCCGCGATCATCGTGAGGAGGGTCTTGAACGGCCCCGGCCGCGAGAGGCCGCCCGGCAGGTCGGCGAAGCCCGTCGGGCGGTCCAGGAGGCCCTTGGCCGGCCAGACGACGGCGTCGACCCTGGCGACGACCGTGGAGCGGGGCACGGAGCCCTGGCCGGCCTCTTCGAGGTGGCTGCGGGAGTCGAGGGAGGTGTGCCGGTCGTCGCCGAGGAGGAAGAGGCTGCCTTCGGGGACCTTCACGGAGAACTCCTGGCCGGAGGCGACCGCCCGGCCGCTCGTCCCGGCCCTGAGGTACGGCTCGTCGACGGCCTTGCCGTCGACGGTGAGCCGCCCGTCCCCGCCGCAGCAGGCGACGGTGTCGCCGCCGACGGCCACGACCCGCTTGACCATGGGAGAGGAGCTCCAGAGGGGGTCGTCGAAGACGACGACGTCGCCGCGCTTCACCTCGGCCCCGTCGACGCGCTCGGCCAGCACGCGGGAGTTGACGTCGAGGGTGGGGGTCATGGAGTCGCTGGGGACGGTGTACGGCCGGTAGAGCAGGGCCCCCCAGACGAACCCGCCGAGGAAGAGCGCACAGCCGACGGCCACGGCCAGCCCCGACAGCACGCTGCCGAGGCGGCCGTGGCCGTCCTTGGTCCGTATGGTTCCGCTCATGTGCACCCCAGAGGTCTGTCGACGGTCCGGGACGGCACATTACCCGCGGGTCGTTACCCGGCGGTATGCCTCGCGAGCTGCTTCTTCCGGCGCCACAGCACCAGCGGGAGCGCTCCGGCGAGGCTCGCCGCGCCGAGCGGGGCGGCGGCCATCGCCTTGTTGAGGGCGGGGTCGTCGAAGACGGTGGGCACCGGGAGCGTGGCCCAGCGGGTGACCGGCCAGGCGACGACGACGGCGCGGCCCACGACCAGGTCGTCGGCGACGGTGCCGCCGCCGGGGAGCTCCTGGTGGAAGCGGGAGTCCAGGGAGTTCTGGCGGTTGTCGCCCATGACCCAGATGCGGCCCTCGGGGACCTTGATCGGGCCGAAGGAGTCCTGGCAGGGCACGGAGCCGGGGTAGAGGTACGCGGTCTCGTCGAGCGGCACGCCGTTGAGGACGACCTTGCCGCCCTCCTTGCAGGAGACGGTGTCGCCGCCGACCGCGATGACGCGCTTGATGAGGTCCTTCTCCTCGGCGGACGGCATGAGGCCGATGAAGCTGAGGAACTTCTGCACGACGTTCGGCTTGGGCGTCGCCGCGGTCTCCAGCCAGCCGCCCGGGTCGTGGAAGACGACGACCTCGCCGCGCTCGGGCTCGGAGCCGAACCACGGGGTCAGTTTGTCGACGAGGACCCGGTCGCCCTTCTTGAGGGTGTTCATCATCGATTCCGAGGGGATCGAGAACGCCTGCACCAGGAAGGTCTTGATCAGCAGGGCGAGCACCAGCGCGATGCCGACGAGGAGGGGCAGTTCCTTCCAGAAGGACCGCTGCTTCTTGGGGGCCCTGCCGGACCGGCCCGTCCCGTCGTCGTGCGGCGTCCCGCCGCCGTGCGACACCTCGTCATCCGTCACGTTGCCACCCGCCACGTCGTCAGCCCTGGCCTCGTCGGCCCTCTTCTCGGGCTCATCGTGTCCGGATCGTGCGCCGACGGCCAAATCCCCCACATCCACTCCTCAGTCCGTGCGAACGCCTGCCCCGGAACAGGGACAGGCCCACCACTCCCATAACGAGCAGAAGTTCCGCAGGGGTCGGGAGCCCGGGCAATCCGTTCAGATTCCGCTGGGACACACTATGCGACGCACCGGACGCGTCACCGGCACCCGCACCGGCGTCGGGCACTCCGGCGAAGGTCCCCCGTTCCTCCAGGCCCCGCCAGTGGCCGACGGGCCAGACGATCGCCACGGCACGTCCCACGACCTGGTCCTCCGCGACCGTGCCGTGGTCCTTCTCGTCGAGGTGGAAGCGGGAGTCGGCCGAGTCGGAGCGGTGGTCGCCGAGGACGAAGATCCGGCCCTCGGGGACCTTCACCTCGAAGGGGATGGTGGACGGCGCGTTCCCCGGATGGAGGTACGGCTCGTCCAGCGGTACGCCGTTGACGGTGAGCCGCCCGTCCTCGCCGCAGCAGCGGACGGTGTCGCCGCCGACGGCCACGACCCGCTTGATGAGGTCCCGCTCGTCGGCCGAGGGCAGCAGTCCGATGAAGGTCAGTGCCTGTTTGGCCTGCTTGATGCCGACGGGGTCGTCGGCGGGCGGCGCGGGGTCCTGGTGGAGCCAGTTGCCGGGGTCCTTGAAGACGACGACGTCGCCGCGCTGCGGGCGGGAGCCGAACCAGGGGGTGAGCTTGTCGACGAGGACCCGGTCCTGGATCCGGATCGTCTGCTCCATGGAGCCGGAGGGGATGACGAACGCCTGGACGAGGAAGGTCTTGAGGACGAGGGCGATGAGCACCGCGACCGTGGCCAGGATCGGGATCTCCCGGATCGCGGAGCGCTGCCGGCGCCGCTTGACCTTGCGGGCGAGCTTGCGCCGTTCGGCCCGTCCGGGCAGCTCGGCGGCGTGGGCGGCTCCGCCGGCCGGGCGGCCCCGGCTACCCACGGGTTCCCGCCCCGCCGCCTCCGGGGCCCGTCGGGTGTCCGCCGGCCGGTGGCGCCGGTACGGCGTCGAAGGCGTCCGTGCCCGCCACCCCGGTCCAGCGGCCGAAGGGCCAGGCGATCCAGTCGGCGCGTCCGACGACCTTCTCGACGGGGACCATGCCGCCGCCGGGGCTGCCCAGGTGGTCCCGGGAGTCGCTGGACTGGCTGCGGTGGTCGCCCATGACCCAGAGCCTGTCCGCGGGGACGACGATGTCGAAGGGAACGCCGGAGGGCGGGTCGCCCGGCATCAGGTACCGCTCCACGACGGTGGTGCCGTTGACGGTGAGCCGGCCGTCCTTGTCGCAGCAGACGACCCGGTCGCCGCCGGTGCCGACGACCCGCTTCACGAAGTCGGTCTCGGCGGGCTCCGCGAGTCCGAGGGCGGCGGCCGCGTCGCGCAGCGGGCCGGTGACGGGGTCGCCCCCGGCCTCCTCCCGCACGAAGGACCCCGTGCCGTCGAAGACGACGACGTCGCCGCGGCGCGGCTCGTCCCCGAAGCGGTACGCCAGTCTGTTCACCAGGATCCGGTCGCCGACCCGGAGCGTCGGTTCCATGGAGCGGCTGGGGATCAGGAAGGGCTGCACCACGAAGTGGCTCAGGAGCAGCAGGAAGGCCACGCAGGCGCCGCCCAGGAGGGCCGTGCGCCGCCAGGAGGGCCCGCCCGCGGAGTCCTCGGAGTCCTCGGAGTGCCCGGAGTCCTCGGAGCCCTCGGAGCCCTCAAAGTGCCCGGAAACGCGCGCGGAGCGCGGCCCTTCCTCCGTACCGGAGTCCCTGTCGGGGTCCGTGTCGGAAGAGGGGCCGCGCTCCGTGTGCTGTGCTTCGGTGTCCATCGCCGGGCAAGCCTATCCGGCCTGTCCGTGCGGGGAGTCGGAAGCGTGACGCGCGCCGGGAGCCGGGGCTCAGCGGTCGCGCTTCTCCTTGATCTTGGCGGCCTTGCCGCGCAGCTCGCGGAGGTAGTAGAGCTTGGCGCGACGGACGTCACCGCGGGTCACGAGCTCGATCTTCTCGAAGATCGGGCTGTTGACCGGGAAGGTGCGCTCGACGCCGACGGAGAACGAGACCTTGCGGACCGTGAAGGTCTCGCTGACGCCCGAGCCCTGGCGGCGGATGACGACGCCCTTGAACTGCTGGATGCGGGAGCGGCTGCCCTCGATGACGCGCACGTGGACGTTGACGGTGTCGCCCGGGCGGAAGGCGGGGAGGTCGGAGCGGAGCGAACCCGCGTTGACCTGGTCGAGCAGGGAGGCCATGGAGGTCTCTTTCCTCGCTGATGCCACAGGTCATCAGCGGTGCGTTCGAAGATGGTTTCGGAGACCGTCCGCTCCTGGCGGCGTCGTTCCCCCTGTGGCAGGGGCGCGCGCCGGACGGACGGCAGCGGCCTATTCTTCCACGCCCTCGACCCTGCGCCAAAATCGGCCGCCGGGCTCGGGGGCCCACCCCATCATGGAGAGGATCTCCCGGTCCTTCTTGTCGAAGGCGGCCGGGTCGCAGCGCTCGATGAGGTCGGGCCGGTGGGCCGCGGTACGGCGGAAGGCCTCGTCGCGCCGCCAGCGGGCGATCTTCCCGTGGTGGCCGCTGAGGAGGACGTCGGGGATGTCCCGGCCGCGCCACTCGGGGGGCTTGGTGTAGACGGGGCCCTCCAGGAGGTTGGCCATGGCCCCGGGGGCGAAGGAGTCGTCCCGGTGGGACTCGGCGTTGCCGAGGACGCCGGGCAGGAGGCGGGCGACGGCCTCGGTGACGACGAGGACGGCGGCCTCGCCGCCGGCCAGGACGTAGTCGCCGATGGAGACCTCGTAGACCGGCATCCGGGTCGCGTACTCGTCCACGACGCGGCGGTCGATGCCCTCGTAGCGGGCCGGGGTGAAGATCAGCCAGGGCCGCTCGGAGAGTTCGACGGCCAGTTCCTGGGTGAAGGGGCGGCCGCTGGGGGTGGGGACGACGAGGACGGGGCCGTGGGCGCCGCCCTCGTAGCCGTCGGCGAGCGTCTGGTCGAGCGCGTCGCCCCAGGGCCCGGTCTTCATGACCATGCCGGGGCCGCCGCCGTACGGTGTGTCGTCGACGGTGTTGTGCCGGTCGTACGTCCACGCGCGCAGGTCGTGGACGTGGACGTCGAGCTGTCCGCGCGCGCGTGCCTTGCCGACGAGGGAGACGTTCAGCGGTTCGAGGTACTCGGGGAAGATCGTGACGACGTCGAGCCTCATGCCCGCTCCCCGCCGTTCTCCCGGGACTCCTCGGAATCGGATCCCTCGGACTCGGGCTCCTCGGACTCGGACCCCTCGGACTCCTCGGGCTCTTCGCGGGAGGAGGCGATCTCGGCGCGGTCGTCGATCAGGCCGGGCGGCGGGTCGATCACGGCCCGCTGCTCCTCCAGGTCGATCTCGGTGACGATCTCCCCGACGAAGGGGATCATCAGCTCGGTGCCGTCGGGGCGTTCGACGATGAAGAGGTCCTGGGACGGCAGGTGGGAGATCTCGGTGATCCGCCCGATCTCGGTGCCGTCGGCGAGGACGACGTCGAGGTCGATCAGCTGGTGGTCGTAGTACTCGTCCTCCTCCTCGGGCATCTCCGTGGGGTCGACCTCGGCGATGAGGAGGGTGTTGCGCAGGGCCTCGGCGGCGGTGCGGTCGCGGACGCCCTCGAAGCGCAGCAACAGGCGGCCGCTGTGGACGCGGCCGGTCTCGATGGTCAGCGGCCCGGTGGAGGCCGGTTCGGTGAGCAGGACGGCGCCGGGGCCGAGCCTGAGCTCGGGCTCGTCCGTCCGCACCTCGACGTTGACCTCGCCCTTGATGCCGTGGGCGCGCCCGATCCGCGCGACTACCAACTGCACTGCTTCACTCTCTCCTGTCACACGGCTCGTACGACAACGGGCCGGGGCGGGCTCGTAAGCCCTCCCCGGCCCGTGCCGGCACAACTCAAGGTGATGCTGCCGAACTTCTCAGCGGACCTGGTCCACGTCGACGAGGTCGACCCGGATCCCACGGCCGCCGATGGCCCCCACGACGGTGCGCAGCGCGCGCGCGGTGCGGCCGTTGCGGCCGATCACCTTGCCGAGGTCGTCGGGGTGGACCCGGACCTCCAGCACGCGGCCCCGGCGCAGGGTGCGCGAGGCGACCTGCACCTCGTCGGGGTTGTCGACGATGCCCTTCACGAGGTGTTCGAGAGCCTCCTCGAGCATGATCAGGCCTCGGTCGACTCGGTGGACGCGGCCTCGGCCTCGTCCGCCTTCTTGTCGGCCTTCTTGGCCTTCGGGGTGATGGCCTCACCCTTGTCGTCGCCGCTCTCGAGGGTCTTCGCGAACTCGTCGAACGAGGCGCGCTTCGCCTCCTTGGTCGCCGGGACGAGCAGAGCCTTCTCGGGGGCCGGGAGGCCCTTGTGCTTCTGCCAGTCGCCGGTGAGCTTCAGGATGGCGAGGACCGGCTCGGTCGGCTGGGCGCCGACGGACAGCCAGTACTGCGCACGCTCGGAGTCGACCTCGATACGCGACGGGTTGTACGTCGGGTGGTAGAGGCCGATCTCCTCGATCGCGCGACCGTCACGACGGGTGCGGGAGTCGGCGACGACGATGCGGTAGTGCGGCTGGCGGATCTTGCCGAGGCGCTTGAGCTTGATCTTGACTGCCACTGGAGTGGTGTCTCCTGGTCTTGACGTGGTTGGGCACTTGAGATGCCACGTGGGGTTGCGGTACTCGGATGCCCGATGGACGCGTCAGCCGGAGGAGAGAGGGGTCCTGTGCGACTGTCGAGTACAGCTAGCCATTGTGCCACACGCCGCGGGGTCAGTTGGCGGCGCCCACCGTCTCCGGGATGCGGAAGGGCTTGCCGCAGCCGCCGCAGACGATCGGGGCCTGGGCCAGCACCGACGGGACCACGCGCACGTTGCGCCCGCAGTCGCAGACGGCCTTGACCCGCACGCCGCCGCCCGAGGAGCCGTGCCGGGCGGCCGGTCCGCGGAAGGAGCGCTTGGTGTCGGCGGCCGTGGCGACCGTGTGGGCCTTGAGGGCGCGGTGGAGCCGTTCGATGGTGGGCCGGTAGCGCCGCCTGGCCTCCGCGTTGAGCGTGACCAGGGAGAAGCCGCTGCTGGCGTGCGGCTCCTCGGGGTGGTCGAGGCCCATCTCCTCGGCGATCGCGAGGAAGCGGCGGTTGTGGTAGCGGCCGGCGCGGGAGGTGTCGCGGACGCCTCTGGCGGCGGCGATGCCGTGGACCGCCTCGTGGAGGAGTCGTTCGAAGGAGAGCTCGGCGCCGCAGGCGGACGAGGACTCTCCGATGAGGGATTCGGGCGCGGCAAGGTCGGGCAGCTCGGGGTGGTGCCGCTGAATGTCGGCCCACGCCTGTGCCAGCTCTGCGGCGAGAACAGGTGGTGTCGTGCTCACGTCGGGTACAACGAGCCGGAGCGCCCCCGGGTTCCATTCCGGGGCATCCCAAATATTTTGCACTTACCAGTCAGTTGCCCTTGATGCGTCCCGACGAGGGCCAGTGCGCCGAACTGCGGAGAAGCCACGCGGGAAGTCCCAAGCGCGTACGTAGCGGCGCATACGCCCCGGCGCGTAGCCCGGCTGCGCGCGCCCCCGGCATCGGAGCCGGCACCGGCACCGGCTCCGAAGGGCCGAGCACGCGCGCCCCCTCGTCGGGGTCCCGGAACGGGCGCGAAGTGTTGCGGGGACATTACCGGGTGCGCGTGCGCGGGCGCACACCGCCCCTCCCCCGGGCGAATCGGTCCGCCCCGACCACTGGACGCGGCCCCGGACGGGGAGTTACCTGACTACGGGGGGCTGTCGTCCGAGCACTGATTGGGGCGCTTTTCCATGACACCTACGCTCGTCCCGCACCACCCCGCGCGCGACTGGGCCGAGATCCAGGAACGGATGCTCGTCCCCCTCTACGAGGCGGTGTACGACCGTCTCGGCGTGGGCAGGGACTCCCGGGTCCTCGGCCTGGGCTGCGGCTCGGGCCTGGCCCTCCTCATGGCGGCCGCGCGGGGCGCCCGGGTGGCCGGCGCGGACCGGGACCACGCGCGCGTGGAGCTGGCCAGGGAGCGGCTCCCGGAGGGCGTCGCCGTCACCGACGGGCCGCCGGAGTGCGCCCCGTACGACGTGGTCACGGCGTTCCACGCGACGGACGGGCTGCTCCCGGAGCTGGCGGCGGTCACCCGTACGGCCCAGCCTGGCACGACCGTCGTCCTCGCCGGCTGGGGGCCGCCGGAGCGGTGCGCCACGGAGCCGGTCCTGCGGGTCGCGGCCCGGCTCGCCGACCGCGGCCCCGCCTCGGGCCCCGGCCCCGACCTGGACGCGCTCGCGGCCGCGGCGGGGCTGCGGCCGGCCGGCTCGGGCCGGGTCGCCTGCCCCTTCGGGTACGCGGACGAGGGCAGCGCGGTGCGGGGGCTGCTCTCCACGGGCGCCTTCGACGAGGCGGTGCGCGCGACCGACCCCTCCCAGGTGGAGAAGGAGATCGAGGAGGCGCTCGCCCCGTACGTCCGCCCGGACGGGACGGTGTGGATGCCGAACGTCTTCCGGTACGTGATCGCCCGCACGCCCTGAACCCCGCGTGCGCCGCTCCCGTCACGCTCCCGGCCGCTCCGGCTTCGGGCCCACGCCCGGCTCGGGGGCCGGTGCCGGGCGGGTGATGCCCGCCGCCCGGTAGGCCGCGTCCTCCTCCAGGGTCTCGTTCGCCAGGAGGGCCTCGGCCAGGGCGTCCAGCCGGTCGCGGTGGTCGTCGAGCTGCCGCAGCGCGACCTCGTAGCACTCGTCGACGATCCGCCGCATCTCCCGGTCGACGGTGTCGAGGGTCGCGGGGGCCGCCGACAGGCCGTACGCCTGCTGGGCGTCGCTCGGGATGGCGGTGAGCCGGCCGACGCGCTCGCTCATCCCCCACCGGCCCGCCATGCCCCGGGCGATGTTGGTGACCTGCTCCAGGTCGCTCTCGGCGCCGGTGGTGATCACGCCGAACACGACCTGCTCGGCCGCCATCCCGCCGAGGGCCCCGACGATCCGGCCGCGCAGGTACTCCTCCGTGTAGGCGTACTTGTCGGCGTCCGGGGTCGACAGGGTGACGCCCAGGGCCCGGCCGCGCGGCACGATGGTGATCTTCCGGACCGGGTCGGCGCCGGGCTGGAGCATGCCGAGCAGGGCGTGGCCGCTCTCGTGGTACGCGGTCCGCCGCCGCTCCTCCTCCGGCATCACCAGGGGCCGCTCCGCGCCCAGCTGGACCTTCTCCAGGGCGTCGGACAGGTCGGACCGCGTGACGGTCCTCTGGTCGCGCTTGACCGCGAGGAGCGCGGCCTCGTTGGCGAGGTTGGCGAGCTCGGCGCCGGTCATGCCGGGGGTCGTCCGGGCCACCTGCTCCAGGTCGACGTCCTCGGCGAGCGGGATCTCCCGGGTGTGGATGCGCAGGATGGCCTCCCGGCCGCCCCGGTCCGGCGGGTTGACGTGGACGATCCGGTCGAAGCGGCCGGGCCGGGTGAGGGCGGGGTCCAGGACGTCGGCGCGGTTGGTGGCGGCGAGGACGATCACCCCCTCGGAGCCGGTGAAGCCGTCCATCTCCGTGAGGATCTGGTTGAGGGTCTGCTCGCGCTCGTCGTGGCCGCCCATCCCGGAGCCGCCGCCCCGGGCCCGGCCGATGGTGTCGATCTCGTCGATGAAGACGATCGCCGGGGCGACCTTGCGGGCCTCCGCGAACAGCTCCCGCACCCGGGAGGCGCCCACGCCCACGATCATCTCGATGAACCCGGAGGCGGAGGCCGAGAAGAACGGCACCCCGGCCTCGCCCGCGACGGCCCGCGCGAGGAGCGTCTTGCCGGTGCCGGGAGGTCCGGCGAGGAGCACACCGCGCGGCATCTTGGCCCCCATCGCCCGGTAGGCGTCCGGGTTCTTGAGGAAGTCGACGACGTCGTTGAGCTCGCCCTCGACCTCGTCGATGCCGGCCACGTCGGCGAAGGTGGTGCGCCTCCCGGTCTCCAGCTCCACCGGCTTGGGCGGCTGCTTGCGGCCCAGCATGCCGCCGGCGCCGCCCATGCCCGCGCTCATCCGGCGGGCGATGAACACCCAGAGCAGGACCAGTAGCAGCATCGGGGCGAGCGAGAGGAGCAGATTGGCGAGGAAGCTGCGCTCCTGGACGACCGGCTCGGCGGTGACGACGACGTTCTGCCTGGTCAGCTGCGCCCACAGGTCGTCGTCGGCGAAGGCGGGCCGCTGGGTGGTGAACTTGGTGTAGTCGCCCTTGCCGTCGGGAACGGGCCGCTTCTCCTTCAGCTGCCCCTGGATCGCGTCGCCCTTGGAGTAGATCTTTGTGACGTTCCCGGCGGCGACCTGCTTGTCGAACTCGGTGTACGAGACCGTCGGACCGTCGCCGTCGTTGAAGAACGACAGGACGATGTTGGTGAGCAGGTACACGACCAGTGCGGTGAGGATCAGCCCGCCCCAGCCGCCCGGCATCCGCTTCTTCGGCGACGGGGGCGGCGGGGCCCCTTCCGAGCGCCAGGGCTGGTCGGTCCGCTCGCGCGGGGGTGCGGGGTCGGCCACGTGACTCTCCTCGGGGCGGCAGTGGCCCCAGTATCGGAGAGGGGGAGGAACCGGGCATCGCGGGCGGTCCGGAGGGATGAAGGGGGACGCGAAGGGGCCCGGGGCGGTTCCGCACCGCCCCGGGCCCCTCCTCGTACGAGCCGTACGAGCCGCACGAGCCGCACGCGCCGTACGAGCCGCACGCGCGCGTCAGAGCGCGTACAGGGCCGTCAGCCCATGAACTTCTTGAACTCGTCCGGCAGCTCGAAGTCCTTCGGGGTCTGCCCCGCCCCGGGCAGACCGAAGGCGCCGCCCTCCTTGGCCTGCTCGCGGCGCTCGGCCGCGGCCTGCTCCTCGGCCTTCCGCTTCATCGGGTTGCCGCTCTTGCGCTTGCCCTTGGCCTGCTTGATCTGCTTCTTCTGCCGGCCGGGGCCGCCGCCCATGCCGGGGATGCCGGGCATGCCCGGGAGGCCGCCGCCCTGGGCCATGCGGGACATCATCTTGCGGGCCTCGAAGAACCGCTCGACCAGCCCCTTGACCGCGCTGACCTCGACGCCGGAACCCTTGGCGATGCGGGCGCGGCGGGAACCGTTGATGAGGGTCGGGTCCTGGCGCTCGGCCGGGGTCATCGACTTGATGATGGCCGCCGTGCGGTCGACGTCCTTCTCGTCGATGTTGTTGATCTGGTCCTTCATCTGGGCCATGCCGGGCAGCATCCCGAGGAGCTTCGAGATGGAGCCCATCTTGCGGACCTGCTCCATCTGGGCCAGGAAGTCGTCGAGCGTGAACTCCTGGCCCTTCTTCGACGCGAGCTTCGAGGCCATCTTGGCGGCCTCTTCCTCGTCGAAGGTCTGCTGGGCCTTCTCGATGAGGGAGAGCATGTCGCCCATGCCGAGGATGCGGGACGCCATGCGGTCCGGGTGGAACGCGTCGAACTCGTCCAGCTTCTCGCCGTTGGAGGCGAACATGATCTGCTTGCCGGTGACGTGCGCGATGGAGAGCGCGGCGCCGCCGCGGGCGTCGCCGTCGAGCTTGGAGAGCACGACGCCGTCGAAGCCGACGCCGTCGCGGAAGGCCTCGGCGGTGTTGACCGCGTCCTGGCCGATCATGGCGTCGACGACGAAGAGGATCTCGTCGGGAGAGACCGCGTCGCGGATGTCCGCGGCCTGCCGCATCAGCTCCTGGTCGATGCCGAGGCGGCCGGCGGTGTCGACGACGACGACGTCGTAGAGCTTGGTGCGCGCGTACTCGACGGAGTCCTTGGCGACCTGGACCGGGTCGCCGACGCCGTTGCCCGGCTGGGGGCCGTAGAAGGCCACGCCCGCGCGGTCGGCGACGACCGAGAGCTGGTTGACGGCGTTGGGCCGCTGGAGGTCGCAGGCGACGAGCAGCGGGGAGTGGCCCTGGCTCTTGAGCCAGAGGCCGAGCTTTCCGGCGAGGGTGGTCTTACCGGCACCCTGGAGACCGGCGAGCATGATCACGGTGGGCGACGTCTTGGCGAACCGGAGGCGGCGGGTCTCGCCGCCCAGGATCCGGACGAGCTCGTCGTTGACGATCTTGATGAACTGCTGCGAGGGGTTCAGGGCCTTGGAGACCTCGACCCCGAGGGCGCGGGTCTTGACCTCCTTGATGAACTCCCGGACGACCGGAAGGGCGACGTCCGCCTCGAGGAGGGCGATGCGGATCTCCCGGGCTGCGCTGTCGATGTCCTGCTCGGACAGACGGCCCTTGCCGCGGAGACTCTTGAAAGTGGCTGCAAGGCGGTCGGAGAGGGTATCGAACACGGCGGTCGCGGATCCTCGGGTGTCGGGGGCGTTCGGATTGCCCTCCAGAGTATCGGGCTGGTCGAAGTGTGCGCCCCCGCCCGCCGGTATGCGGCGCGCGGGGGCGGGCGGGGCGCGGGGCCCCGGAGGTCACCGCAGCGCCGTCTCCAGCGTCCGCGCCAGGTCCACCGCCTCCTCCGGCGGCAGCAGGGAGCCGTCCGGACGGGTCACGTACAGGGTGTCGACGGCGTTGGCGCCCAGGGTGGAGACGTGCGCGCTCCTGACCCGTACCGCCGCTCCCTCCAGGGCGCGGCCGATGCGGTGGAGGAGGCCGGGGGCGTCCTGGGCGCGGACCTCGATGACGGTGGCGAGGCGGGAGTCGGCGGCGGCGACGGTGACGCGGGGCGGCGGGGCGGTGAGGCCCCTGCGCCGGGGATAGGCGGCCTCGCGTTCGGCGAGGCGGGCGGGGATGTCGAGGGAGCCGTCGAGGGCGCGGACGAGGTCGGCGCGGAGCCGGGCGGCCTCGGGCAGGGAGCCGTACTCGGCGGCGACGCGCCAGTCGAGGACGAGGACGGAGCCGGAGCCGGGTCCGGTGGGGAGGTCGACGGCCCGCAGGTCGGCGGCGCGGACGGTGAGGCGGTGCAGGGCGAGGACGCCGGCGACGGCGGGCAGGACGCCGGGCTGGTCGGGCAGGGCGATGACGAGTTCGACGCCGACGGGCTCGGGGGCCGTGTCGGCCGGGCCGGCCTCGTCGGCCTCGTCGGCCTTCTCCTGTCGCTCGGCCTGGGTGTGGAGGGCGAGGACGGGTTCGCCGGTGCGCAGGGCCTCCATGGCGAGGCGTTCCTGTTCGGCGCTGGGGGCGGCGGCCTCGGGGTCGGGCAGGGGTTCGCCCGCGAGGACGCCCGCGACCCGTTTGACCAGGTCGGCGACCAACGAGGCGCGCCAGGAGGACCAGGCGGCGGGGCCGGTGGCGAGGGCGTCGGCCTCGGTGAGGGCGTGCAGGAGCTCCAGGGTGCCGAGGGTGCCGACGGCGGTGGCGACGGCCTGGACGGTGGCGGGGTCGTCGAGGTCGCGCCGGGTGGCGGTCTCGACGAGGAGCAGGTGGTGGCGGACGGCGGTGGCGACGACGGCGGTGTCGGTGCGGTCGAAGCCGACGCGGGCGGCGAGGTCGCGGGCGATGGTCTCGCCGGCGACGGAGTGGTCGCCGGGCCAGCCCTTGCCGATGTCGTGGAGGAGGGCGGCGACGAGGAGGAGGTCGGGGCGGCCGACGCGGCGGGTGAGCGAGGCGGCGCGGACGGCGGTCTCGACGAGGTGGCGGTCGACGGTCCAGGTGTGGACGGGGTTGCGCTGGGGACGGCAGCGGACGCGTTCCCAGTCGGGGAGCAGCCGGGTGACGATCCCCTCGGCCTCCAGGGCCTCCCAGACGGGGACGGTGGCCTCTCCGGCGCCGAGGAGGGTGACGAGTTCCTCGCGCGCCTCGGCGGGCCAGGGCACGGGGAGGGGTTTGGCGGTGGCGGCGAGCCGGCGTACGGCGTGCGGGGAGAGCGGCAGGCCGGACTGGGCGGCCGCGGCGGCGGCCCGCAGGGGCAGGACGGGATCGCGCTCGGGTTTGGCGGTGCGGGCGAGGACGACCTCGCCGTCCATCTCGACGACGCCCTCGGCCAGCGGGGTGCGCTCGACGGGGGGCTTGCCGCCGGAGCGGCCGCCTCCGGACCGGCCGCCGAGGAGGGACCGGAGGCGGGGGCGGGCCGAGCGGGCCTTGAGGACGCGGTTGACCTCGCGCCAGGTGACGTCGGTGGCGTACGAGATGGTCCGGGCGGCCTCGTACACCTCGCGGAGCAGGGTGTCGGCGTCGAGGAGGCCGAGTTCGGCGGCGACGGCGTCCTGTTCCTGGAGGGCGAGCCGGTCGGTGGCGCGGCCGGTGACCAGGTGGAGGGCGTCGCGGGTGTCGAGGAGGCGGCGGCGGGCGCGGTCGAGGCCTTCGCGGGGGGCGTCGGCGAGCCAGGAGGCGGCGACGGCGCGGAGGGCCTGGGCGTCGCGCAGGCCGCCGCGGGCCTCCTTGAGGTCGGGTTCGAGGAGGAACTGGAGCTCGCCCATGCGTTCGGCGCGCTCGCGGCAGAGTTCGTCGAGTTCGGGGAGGCGCTTGGGCGCCTGGTTGCGCCAGTCGGCGAGGACGGTGGTGCGCAGGGCGGCGACGAGTCCGGCGTCTCCGGCGAGGGGCCGGGCGTCGAGGAGGCCGAGGTGGACCTTGAGGTCCTCGGCGGCGGTGGCGCGGGCCTCGGCGGGGGTGCGGACGGAGTGGTCGAGGGCGAGGCCGAGGTCCCAGACGGGGTACCAGATCCGGTCGGCGAGGGCGGCGATCGCGGCCTTGTCGGCGGTGCCGTCGTGGAGCAGGACGAGGTCGAGGTCGCTGCGGGGGGAGAGTTCGGAGCGGCCGTAGCCGCCGACGGCGACGAGGGCGGTGCCGCGGGGCGGCGCGGCGGCGGCGAAGAGGCCGGCCAGCCAGTCGTCGGTGAGCCGGGCGAGGGCGGTACGGCGCGGCGGCCCGGACCGCTCCTTCTCGTGGAGGAGGAGCAGCCGGGCCGCCGCGTAACCGCCGGGTCCCGAATCTTCGTTCTGTGCGCTGACTTCGAGGCTCGTCACCCGGCGGCTCCTCACGTGTTTCCTACAGTGCGTCCGGACCGCGCTCGCCGGTGCGGACCCGTACGGCGGTCTCGACCGGCACGCTCCACACCTTGCCGTCTCCGATCTTGCCGGTTCGGGCGGCCTTGACGACGACGTCGACGAGCTGTTCGGCGTCCTCGTCCTCGACGAGGACCTCGATGCGGATCTTGGGGACCAGGTCGACGGTGTACTCGGCGCCCCGGTAGACCTCGGTGTGGCCGCGCTGGCGGCCGTAGCCGCTGGCCTCGGTGACGGTGAGGCCGTGGACGCCGAACGCCTGGAGGGCCTCCTTGATCTCGTCGAGCCGGTGCGGCTTCACGACCGCGGTGATGAGCTTCATGCGTCCACCTTCTTGTTCTGCGTGACGGCCGGGGCGGGGGCGGCGGCGGTGGTGCGGGAGGAGGTGCCGCCGCCGGCTCCGCTGAAGTCGTACGCGGTCTCGGCGTGCTCGACCTGGTCGATGCCGGAGACCTCGTCGTCCTCGCTGACCCGCATCCCGATCGTCTTGTCGACGATCAGGGCGAGGATCGCGGAGGCGATCAGAGAGTAGGCGAGGACCGCGAAGACGCCGACCGCCTGCTTGCCGAGCTGCTCCGGGCCGCCGCCGTAGAAGAGGCCCTTGACGTCGGACTGGACGCCGCCGGTGGCGAAGAAGCCGACGAGGAGGGAGCCGACGACACCGCCGACGAGGTGGACGCCGACGACGTCGAGGGAGTCGTCGTAGCCGAACTTGTACTTGAGGCCGACGGCCATGGCGCACAGGAGGCCGGCGACGGCGCCGACGGCGATGGCGCCGAGGGGGCTGACGGCGCCGCCGGCGGGGGTGATGGCGACGAGGCCGGCGACCGCGCCGGAGGCGGCGCCGAGGGTGGTGAAGGAGCCGTGGCGGATCTTCTCGTACGCGAGCCAGGCGAGCATGGCGGCGGCGGTGGCGACCTGGGTGTTGACGAACATCACGGCGCCCACGCCGTCGTCGTTGCCGAGCCAGGAGCCGGCGTTGAAGCCGAACCAGCCGAACCAGAGGAGCGCGGCGCCCAGCATGACCAGCGGGAGGCTGTGCGGGCGCATCGGGTCCTTCTTGAAGCCGACGCGCTTGCCGATGACGAGGATGACGCCGAGGGCGGCGGCGCCGGCGTTGATGTGGACGGCCGTGCCGCCGGCGAAGTCGATGACGCCCATCTCGAAGAGCCAGCCGCCGGAGCCCCAGACCCAGTGGGCGACGGGGAAGTACACGACGGTGACCCAGAGGGTGATGAAGAGGGCCCAGGCGGTGAACTTGACGCGGTCGGCGAGGGCGCCGCTGATGAGGGCGGGGGTGATCACCGCGAACATCAGCTGGAAGACGGCGAAGACGTAGACGGGGATGGTGTAGCCGTCCCACAGCTCGGTGATCCCGATGCCGCTGAGGCCGACGTAGTCGGAGGACCAGCCGACGATCGAGCCGACGTCGGTGCCGAAGGCGATGCTGAAGCCGTAGAGCACCCACAGGATCGTGACGATCCCGAGGCTGACGAAGCTCATCATCAGCATGTTGAGGGTGGACTTGACGCGGACCATGCCTCCGTAGAAGAAGGCGAGTCCCGGGGTCATCAGCATGACCAGGGCGGAGCAGATGAGCATGAACCCGGTGTTGGCGGCGGACAGCGCGGGGGCGTCTGCGGCCAGGGTCGTGACGGCTGGTGCCATCGGCGTCTCCTCGTCGTCGGTACGGCCTGTGCGGGGCGGGGCCGGAGAGCGGCCGGCCGTGAGGGATGGCCGGTTATGGGCCAGAGGTTCGCGCAGCGCGGTTTCCGGCGGTGCCGCTCGATGTTTCGGAGCCGTGACGAAGGGGTGGGGCGTGTTACGTGACCGTGAACACGCGGGTCACGGGCAGGTAACGGCGTACTCTCCGCGCGTACGGCGCCCGGCGGGCGCCCGGTGGGGGGCGGGGGACGCGAACCGGCCGCGCCGGCGTCCGTGTGTCCTTGCGGCGGGGGAGCCGAGTCGGGCAGTACGGGACGTCCGGCGCGGCCGGGGTCCGGGCGGGCCCTCGGGGGCCCGGGCGGGGGTCAGACGGCTTCGGCGGCCTCGGGGAGGAGCTGGGCGAGCCGGTCGGTGAGCTGGACGACCTCGGCGACGTCGCCGAAGCCGCGGGCGGCGTGGTCGACGGTCTTGCGGAGCCGGGTGTTGACCCGCTCGGAGCGGATGCTGCGGGCGACGCCGAGGGCCTTCTCGGCGAGGACGACGGACTGCTCGGGCTCGCGCTTGAGGAGGTGGACGGTGGCCAGTCCGATCAGGTTGAGGGCGTACGACCGCTGGTGGTCGGCGTCCTTCTCGAAGAGTTCGACGGCCCGCTCCATGAGGGGCTCGGCGAGCGAGGCGTACGTCGGGGAGCGGCCGGCGACGTAGGCGAGGTCGCGGTAGGAGTGGGAGTTCTCGCCGTTGAGCTCGGCCTCGGAGAAGAACCGGATCCAGTCGGGCTCGGGCTCGCCGTCGAGGCCGACGTCGGCGAAGGTGTCCTCGGCCATCCGGACGGCCCGCCTGCACTTGGAGGGCTGGCCCATGTTGGCGTAGGCGCGGGCCTCCATCGCATACAGCATGGCCTGGGTGCGTGCGGTGGCGCAGTCCCGGCTGCCGTACTGGGCGAGGTGGATGAGTTCGAGGGCGTCGTCGGGCCGGCCGAGGTGGATCATCTGACGGCTCATGGACGAGAGGATGTACGAGCCGAGGGGCTTGTCGCCGGCCTCCTTGGCGGCGTGCAGGGCGAGCACGAAGTACTTCTGGGCGGTGGGCTGGAGGCCGACGTCGTAGCTCATCCAGCCGGCGAGTTCGGCGAGTTCGGCGGCGCAGGTGAAGAGGCGCTTGGAGACGTCGGCGGGGTGGGGCTCCTGGAGGAGGTCGGTGACCTCGCGGAGCTGTCCGACGACGGCCTTGCGGCGCAGTCCGCCGCCGCACTGGGCGTCCCACTTGCGGAACATCGCGGTGGTGGACTCCAGGAGGTTGAGCTCCACCTCGGAGAGCCGCTGCGGGCGGCGGGCGTCGGCGAGGGGGGTGGGGCGCTCGGCCTCGCCCGTCGGGGTGGGGACGAGCCAGCGCTGCATCGGTTCGATGAGGGCGGGTCCCGCGGCGAGGGAGAGGGAGGAGCCGAGGAAGCCCCGGCGGGCGAGCATCAGGTCGCTGCGGGAGAACTCGCTGAGCAGGGCGACCGTCTGGGGACCGGCCCAGGGGAGGTCGACCCCGGAGACGGAGGGCGACTGGTGGGCGGCGCGCAGGCCGAGGTCCTCGACGGCGACGACGGATCCGAAGCGCTCGGAGAAGAGCTCGGACAGGATCCGCGGGATGGGCTCGCGGGGCTGCTCGCCGTCGAGCCAGCGGCGCACGCGCGAGGTGTCGGTGGAGATGTGGTGCGCGCCCATCTGGCGCGCCCTGCGGTTCACCTGGCGCGCCAGCTCGCCCTTGGACCAGCCGCTGCGCACGAACCACGAGCCCAACTGCTCGTTCGGGCGCTTGCCGGCAGTCGTACCGTCTGCGCCGTTGCCGCCCACTGGAACGCCCCCATCCACCTGATTGCCTGTCGTGCGAACCCTTAACAGAATGCCGTCTCTCACGGCGTCCGTCCGGCGTTCGCCCTCCTTCGAACTGGAAACCGGGTTGCCACCGGCATACCCACGCGTGCAGTGCGTCCCACGGTTCGAGTACCGAAAGTAACCCTACGATCACCTCTCTACGAGGGGGATTCAAGAAACGCCACCATTCGCCACCCCTTCGAATGAACCCGCTCCCCGTGGAACGCGCTTCACTTGACATGCGACGAACCGGAGTCGGCGGACGGATGCGCGAAGAGGCGCGCGCCCCGGCCCGCACCACCCTTCGCACGACCGTGCGCCACCCTCGGCGACGCAGCGTGACGGCGGGTGACGGCGGTGCTCCCGGTCGTAACCACCGGCGCGCTCGACCCGTTGGAGGGGACATGGGTTTCACGATCGGCGGCATTCGTGAGATGCGGTCCGGCGCACGCCGCCGCGTACGCGCCACGGAGTGCACAGCGGTGGCGGAGTACACGGGGCTGTGGGGCTGGGACGTGGTCCCCGGCGCGCGGGCCGTCTCCGGTCGGTGCTCCTGCGGCGATCCGGTGTGCGCGACCCCCGGGGCGCACCCGCTCTCCTTCGCGGAGCCGGTCCCGGCGGGCGCCGGGCTCGACGACGCCGCCAAGGCCTGGTCGGAGCACCCGGGCGCGGCGCTGCTCCTCCCGGTGGGCCGGGCCTTCGACGTGATCGAGGTGGCGGAGGCGGCGGGCCGGCGGGCCCTGGTCCGCCTGGAGCGCATGGGCCTTCCGCTCGGCCCGGTGTGCGCGACGCCGACCGGCCGGGCGCGGTTCTTCGTGGCGCCGGGCGCGGCGGCCGAACTGCCGCGGCTGCTGTACCGGATGGGCTGGGACGACGCCGGTCTGGACCTGCACTGCCTGGGCCCCGGCTCGTACGTCACCGCTCCCCCGTCGGATCTGGGCGGCCTCGGGCCGGTGCGCTGGCTGCGGCCCCCGACCCTGGACACGGCGGGCGCGCCGCCGCAGGCGCGGCTGCTGCTCGGCACCCTGGCGTACATCTGCCACCGCACGCACTTCTGACGTCCGGGACGCGTCTCTGGCGTCCGGGACAGCACTTCTGGCGTCCGTACGGGAAAGGGCCCCCGCCGGGAATCGGCGGGGGCCCTTCACGCGTGCGCGTGGACGCGGTCAGTCGCCGATCAGGGCGTCGACGAAGGCGCCCGGCTCGAAGGGGGCCAGGTCGTCCGGGCCCTCGCCCAGGCCGATGAGCTTGACCGGGACGCCCAGCTCGCGCTGGACGGCGACGACGATGCCGCCCTTGGCGGTGCCGTCGAGCTTGGTCAGGACGATGCCGGTGATGTCGACGACCTCGGCGAAGACGCGGGCCTGGATCAGGCCGTTCTGGCCGGTGGTGGCGTCGAGGACGAGGAGGATCTCGTCGAGCGGGCCGTGCTTCTCGACGACGCGCTTGACCTTGCCGAGCTCGTCCATGAGGCCGGTCTTGGTGTGGAGGCGGCCGGCGGTGTCGATGAGGACGACGTCGGCGCCCTCCGCGATGCCCTCCTTGACCGCGTCGAAGGCGATGGACGCCGGGTCGCCGCCCTCCGGGCCGCGGACGGTGCGGGCGCCGACGCGCTCGCCCCAGGTCTGGAGCTGGTCGGCGGCGGCGGCGCGGAAGGTGTCGGCGGCGCCGAGGACGACGGACTTGCCGTCGGCGACGAGGACGCGGGCCAGCTTGCCGGTGGTGGTGGTCTTGCCGGTGCCGTTGACGCCGACGACCATGACGACGCCGGGGACGTCGGCGGGGCTGTCGGTCTTCACCGTGCGGTCGAGGTCGGGACCGAGGAGGGTGATCAGCTCCTCGCGCAGGAGGCCGCGCAGCTCGTCGGGGGTGCGGGTGCCGAGCACCCGTACGCGCTCGCGCAGCCGCTCGACGAGTTCCTGGGTCGGGGCGACGCCGACGTCGGCGGTCAGGAGGGTCTCCTCGATCTCCTCCCAGGTGTCCTCGTCGAGGTGCTCGCGGGAGAGGAGCGTGAGCAGCCCCTTGCCGAGCGAGTTCTGGGAGCGGGCGAGGCGGGCCCGGAGCCGTACGAGACGGCCGGCGGTGGGTTCGGGAACCTCGATCACGGGGGCCGGGGGCTCGGCGACGACCGGGTCCTCGACGGCGGTCGGCGTCCCGGTGGCCTCCTCGGCCGTGGGGAGTTCGACCTCCTCGACCGTGCGGCGTGGTTCTTCCCGCGGTGTCTCCGCCTCCTCGCCGACGCGCGGCTCGGCGGGCGGAGCGGTGATGGTCGGCGGGGTGGACGGCGGCTCGGCCGGGGGCAGCTGCTTCTTCTTGCGGCCGCTGACCACGAGCCCGCTCGTCACGGCGACCGCGACGACCAGAGCGATGACTACAGCAAGGATGAGTTCCATAACGGGTCCAGTATGGCGTCCCCCCGCCCGCGCCCCCCGTACTCCCCGTGGGGCACGCCCCCGTGTACGGGCCGGTCCGCCGTTCGGCGGTGCCGCGCACGGGAACCGCCCCGGTCCGGGGCGCGGGCCTCGGTCCGGGGCGGTCCTTCGTGGGTGAGGAGAGTGGCAGCGGGGATCAGCCCATCTCCTCCAACGCCTTGCCCTTGGTCTCCTTGACGTACCGGAGCACGAAGGGGATCGAGAGCACGGCGAAGACCGTGTAGATGACGTAGGTGCCGGAGAGGTTCCAGTCCGCGAGGGACGGGAAGCTGGCGGTGATGGCCCAGTTGGCGATCCACTGGGCGGAGGCGGCGACGCCGAGCGCGGCGGCGCGGATCCGGTTGGGGAACATCTCGCCGAGGAAGACCCAGACCACCACGCCCCACGAGAGGGCGAAGAAGAGCACGAAGACGTGGGCGGCGACGAGGGCGACGACGCCCTGGGTCTCGGGCAGCTTGCCGTCGACGAGGTCGGCGGAGAAGGCCCAGGCCTCGAAGGCGAGGGCGATCGCCATGCCGACGGAGCCGACGAGGGCGAGCGGCCTGCGGCCGACCCGGTCGACCAGGACCATCGCGATCACGGTGCCGATGATGTTGATGATCGACGTGGTGAACGAGTAGAAGAACGAGCTGGACGGGTCGATGCCGACGGACTGCCAGAGGGTCGCGGAGTAGTAGAAGGCGACGTTGATGCCGACGAGTTGCTGGAAGACCGAGAGGCCGATGCCGACCCAGACGATGGGCAGCAGCTTGAAGCGGCTGCCGGTGACGAACAGGTCCCAGAAGGTCGACTTGTGTTCGCGGCGCATGGCCTGCTGGATCTCGCTCACCCGGTGGTCCAGGTGCACGCCCTTGCCCTCGACCTCGGCGAGGACCTCCTTGGCCTTGTCGATCTTGCCGACGGAGATCAGGAAGCGGGGGGACTCGGGGATCGCGAAGGAGAGCAGGCCGTAGAGGAGGGCGGGGACGACCATCACGCCGAGCATCCACTGCCAGGCCTCCAGGCCGCCGATCTTGCCGCGCTGGTCGCCGTCGGCGAGCTGGAGGATGCCGTAGTTGACCAGCTGGGAGATGGCGATGCCGACGACGATGGCGGCCTGCTGGAAGGAGCCGAGCCGGCCGCGGTAGGCGGCGGGGGCGACCTCGGCGATGTAGGCGGGGCCGATGACGGAGGCCATGCCGATGGCGAAGCCGCCGATGATCCGCCAGAAGGCGAGGTCCCAGAGGGCGAAGGGCAGTGCCGAGCCGACGGCGCTGACGGTGAAGAGGACGGCGGCGATCCGCATGCAGCGGATGCGGCCGATGCGGTCGGCGATCCGGCCCGCGGTGGCGGCGCCGATGGCGCAGCCGATCAGGGCGATGGCGATGACCTGCGCGAGGGTGCCGGAGCCGATGTCGTACCGGTCGCGGATCGCCTCGACAGCGCCGTTGATGACGGAGCTGTCGTAGCCGAAGAGGAAGCCGCCCATCGCGGCGGAGGCCGTGATGAAGATGACGTGACCGAGGTGGTCCGGGTGGGCGGCGCGGCCTTCTGAGGGGGGCGGCGGGGACGCCGACTCAGTGCTGGTCACATGGACTCCTGGATGCTCCGGCAGCGTTGTCGGGGCGTGGGGGGCGAGCCCTTCAAGTGGCGCACAACTTCACGCCGCCCACCACTTGAAGGTAAAAGTAACGTTGCAGAGACTATGCGTTCAAGTTTCGAAGTCAAGGGTTCCCCTCCTGTGAATTTGAGAGCAGGGCCATACCCTTTAAGTTCAACTCTTGAAGGCGACTCGAAGATGGTCAGGACTGAAGTCGCTAGCGCAGCCTTTGGCTGATGACCTTGGATACCCCGTCGCCCTGCATGGAAACGCCGTACAGCGCGTCCGCGACCTCCATGGTCCGCTTCTGGTGCGTGATCACGATCAGCTGCGAGGACTCCTGGAGTTCCTGCATGATCCGGATCAGCCGCTGGAGGTTGGTGTCGTCGAGCGCCGCCTCGACCTCGTCCATCACGTAGAAGGGGCTGGGCCTGGCCTTGAAGATGGAGACGAGGAGCGCCACGGCCGTCAGCGAGCGCTCGCCGCCGGACAGCAGGGAGAGCCGCTTGACCTTCTTGCCCGGCGGGCGGGCCTCCACATCGACGCCGGTGGTGAGCATGTCGTCCGGATCGGTGAGGACGAGACGGCCCTCGCCGCCCGGGAAGAGGCGCGAGAAGACGCCCTCGAACTCGCGGGCCGTGTCCCGGTAGGCCTCGGTGAAGACCTGCTCGACGCGCAGGTCGACCTCCTTCACGACCTGAAGCAGGTCGGTCCGGGTCTTCCTCAGGTCCTCCAGCTGCTCCGAGAGGAACTTGTGCCGCTCCTCCAGGGCCGCGAACTCCTCCAGGGCCAGCGGGTTCACCTTGCCGAGCTGGTGGTGGGCCCGCTCGGCGGCCCTCAGCCGCTTCTCCTGCTCCGAACGGACGAACGGCCGGGGCGCGGCGGGCTCCGCTCCCTCCTCCCCCTCGACCGCGGGCGGCGGGGGGACGGGCTGGTCGGGGCCGTACTCGGCGATCAGGGCGGCCGCCCCGACGCCGAACTCCTCCAGCGCCTTCGCCTCCAGCTGCTCGATCCGCAGCCGCTTCTCGGCGCCGAGGACCTCGCCCCGGTGGACGGAGTCGGTCAGCTTGTCCAGCTCGGCCTTGAGGTCCCGGCCCCGGGCCCGGGCCGCCGTGAGCCCCTGCTCCCGGTCGGCCCTGGCCGCCTCGGCGACCGCCCGCTCCCGCTCGGCGCGGGACAGCGAGACCTCGACGTGGGCCAGGAGCGTCCTGGCCCCGGCGGCGACCGCGCCCGCGACCTCCGCCTCGTGGCGGAGCCGGGTCCGGCGCTGCTCGGCACGCGCGCGTGCCTCCCGTTCGGCGCGGGCGGCCCGGTCGAGGGAGTCGGCCCGTCCGGCGAGCCCCTTGACCCGCTCCTCGTGGGTACGGACCTGGAGCCGGGCCTCCATCTCGGCCTGGCGCGCCCGGGAGCCGTCGGCCGCGAGCCGGTCGCGCGCGGAGGCGTCGGGCTCCTCGTCCCCGCCCTCGCCGGCGGCCTCCTCGGCCACCAGGAGCCGTTCGGCCAGTTCCCCGGCGTCGGCGGTGGCCTTCTCCAGGGCCTCCTGGGCGCGGGCGGCGGCCGCGGCGGCGCGCTCGGCCTCCCCCGCGGCTCCCCTGGCCTGTCCGGCGAGCCGGCCGAGCCGCTGGGCGACGGCGGACTTCTCGCGCTCGGCGGTACGGCGGCGGGCGTCGAGTTCTTCGACGAGCGCGGCGGCGGTGCGGCGCCGCTCGCCGGCCTCCTCCCGCTCGGCCGCCAACCCCTCGCACCGCACGCCCAGTTCGCCGAGCTCGGCGGCGGCCTCGGCCACGGAGGCCTGGACTTCGAGGAGGCTGGGGGCGCCGGCGGAGCCGCCGTGCGCGACGTGCGAGCCGAGCAGGTCCCCCTCGGTGGTGACGGCGGTCAGCGCGGGCCGGGCCCTGACCAGCTCCGCGGCCTCGTCCAGGTCGTCCACGACGACGACGCCGTCGAGCAGGCGGTGGACGGCGCCCATGAGGTCGGCGGGCCCCCGGACGAGGTCGGCGGCGTACGGGCGCCCTCCGGGCGCGGGGCCCACCGGCTCCGGGTCCGGGTCCCGGGCTCCGGTGAGGAGCAGGGAGGCCCGGCCCGCGTCCTGCTTACGCAGCAGGCGGAGGGCCTCGACGGCGGCGGCGGGGCCGGCGGCGACCGCGTCGGCGACCGCGCCGAGGGCGGCGGCGACGGGGACCTCGTAGCCGGGGGTGACGGTGAGGAGGTCGGCCGCCGGGCCGAGGAGGCCGGTGAGTCCGGCGTCGAGCAGGGCGCCCGTGCCGTCCTTGCGGCGCAGCCCGAGGGCGAGGGTGTCGTGGCGGGCCCGGGTCGCGGCGCGGCGGCGCTCGGCGGTGTCGAGGGCTTCGCGGGCGGCGCCCAGGGCGGCCTCGGCCCCGACGAGCCCGCGGCGGGCCTCCTCGTGCCGTTCCGCGTGCTCGGTGCCCTCCGCGTCGAGGTCGTCGACCTCCGCCCTGAGCCGTTCGTACTCCTCCTGGGCGGCGGCGGCCCGCTCGGCCGCCTCGTCCCGGGCCTCGGCGAGCCGGTCGATCTCGGCCCGGGCGGCGGCGGCGCGCGAGCGGGCCGCGTCGGCCCGGCCCTGGAGGCGGGCGAGGCCCTCGCGCCGGTCGGCGAGGGCGCGGGCCGCGTCCTTGAGGCGGCGCTCCTCGTCCGTCAGGGCCCGCTCCAGGTCGGCGCGGTGGGCGACGGCGTCGTCCAGGGCGCGTTCGGCCGCCTCCAGGGCGGCTTCGAGCTCGGCCTCCTGTTCGCGGACGCGGGCCGCCTCCCGTTCCAGGTCCTCGGGGTCGCGGCCGCGCCGCTCCTCGGGGGGCGCGGTGGTGGCGCTCTTCACGCGCGCGTCGGCCAGGGAGACGGTGCCCCGGACGCGTTCGGCGAGCTGGGAGAGGTCGTACCAGGTCTGCTGGGCGCGCTCCAGGCGGGGCACGAGCGCGCGGGCCTCCGCCTCCAGGCCTGCCTCCAGGGCGAGGGCGGCGCGCAGTTCGGTCCCGGTGGCCTCCTTGCGCGCGAGGAGGGCCGTCTCGTCGGCGACCTCGGCGGTGAGCGCCGCCCCGAGGCGGACGAGGTCGTCGGCGAGGAGGCGGAGGCGCGCGTCGCGCAGGTCGGCCTGGATGACGACGGCCCGGCGGGCGACGGCGGCCTGCCGGCCGAGCGGCTTGAGCTGCCGGCGCAGTTCGTCGGTGAGGTCCTGCACGCGCGCGAGGTTGGCCTGCATCGCGTCGAGCTTCCGCAGCGCCTTCTCTTTCCGCTTGCGGTGCTTGAGGACGCCGGCGGCCTCCTCGATGAAGGCGCGGCGGCCCATCGGGTCGGCGTGCAGCACGGAGTCGAGCTGTCCCTGTCCGACGATGACGTGCATCTCGCGTCCGATGCCGGAGTCGGAGAGCAGGTCCTGGAAGTCGAGCAGACGGCAGGTGTCGCCGTTGATCTGGTACTCGCTGCTGCCGCCGCGGAACATGATCCGGGTGAGGGTGACCTCGGCGTAGTCGATGGGCAGGGCGCCGTCGGAGTTGTCGATGGTCAGCGAGACCTCGGCGCGGCCGAGCGGGGGGCGCCCGGTCGTGCCGGCGAAGATGACGTCCTCCATCTTGCCGCCGCGCAGCGACTTGGCGCCCTGTTCGCCCATGACCCAGGAGAGGGCGTCCACGACGTTGGACTTGCCCGAGCCGTTGGGACCCACGACGCAGGTGATTCCCGGTTCGAACCTCAGTGTGGTGGCCGAGGCGAACGACTTGAATCCGCGGAGCGTCAGGGCCTTGAGGTGCACGTCGGGGACTCTACCGGGGCCCGCGCGTTTCACCCGCGAACGCGGAGGGCAGATCCTCGGATGAGGAAGGGGGAGACATGGGGGACTCCGGGGAAACAGCGGGTGAAAGCAAGAAGGGACGCCGAAGCGTCCCTTGCGTGTCCAGCCGACATGCGTCGGGCTCCATATGCGGCTGTATGGCGGCCGGCCTCGCCGACCTGTGTGTTTCCCACCTGGCCCCTCGGGGCTGGGCTGTCAGGTGAGCGCAGGCTCCGCCTGGGGTACGTCGAGGTCGATGCTGTCCAGCAGCGACTCTCCCTGGTGATGAGCGGCGGCAGCGGCGAGCGCGTCGTTCTCGGACTGGATCCGTACCAGCTCGGATTCGAGGTCCTGGACGCGCTGCTGGAGCCGTCGCATCTCGGCGAGGAGTCGCGGGTCGGAGCCGCCGACGTAACCGAGAAGCGCCTTTGCCATGATGGATGGTCCTCCACAATGAGTGACCGACCGAAGCGGTGTGGGTCGTGAGGGATTCGCACCCGCGGTGTTCGGCAGTGACTTGTTGTGCCGGTTCCACTGCCCAACAACTAAGGTGCGCGGGGCTTCCAGAGTCTCACCAAAAAGTTTGACGGTCAACACGATCACGCCCCGTCCGAAGGGACGACCGGGGAGTCCACGGCCGCTCAGGGGGCAGTCGCGCCTCTCGACCCGGCGCCTCGGGGCGTCGCGCTCGATCTCACCGGGCAGCCTTCCACGGCGGGCGCTCCTTGGCAACCACCAGGCGCTTTCCCCTTCTCACGCCCGTTACGGCGCGTTCACGCAAGGCCTCTTCGCGTCACCGGAAGGGCTCTCGGAGGGTGATCGTCAGCGGATGGCGAACCCGTCGTAACCGCCGCGCGGGGTGTCCCAGATCTCAGTGACTCCGTCCACGCGTCCGGGTGTGTCGTCGGAGTGGAGCCAGTCGAGCAGACGGTGGCAATTCTCACGCGGCCCCTCGGCCACGACCTGCACCCGGCCGTCGTCGAGGTTGAGGGCGAAGCCCACCAGGCCGCCGATCTCCAGAGCGTTTGCCCTGGTGAACCAGCGGAAGCCCACTCCCTGTACCCGGCCGCGTACCCAGGCGGTCATCCGTGCGTCGTCGCTCATGGCTGCACGCTAACGGGCATGCCACCCGACGAGCACATCGCCCCCCGCTTCCCACTCGCGTACAGTCCCGACGAACGCGTCTCACCCGTTCGGGCGCGCGCCGTTCGACGGCCGGACCGGAACGGTACCGACCGCAAAGATCAGCAAAGATCAGCAGGGAAACCAGCAGGAGGGCAGAGCCATGGGACGCCACCGTCGCTCCGGCGCCGCACCCGCCGCAGAAGACTACGCGGCCGGTACGGACCGCCGGCACCGGGGTGACCGCCGCAGGCGGTCCGTGCGCACCGGTCTGCTCGGCGCCTCCGCGGCGGTCGCGGTCGGCGCGGTCGCGGTCGCCTCGGGCCTCCTGCCCGGCGGGGAGACGCTCACGGTCGGCAGCACCGGCACGGCCGAGCGCCAGACGCAGTCCCGGCAGGCCCCGGAGCTGACGACGCAGGGCGGGGCGACCGAGACGCCGACGGGCACGGGCGCGGCCACGCGCACCGGGAAGCCGGTCTCTCCGTCGGCCGAGCCGAGCACGAAGCCGAGCGCCGAGCCGAGCGCCAAGCCGAGCCCGAAGCCCGCGAAGACCACGGCTTCCCCGAGCGCGAAGCCGAAGCCCGAGCCGACGCCGTCTCCCGAGCCGAAGCCGAAGGTCACGAAGAAGGCGGCCCCGAAGCCCGCGAAGACGGCCGTCCCGAAGCCCGCCGCCCCGAAGGCCTCGGCCGCCCCCACCACCGAGGCGCCCGCGCCGAAGCCGAAGGCGACCACCCGGGCCCCGGCCCGGAAGGCCGCACCCGCCTCCACGGCGAGCCGGGGCGACGCCGCCGAGGCGGAGGTCCTCCGCCTGGTCAACGCCGAGCGCGCCACGGTGGGCTGCACCCCGGTCGATGCCGACGCGCGGCTCGCGTCGCTGGCGGGCGCGTTCAGCGCGGACATGGCCGCCCGCGGCTTCTTCGACCACACGGACCCCGACGGGGCCACCCCGTGGACGCGCGCCCAGAAGGCGGGCGTATCGACCCTGGCCGGCGAGAACATAGCCCGCGGCCAGGCGGACGCGGCGGCCGTGATGAAGTCCTGGATGAACAGCGACGGCCACCGCGCCAACATCCTGAACTGCGACTTCAAGACGATGGGCGTGGGCGTGTACTTCGGCGACGGCGGCCCCTGGTGGACCCAGGACTTCGGCTACTGAGCGTCCGCCGGGGCCCGGCTCACGTCGTGACGACGCGTGGCGGGCGCTGGCAGCGCGGGCAGAAGTAGCTGGAGCGGTTCATCCAGGCGCGGCGCCGGATCGGGGTGCCGCAGCGGCGGCAGGGCTCGTCCTCGCGGCCGTAGGCGTCGAGCGAGCGGTCGAAGTAGCCGGACTCGCCGTTGACGTTCACGTACAGGCTGTCGAAGCTGGTGCCGCCGACGGCGAGCGCCGCGTTCATCACGTCCCGGACGTGTCCGAGGAGTTCGGCCGAGCGCGGCCGGGTCAGGGTGGCGGTCGGCCGGTCGTAGTGCAGCCGGGAGCGCCAGAGCGCCTCGTCCGCGTAGATGTTGCCGACGCCGCTGATCAGGGACTGGTCCAGCAGCGCCCGCTTGATCGTCGTGCGGCGCAGGCGCAGCGCGCTCTGGAAGGCGGCGTCGTCAAACTCCGGGTCCAGCGGGTCGCGGGCGATGTGCGCGATGACGTCCGGGAGGCCGTCGGGGCTCTGGTCGTGGAGCGAGAGCCCGCCGAAGGTGCGCTGGTCGACGAAGCGGAGTTCGGTGCCGGCCGCACCCCTGGCGGAGTCGTCGTCGGACGGCGTGAAGCGGACCCGGATCCGCAGGTGCTTCTCGTCGGGGGCCTCGTGCGGCTGGACGAGGAGCTGGCCGCTCATGCCCAGGTGTCCGAGCACGGCCGTCCCGGTGTCGGCCAGCGGCAGCCAGAGGTACTTGCCGCGCCGCCGCGCGCCCTCGAACCGCTGCCCCTCCAGCCGGGCCGCGAAGTCCTCGCCGCCCGCCACGTGCCGTCGTACGGCCCGGGGGTGCAGGACCTCGACCCCGGCCACGGTCCGTCCGGCGATCCAGCGCTCCAGACCGCGCCGTACGACCTCGACCTCGGGCAGTTCGGGCACGGTGCTCCTCCGGACTCGTTCACCACTTCCGCGGCGCTTCTTCGGCACTTCTTCGGCACTTCTTCGACGGCCGGAACCACCCTACTGCCGTCCGGATCGCGCACGGAAAACGCGCGGAAAGACGGAAACCCCGCCCTGGGGCGGGGTTCCCGGAAAGCCGAGGAAACGGGCAGGACGAAGGATCAGGCCGAGGCCCGGTCCTTGGCAGGAGAGGGGTCGGCGACCGCTCCCGCCTCGGCCGCGGCCTTCGCCGCCGCCACGCGCTCGTCCGCGGCCGCGCGGATCGCGCGCCACGCGGACTCCGCCGCCTGCTGTTCCGCTTCCTTCTTGCTGCGGCCGGTGCCGGTGCCGTACGAGACACCACCGACGCGGGCGGCAGCGGTGAAGGTCTTCTCGTGGTCCGGGCCCTCCTCGGAGACGAGGTACTCCGGAACGCCCAGGCCCTCGGCCGCGGTGAGCTCCTGGAGGCTGGTCTTCCAGTCCAGGCCGGCACCGAGGTTCGAGGACTTCTCGATCAGCGGGTCGAAGAGCCGGTGCACCAGCTCGGACGCCGCGTCGAGGCCCTGGTCGAGATAGACCGCGCCGATCACCGCTTCGAGGGTGTCGGCGAGGATGGACGCCTTGTCCCGGCCGCCCGTGCCCTCTTCACCCCGGCCGAGCCGGATGAAGGAGCCGAGTTCGAGCGCGCGTCCCACGTCCGCCAGCGCACGAGAGTTGACCACCGCGGCCCGCAGTTTGGCCAGCTGGCCCTCGGGCAGGTCGGGGTGGGTGCGGTACAGCGTGTCGGTGACCACCAGGCCGAGCACGGAGTCCCCGAGGAACTCCAGCCGCTCGTTGGTGGGCAGACCGCCGTTCTCGTACGCGTACGAACGGTGGGTCAGCGCACGCACCAGAAGGGCGGACTCGAGCTTGTAGCCGAGCCGCCCTTCCAGAAGCGTGTGGGACGAGGCATGGTCCGTCTTGTCGTCCGTCTTGCGGGACTCAGACATTGCGCCTCTCACCAGCCCAATCAGACCGAGAGGACCTGGCGCTTGTTGTAGGTGCCGCAGCTCGGGCACGCGATGTGCTGCAGCTTCGGCTCCTGGCAACGCTCACACGAAACCAGGGTGGGGACCGCAGCCTTCCACTGCGACCGGCGGTGGCGCGTGTTGCTGCGCGACATCTTCCGCTTCGGAACAGCCACGGCTACTTCTCCTGCTTCTCGGCGGCGCTTCGGACGTCCCCGTCAGAGGCTTTGCCGCTCATGTTGTCCTTCTCATCGGTTCCCAGCGAACCGGCGAGTCCCTGCAGTGCCGCCCAACGGATGTCGACGGCGTCGTGGTGGTGGTCCGGGTTCTCGTTCAGGTTGGCTCCGCACTCGGAACACAGACCCGCACAGTCCTCCCGGCACACCGGCTGCATCGGCAGTGCGAGCACCACCGCATCACGCAGCACGGGTTCGAGGTCGAACATGCCGTCCTCGAGGGGGATCATGTCCTCGTCGTCCTCGGCTTCTTCGTCCGCGGCCGCCCTGGAGCGGCCCCGGTCGTCGGAGTCGGGGTACGAGAACATCTCCTGGAAGTCCACGTCGAGCTCAAGCTCGACGGGCTCCAGACACCTTACGCACTCCCCCTCGGCCGACGCACGGGCGGTGCCTGTGACAAGCACCCCTTCCATGACCGACTCAAGACGGAGATCGATGTCGATCGGAGCGCCCTCGGGCACTCCGATCACTCCTTCGACGCCCATGGCCGCAGGGGCCTCGACCGATCGCGAGAGCCGCTGCAGGGCACCAGGACGCCGCCCCAGCTCGTGCGTGTCGAACACGAGGGGGTTGCGGTGGTCGAGGCGCGTGCTCAGGGCTCTTCCTGCTTTCGGATCGTTCTGCGTCGTGGAAGGTTCGTGGGGCTGCCGGTCGCGGGCAGCACGGGTCACGGGCATACGCGTGACCGAAGAGCCAGGATACTGGACGCTTCGCCCAGGGCCCAATCCGGGCCGTTCGCCCCTTCTCGCGCCCCGCTGCCGCCGCCGTCCCTACTGCTGCTGCCCCTGGTCGTACTGCTGCTCGTACCGGCGCAGCTGCTCCAGGTCGATCATGCTCGTGTCGAAGAAGCTGGTCTCGTCGAGCGCGGCGGCCTGCTGGGGCTGGTGGGCCGGCGGGGCGGGCTGCTGGTAGGCGTACGGGTCCTGCTGCGGGTACCCGTACGGGTCGGCCTGCTGCGGCTGCTGGTACGCGTAGGGGTCCGGCTGCTGCTGGACCTGCTGGTAGGCCGCGTACGGGTCCTGCTGCGGGTATCCGTACGGGTCGGGCTGCTGCTGCGGCGGGGGCGGGACCTGCGCCGGGGCCTGCGCCGGGATCCGGGCCGGCTCGGGGTCGGAGAGCTCCGCGAGGCCGGCCAGGTAGTCGGCGTCGCTGGTGTGGACCGTGCCGCCGAGGCCGTCCTGGGCGGCCATGTGCTCGCCGAGGGCGTCGGTGGCGGTCCGGCCGTGCAGCTTCTGCCGGCCCCGCCCGACGGCCTCCAGGGTCTTGCTGAGGACCGCCTCGAAGGCGCCCAGCTTGGCGTCCACGTACTCGTCGGCCCGCTGGATCAGGGTCTGCGGGTCGGCGCTGTACTCGGGGGCGTCCTCGTCGGCGTAACCGTCCGGCCCGATCCCCGGGCCGCGGCCGAGGAGCTTCTCGCGGCCCCGGTCGACGGAGCCGATGGTCTTGTTGAGGACGACCTCGAAGTTGGCCAGCTTGGAGTCGACGTAGTCGTCGGCCTCGGCGCGGATCTCCTCGGACTCGCGGCGGGCCTCGGAGAGGATCCGGTCGGCCTCCTCCTGCGACTCCCGGGCGACCTGGGTGTCGGAGACGATCGAGCCGCGCTCGGCGTGGGCGGCGTCGATGATCCGCTCGGCCTCCTGGCGGGCCTGCTCGACCATCTGCTCGCGGCCGCCGATCAGCTCCTGGGCCTGGGCGAGGGAGCCGGGCAGGGCCTGGCGCACCTCTTCGAGCAGGGCGAGCAGCTCGGCGCGGTTGACCACGCAGGATGCCGACATGGGCATGGAGCGGGCGCCCCGCACGGTCGCCACGATCTCGTCGAGCTTCTTCTGCACGTCCACCTGGTGCTCGCCACTCTCTACAGCCGGTTGGAGAAGGACGGGACGACTGTAAGGGCAGTCGGCGCCCGTCCGACACCAGGTGACGGAGCGTCAGCGGCGGTGGCCGCGCGTCACTTCTCCGCGAGCCGTTCCGTCAGCCGTCCGAGGACCAGCGGCGGGACCAGGTGGGAGACGTCGCCGCCCCAGGCCGCCACCTCCTTGACCAGGGAGGAGGAGAGGAAGCTGTACGTCGGGTTGGTGGGGACGAAGAGGGTCTCCACGCCCGAGAGGCCGTTGTTCATCTGGGCCATCTGGAGCTCGTAGTCGAAGTCGCTGACCGCGCGCAGGCCCTTGACGATGGCGGGGATGTCGCGCTGCTTGCAGAAGTCGACGAGCAGGCCGTGGAAGGACTCCACCTCGACGTTGCCGAAGTCGGCGGTGACCTCGCGGATCAGCTCGATCCGCTCGTCGACCGTGAAGAGACCTTTCTTCGACTGGTTGATCATCACGGCCACGTGTACGACGTCGTACAGCTTGGAGGCTCGGGCGATGATGTCGAGGTGTCCGTTGGTGATGGGGTCGAATGACCCCGGACAGACGGCGCGGCGCAACGTGGGTCCCTCGCTCTCCGGTCCGGTCATCGTGCGTCTTCGCACGTAGAGGCGGCGCGACCGTACCAAAACGTTCCCTCGCCGTAACGACGGGCCCGCAGTGGCTCGAAACCGGCCGGCCAGCCGAACTCCCCGCCTCGGGTGCTGCGCTCCACGGTGACGAGGGCATCCTCGCTCAGCCAGCCCTCCGAGCGCAGTGTGAGGAGAATCTCCCGGAGCCCGGCGTCCTCGACGGCGTACGGCGGGTCGAGGAAGACCAGGTCGTACGGGTCGGCGGGAGCCGGTCCGGTGACGATCTGCTCGGCCTTGCCGGTACGGAGCTCCGCGCCCGGCAGGCCGATCGCGCGGACGTTGTCCCGGATCGTCCGCGCGGCGCGGGGGTCGGCCTCGACGAGGAGGGCGTGGACGGCGCCCCGGGAGAGCGCCTCCAGGCCGACGGCTCCGGAGCCCGCGTACAGGTCGGCGACCCTGGTCCCGTCGAGGGTGCCGAGGAGCGCCTCCCAGGTGGAGAAGAGGCCCTCGCGCGCCCGGTCGGAGGTGGGGCGGGTGCCGTTGCCGGGCGGCACGGCCAGGCGCCGCCCGCCGGCCGTACCGGCGATCACGCGGGTCATCGGTGTCCTCGTCCTGCGTCGTCCAGTGCGTACGTCTCAGGATATGGCCGCGGTCGGGCCGATGGGTGGTCAGCCCTTCTCCAGGTACTCCTCCCGGTCCTTGTCGAGGAGGGCTTCGAGGGCGGTGCGCAGGCCCGGGTGGGCGGTGAGGTCCGGATCGGCGAGGACGAGGGCGGTGGCCTCCTCGCGGGCGGCGGCGATGACCTCCTCGTCGTCGATGACGGTGAGGACCCGCAGGGAGGAGCGGACGCCGGACTGGGCCTGGCCGAGGACGTCGCCCTCGCGCCGCTGTTCGAGGTCGATGCGGGAGAGCTCGAAGCCGTCGAGGGTGGAGGCGACGGCGCCGAGGCGCTGCCGGGCGGGGCTCGCCTCGGGCATCTCGGTGACGAGGAGGCAGAGGCCGGGGGCCGAGCCGCGGCCGACGCGGCCGCGGAGCTGGTGGAGCTGGGAGACGCCGAAGCGGTCCGCGTCCATGATCACCATCGCGGTGGCGTTGGGGACGTTGACGCCGACCTCGATGACGGTGGTGGCGACGAGGACGTCGAGCTCGCCGGCGGCGAAGCGGCGCATGGCGTCGTCCTTGTCGTCGGGGTGCATCCGGCCGTGCAGGACGGCGATCCGCAGGCCGGCGAGGGGGCCGGCGCGGAGCTTCTCGGCGACGTCGAGGACGGCGAGCGGGGGCCGCTTCTCGGCGTCGTCCCCTTCGGGCGCCTTCGCCTTGGAGCCGGTCTTCCTCTGGTCCTCCTCGTCCCCGATGCGGGGGCAGACCACGTACGCCTGGTGCCCGTTCTCGACCTCCTCGCGGACCCGTTCCCAGGCGCGCGCGAGGAAGTGCGGCTTGTCGGCGGCGGGGACGACGTGGCTGGCGATCGGGGAGCGGCCGGCGGGCAACTGGTCGAGGACGGAGGTCTCCAGGTCGCCGAAGACGGTCATGGCGACCGTGCGCGGGATGGGCGTCGCCGTCATGACGAGCAGGTGCGGGGGCTGCTTCCCCTTGCCGCGCAGGGCGTCGCGCTGCTCGACGCCGAAGCGGTGCTGCTCGTCGACGACGACCAGGCCGAGGTCGTGGAACTGGACCTTGTCCTCGATCAGCGCGTGGGTGCCGATGACGATCCCGGCCTCGCCGGTGACCAGGTCCAGGAGGGCGTGGCGGCGGGCGGCGGCGCCCATGGAGCCGGTGAGCAGGACGACCTTGGTGGCGCGGTCCGCGCCGCCGAGCATCCCCCCCTCGGCCAGCTCGCCCATCATCTCGGTGACGGAGCGGTGGTGCTGCTGGGCGAGGACCTCGGTGGGCGCGAGCATCGCGGCCTGTCCCCCGGAGTCGACGACGGCGAGCATGGCGCGCAGGGCGACCATGGTCTTGCCCGATCCGACCTCGCCCTGGAGGAGGCGGTGCATGGGGTGGTCGGTGGCGAGGTCGTCGAAGATCTCGGCGGAGACCTTGTTCTGGCCGTCGGTGAGGGTGAAGGGGAGCTTGGCGTCGAAGGCGTCGAGGATGCCGTCGGGGGCGGGTTTCCGCGGGACGGCGGGCAGTTGGGTGTCGGCGTGCCGGCGGCGGGCGAGGGCGACCTGGAGGACGAAGGCCTCGTCCCACTTGAGCCGGTCCCGGGCGGCGGCGATGTCGGCCTTGGTGCGGGGCCGGTGGATCATCCGCAGGGCGTCGGGCAGTTCGGCGAGGCCGCGGCCCTCGCGCAGGGCGTCCGGGAGCGGGTCGACGGCGTCGGGGGCGCTCGGCAGGACCGCGTCGACGGCCTTGGCGATCTTCCAGGACTCCAGCTTGGTGGTGGCCGGGTAGATCGGGATGAGGGCCCCGGCCCAGACGTCCACGGCCTCCTCGGGGTCGCCGCGCAGGAGTTCGTACGACGGGTGGGCGAGCTGGAGGCGCCGGTTGAAGAGCGAGACCTTGCCGGCGAACATCGCGCGGGTGCCGGGCAGCAGGTCCTTGTGCGGCTTGTGCACGCCCTTGCCGAAGAAGACCAGCTGGAGGCGGCCGCTGCCGTCGGTGATGGTCACTTCGAGGCGCTGGCCGCGTCCCTTGGAGCCGTTGAAGGTGAGCACACGGGCGTCGGCGACCTGCGCGACCACCGTGACGTGCTCGTCGAGCGGCAGGTCGGAGAGGGTCGTCAGCTCCCCGCGCTCGGCGTACCGGCGGGGGTAGTGGTGCAGCAGGTCCCCGACCGTGTGCAGGTCGAGCGCCTCGGCCATGACCTTGGCGGTGGCGGGGCCGAGGGACTTCTTGAGTGGTTCGTCGAGCGCGGGCACGCGTTCCATTGCACACCACGGGACCGACAACCGCGCCGAAGGCTGTGGACAACCCCCGGAACCGGGGCCTATTCCACCCCGATGAGCAGCGGCGGGGCCTCCGCGCCCGCGTGGTACGCGATGGTGTCGACGGCCAGGTAGCCGCGCCGGACGTGGCCTTCGAGGTCGGCGGCGAGACCGGGCGGGGTGTCGTCGGCGACGACGAGGGTGACGAGTTCGCCGCCCGCCGAGAGCATCCGGTCCAGGACGGTGCGGGCGGTCTCGGTGAGGTCCTTGCCGATGACGGCGACGTCGCCCTCGATGAGGCCGAGGACGTCGCCGGCCTGGCAGACGCCGGCCGAGGTGAAGGACCGGTGTTCGGCGACGGCGAGTTCGGCGTAGCGGGTGGCCCCGGCGGCGGCCGTCATGGCGACGACGTCCTCGTCGAAGCGCCGGCCGGGTTCGTGGACGGCGAGGGCGGCGATGCCCTGGACGGCGGCCCGGGTGGGGATGAGGGCGACGCGGACTCCCTCGGCCCTGACGCGTTCGGCGGCCGCGGCGGCGGTCTCGCGCAGGTCGGTGTCGTTGGGCAGGAGGACGACCTCGCGCGCGTGCGCCCGGCGGACGGCCTCGACGAGTTCGTCCTCGGCGGGGGGTTCGCCGGGGCGGGCGCGGACGGTGGTCGCGCCGGCCTCGGCGCAGAGTCCGGCGAGGCCCTCGCCGGGGACCACGGCGACGATCGCGCGCGCGGCGCGTTCCCCGCGTGCGGCGCTCCCGGCGCCGTCCCCGGTCCCGCACGCGTACGCGTGCCGGCCGTCGGCGCCGTACCCGTCGTCGGTCCCGTACCCGTCGTCGGTCCCGCTCCCGTACCCGTCCTCGGTCCCGCTCCCGTGCACGGCCCCGGCCCCGTTCCCGGCTTCGGTCCCGCGTCCCGTGGCGGGCGTCGCGGCGGACGCGAAGTGGGTGATCCGGATGCGGTGGGGCCGGCCGGCCTCGACGCCGGCCTCGACGGCGGCGCCCGCGTCGTCCACGTGCACGTGGACGTTCCAGAGGCCGTCGCCGCCGACGACGACCAGGGACTCCCCCAGGGCGTCGAGGCGGGAGCGCAGCAGTCCGACGGCCGCGTCGTCGGCCTCCAGGAGGTAGATCACCTCGTAGGCGGGGCCGTCCTCGCCGGGGCACTCCTCGCGGGGGGCGGCCGGGGGGAGCGGCGCGGTCCCGGGGTGGTCGGGGGTCTGTCCGGTGACGGTCTCCAGGAGGGCGCCGAGGACGGTCACCAGGCCCCGGCCGCCCGCGTCCACGACCCCGGCGCGTTCGAGGACGTCCAGCTGGCCCGAGGTGGCCGCCAGGGCGGTCGCGGCTCCCGCGTAGGCGCCGCGGGCCACCTCCACGAGCGTGCCGCCCGCCGCGCACGCCTCGGCGGCGGCGCTCGCCACGGTGAGGATGGTGCCCTCCACGGGGTGGGCGACGGCCTGCCGGGCCGCGCGCGCGGCCTCGGCGAGGGCGCGGGCGAGGTGATCGCCGTCACGTCCGCCGGCGAGGACGGTCGCCATGCCGCGCAGGAGCTGGGAGAGGATGGTCCCGGAGTTGCCGCGGGCGCCGAGGAGGGCGCCGTGGGCCATGGCCCGTACGGTCTCGGCGGTGTCCGGGCCGGAGGCGGCGAAGACCGCTTCGACGGCCCGGTGGGCGGCTTCCGCCGTCAGGTAGAGGTTGGTGCCGGTGTCCCCGTCCGCGACCGGGTAGACGTTGATCGCGTCGATCTCCTCGCGCTCCCGTCCGAGGGCGTCGAAGGTCCTCGCGCACCAGGTCCGGACCGCTTCGGCGTCGAGCTCGACGAGCTCCTCGTCAGGCTGAAGGGCTCGCGACAACGGGGGGTCCTCCTTCGGCGGTGAGCTCACCGCAGGGTAGACCGGGGGTGTCCCGGGCGTGACCGGGGCCCGGGGCGAGGTCGGCCGAGACCATGGTAGTTTCGTTCCACCGAAGCAGTCGTTGTATGCTGTTTCGGTTGCCCGGTTCAGTCCGGGCCGTTCCCCGGCAAGCCACTTCAGACTCCTGATTCCGGTGCGCCGGATTTCACTGTAATTCTGAAGTCTTTGGAGTGACCCGTGGCTGCCAACTGCGACGTCTGCGGCAAGGGGCCGGGCTTCGGCAACAACATTTCGCACTCGCACCGCCGTACGTCCCGTCGCTGGAACCCGAACATCCAGCGCGTGCGTGCCGTGGTCGGTCGGACGCCGAAGCGGCTCAACGTCTGCACCTCGTGCATCAAGGCCGGCAAGGTCTCGCGCTAACCGCGACGTTCCGTCGTAGCGCAGCCCCTGCGGTTGCCTTGAGAGGCCGGTTCACCTCGGTGAACCGGCCTCTTGCCATGCCCGGAGACAAGCTCGGAGACAGGTCCGGGAACAAGCTCGCGAACAGGTCCGGAAACAGGCCGGGGAGCGGTCGCGCCACCGGCCGCGACCGCTTCCGGGATCCCCTCAGTCCCTGAACCGCCAGCCGTGGTCGACCGGGCCTATGCCCCTGCCCAGGGCGAATCCGGCGCCGATGGCCCCGGTCACGTACTCCTTGGCCGCCCGTACGGCCTCCGGCACCGTCAGGCCCCTGGCGAGCCCGGAGGCGATCGCCGAGGCGAGGGTGCAGCCCGTGCCGTGGGTGTGCCGGTTGTCGTGGCGCGGAGCGCGCAGCCAGTGCTCCTCCTCGCCGTCGGTGAGCAGGTCCACGGCCTCCCGGCCCGTGGGCAGGTGCCCGCCCTTGATCAGGACCCACTCCGGCCCGTACGACAGGATGCCCTCGGCGGCGGTCCTCATGTCGCTCTCGTACACGACGTGCACGTCTATGAGCTGTGTCACCTCGTCCAGGTTGGGCGTGGCGACGGTCGCGCGGGGCAACAGCTTCGTGCGTACGGCGTCGAGAGCGGACGCGGCGAGGAGCGGGTCGCCGTGCTTGGAGACGCCGACCGGGTCGACGACCACGGGCGCGTCGGTGTCCGCGAGGAGTTCCGCGACGGTCTCCACGAGCGGGGCGGTGGCCAGCATGCCGGTCTTCACGGCCTGGACGCCGATGTCGTCGACGACGGACCGGTACTGGGCGCGCACGGCCTCCACGGGCAGTTCCCAGACGCCCTGGACGCCCCGCGAGTTCTGCGCGGTGACGGCGGTGAGGACGCTCATGCCGTGGACGCCGAGCGCCAGCATCGTCTTCAGGTCGGCCTGGACGCCCGCGCCGCCGCCGGAGTCGGACCCGGCGACGGTGAGGACCAGCGGGGGCGCGGCGCTCACTCCGTCTCCCCGAAGTGGTCCCAGCCGCCGACCGCGTGCCAGGGCGCGCCGTCCACGGTGACCTGGGGCAGCGCCGAGGGGTTGAGGACCTCGCCGATGACCTTCCAGCGGGCGGGCAGCTTCACGTCCGGCGGGAAGGTGGCGACGATGGCGTGGTCCTCTCCCCCGGTGAGCACCCACTGCATGGGGTCGACGCCGACGGCCTGCCCGATGTCGTTCATCTGGGTGGGGATGTCGATGAGTCCGGAGCGCAGGTCGATGCGGACCTTGCTGGCCTCCGCGATGTGGCCGAGGTCCGCGATGAGACCGTCGCTGACGTCGCACATGGCGGTGGCGCCGAGGCCCGCGGCGGCGGGGCCCGCGTGGTACGGCGGTTCGGGCCTGCGGTGGGCCTCGACGAAGGCGCGCGGGGAGCGGAAGCCGCGGGAGAGGACCGCGTATCCGGCGGCGGACCAGCCGAGCCAGCCGGTGTAGGCGACGACGTCGCCGGGCTGCGCGCCGCCCCGGGTGACCGGGTCGTGGTTGCGCAGGTCGCCCAGGGCGGTGATGGAGACCATGATCGTGTCGCCGCGGACGACGTCGCCGCCGACCACGGCGGCGCCCGCGACCTGACATTCGTCGCGCAGCCCGTCCATGAGTTCGGTGGGCCAGGTGACGGGGAGTTCGGCGGGGACGACGAGGCCGAGGAGGAGGGCGGTGGGGACCGCGCCCATGGCGGCGATGTCGGCGAGGTTCTGCGCGGCGGCCTTGCGGCCGACGTCGTACGCCGTCGACCAGTCGCGGCGGAAGTGACGTCCTTCGAGGAGGATGTCCGTGCTGGCCACCACGCGCCGGTCGGGGGCGGAGACGACCGCGGCGTCGTCGCCGGGCCCGATCCGTACCGCCGGGGTGGAGGTGAGCCGGGACGTGAGCTCTCTGATGAGCCCGAACTCGCCCAGCTCTCCGACTGTGCCCTTCACCGCGTCTCACCTCGTGTCTTCGTGCCGGCCGGCGGGCGGGGGCGCGTCTGGGCGCGCCGCGGGTCGCGGGCCGTCACCGTGCTGGGTACCGTCAAGTAGACCGTCAACTTCTGTCCTGCGTACGCCACGCCCCGGGTGCCCCCGGACGCGCGGGTCTCCCCGCGGCCCGCGGCGACGCGGTACCGTGGCGTCCCTTTCTCCCACAAGATCCTCGTGGTCGCCCTGGAGGTTCCGTGGTACAGGCGTACATCCTCATTCAGACCGAGGTGGGCAAGGCGTCGACCGTCGCCGACACCATCTCCAAGATCCCGGGGGTGATCCAGGCCGAGGACGTGACCGGTCCGTACGACGTCATCGTGCGCGCGCAGGCGGACACGGTCGACGAGCTGGGCCGCATGGTGGTCGCCAAGGTCCAGCAAGTGGACGGCATCACGCGCACCCTCACCTGCCCGGTCGTTCATCTGTAGCCCCCGTCTACGCTTGGCCGGTGACGTCTTCCCACCGGCCCTTCGGCCTGTCCGCCGCCGTCGCGGCCGCCGTGCTGCTGCTGGCGTCCGCCGGCTGTTCCTCGTCCGGCGCCTCGGCGTCCGTCGCGGTTCCCAGTCCTCCCGCGGAGGAGGCCGCCCTCTGCCAGGCGCTGGCGAAGGAGCTGCCCGACACCGTGGCGGGGCTGGAGCGGAGTGACCCGGAGCCCGGCTCCGAGTTGACCGCCGGGTGGGGTGACGGTGCGATCGTACTGCGCTGCGGAGTCCCCCGGCCCGAAAAGATGAGCGATCCGAAGTCGCAGGGCGTCGACGTGAACGGGGTCAACTGGATGCTGGAGCGTCCGGAGGGCACCGGCCCCCGGTTCACCTCGGTGTACCGGAAGACGTACGTCGAGGTGAGCCTCGACGTACGGTACGAGCACGACGCGGGACCGCTCGGCGATCTCGCCGTCCCCGTGGCGGGGACGGTCCCGTGCGCGCTCGACGAGGAGCCCCCGGCGCCGTCCGGAAGCGACCGGGGAGCCGTTCGCGACTGCGCGCCCGACTCCCCGGCCCCGGTCGGCTAGCGCAGGCCCGTGGAGCGGGTCAGCGCGGCCTGGAGGAGCCGGTCGACCAGCTCGGGGTAGCTCACGCCGCTCTCCTGCCACATGCGCGGGTACATGGAGATGGGCGTGAAGCCCGGCATGGTGTTGATCTCGTTGATGACGAACCCGCCGTCCTCGGTGAGGAAGAAGTCGGCGCGGACCAGGCCCTCGCAGGAGACGGCCTCGTAGGCGGCGACGGCCAGGCGCTGGATCTCGGCGGTGGCCTCGTCCCCGATGGGGGCGGGCACGATGCCGGAGGCCGAGTCGATGTACTTCGCCTCGAAGTCGTAGAAGTCGTGGTCGGTGACGGGCGGGATCTCGGCCGGCACGCTGGCGCGCGGGCCGTCCTCGAACTCCAGGACGCCGCACTCGATCTCGCGGCCGCGGACCAGCGCCTCCACGATGACCTTGGGGTCGTGGCGGCGGGCCTCCTCGACGGCCTCGTCGAGGCCGGAGAGGTCGTCGACCTTGGTGATGCCCACGGACGAGCCGCCGCGGGCGGGCTTCACGAAGAGCGGCCAGCCGTGGTCGGCGGCGAACTCGACGATCTTCTTGCGGGCGGCGGCCGGGTTCTGCTCCCACTCGCGCGGCCGGACGACCTCGTACGGGCCGACCGGGAGGCCGAAGGAGACGAAGACCCGCTTCATGTACTCCTTGTCCTGGCCGACGGCGGAGGCGAGGACGCCCGCGCCGACGTAGGGGACGCCGGAGAGCTCCAGGAGGCCCTGGAGGGTGCCGTCCTCGCCGTACGGGCCGTGGAGGACGGGGAAGACCACGTCGACCTCGCCGAGGGCGCGCGGCACGGCGCCGGGCTCGGCGAGGACGACCTCGCGATTGGCGGGGTCGACGGAGAGGACGACGCCGCCCCGCTCGGACTCGGCGAGGTCGGCGACGTTCGGCAGGGCGCGGTCGGCGATGCCCATCCGCTCCGGGGCGTCGGCGGTGAGCGCCCAGCGCCCGTCCGTCGTGATGCCGATGGGCAGCACGTCGTACTTGTCCCGGTCGATGGCGCTCAGGACGGCGCCGGCCGTGACGACGGAGATGGCGTGCTCGGAGCTGCGTCCGCCGAAGACGACGGCCACGCGCGGCTTGCGGGGGCTCTGGGTGTTCTCGCTCATATCGCGATGAGGGTACCTTGCGGTTCCCGAACTCCTGAGCGCCCCGCCGCGCGCGCGTCCGGGTCGCCCGGGCGCGCGGGGCTCCGCGGGCTCAGCGGCGTTCGGGCTTGGCCGAGCGCGACATGAGCTCCTTGAGGGCCACGATCGGCGGCTTGCCCTCGTGGACGATGGAGACGACGGTCTCGGTGATGGGCATGTCGACGCCGTGGCGGCGGCCCAGATCGAGCACCGACTCGCAGGACTTGACGCCCTCGGCGGTCTGCTTGGTGGCCGCGATGGTCTCCTGGAGGGTCATCCCGCGGCCGAGGTTGGTGCCGAAGGTGTGGTTCCGGGAGAGCGGCGAGGAGCAGGTGGCGACGAGGTCGCCGAGGCCCGCGAGGCCGGAGAAGGTGAGCGGGTCGGCGCCCATGGCGAGGCCGAGGCGGGTGGTCTCGGCGAGGCCGCGGGTGATGAGCGTGGCCTTGGAGTTGTCGCCGAGGCCCATGCCGTCCGTGATGCCCACGGCGAGGCCGATGACGTTCTTGACGGCCCCGCCGAGCTCGCAGCCCACCACGTCGGTGTTGGTGTACGGGCGGAAGTACGGGGTCAGGCAGGCGGTCTGGAGCCGCCGGGCGACCGTCTCGTCGACGCAGGCGGCGACGGCCGCGGCGGGCTGCCGGGCGGCGATCTCCTTGGCCAGGTTGGGGCCGGTGAGGACGGCGACGCGCTCGGCGGGGACGTCCGCGACCTCGGTGATCACCTCGCTCATCCGCTTGGCGGTGCCGAGTTCGACGCCCTTCATGAGGGAGACGAGGACGGTGTCGGGGGCGAGGAGCGGCGTCCAGGCGGCCAGGTTGCCGCGGAGGGTCTGGGAGGGGACGACGAGGACGGTGAAGTCGGCGTCCGCCGCGGCCTCGGCCGGGTCGGCGGTGGCCGTGACCGCCCCGGGGAGTTCGACCCCGGGCAGGTAGTCCGGGTTGACGCGGGTGGCGTTGATCTCCTTCGCGAGCTCGGCGCGGCGGCCCCAGAGGCTCACCTCGCAGCCCGCGTCGGCGAGCACCATGGCGAAGGCGGTGCCCCAGGATCCGTTGCCGAAGACGGCTGCCTTGGTCACTTGGTGCCTCCTTCGGCGGCCTTGCGCCGCTGTTCCAGGCGGGCCCTGCGGTGGTCGTACGGCTCGTCGGGCGCCTTCTCGCCGCGGACCTCCTCCAGGAGGGCGGTGATGGCGGCCATGATGGTCTCGGTGGCCTCGCGGAGCACCTCGGGCGTGGGGTCGAGGCCGTGGAAGCGGGAGAGGTCGACCGGCGGACCGGCCTGCACGATCAGCGTCTTGCGGGGGAACAGCCGGAACTTGTTCTCCTTGGCGTACGGCGGCATCGCGAGGTTCGCGCCCCACTGGGCCACCGGGATGACGGGGGCCTCGGTGAGCAGCGCGACGCGGGCGGCGCCGGTCTTGCCGGCCATGGGCCACATCTCGGGGTCGCGGGTCAGGGTGCCCTCGGGGTAGAAGGCGACGCACTCGCCCCGCTCGATGGCGTCGACGGCGGCGCGGAAGGCGTCCAGCGCGTCGGTCGTCTCGCGGTAGACCGGGATCTGTCCGGTGCCGCGCAGCATCGTGCCGACGAAGGAGCCCTTGAAGAGGGCGGCCTTGGCGAGGAAGCGCGGGACGCGGCCGGTGTTGTACTGGTAGTGCGCGTAGGAGAGCGGGTCCAGGTAGGAGTTGTGGTTGACCGCGGTGATGAATCCGCCGTCTTCCGGAATGTGCTCCGTGCCGCGCCAGTCCCGCTTGAACAGAACCACCAGGGGGGGTTTGGCGATGACCGCCGCGAGGCGGTACCAGAAGCCGATTCTGCGGCGGGGCACGCTGACACCTTTCTCCGGGACCGGCTGGCAGGGGGTCAGTGTCGCCCCGTGCTCCTGGTCTGTCGAGGACACCGTACGCCCCGGCCCCTCCGGCGGGCCGCGTGGGCGGGACAGAATGGTCCGCGATGAACACCGATGCGGACGACGGCTGGTCCCTCGTCGTACCCCTGAAGCCCCTTGCCCTGGCGAAGAGCAGGCTGGCCGCGGCGGCGGGGGCGGGGCTGCGTCCCCGGCTCGCGCTCGCGTTCGCCGAGGACACCGTGGGGGCGGTGCTGGACTGCGCGCGGGTGCGGGAGGCGGTGGTCGTCACCGACGATCCCGCGGCCGCCCGGGCCCTCGCGGCGCTGGGCGCGCGGATCGTGCCGGACGTCCCGGCGGCGGGGCTCAACGCGGCGCTCGCGCACGGGGCGCGGGCCGTGCGGGCACGGCGGCCGCACGCGCGCGTGGCGGCGCTCAACGCGGACCTCCCCGCGCTGCGCCCGGCGGACCTGGCCCGGGTCCTGGACGCGGCCCTGGCATTTCCGAGGGCATTTCTCGCGGACGCCGCCGAAATCGGTACGACATTCCTCTCGGCCGCTCCGGGGGTGGAATTGGCACCGGCATTCGGGGGGGCGTCGAGGCTGCGGCATTTGTCGTCGGGGGCGGTGGAAATCCGGCTCGCGGGGGTGGATTCCGTACGCCGGGACGTGGACACCGGGGAGGATCTGGCGGCGGCCCGGGAGCTGGGGCTCGGCCCGCGGACGGCCGCCCGGTGGCTGCCGGCGGCCGGATAGGCTGCGGTCCATGCAGGCGACCGCGTTCACGTACGACCCCGAGACCCGCAGCGGCAGCGTGCTGCTCGACGACGGCACCCCGGTGGAGTTCGGGGCGCAGGCCTTCGAGGCGGGCGGGCTGCTGTTGCTGCGGCCGGGACAGCGCGTACGGATCGAGACGGAGCCGGGCGGCCCGGGGGCCGGTCCGCGGATCACGCTCGTGACGCTCCAGACCTTCTGAGGGGCCCGGGGGCCTCCGGACGCGCCGCGGGCCGGGCTCCCCGAGGGGAGCCCGGCCCGGCGGATCGTTCCCGCACGTCCTACTTCTTGGCGGCGGTCTTCTTGGCGGTGGTCTTGCGCGCCGTCGTCTTCTTGGCGGGCGCCTTCGTCGCCGTGGCCTTCTTCGCGGCCGGCGCGGTCTTCTTCGCCGCGCTGGTCTTCTTGGCCGCGGCGGCCGTGGTGGTCTTCTTCGCGGCGGCGGAGGTCTTCTTGGCCGCGGCGGTGGTCGCGGTCTTCTTCGCCGGGGTCGCCTTCTTGGCGGCGGCCGTGGTGGTCTTCGCGGGCGCCGTCTTCTTGGCGACGGTCGCGGTGGTCTTCTTCGCCGGGGTCGCCTTCTTCGCGGCGGCCTTCTTGGCGGTGGTGGCCCTCTTGGCGGCGGCCTTCTTCACGGTCGCGGAGGCGCCGCCGGTGAGGCTGCCCTTGGGGGCCTTCTTGACGGAGACCTCGCCGCCCTTGGGGAGCTTCTTCGAGCCGCTGACCAGGTCCTTGAAGCCCTGACCTGCGCGGAAGCGGGGGACGGAGGTCTTCTTCACGCGGACCCGCTCACCCGTCTGCGGGTTGCGGGCGTAGCGGGCCGGCCGGTCGACCTTCTCGAACGAGCCGAAACCCGTGACGGAGACCCGGTCGCCGCCGACCACGGCGCGCACGATGGCGTCGAGCACGTGGTCGACGGCTTCGGCGGCCTGCTGGCGACCGCCCATCTTGTCGGCAATCGCTTCTACGAGCTGCGCCTTGTTCACGTCTTCCCCTTCGGAGACATTGCCAGAACGAAAGTGTTCAAGCTTTTTCGCACGTTAGGCATGTATATACCGCAAATCAAACACGAAACGGTCTAATCACCCTAGTGCCGCAACGCTGAAGAGCCGTTGCGGAGTTCCTGGTGTCAGTCGTCCTCTGGGAATCGGCCCTCGTTGAGGTCCTTCATCAACCGGTCCAGACGCGCCGCCGCGTCCTTGAGATCGTGCTTCGCCGCGGCCGTCACGACCAGCAGCTTCCGGGACAGCGCCATCCTTACGCCCTCCGGGACTTGCAGTGAGCGCACCCTTGTGTGCGCTTCCTTCAATCGGGCGGCGACTGCCTCGTAGAGCTCGAGTTGGCTGTCGCGTTCCATGCACCGATTGTGCCATCTAGGGCGAGTTGTCGCCCGACAGGGGCCCAACAAGCGACTGCGCCCCCCACCGGAAGGTGGGGGGCGCAGTCTTGGAAAAGCGCTGCTCAGACCGTAATTGTACGGGGTTTGAAGGAGGGCCTGGCCGCCTCGTAGGCCGCGATGTCGCCTTCGTTCTGAAGGGTGAGGCTGATGTCGTCGAGTCCGTTCAGGAGGCGCCAGCGGGCGTTCTCGTCGAGTTCGAAGTCGGCGTCGATCCCGGCGGCCAGGACCTTGCGGCGCTCCAGGTCGACGGTGACCTCGGCGGTCGGGTCGGCCTCGGTCAGCTCCCAGAGCGCGTCCACCGTCTCCTGCGGGAGGACGACGGTCAGCAGGCCGTTCTTCAGCGAGTTGCCGCGGAAGATGTCGGCGAAGCGGGCGGAGATCACGGCCTGGAAGCCGTAGTTCTGGAGCGCCCAGACGGCGTGCTCGCGGGAGGAGCCGGTGCCGAAGTCGGGGCCGGCGACCAGGACCGTGGCGCCCTGCCGCTCGGGGCGGTTGAGGACGAAGTCGGAGTCCTTGCGCCAGGCCTCGAAGAGGCCGTCCTCGAAGCCGTCGCGGGTGACCTTCTTCAGCCAGTGCGCGGGGATGATCTGGTCGGTGTCGACGTTGCTGCGGCGCAGCGGGACGGCCCGGCCGGTGTGCGTGGTGAAAGCTTCCATGGCTCCTCAGACCCCCGCGGGAGTGGCGACGTCGGACAGATCGGCCGGGGAGGCCAGATGGCCCAGTACGGCGGTGGCGGCGGCGACCTGGGGCGAGACCAGGTGGGTCCGGCCGCCCTTGCCCTGCCGGCCCTCGAAGTTGCGGTTGGAGGTGGACGCGGAGCGCTCGCCGGGGGCCAGTTGGTCGGGGTTCATGCCCAGGCACATCGAGCAGCCCGCGTGCCGCCATTCGGCGCCGGCCTCCTTGAAGACCTTGTCCAGACCCTCCTCGACGGCCTGGAGGGCGACCCGGACGGAGCCGGGGACGACCAGCATCCGGACCCCGTCGGCGACCCTGCGGCCCTGGAGCAGGCCGGCGGCGTTGCGCAGGTCCTCGATGCGGCCGTTGGTGCAGGAGCCTACGAAGACGGTGTCGACCTTGATGTCGCGCAGCGGCTGCCCGGCGGTCAACCCCATGTACTCCAGGGCCTTTTCGGCGGCGAGGCGCTCCGAAGCGTCTTCGTACGAAGCCGGGTCGGGGACGTTCGCCGAAAGCGGGGCGCCCTGGCCGGGGTTGGTGCCCCAGGTGACGAACGGCGCCAGGGAGGCGGCGTCGACGACGACCTCGGCGTCGAAGACCGCGTCCTCGTCGGACCTCAGGGTCCTCCAGTACGCGACGGCGGCGTCCCAGTCCTCGCCCTCGGGGGCGTGGGCGCGGCCCTTCAGATAGGCGAAGGTGGTCTCGTCGGGGGCGATCATGCCCGCGCGGGCGCCGGCCTCGATGGACATGTTGCAGATGGTCATCCGGGCCTCCATCGAGAGCTTCTCGATGGCGGAGCCGCGGTACTCCAGGATGTAGCCCTGGCCGCCGCCGGTGCCGATCTTCGTGATGATCGCCAGGATCAGGTCCTTGGCGGTGACGTCCTCGGGCAGTTCGCCGTCGACCGTGATGGCCATGGTCTTCGGACGGGCGAGGGGCAGCGTCTGGGTGGCGAGGACGTGCTCGACCTGGCTGGTGCCGATGCCGAACGCCAGCGCGCCGAAGGCGCCGTGCGTGGAGGTGTGGGAGTCGCCGCAGACGACGGTGGTGCCGGGCTGGGTCAGACCCAGCTGGGGGCCCACGACGTGGACGACGCCCTGCTCGACGTCGCCCAGCGGGTGCAGCCGGACGCCGAACTCGGCACAGTTCTTGCGGAGGGTCTCCAGCTGGGCGCGGGAGACGGGGTCGGCGATCGGCTTGTCGATGTCGAGGGTCGGGGTGTTGTGGTCCTCGGTGGCGATGGTGAGGTCCAGGCGCCGCACCTGGCGGCCGTTCTGGCGGAGGCCGTCGAAGGCCTGCGGGCTGGTCACCTCGTGCAGCAGGTGCAGATCGATGAAGAGGAGGTCGGGTTCGCCCTCGGCGCGCCGGACGACGTGGTCGTCCCAGACCTTCTCCGCGAGTGTCCTACCCATCGCTTTCCCTCCGGCCGGCGTCTGCGCCGGCACAACTAGAGACCCGTTTCGCGGGCCGTTGTGCGGCCGCCCCACCAGAGTGACAAGTTCCTCGGGAAATTGAACTTGCGTTTCACAGAGTGAGACGCGAATATCGTTGCATGGACAACTCTAGCGGCGTAGGCGTTCTCGACAAGGCAGCCCTTGTCCTGAGCGCCCTGGAGTCCGGTCCGGCCACCCTCGCAGGACTGGTCGCGGCGACGGGACTCGCACGACCCACGGCACATCGTCTCGCCGTGGCACTGGAACACCACCGGATGGTGGCGCGTGACATGCAGGGCCGGTTCATCCTCGGACCGCGCCTCGCGGAGCTCGCCGCCGCGGCCGGCGAGGACCGCCTCCTCGCGACCGCGGGTCCGGTGCTCACGCATCTGCGCGACGTCACCGGCGAGAGCGCCCAGCTCTACCGGCGCCAGGGCGACATGCGCATCTGCGTGGCGGCGGCCGAGCGGCTCTCGGGCCTCCGGGACACGGTCCCGGTCGGCTCGACGCTGACGATGAAGGCCGGTTCGTCGGCGCAGATCCTGATGGCCTGGGAGGAGCCCGAGCGGCTGCACCGCGGCCTCCAGGGCGCCCGCTTCACGGCGACGGCCCTGTCGGGCGTACGGCGCCGCGGCTGGGCCCAGTCGATCGGCGAGCGGGAGCCGGGCGTCGCGTCCGTCTCCGCGCCCGTGCGCGGCCCCTCGAACCGCGTGGTGGCCGCCGTGTCGGTCTCGGGCCCCATCGAGCGCCTGACGCGCCACCCGGGCCGCATGCACGCCCAGGCGATCATCGACGCCGCCGCCCGCCTCTCCGAGGCGCTCCGCCGCAACGGCTGACGCGCTCCGTTCCTCCTGTTCGTCCCGGCCCACCGCTTCAACGCCGCAGCGGTGGGCCGGAGTTGTGCGTGCCGTCGGGAACGACGAAGAAGCCCTCCCCCGAAGGGAAGGGCTTCTTCGTCTTGTACCCCCGACCGGATTCGAACCGGCGCTACCGCCTTGAGAGGGCGGCGTGCTAGGCCGCTACACAACGGGGGCCTTGCGGATCGGATCCGCGGTGCAGATGAGCTCTGCGAGCTGGCCTACCTGGACTCGAACCAAGAATGACGGTACCAGAAACCGTAGTGTTGCCAATTACACCATAGGCCATGGTGGTTGCACCGTACCCCCGACCGGATTCGAACCGGCGCTACCGCCTTGAGAGGGCGGCGTGCTAGGCCGCTACACAACGGGGGCCCTAGCGATCCCACCCGGCCGGAGCCGGGTGATGTCACCGCAGATCCACCGGGAGCTACCCAAGTGATCTACAGGATGGATCTGTACCCCCGACCGGATTCGAACCGGCGCTACCGCCTTGAGAGGGCGGCGTGCTAGGCCGCTACACAACGGGGGCCTTGCGGATCAGATCCGCGGATTGCAGATAAAGCTCTGCGAGCTGGCCTACCTGGACTCGAACCAAGACTAACGGAACCAGAAACCGTCGTGCTGCCAATTACACCATAGGCCACCGGGGCAGCCTCCCCACCAGGGGGATCCTGCTCGGCTTGCGCTTTCCGGGTTCTTGCCTTTCGGCTTGCTCCCCTCGGCGCAGGAAGAACATTACCCGAAGGTGGACCGCGCTCCAAAACGGGTAGCCCCGCGCAGCAGGTCCGGGAGCTGGCTCAGCTCCGTGATCCGCTCCAGCTCGGGCCGGCCGCCGGTGCCCGCGCGGTCCAGCCAGACGCCCAGGAGCCCCGCCTCCGCCGCGCCCCGGGCGTCGATGTCCGGCTGGTCCCCGACGTACGCCACCTGGTGCGGGGGCAGGCCGAGGGCGGTGCAGGCGGCGTGGAAGGCCTCCGGGGCGGGCTTGGCCACGCCGAGCTCCGCGGCGCACAGGACGGCCTCGAAGCGGTCCCGGACGCCCAGGACCCGCAGCTTGCGCTCCTGGTTGCGGATGCTGGAGTTCGACAGGACCGCGTGACGGTAGTCACGGGCCAGCAGGTCGAGCACGGGCACGGTGTCGGGGAAGAGCGCCCAGGCCGCCTCGTAGTGGACGACGTACCGGTCGAACCAGGCGTCGGCCTCGGCGGGGGTGAGCTCCGGCCTGCCGAGGAAGTCGCGGACCCGGTCGCGCCGCTGGTCCAGGAAGTCGCCGCCCTCCCTTTCGAAGCGGCGCCAGTGGAGGGTGGTGAGCTCCCGCCACCGGTCGAGGGCCGCCTCCACCGTGCCGAACCCGTCGAGGAGCCCCTCGGCCGCGAGGTGGCCGCGCATGCCGGCCGTGTCGGCCGTGGCGTAGTCGAAGATCGTGTCGTCGATGTCCCAGAGGACCGCCCGGATAACCATGGCATTCACCGTACCCGAACGGCATGGAATGAGACCAAACATTCCATTGCACCCGGAATTTGAAATTCCGCATCCCGGCGTGAAAGGCGACCTTGACGCTGCCCGGAACGGCTCGGATAGGATCCTTCCGCCCTGCCAGCCACCCATTGTTCAAGGGGAGAAAAGATGAGCCTGCTCCGCCGGTCCGCCTCCATGGCAATCCCCGCCGTAGTCGTCATCGGTTTCGGTGCCGCGCCCGCCCAGGCCGATACCGGGCTTTACTGCGACAACTACTACGACAATTGCGGGGCCTTCTACTTCAACAGCAACACGAGCGGCTCCCACATCGTCTTCACCGGCTTGAAGGGCCAGCAGGGCAGCATTCCCGACCTCGCCCCCTACAAGTTCCTGGGCCCCGGAAACGGCAAGGGCCAGTCGGTGAAGAACAACGCCGCCTCGTTCTACAACGGAAGCTTCCAGATCACCACGGTCTTCTTCAACAGCAACTACAGCGGCCCGTGCGACAGCTTCGAGCCGCACGCCACGGCCAAGCAGCTCCGGAACACGTACAACGAGAACGCCTCGCTCGGTTTCGGCCGGTCCGGGGTCAACTGCTACAAGTTCAACTGACGGGGATGCGACGTCCGGCGCCGGCCGCGCTCGTCCTCTGCGCCGCCCTGGTCGGGTGCTCCGCCGCCGAGCGGCCCGCGCCGTCCGCCCCGACGACGGGAGGCACCACCGGGACGGGCACGCACTCCCCCGCCACGCCCGGCACCGCTCCCGCCGCTCCCGCCGCTCCCGCCGCTCCCGCCGCCGAGAGCGCGTACACCTTCCGGCTGCCCATGGCCCGTTACAGCTATACCGAGGCCGAATACGCCCTTGTCCAATCCGCCGAGCACGTGCTGGCGAAACGGTGCATGGCCCGCTATTCCCTCTCCTACCGGCCGCCGGCCCCCGTTCCCCCGCCCCCGTCCGTGGACCGGCGTTACGGTCTGGCCGAGAAAAGCGGTGCCGACCGGTTCGGCTATCGCGTGCCACCGGCCCCCACCCTGCCTCCGGCGGACGAACGGCTCGGCGCGACGGAGATTCTCGTCCTGTACGGACGGCAGGGCGCCCGGGGCAGGACGGGAAAGCTCGAACACGACGGGAAAATCATTCCGGAGAAAGGCTGCCTCGGGCAGGCCATGGAGGATTTCCGCAAGGGGTACGAACATCCCGCGGGAGCCGAGGCGGCGAGCCGGATAGCGACGCGGAGCCACCGGGAATCCCTGGCCGATCCGAAGGTGCGGGCCGTGCTCGAAAAGTGGTCCGCCTGCATGGCGGAGTCCGGATATTCCTACGCGTCCCCGCTGGAGCCGCTGGGGAAATACCTCGAAGGGCCCGTCACGGCCGAGGAGCGGGCGACCGCCGGAACGGACGTCGCCTGCAAGCGGAGCACCGGTCTCCTGGAGACGTGGTTCGGCGCGGAGTCGGAGATCCAGCGGCGGATGATCGCCCCGGAGTCCGCGGTCCTGGAGGAGCTGCGCGACCGGCACGTCCGGAAGCTGGCGGCGGCCCGGAGGATCGTCTCCGAGGGCTGAGCCCCGGCGCCCGGACACGCCGGAGGGCGGCGGCCGTTCTCCGGCCGCCGCCCTCCGGCGTCGTACGAGCGGTGCCTAGGCGGCGAGCTTCGCCAGGGCCGCGTCGATGCGGGCCAGGGTCTTCTCCTCGCCCAGGATCTCCAGGGACTCGAAGAGCGGCAGGCCGATCGTGCGGCCGGTGACCGCCACGCGGACCGGGGCCTGGGCCTTGCCGAGCTTGAGGCCGTGGGCCTCGCCGGCGGCCAGGACGGCGTTCTTGAGGGACTCGGGGTCGCTCCAGTCGGCGCCGGCGAGCTTCTCCCGGGCGGTGGTGAGGAGCGCGGCGGGCTCGCCCTTCATCGCCTTGTCCCATGAGGCCTGGTCGAAGACCGGCTCGTCCAGGAAGAGGAAGTCGACGTTGGCCGTGATGTCCGAGAGGACGGTGACGCGGGTCTGGGCGTGCGGCGCGATGGCGTCCCAGGCGGCCCGGTCGAAGTCCTCCGGCGCCCAGGGGGCGTGCGGGGCGCTCAGCCAGGGCTCGCAGGCCTCGGCGAACGCCTTCACGTCCAGCCTGCGGATGTGGTCGGCGTTGATCGACTCGGCCTTCTTGAGGTCGAAGCGGGCCGGGTTGGCGTTGACGTCGGCGATGTCGAACCTCTCCACCATCTCGGGGACGGTGAAGAGGTCCTGGTCGGCGGAGAAGGACCAGCCGAGCAGGGAGAGGTAGTTCAGCAGGCCCTCGGGGAGGAAGCCGCGCTCCCGGTAGAGGTTGAGGGAGGCCTGCGGGTCGCGCTTGGAGAGCTTCTTGTTGCCCTCGCCCATCACGTACGGCAGGTGGCCGAAGGCGGGGATCTCCTTGGCGACGCCCAGCTCGATCAGCGCCTCGTAGAGCGCGATCTGGCGCGGGGTGGAGGAGAGCAGGTCCTCGCCGCGCAGGACGTGGGTGATCTCCATCAGGGCGTCGTCGACCGGGTTGACCAGGGTGTAGAGCGGGGCGCCGTTGGCCCGGAGGATGCCGTAGTCCGGCACGTTCTCCGGGGTGAAGGTGAGCTCGCCGCGGACCAGGTCGGTGAAGGTGATCGGCTCGTCGGGCATCCGGAAGCGGACGATCGACGTGCGGCCCTCGGCCTCGTACGCGGCCTTCTGCTCGTCGGTGAGGTCGCGGCAGTGGCCGTCGTAGCCGGAGGGGCGGCCGGCGGCGCGGGCGGCCTCGCGGCGCTCGTCGAGCTCCTCGGTGGTGCAGTAGCAGGGGTACGCGCGGCCGGCGGCGAGCAGCTTGTCGGCGACGTCCTTGTAGATGTCCATCCGCTGCGACTGGCGGTACGGCGCGTGCGGGCCGCCGATCTCCGGGCCCTCGTCCCAGTCGAGGCCGAGCCAGCGCAGCGAGTCGAGCAGCTGCTGGTACGACTCCTCGGAGTCGCGCGCCGCGTCGGTGTCCTCGATGCGGAAGACCATGGTGCCCTGGTTGTGCCGGGCGAAGGCCCAGTTGAAGAGGGCGGTGCGGACCAGACCCACGTGGGGGTTGCCGGTCGGCGAGGGACAGAAACGGACGCGGGGGGGTACCCCCTGCTCGAGCGGAGTCGAGAGCTTGGGGGAGTTCGCGTTAGCCACGCTTGATCACCTTATTGGTGAGAGTGCCGATGCCTTCGATGGTGACGGCGACCTCGTCGCCGACGTTGAGGGGGCCGACCCCGGCCGGGGTGCCGGTGAGGATGACATCGCCGGGGAGCAGCGTCATGGCCTCGGTGATGTGGACGACCAGGTCCTCGATGGAGCGGATCATGTCGCTCGTGCGCCCGAGCTGGCGCTGTTCGCCGTTGACCGTGGCCTGGACGGTCAGGTCCCCGGCCTGCGCGAGGCCCAGCCCGGTCTCGACCCAGGGGCCCAGCGGGCAGGAGGTGTCGAAGCCCTTGGCGCGGGCCCACTGCTTCTCGCGCTTCTGGGCGTCGCGGGCGGTGACGTCGTTGGCGCAGGTGTAGCCGAAGATCACGTCCTGGACGCGTTCGCGGGGGACCTCGCGGCACATGCGGCCGATCACCACGGCCAGTTCGGCCTCGTGGTGCAGCTCGTCGGAGAAGGAGGGGTACTCGATGGCGTCGCCGGAGCCGATCACCGAGGTGGTGGGCTTGAAGAAGGCGACGGGGACGTCGGGGACCTCGTTGCCGAGTTCGGCGGCGTGCTCGGCGTAGTTGCGGCCGATGGCCACGACCTTGTTGGGGAGCACGGGCGGCAGGAGCCGTACCTTGCTCAGCGGGACCTTGGTGCCGCTGAGTTCGAAGTCGGTGTACGGGATGCCCTTGATGATGTCGAGGACGAGGCCGCCGGACTCGACGGTCCCCTCGCCCTCGACGGCGCCGAAGGCGACGTTGCCGTCGATGGAGAATCTGGCGATGCGCACGCGTGCTGTCGCCCCTCACTTGGTACTGGCTGGAGTCTGACGCTCCAGGCTAACGCGGCGGGGGGCCGCCGGACGGCGACGTACGGGCGCGCGGGCCGGTGGGAGCGGACCCCCCGGGGGGGCGGCGCGTCCTCGGCCCGCCGGGCGGGTCCTAGCCGGCGACCGTGGCGTACGGGGCGGGCTCGTACGGGGCCGGGGGCTGCATGAGGACGGTGCGGCGCGGGTTGGCCGTCCGGCCGGGCAGCTCGGCCGCGTACTCCGGCTGGGCGCCCCGGCCGAGCTGCGCGGCGTCCTGGAGGTGGACGAGGGTGGAGCGGCGGGGGTTGGCCGTGGTGCGGAGCGTCGTCTTGTTCATCGCGGTGATCAGACCTTGTTCCGGGACGGGCGCCCGTGCGGGCGCGTAGGGGTCGTAAAACGTCAGGCTAAACATGGGATCCCCTTCGAATGCATGGCTAAGACATCGATCGGCGTGTGAGTTTGCTCACCAACGACGGTATATTCCAGGCATTACGGACAGCAACCGGGCGTCCCGGAAAGGGACATTACGCCACTGAATGCTCTATTCCGCTCCTGATCATGTCGACTGGGACGCACGGGGATGCCGGGCCATTGGCGCAGAAAAGTCCGTTTCCTCCGAGATCATCTTCTACATGGGGTGACACCTCGGGCACACGTTGTCATACCCTTCCCGGCGCGACACGCGGCCCTTGTTGGAGATCCTGCACTGTGCTGGAATTCCCGCACCGCCGCGGGTTTCAAGCCGGCGCGCAGAGGCGCAACGAAGCGCCGGCCGAGTGGCGGGACGAAGGGGGAACTGCGCCGGTCACCGACGACCACCTGGGGTGCTCCACACACCCCGATCGACACCGACACCGCCCTCTCCGTTCATCCGGAAGGGCGCCTGGTCCAGAGGTTGCGACGCTAGTGCAGGGACGTTTCAAGAGGGATGGCTCCGGGTCCGCCCAGGCCCGTCAGGGCCGAGCGGATGCTCCGGCGGAGCAGGAACCGCGTGCCGGGGCCGACCGCGGTCCCTCGGCCTCGCACACCCCGAACCAGGGTCAGGGTCCGTCCGGCGAGGGCGGTGACGGCGGCCGTCGCGCGGGCGCCGCGGCCGCGCCGTCCGAGGCGTCCGCTCCGGCGCCCAAGGCCGAGAACGAGGTCGGCTCCCGAATAGCTCTTCGCAACTGGCGCATCTCCACGCGTCTGGTCGCGCTCCTCACCCTGCCCGTGGTCGCCGCGACCGCCCTGGGCGGCATCCGCATCAACGAGTCGCTCCAGGACATGGAGCAGCTCGACCACATGCAGCTGCTCACCAAGCTGACCCGTGAGGCGACGGACCTCGCCAAGGCCCTCCAGGCCGAGCGCGACCACTCCGCCGGCCCGCTGGCCAACGGCCGCCCGGTCAGCGACTACCAGGTCGCCAACCCGCGCCGGAAGACGGACCTGGAGTACAAGGCCTTCCTCGCCGCCACCGAGGAGATCCCCTCCACCGAGGGCGACGAGGCGCTGCGCAGCATCCGGCAGAACGTCAGCCAGATCGCCTCGCAGGTCACCGAGCTCCACTCCATCCGGGGCAGCGCGTACAAGAAGGACGTCTCCAACTCGGTGACGGTCGAGGCGTACAGCCGTCTCATCCGCTCGCTCCTGAGCCTGTCCCAGGACATGGCGCAGGCGACCAGCAACCCCGAGATGATCAAGCGGACCCGCGCGCTCGCCGCGTTCTCGTCCGCCAAGGAGTACGCCTCCATCCAGCAGGCGATCATCGCGGCGGCGCTGCCCCCGAACGACAGGGCGCGCGGCAAGATCGAGCAGGGCGACCGGCTGTACGGCGAGGCCGCGCTCAACAGTGAGAACGTCGAGCTCAAGTCCTTCCAGGCGATCTACAAGTCGACCGGTGGCGACGCCGACGAGCTGACCGCGACCCTGACCCGGGGCAACCCGTCGATCACCGCGGCCGACAAGTACGCCGAGCGCGTGCTCGGCTCGGAAAACATGATGCAGAACGGCCCCCGGCGCGGCCATCTGAACTTCACCGACGAGTACGGCACCAAGATCGCCGCGATGAACGTCATCGAGGCCGGTCTGCTCGGCCAGATGGAGTCCATGGCCCGTGAGCTGCGGCAGGAGTCGCAGCGCGAGGCCATCATCAACGGTGCGCTGATCCTGCTCGTCCTCGGCGTCTCGCTCGTCGGCGCCTTCGTCGTGGCCCGGTCCATGATCCGCTCGCTGCGCCGCCTCCAGGACACCGCGACCAAGGTCGCCCAGGAACGCCTGCCCGAGCTCGTCAAGCAGCTCTCCGAGTCCGACCCGCAGGACGTCGACACCTCCGTCGAGTCCGTCGGCGTGCACTCCCGGGACGAGATCGGCCAGGTGGCCGCGGCCTTCGACGACGTGCACCGCGAGGCCGTCCGCCTCGCCGCCGAGCAGGCCCTCCTCCGGGGCAACGTCAACGCGATGTTCACCAACCTCTCGCGCCGCTCCCAGGGCCTCATCCAGCGTCAGCTCTCGCTCATCTCCGAACTGGAGTCCCGCGAGGCCGACCCGGACCAGCTCTCCTCGCTCTTCAAGCTCGACCACCTCGCCACCCGCATGCGGCGTAACGGTGAGAACCTCCTCGTCCTCGCCGGTGAGGAGCCGGGCCGCCGCTGGACCCGTCCGGTCCCGCTGGTCGACGTGCTCCGCGCCGCCGCCTCCGAGGTGGAGCAGTACGAGCGCATCGAACTGGCCGCGGTCCCGGCGACCGAGGTCGCCGGCCGGGTCGTCAACGACCTCGTGCACCTCCTCGCCGAGCTGCTGGAGAACGCCACCTCGTTCTCCTCGCCGCAGACCAAGGTCCGGGTCACCGGTCACGCGCTGCCCGACGGCCGGGTGCTCGTCGAGATCCACGACACCGGCATCGGCCTCTCCCCCGAGGACCTGGCGGCGATCAACGAGCGGCTCGCCTCGCCGCCCACCGTGGACGTCTCGGTCTCCCGCCGCATGGGTCTGTTCGTGGTCGGCCGCCTGTCCCTGCGACACGGCATCCGCATCCAGCTGCGCCCCTCCGACTCGGGCGGCACCACCGCGCTCGTCATGCTCCCCGTCGACGTCGCCCAGGGCGGCAAGAAGCCCATGCCCAAGCCGGGCGCGGGCGGCCAGGGCGCGATGCCTCCGGGCGCCTCCGCCCCGGGCGGCCGACTGCCCGGCGGCCCCGGCGCGGCCGGCGGTCCCGGCGGACGTCCGGGCCAGGGCGGCGCGCCGTCCCAGGCGGCCGGACGCCTCGGCACCGGCGCCCCGCGCGGCCAGGTCGGCGCGGGCGGTTCCCGGGCCGCGCTGCCCGCCCGTGACGGCGCCCCGCTCGCCGGCGGCCCGCAGGGCGCGCCGCAGTCCCGCACCCCGCAGCCGCAGAACGCGCAGCTGGAGCAGACCGGCCGGCAGCCGCAGGCGCCCCAGGCCCCCGAGGCCCCGCGCCCGGGCGGCGGCGGCCTCATCGGCGGCGCCGCGAGCGCCATCCCCTCCCGCACGGACGTGTGGGGCAACCAGGGCAACCAGGGCGCCCCGCAGGCCGGTCCCGGCGCGCAGCAGCAGGCGCCGCAGGGCGGGTACGACTTCCCGCGCGCCGAGCTGCCTGGCGGCACCCCGCCGCAGCAGCAGCGTCCGCAGGCCGCGAGCTGGGGCAACGAGCAGGCCCCGCAGCAGCCGGTGCGCCGTCCGCAGCAGGAGATGTCCCCGCTGGACGCCCCGCGCGGTCACGAGGACCCGGAGGCGGGCCGGTACGCGGCTCCGCAGGGTCCCGGCTCCACGGGCCAGTTCCCGCGCCCCGACTTCGGCGGCCAGCAGGCCCCGCAGCAGCAGGCGCCCCACCAGCAGCAGCCGCAGCAGCCCCAGGTCCCGCAGGGGTACCAGGGCGGTGCGCAGGACCCGGCGTCGACGGCGCAGTTCCCGCGCCCGGACTTCGGCGCTCCGCAGGGTCCCGGCTCCACCGGCCAGTTCCCGCGCCCCGACTTCGGCGGCCAGCAGGCCCCGCAGCAGCAGGCGCCCCAGCAGCCGCAGGCCCCGCAGGGGTACCAGGGCGGCCAGCAGCAGCAGTTCGGCCGGCAGCCCTTCGTACCGCAGGCGCAGCCGCAGGCCCCGCAGCCCCCGGCGCCGCGTCAGCGGACCGGCGGGAACGACTTCGGCGCCCCGCGTCAGGCCGAGCCGGGCCGTCAGCAGCCGCAGCAGCCGCAGCTCCAGCAGCCGCGCCGTCCGGAGGCGCTGCCGCCGGCGAGCGGCGCGGGCGACGGCCGCACGCCGCTGTACGACAACCTGGAGACCAACTGGTTCCACCAGGACCAGGCGGCCCAGCAGGCCCAATCCCAGGACCCGGCGCAGACCGCGCAGGTCCCGGTCGTGCCGCACCCGTCCGCCCCGGCCCCCCGTCAGGGCGGCGACCAGGGCGCCGACGGCGGCCGCCAGAACGGCGGGGCCGCCTGGCGGACCTCGCCCAACGACGAGCTGGTGCGCCAGGCCGAGCGGGTCCGCAAGCCCGCGGCCGGCGGCGTCACCACCTCGGGCCTCCCCCGGCGCGTGCCGAAGGCCAACCTCGTGCCCGGGACCGCGCAGGAGCAGGCCCACACGGCCGGCCCCCAGGTCTCGCGTGCACCCGACGACGTCCGCGGCCGGCTCACCAATCTGCGCCGCGGCATTCAACAGGGCCGTCAGGCCGGTAACTCGACCACGGGTAATCACCACCTCGGTCCGAACCATCAGCAGGAGCGTTAGTTGAACGCGATGAGCCAGGCGGCGCAGAATCTGAACTGGTTGATCACCAATTTCGTGGACAACACCCCCGGGGTGTCGCACACGGTGGTGGTCTCCGCCGACGGACTCCTGCTGGCCATGTCCGAAGGATTCCCCCGCGACCGCGCCGACCAGCTGGCGGCGGTCGCGTCCGGACTGACCTCGCTGACCGCGGGCGCGTCCCGGATCTTCGAGGGCGGTCCGGTCGCGCAGACCGTCGTGGAGATGGAGCGCGGCTTCCTCTTCCTCATGCAGGTCTCGGACGGCTCCTCGCTGGCCGTGCTCGCCCACCCCGAGTGCGACATCGGCCTCGTGGGCTACGAGATGACGCTGCTGGTCGACCGGGCCGGCAGCGTGCTCACCCCGGACCTCCGCGCGGAGCTCCAGGGCAGCCTGCTGCACTAGCGGGTTCCGCACCCGGAGACCCCATCCCCGCACCGAATGACCGACAGGGCGGTACGCCCCTCCGTACCGCCCTGGAAACCGTTCACCGTCCGGCCGCCCCACCCGGCCCCCCACCGGCCCCATCAGACGGCAGAAGTCTTGCTGTCACGCCCGGAGGATCCATGACCCCGCCCCCCGCCTCTCACGATCCGTACGGCGCCTCAGTCGACGAGTACGGTCACGAGGGCGACCAGCCGCTGGTGCGTCCGTACGCGATGACCGGCGGCCGGACCCGGCCGCGCTACCAGCTCGCCATCGAGGCGCTGGTCAGCACCACGGCCGACCCGGCGCACCTCGCCACGCTGCTCCCCGAGCACCAGCGGATCTGCCACCTGTGCCGCGAGGTCAAGTCGGTGGCCGAGGTGTCGGCCCTCCTGTCGATGCCGCTCGGCGTCGCCAGGATCCTCGTCGCCGACCTGGCGGAGGCCGGCATGGTGGCGATCCACCAGCCGGGCAACGGAGAGACCGGCGGCACGCCGGACGTGACTCTGCTCGAAAGGGTGCTCAGTGGACTTCGCAAGCTCTAGCGGCGGTGCGGCCCGGTCGACCACCAGCGCGAAGATCGTGGTGGCGGGTGGCTTCGGCGTGGGCAAGACCACGTTCGTCGGCGCCGTCTCGGAGATCAACCCGCTGCGTACCGAGGCCGTGATGACGTCCGCCTCGGCGGGCATCGACGACCTCACCCACACGGGTGGCAAGACGACGACGACCGTGGCCATGGACTTCGGCCGCATCACGCTCGACCAGGACCTGATCCTGTACCTGTTCGGCACGCCGGGCCAGGACCGCTTCTGGTTCATGTGGGACGACCTGGTGCGGGGTGCCATCGGCGCCGTCGTCCTCGTCGACACCCGCCGTCTCGCCGACTGTTTCCCCGCGGTCGACTACTTCGAGAACTCGGGCCTTCCGTTCGTCATCGCCCTCAACGGCTTCGACGGCAGCCAGCCCTACCAGCCGGAGGAGGTCCGCGAGGCCCTCCAGATCGGCCCCGACACCCCCATCATCACCACCGACGCCCGCCACCGCGCCGACGCCAAGAGCGCGCTCATCACCCTCGTCGAG
>NZ_LGEG01000220.1 GCF_001280125.1 Streptomyces sp. NRRL F-6492
GGGTGGGTGTCGGGGTCGGGGGTGCCTCGCGTACGGGGATCACGGTCCGGCCCGCGTTGTCGCCGGGCAGCGGGTCGAGGACCGTACCGGTGACCGACCAGTCGACGGGCGCGTCGCCGGTGGTGACGCCGGTGAGCGTGACGTCCACCGGGACGGTGGCGCCGGGCTCGACGACTCCGAGGTCGCACTGGAGGGAGGCGGCGTCGCAGGTGCCGCCGGGCCGGGTGATCCCGGTGATCCGCACGCCGGCGGGCGGGGCGACGGTCAGCCGGGTGCCGGGCGAGGCGGCGGGACCGTTGTTGACCACGTCGACGGTGACCGTGGCGAAGTCGCCGACGGTGACCTCCGGCGTGGTGCCGGGCGCCCGGACGGCGAGGTCCACGGACTGCTGGACGGCGGGTTCCTTCTGGCGTCCCGCGAGTCCGGCGGTGAGCGGGGTGACGGTGCCGGAGCCGACGTCCAGGACGTTCAGCTTCTCGGGGCTGTTGACCGCGGCCCCGGCCCGGGAGCTGAACACCAGGCGCCTGCCGTCGGCGGTCCAGGCCGCGTCGCGCGGCTGGTGCGGTCCGGTGGCCGTGGTGTCCGGCAGGTCCCGGCCGCAGGCGCCGGCCCGGTCGCGGGCGGCGGCGGGCAGCAGGACCCGGCAGGTGTCGCCGGACACGGACGTGAGGAGGAGGCCGTTCTGCTCGTCGATCCGGCCGCCGCCGTTCTTGCGGTTGAAGGCGACGGTACGTCCGTCGGGCGAGAAGGCCGGGCTGTCGTCGATGACCGCGCAGGCCCCGGGGCAGTTCGCGGCGCTGAGGTCGCGCTGCCGGGTCAGGTCGGTGACGGACGCGGTCCACACGTGCTTGTTGCCGCCGCCCCCGTCGATCTCCGCGTTGCGGGTGAAGGCCAGGGTGGTGCCGTCGGAGGACCAGGTCGGCTGGGCGTCCTGCCCCCGGAGCTGACCTGCCGGGGGCACGATCTCGCCGGTGATCCGGCCGGTGGCGACCTCCGCGACGAGGATGCGGCTGTCCCCGGCGGCCTCGCCGACCCCGCCGGGCGAGGTGCGGGTGAAGGCGAGGTGCGCGCCGTCCGGGGAGAACGTCGGGTCGGTGTCCCAGTCCCGCTCGCCCCGCCCGGCGAGCGGCATCGGCGCCTCGTTCGTGCCGTCCGCGTCGGCCGTCCAGATCCGCTCGATCCGCGCGTCGTCGGGGCCCTCGAAGCGGGTGAGGACGATGCGGCGCCCGTCGGGGGTGTAGTTCTGCCGTTCGGTCCACGGGTCGTACGGGGCCGCGGGCCGGAAGAGCGGGTCCTTGGCGGGGTCGGTGTTCGTGTCGGCCGCGGGGTCCTCGCGGAGGATCTTCCGGACCAGGTCGCGCGGGTCGGAACCGTCCGAGCGGATGTCCTGGAGGGTCACCGTGTGCGAGGTCGCCGCCGAGGTGCGTTCCACGACCGCGTGGCCGCCGTCGGCGGTGCCGAGCCAGGTGGGCGAGAGGACGTCGCGCTCCTCGTCGAGCACCAGGGAGGGTTCCCGGTCGGAGTGGACGACCGACCTGAAGACGTGGTCGTAGTCGCCCTTGCAGGCGCAGGTGGTCTCGGGGCTGAGGAAGACCAGGCCGTCCCCGTCGGGCAGCCACGCCGCCCCGTGGCCGCGCCAGTTCGCGTAGGCGCCGGCGAACAGCGGTTCGTCGGTGGTCCCGTCGGCGATCCGCAGCCGCCGGGTGGTCCGCCCGTCCTCGGTCGTGGTCGACGTGTACGCGATCCACCGGCGGTTGACGTCGTCGTCGACGGGGTTCCAGGCGGGCTCGGAGGCGGTGCCGTTCGCGGGGTCGGTGAGCCGGGTGGCGGCGCCGCCCGCGAGGTCCCGGACGTAGACCTGCCGACCGGCGAGGGGGTCGGCGTCGCTGCTGTAGGCGATCCGGCTCCCGTCGGGGGAGACCGTCGGGTCCTCCTCGCTGGCGGCGGGCGTGTCCGTCAGCCGGGTCAGGCCGGTGCCGTCGGTGCGCACCAGCCACAGGTCGCGCCGGGGGCCGCCGGCCGGCTCGGCCGCGTCGAAGAGCACCGACCCGCCGTCCGGGGTGAGCCGGGGGTGGGCCGCGTCCATGCCGCTGGTGAGCCGCAGGACCGAGCCGTCGGCGCCCCGCAGGTAGATCTGCGGGTGCTTCTCGTCGCGGCGGCTCGCGAAGACCAGCCGGTCGCCGAGGGCGGAGGGGTCGGTGTCGTAGTGGGCGGGGCCGGGACCGAACAGCGGGGTGCTGGAGGTGGTGGAGGCGGGCTCGCCGAGGCTGCGGTGGCCGGTGCCGGCGTAGGCGATGCGGGTGGTGTCCGCGGCGTCCGCCGCCGCCGGGCCGGTCCCGGTGCCGCCCGGCCCGGCCGCGCCCGTCGCCCCGAGCAGGGGGACGAGCAGCAGGAGCGACGAGCCGAGTCTCCCGAGGCGGTGCCGTCCGCCGGGGCCAGCGGTTTCCATCACGGTCCCCTTCGCAGTCCGGTGCGGCACCGGGAGGTGCCCCCGCCACCCTGCACCGGCGGCGCGGGCGGGGGCAGGGCCCGGGGGCCGCACCCGGGGGAAGCGCGGGGTGCGCTTTGGGGCAGCGCCGCCTTCCCCCGGCCTTCCCGCCCGCCGCCGGAGGGCGTGCCGGGCGGGAGGGTCATATGAGCCCGTTGCGCAGGGCGTAGCCCACGGCGTGGGCGCGGTTGCGCAGTTGGAGGCGCGTGGTGATCTCGTGCAGGACGTTCTTCACGGTCCGCTCGGAGTACGAGGTCTTGCGGGCGATCTCCGAGGTGTCCAGGCCCTCCGAGACCAGGCGCAGCATCTCCGCCTCCCGGGCGGTGAGGGTGGAGAGGGACAGGGCCCCGGGGTCGAGGGCCGAGCGGCGGAGGCTGCCGACGTGACCGAGTAATTCGCCGAGCAGGTCGCCGGGGAGCACTCCCTCGCCGTTGGCCACCGCGAGGACCAGGTGGACGAGCTGGTCCTGGTCGGCCTCGGAACGGCGCAGCACCGCCGACACCCCGCACTCGATGACGCGTTCGAGGCCGCCGACGCCGAGGGTGCCTATGACGAGCCCCGCGCGGGTGGCGCCGTTGTACCGCAGCCGGGTCAGCAGGGCGGTCACGTCGTCGTCGAGGCCGTCCACGACGACCAGGGAGACCTGGGCGTTCTCCGCGTCCGCGTCGTCGACCAGTTCGGCCTCGGGACGCTGGCGCAGCTGCTGGACGACACCCACCCGCAGCACCGGATCGGCGGCGTAGACGGCCACGGTAATCCGGGGCGGGCGGCCGGAACCGGAGGGGTGGTGGACCGGGTGACCACGGACGGCGTCGTGTGCCGTACCGCCGGTCGTGACCGGGCCTTTCTCCTCTGTGCGGAGCATGGAACACCTGTTTTCGTGAGTCGGTGGGGGGTAGGGAGACACAGCGCGAGACGACCACGCGTCGACAGCGCGCGAAAGGCGGCTCTCCAGACTAGAAATCTATTGTTACCGGAGAGTTGACTTGTGCTTGCCGTGCAGCGACGCTGCCCGCACATTGCCCTCCCGTGCCTCCTGCAGGCCCCGCACGCCTCCTACGGTGGGGCGTGTGACGCCTTCCACAGCCTCCTCCGGTCCCGGTTCGCCCGGCCTCGACATCCCGGCCGTGTCGGTGACGCCGGGTGACATCGCCACCACCACCCTGACCGTCCGCAACGACAGCGACATCGTCGAGGCGTACGACCTGAAGGTCGTCGGTGACGGTGCCGAATGGACCACCGTGGAGCCCGAGCGGGTCTCCCTCTATCCCGGCACCTCCGAGACGGTGACGCTCCGTCTGGCGCCGCCGCGCTCGCCGGAGGTCAGGGCGGGCGAGATGCCGCTCGGCGTGCGGATCCTGCCGACCGAGCACCCCGAGTCGGTCAAGGTCCTCGAAACCGTCGTACGGATCGGGGAGTTCCACGAGCTGCGGACCGAGCTGTCGCCGCGCCGCCGGCGCGGCTGGCTCCGCGGCCGCTATCTGCTGGCCGTCCGCAACCAGGGCAACACCCCGGTACGGGTGGGCTTCACGCCCGGCCAGGCCGGCGAGGAGCTCGGGTTCGCCTTCACCCCCGCGGAACCGGCCCTGGAGCCCGGGGAGTCGAAGCAGCTCCGGCTGCGGGTCCGCACCTCCAGCCCGGTGTGGTTCGGCGACCCCGTGGTGTGGCCGTTCACCGTGGACACCCGCGAGACCGGCGAACGGGCGGAGGCGGAGGACCGTCCCGAGGAGCCCTTCGCCGGGGCCTCGCTGGACGCGGAGTTCGTCCAGATACCGATCTTCCCGAAGTGGCTGCTCATCCTGCTCGCCGCGCTGCTCGCGCTGCTGATCGCCTGGTTCACCCTGGTCCGTCCGGCCGTGCGCAGCGCCGCCAAGGAGGCGGCCACCGCGGCGGTGCAGCCCCGTCCCGTCCCGTCGGAGGGCGGTGCGGACGGGGCGTCCTCCGGCACCGGCGAGACCGGTCGGCCGTCCGGCGGCAGCAGCCAGAAGCCGGGGACGGGTGCCGGACCGGGCGGCGGGGACGGCGGCTCGACCGGCGGCGGCGGTTCGACCGGCGGCACCGCGACCGGCGCCGGCCAGCAGAGCTCGGCCACCATCGACCTGAAGACGGGCGGCGGGCAGACCAGGACCGGGACGTACACCGTGCCCGAGAAGACCGTCTTCGGGATCACGGACATTGTGGTCGCGAACTTCCAGGGCGACGAAGGGGTGATGACCATCACCTTCGGCGACCGGAAGATCACCACGATCGCGCTGGAGACCTTCCGCAACCAGGACTACCACTGGGTGACCCCCATCAGGATCGGCGCGAAGGACACCGTGACCATCGACGTGACCTGCGCGAAGCCCGGTACGCCCGCGACGGGACAGCAGGCGCGGGAGTGCCACGAGGTCGTCAACGTGAGCGGCGCGCTCAGCAGCACCGAGTGAATCGGACGTTACCTGTCCGGTTCATTATCGATCGCCGTCGATCGCAGATGTAAAGGTTGACTTTCCTTTCGGCCTGAAATCGTCAGACCAGGTCTAGAAACGAGCACCGGCCCCCACGCACCCGAAGGTTCGTGGGGGCCGGTGTGCGTGTGCGCTCAGCCGTCCAGCCGCCCGCCCCTGACCGCCGCGACGAAGGAGGCCCAGCCCCCTGCCGGGAACACGAGGGCCGGGCCGTGCGGGGTCTTGCTGTCGCGTACGGGGACGACGAGGGGGGCGAAGTCGTCGGAGACCTCGACGCACGCACCGCCGTCCGGGTTGCTGTAGCTGCTCTTGCGCCAGGCTACGTCGCTCAGATCGATGGGTCGCACGGCACTTCCTCCAACATGCGCAGGATGAACTTCCGCGACTCAGCGGGGGACAGGGCCATGTCGCGCACCACATCATAGGCACGCTGCATGCGCTCGATCATCGTGCTTTCTTCGATGAGCTCACCGCTATAGGCGTTCTCCGTATAAGCCACCGGACGACCGTTCATGAGACGCAGAAACCACGTCTCCGTGCCGACCAGTCCGTGTACTCCCGCGCTTTGCAGAAGGACGTGCACAGTGATGTTCTGCTGCTCGGACATCTCCAGCAGGTAATCCAACTGCGCACGCCACCCCTGCCCGTCTTGCACCGGTGTACGCAAAGCCGCCTCCGACAGGATGGTCCGGAACGGTGGCGCGTCCTCTCCCTCCAGCAGCGCCTTCCGACCCATCCGCGCCTCGATCTGCTGCTCCAGCTCCTTGCCCTTGTAACCGCCCGCGGCCAGCACTTCCCGCGCGTACTCCGGTGTCTGCAACAGTCCCGGCAGCGCGCTCACTCCGAAGTGCCACAGGCACACCGCCTCGGACTCCAGCGTCATGTACCGCCGGTACCGCTCCTTGAACTGCGACTTGTCCCCTGCCGCCAACTCCCACAACGCCAGCAGCAGTCCCGGCGCCTCGTAGAACGTGTCCAGCGCCTGGACGACGTCCGGGCTGCCCAACGTCTCGCCCTTCTCCATCTTCCCGAACAGGGACCAGTCCCAGCCCACCCGTTCGCCGAGCTGCCGCAGGCTCAGCTTCCGAGCCGTCCGGAGTCTGTGCAGCTCCTCCGCGAACCGCTGGCGCGGCTCCTGGCTCCGGCCGCTGACCACTCGTCGCTGCGGCATGGGGCTCCCCTCCGAACGGTTCGTACCGATGGGCGGCGTGGAAGATGTGGAACCGGCGCCGTACGCCGCGGAAGTACTCCCCCGTCCACATCCGGCCCACCCGCGTCCGGGCACATCCTCGTCACACCTGGACTACGCAGCGTAATCCAGCGCACGTCAACGGGTCCGTGAAACGGCGGAACCGGCCCACGAGGAGTGAACCCATGCCACCCACCCCGCGCGAACCGAGCACCACGCCCAAGATCCAGGAGGCCCTGGACGCACGGGACGCCCTCGCCGCCGCCCTCTCCCGGGCCGGCGTGCAGCTCCCCGCCATGGACATCCGCAGCCCGTGGCCGGACGAGCGCGAGGGCGAGGCCTCCTACGCCCTCGTCCACCTCGGCGTCTGCTCCGCACCCGTCGCCCACGCGCTCGCCGAGGTGATCCTGAACGGGCTCACGCGGTGACCGGTGAGGACCACGGCCTCCCCCGCGTGGGCGCGGTCGTCCTCGACACCACCCGCAACCTAGTGGGCCGTGTCACGGGCACGGACGGTCCGTGCCTCCACCTCCGTCCGCTCGGGGGCGGCGTCGAGTGGGACGTCGCACCGGCGGACCTCCACCCCCTCACCGGCGCGGACCTGCTGAGCGCCCTCGTCGCCGAGGCCAACGCGCGCAGTCGGCGCGGCCGGTGCGGTCGTTGATACGGGCATAAGTCGGCGGTGGCCCGGGGAGCGGGCCTACGATCCCGGCGTGGATCCCTACGCGCCCGTGCCCCCGCCGACTCCGTCCCCTCCGCCCGTCGCGCGCCCCTGGTGGCGGCGGCCGGGGTTCGTCGTCATGGGCGTGCTGGTGGCGCTCGGGGGCGGGCTTCTGCTGTTCGGCGATCCGTCCGGGGGGCCGGGAGCGGGCGTCGGCGAGGCGAAGGGCGGCGGCCGGCCGGAGGTGTCCACCTCCCCCTCCTCCGTCACGGCCACGGGTGCTCCCTCCGCGTCCCCGACGCCCACCGGGCCCCCGCAACTCGTGGGGAAGGTGCTCAAGGAGGCGCGGGAGATCGCGGACGGGGCCGGGTACGGCGTCGTGACGCACGACGCCTCGGACCGGGACGACGGGCAGTGGGACGCGGACGGGTGGAAGGTGTGCTTCCAGGCGGCGGGCGGACAGCGGGGCGGAGGGCGGCCCGTGCTCGACCTCGGGGTGGTGCGGGTCGAAGCGCCCTGTCCCGGCGCGGACGGCGAGGAGATTCCCTGGCCGTCGATGCCGGGCGTCGCCGGGGCGGACCTCTTCGGGGCCGAGGAGATGCTGGAGGCGGTCGGGGTCCGCAAGGTCCGGCCCGAGAGCGTCTACACGGACGTCACGCTGCCCGCCGACCCGAGCGCCTGGCGGGTCTGCTTCCAGGAGCCCGCGCCGGGCAGGCGGATCGAGAACCCGCAGTACGCGACCGCCTACCTGAAGCTCGCCCCGCCGGACGCCGCCTGCCCGGACGCGCCGTACGCCCGGTCGAAGCCCGAACCGACGTCCTAGTGCTCTGACCGGGAAGGGCAGAAGCTGCAGCAGATCGTGCGCCGGGGCGGTACCAGTTCGGTGCGCTACCGGCGCGCGATGATGCTGCTGGCCTCGGTCGGCGGGAACCGGGTCCCGGTGATCACCCAGCTGGTGCAGGTCGACGGGGACGCCATCCGTGACGTGATCCACCGGTTCGACCAGATCGGCCTGGCCTGTCTGGGCGCCCGGTGGGCGGGAGGCCGCCCTCACCTGTTCAGCCCTGACGACGAGAACTTCGTCGTCCAGACGGCCCTCGCCCGCCGAGGCATCACCTTCCAGCGCACCAAGGCCTGGAAGGAGTCGCCGGACCCCGGCCGAGACATCAAGCTCAACCGCATCGAGCACGTTCTGGAGCGGTTCCCCGACCGGGTGTTTGCGTTCGACGAGTTCGGGCCGCTCGGGATCCGCCCTAACCGGCGGCTCCGGCTGGGCATCGGCGGGTCACCCCGAACGGCACCCCGCGACCTACCACCGCACCCACGGCGTCCGGTACTTCCACAGCTGTTGCTCCGTCGGCGACGACACCTTGTGAGGCGTCAACCGCCGCGAGAAAGGAGCCGTGAACACCCCGGCCGTCCTCCGGTCGATTCGCGTGGCCCGCCCGGACGGCGTCCCGATCCACGTCATCCTGGACAACCTGTCCACCCACGAGGGCGAGACGATCCGGCGCCGGGCGAGAAGGGCCTCCGCTGCGGCGGTCGGCCTCTGTCCAACGCCGCATGAGCGGCGAGTCCGACCAAGAGCAGTACCGTGCCGGCATGCCAAGCAAGCGACAGCCGTACCGGCGCACTCTCGGGAAACCGACGACCCTGGTCCTGTACCGAACGCCGGGCAAGTGGCGGTACGCCGTCTACTTCACCGGACCAGCCGGCGTTGCCGACGGCGCACTCGTCGATCCTCCGTCCTCGTCCGAGCCGGATCTCGCACAGACGGCCCTCCTCCAGAAAGCGGAAGAACTCACCCGCAGACAGCTCAAGGTCCTCTGGAGCGAATCCGGCCAACCGGGCTGCTGGACCGGCACGGTCGCCGGCGTGGGCCCTCGTCCACCGGACTGAACCCGGCGAACCAATGCGGTCGGAGCACTAGCCGCCCGGCATCATGCCCGCGCCGCCCTTGAGGCGTTCGATGTCCGAGGCGCGGACCTGGATGACGACGAGGGCGATCAGGGCGGCCACCGCGGCGAAGATCGCCGCCGTGACGAAGCCCGCCGAGACGCCGGAGGCCAGTACCTGGTCGCTCCAGGGCGGCGGGAGCTGGCCGGTCTCGGCGAACCGGGCCTTCTCCAGGGGGCCCGCCTGGGAGAGGAAGGCCGGGACCTGCTTCTCCGCCTCGTTGCGGCTGGCCGTGCCGAAGACCGTGACCAGGATCGACAGGCCGAGCGAGCCGCCGACCTGCTGCATGGCGTTGAGCAGGCCGGACGCGGCGCCCGAGTCGCGCGGTTCGACGTTGGAGAGGGCCATGATGGTCAGCGAGACGAACATCAGGCCCATGCCCAGGCCGAAGACCAGAATCGGGCCGAGGATGCTCCCCAGGTAGGTGGAGCGCACGTCCGTCAGGGTCAGCCAGGCGAGGCCCGCGGCGGCCAGGACCGAGCCCGTCACCATGAAGGGCTTCGGGCCGTACCGGGGCAGCAGGTTGGAGGTGAGTCCGGCGCCGACCGCGATGATCGCGCTGACCGGCAGGAACGCGAGGCCCGCCCGCAGCGGGCTGAAGCCGAGCACCTGCTGCACGAAGAGGGTGAGGAAGAAGAACATGCCGAAGATCGCCGCCGCCAGGCACAGCATGATGGCGTAGGTGCCCGAGCGGTTGCGGTCGGCGAACATGCGCAGCGGGGTGATCGGCTGCTGGGAGCGCCGTTCGACCAGGATGAACGCGGCCAGGAAGACGACCGCCGCGACGAACGAGCCGATCGTGTACGGATCGCGCCAGCCCTTGTCCGCGGCGCGGATGAACCCGTACACCAGGGCCACCATGCCGATCGTCGAGGTGAGCGCGCCGGTGAGGTCGAAGTGGCCGGGGCTCGGCTCCGACTCCTTGACGTGCCGGGGCGTCAGGAAGGCGATGATCAGGGCGATGGGCACGTTGACGAAGAAGATCCAGCGCCAGTCGAGCCACTGGACGAGCATGCCGCCGGCCACCAGGCCGATCGCGCTGCCGCCGGCCGAGACGGCGGCGAACACCCCGAAGGCGCGGTTGCGTTCGGGGCCCTCGTCGAAGGTCGTGGTGATGAGGGAGAGCGAGGTCGGCGAGGCGATGGCGCCGCCGACGCCCTGGAGGGCGCGGGCGGCGAGGAGTTGCCACTCGCTCTGGGCTAACCCGCAGAAGAGCGAGGCCAGTCCGAAGAGGAGCACGCCGAACATGAAGACCCGGCGGCGGCCCAGGATGTCGCCGAAGCGCCCGCCGAGGAGCAGGAGGCCGCCGAAGGTGAGCGTGTAGGCGTTGACGACCCAGGCCAGGCTGGTGGTCGAGAAGTCGAGGGCGCTCTGGATGTGCGGGAGCGCGATGTTCACGATCGTGATGTCGAGGACGACCATCAGCTGGCAGGAGGCGATCACGAACAGGGCGATGCCCTTGCCGTCTCCTCCGCTTCCGCGGGGCGCGGTCGCCGCGGGAGTCGTCGGCTTCGGGGTGCTAGACATGAGCGGTCATGGCGCGTAACGCCCTCACGGGAGGGAGCCGTGGGCCGGTCGGCCCACCTTTTCGACACTAAGCCCGGCCCGGGAGGCCGACCAGTTGATCAAGCGTGCGCGGGTTCGTCCAGGACGGCGAAGCCGTCCAGCTCCACCAGGGCCTGTTCGTCCCAGAGGCGTACGACCCCGATGACGGCCATCGCCGGGTAGTCACGGCCCGCCAGCCTCCGCCAGACGAGGCCCAGTTCGTGGGCGTGGGCGCGGTAGTCCTCGACGTCGGTGGCGTAGACGGTGACCCGGGCGAGGTCGGCGGGGGTGCCGCCGGCGTGGCGCAGGGCGGTGAGGAGGTTGGCGAGGGCGGTGGTGAACTGCTCGGTGAGGGTCTCCCCCACGACCGCGCCGTCAGAGTCGAGCGCGGTCTGTCCGGCGAGGAAGACGAAGCGGGTGCCGGTGGCGGTGACGGCGTGGCTGAAGCCGGTGGGCGGGGCGAGGTCGGCGGGGTTGTGGCGGTGCAGGCTCATGGGGCCGGCTCCTTCCGGGGGGAGGCGTGTCCCCGTTCCCCAGGGTGACGGGCTTCCTCGTGGTGGCGCGCGTACAGGTCCTTGGCGATGATCGTGCGCTGGACCTCGGTGGCCCCCTCGTAGATCCGGGGCGCGCGGACCTCGCGGTAGAGGTGCTCCAGGAGGTGGCCGCGCTGGAGGGCGGCGGCGCCGTGCAGCTGGACGGCGGAGTCGACGACGTACTGGGCCGTCTCGGTGGCGAGGAGCTTGGCCATGGCGGAGCGCCGGGGCACGTCCGGGTCGCCCCGGTCGTACGCGCTCGCCGCCGCGTGGACGAGGAGGCGGGCGGCCTCGGTACGGGTGGCCATCTCGGCGATCCGGTGGGAGACGGCCTGGAGGTCGGCGAGGACGCCGCCGAAGGCGGGGCGGGCGGCGGTGTGGGCGAGGGCCGCGTCGAGGGCGGCCTGGGCCATGCCGACGGCGAAGGCGCCGACGCTGGGGCGGAAGAGGTTCAGGGTGCGCATGGCGACCCGGAAGCCCTCGTCCGGGGCGCCGAGGAGGTCGTCGGGGCCGACGGGGACGCCGTCGAAGGTGAGGGTGCCCAGGGCGTGCGGGGCGAGCATGTCGAGCGGTTCGCCGCCGAGGCCGGGGCGGTCGGCGGGGACGAGGAAGGCGGTGACGCCCCGGGCGCCGGCCCCGGGGGTGGTGCGGGCGAAGACGGTGGCGAAGTCGGCCTCGGGGGCGTTGGAGATCCAGCGCTTCTCGCCGTGCAGGCGCCAGCCGCCGCGGCCGTCGGGGACGGCGTCGAGGGCGAGGGCGGCGGCGTCGGAGCCGGCGTCCGGTTCGGAGAGCGCGAAGGCGGCGACGGCCCGTCCCGCGGTGGCCCCGGGGAGCCAGCGGGCGCGCTGGGCGGGGGTGCCGAAGGCGGCGACGGGGTGGGTGCCGAGGCCCTGGAGGGCGAGGGCGGTCTCGGCCTCGGTGCAGACCCGGGCGAGGGACTCGCGCAGGAGGCAGAGGTCGAGGGCGCCGGCCCCGAAGAGGCGGGAGAGGAGGCCGAGGTCGCCGAGGGCGGCGACGAGGGGGCGGTTGACCCGGCCGGGTTCGCCCCGGTCGGCGAGGGGCTTCAGGCGTTCGGCGGTGAGGGCGCGGAGCTCCGCACACCAGGTGGTCTGTTCCGGATCGAGCGAGAATGCGGGCATGCGGGCCCTCTCCGGCGCCCTCGGGCGCCCTCGTCACAGCGCCGCCTTACGGCGCCTCCGTCGCGGCACCCTCGGGCGCCTCCGTCGCGGCGCCGCTTCCCGGCGCCCTCGTAGCGGCGCCTTGCGGCGCCTCCGTCCCCGCGTGCCGCGGCGTCCCGGCCGGGGCGCGCCCCCGCGCCCCCGTCCTGGTCACCCCGGTCACCCCGGACGCCCCGGACGCCCTCGTCCCGGCGCCCCCGGACGCCTTCGTACCGGTGGCCTCCAGCACTCCCGTACCCACGCCTTCCCGCGCCCTCCCGCCGACGCGCCCCGGCGGCCCGGCTCCGATCCCGGCTCCGGTCCCGATCCCGGTCCCGGCGCCTTTCGGCGCCCCCGGTCCGGCGGCCCCGATCGCCCTTGTCGCGAACCATTGACTGTCGTCACCGTCACGATACGCTCGTGGAGCGACGGGCGACCCCACCACGACAGGGGGACGGACCCATGGAGCTGACACCCTCGGCGCACCTCGACACCTTCGCCCGCGACCGGCTGCCGCCGCCGGAGCGGTGGCCGCGGCTCCTCTTCGACCTCCCCGGGCTCGCGTACCCCGACCGGCTCAACTGCGGAGCCGAACTCCTCGACCGCACGGTGGAGCGGTTCGGCCCCGACCGGCCCGCCTTCCACGACGGCGAGGGCGGGGTCTGGAGCTACGGGGAGCTGCTCGACCGGGTCGACCGGATAGCCCACGTCCTCACCGCCGACCTGCGGCTCGTGCCCGGCAACCGGGTGCTCCTGCGCGGACCGACCACCCCCTGGCTGGCCGCCTGCTGGCTCGCCGTGATGAAGGCGGGCGGGGTCGCCGTCACCGTTCTGGCCCAGCAGCGCGCCCCCGAACTGGCCGTCATGGCGGACGCGGCCCGCTGCACCCACGCGCTCTGCGACGCCCACTTCCTCGACGAGCTCCGCGCGGCCCGGATCCCCGGCCTCCGGATCACCCCGTTCGGCGGAGGGGGACCGGACGACCTGCTCGTCCTCGCCGACCGCCGCCCCGGCCCGTACGAGGCGGTGCCGACCGCCGCCGACGACGTGGCCCTCGTCGCCTTCACCTCCGGCACCACCGGACGTCCCAAGGGCTGCGTCCACTTCCACCGGGACGTCCTGGCCGTCGCCGACACCTTCTCCGCGCACGTCCTGCGCCCGCTGCCCGACGACGTCTTCGCCGGTTCGCCGCCGCTCGCCTTCACCTTCGGCCTCGGCGGGCTCGTCGTCTTCCCCCTGCGGGCCGGGGCGAGCGCGGTCCTCCTCGAACAGGCCGGCCCGAAACAGCTCCTCGCCGCGATCGCGCGGCACCGGGTCTCGGTGCTCTTCACCGCCCCGACCGCCTACCGGGTCATGCTCGACGAGCTGACCCGGGGCATCGCCCCGGAGACCGGCTCGCTGCGCCGCTGCGTCTCGGCCGGGGAGAACCTGCCGGAGGCGACCTGGCGGTCCTGGTACGCCCGTACGGGTCTGCGCCTGATCAACGGCATCGGCGCGACCGAGCTGCTGCACATCTTCCTCTCGGCCGCCGACGGCGACATCCGCCCCGGCACCACCGGCCGCCCGGTCCCCGGCTGGCGGGCCAGGGTCGTCGACCGGGAGGGCCGGGAGGTCCCGGACGGCGAGGAGGGGCTGCTCGCCGTGTGCGGCCCGGTCGGCTGCCGCTACCTGGACGATCCGCGCCAGGCCGAGTACGTGCGGGACGGCTGGAACGTCACGGGCGACACGTACGTCCGCGAACCCGACGGCTGGTTCCGTTACGTCTCCCGGGCCGACGACATGATCATCTCGGCCGGGTACAACATCGCGGGGCCCCAGGTCGAGGAGGTCCTCCTCGACCACCCCGACGTGGTGGAGACGGCGGTGGTGGGCCGCCCGGACGACCTGCGCGGCCAGGTCGTCGTGGCCTACGCCGTCGTACGGGACGGGGTGTCGCGCGACTCCAGCACGGCCGCCGCGCTGCGCGCCTTCGTGCGGGCCCGCCTCGCCCCGTACAAGTCGCCCCGCGAGATCGTCTTCCTGGACGCGCTGCCGCGCACGGCGACGGGCAAGCTCCAGCGCTTCCGGCTGCGGGAGCCGGTGTGACCCGGCGCGCGGGGGCGCCCGCGCCCGGCGCGACCTCGTCTGACGTGTGCACATCCCCCGCACCCACCGCCTAAAGTGATCACGTGGCCGAGCAGCACACCCCCCGATCCCTGATCGTCTCCCTCTACGGCGCGTACGGGCGCACCCCCGACGGCTCGCCGGTGCCGGTGGCCGGGCTCGTCCGGCTGCTCGCCGTCGTCGGCGTGGACGCGCCCTCGGTGCGCTCCTCGGTGTCGCGGCTCAAGCGGCGCGGGCTGCTGCTGCCGCGCCGCACGGCGGACGGGGCCGCCGGGTACGCCCTCTCGGACGACGCCCGCCGGCTCCTGGACGACGGCGACCGCCGGATCTACGCCCGGAGCGAGCCGAAGCTGTCCGAGGGGTGGGTCCTGGCCGTCTTCTCGGTGCCCGAGGCCGAGCGGCACAAGCGGCACCTGCTGCGCTCCCGGCTCGCCCGCCTCGGCTTCGGGACGGCCGCGCCGGGCGTCTGGATCGCGCCCGCCCGTCTGTACGAGGAGACCCGCAACACCCTGGAACGGCTGGAACTCTCCCCGTACGTCGACCTCTTCCGGGGCGACCACCTGGGGTACGCGGCGACGGCCGAGGCGGCGGCCCGCTGGTGGGACCTGCCGGCGATCGCCGCCCTGCACGAGGAGTTCCTGAAGGTCCACGAGCCGGTCCTGCGGGCGTGGCGGAAGGATCCGGGCGATCCCGGGGACGCCTACCGCGCCTACCTGCTCGCCCTCGACTCCTGGCGCCGCCTGCCGTACGCGGACCCGGTCCTCCCGGCCGAACTCCTCCCGGACGACTGGCCGGGCCGCCGCTCGGCGGAGGCCTTCACGGCCCTGCACGAGCTGCTGCGGGACCGGGGCGCGGAGTTCGTACGACCCTTCCTGGCCGGGGACGGGGAGTAGGGCGCGCGGGTCGTCCGGCGGGATCCGTCCAGCGGGATCCGTCCGGCGGGTCCTAGTCGCGGCGGCCGGTGGGCGGGCGGCGGCTGCCCGCGCGGTACGGGGCGGGCCAGGGGGCCGCCGGGCCCTCGTAGCCCTGTTCGGCCGCCGCGTGGAGGGTCCAGTGGGGGTCGTAGAGGTGGGGGCGGGCGAGGGCGCAGAGGTCGGCGCGGCCGGCCAGGAGGAGGGAGTTGACGTCGTCCCAGGAGGAGATCGCGCCGACCGCGATCACGGGGATCCCGGTCTCGTTGCGGATGCGGTGGGCGTACGGGGTCTGGTACGAGCGGCCGTACGCGGGGGTCTCGTGGGGGACGACCTGGCCGGTGGAGACGTCGATCGCGTCGGCGCCGTGCGCGGCGAGGGCGCGGGCGGTCGCGACGGCGTCCTCGGCGCTGGTGCCGCCCCCGGCCCAGTCGGTGGCCGAGATCCGGACGGTCAGGGGCCGGTCGTCGGGCCACGCCTCCCGTACCGCGTCGAGGACTTCGAGGGGGAAGCGGAGGCGTCCCCGGAGGTCGCCGCCGTAGGCGTCGGTGCGGTGGTTGGTGAGGGGGGAGAGGAAGCCGGAGAGCAGATAGCCGTGGGCGGCGTGCAGTTCGAGGAGGTCGAAGCCGCCGCGGGCGGCGCGCCGGGCGGCGGCCGCGAACTCCTCGCGCACGGCGGCGAGTCCGGCGCGGTCGAGGGCGGCCGGGGTCTGGTTGACGCCGGGCCGGTACGGGAGGGGCGAGGCGGCGACGAGCGGCCAGTTGCCCTCGGGCAGCGGCTGGTCGATCCCCTCCCACATGCGCCGGGTGGAGCCCTTGCGGCCGGCGTGGCCGAGCTGGACGCCGATCGCGGTGCCGGGCGCGCCCGTGTGGACGAAGTCGGTGATCCGGCGCCAGGCGGCGGCCTGTCCGTCGGTCCAGAGACCGGTGCAGCCGGGGGTGATGCGGCCGCCGGGGCTGACGCAGACCATCTCGGTCATGACGAGTCCGGCGCCGCCGAGGGCCCTGGAGCCCAGGTGGACGAGGTGGAAGTCGCCCGGGACGCCGTCCTCCGCGACGTACATGTCCATGGGGGAGACCACGATCCGGTTGCGCAGGGTCAGTCCGCGCAGCCGGAAGGGGGTGAACATGGGCGGGGTGCCGGGCGGGCAGCCGAAGTCGTCCTCGACGGTGGCGGTGAAGGCGGGGTCGCGCAGGCGCAGGTTGGCGTGGGTGACGCGGCGGCTGCGGGTGAGCAGGTCGAAGGCGAAGCGGCGGGGCGGCCGGTCGACGTGGCGCGCGATCTCCTCGAACCAGTGCAGGCTGGCGGCGGCCGCGCGCTGGATGGACGCGACGACGGGGCGGCGGCCGGTCTCGTAGGCGGCCAGGGCCTCGTCCGGGGCGCGGTGTCCGTCGAGGCTGTCGGCGAGGGCGAGGGCGTCCTCGACGGCCAGTTTGGTGCCGGAGCCGATGGAGAAGTGCGCGGTGTGGGCGGCGTCGCCGACGAGGACGGTGTTGCCGTACGACCAGCGGTCGTTGACGACCGTGCGGAAGGCGGTCCAGGCGGAGTTGTTGGCGCGCAGCCTCCGGCCGCCGAGCGCCCCGGCGAAGATCTCGGCGCAGCGGGCGGCGGACCCGGCCTCGTCCAGGGCGTGGAGGCCGGCGGCGCGCCAGACCTCCTCGCGCATCTCGACGATGACGGTGGAGGAGCCCGCCGCGTAGGGGTAGGCGTGGAGCTGGGCCACGCCGTGTCCGGTCTCGGCGGTCTCGAAGCGGAAGGCGTCGAGGGCGAAGTCGGCGGCGAGCCAGATGTAGCGGCAGCGGTGGGTGGTGATCCGGGGGCGGAAGTGCGCGGCGTACGTCTCGCGGGTGCGGCTGTGGACGCCGTCGGCGGCGACGACCAGGTCGTGTCCGGCGGCGAGTTCGGCGGCGGGCGGCGCCTCGGCGCGGAAGCGGAGGCGGACGCCGAGGTCGGCGCAGCGGGCGTGCAGGAGCTCCAGGAGCCGGCGGCGGCCGAGGGCGGCGAAGGCGTGGCCGGTGGAGGTGGTGCGGTGGCCCCGGTGGACGACGTCGATGTCGTCCCAGCGGACGAGTTCGCGGTCGAGCGCCGCGTACACGACGGGGTCGGCGTCCCGGATCCCGCCGAGGGTCTCGTCGGAGAGGACGACGCCGAACCCGAAGGTGTCGGTGGGCGCGTTGCGCTCCCAGACGGTGACCTCGCGCCGGGGGTCGCGCCGTTTGAGCAGGGCGGCGGCGTAGAGCCCGCCGGGGCCGCCGCCGACGACGGCGATGCGGGACGGGGACGGGGGCGCGGTCCGGGGCCGGTGGGGGTCCGGGGGCCCCGGCGCGGTTACCGGCTCCGCCATGTCGGGGGGCGCTTCTCCGTGAAGGCGGTGTGGAACTCCGCGTAGTCCTCGCCGTGCATCAGGAGGGCCTGGGTGGCCGCGTCCAGTTCGACCGAGGCGGCGAGGGGCATGTCGAGTTCGGCGGTGAGCAGGGCCTTGGTCTGGGCGAGGGCGAGCGCGGGGCCGTCCGCGAGGCGGCGGGCGAGGGCGTCGGCGCGGGCGTCGGCGGCGCCCTCCTCGGTGAGTTCGCTGAGGAGGCCGATGCGCTCGGCCTCGGCGGCGTGGACGGGCTCGCCCAGCATGAGGAGCCGGGTGGCGTGGCCGAGGCCGACGACCCGGGGCAGCAGGTAGGCGGCGCCCATGTCGCCGCCGGAGAGGCCGACCCGGGTGAAGAGGAAGGCGAAGCGGGTGGTGGGGTCGGCGATCCGGAAGTCGGCGGCGAGGGCCAGGACGGCCCCGGCGCCCGCGGCGACGCCGTGGAGGGCCGCGACGACGGGGAAGGGGCATTCGCGCAGGGCGCGGACGACCTGGCCGGTCATCCGGTTGAAGTCGAGGAGCCGGGCGGTGTCGAGGGAGAGGGTGGCGCCGATGATCTCGTCCACGTCGCCGCCGGAGCAGAAGCCGCGGCCCTCGCCGCCGAGGACGAGGGCGCGGACGGCCCGCTCGCGGGAGAGTTCGGCGAGGAGGTCGCGCAGGTCGGCGTAGGCGCCGAAGGTGAGGGCGTTGAGTTTCGCGGGCCGGGCGAGGGTGACGGTGGCGACGCCCCCGTCGATGTCCAGGCGCAGGTGGCGCCAGCGGGCGGTGCGGGACGCGGAACCGGTGAAAGGGCTCATCCGGAACGGCCTCCTTTCTCCGCACCGGAGCGTATCACCGTTGTGTGACCATCGTCACGAGTACGCGACAAAGGGGGGTCGGGAGCCCACAGGACCCCGCGAAATGGGTACGGAAGTCCTCACCGGGAGGGGAGGGGGTGCCCTGGGGAAGGAGCCGTCCCCTCCGTAGCGTCGGAGGCAGGACGTCTCGGGGCCCCGCCCCCGCCCCCTCCTCCCCCATCCGCCCGCCCGGCGAAGGGAACCTGCCTCCCATGCCCGAAACCATCGACTCCACCGAAGCCGCCGACGCCACCGAAGCCGCTGACGCCGCTGACTCCGGCTCCGGCTCCGGCTCCGCCGGGCCCGCCGGCGCCGGATCGCCGGCCTCCTGGCGCGTCCGGCTGCCGCACACGACCGCCGCCGTCCCGATCGCCCGCACGCTCGTCCGCGACGCCCTCGCCCGTACCGCGCCCGGCGAGGCCGACACGGCGGAGCTGCTCACCGCCGAGCTCGTCGCGAACGCCGTCCGGCACACCGCGGGCCGGGGGCCCATCGAGCTGGTCGTCGAGCCGCGCACGGCGTCCGGCGACTGCCGGGTCGAGGTCCACGACCCGGCGCCCGGCCGGATCGTCCACCCCGACCCGGACACCGAGGTCGACCCCTGGCAGGAGCACGGCCGCGGCCTCCTCCTGGTCCGGGCGCTCAGCAGCGCCTGCGGTCACCGCCCGACCGCGGGCGGCAAGGCGGCCTGGTTCACGCTCCCGGCGGTGTGACGAGCCGCGAGTTGCGGCGCCCGTAGACCGCGTAGAGCAGCCCGCCCACGAGCAGGAACACCGCGAACTGCAGCCAGGTCGACCAGCCCGTGCCCCAGATCAGGTACAGGCAGAAGCCGATGCCGAGCACCGGGCTCAGCGGGAAGAGCGGCACCCGGAAGGAGCGCGGCAGCTCGGGGGCGCGGCGGCGCAGCACCATCACCGCGAGGTTGACGACCGCCATGACGGCGAGGGTGCCGATGGTGGTCAGGTCGACGACCACGTCGAGCGGGGCGAAGGCGGCCGGCACGGCGAAGACGGCGGCGACGATCCAGGTGTTGGCGACGGGGGTCGAGGTCTTCGGGGAGACCCGCTCGAAGACCCGGGGGACGAGCCCGTCGCGGGACATCGACATCAGGATGCGGGTCTGGCCGTACATCACCGCGAGGACGACGGACGCGATGGCGACGACCGCGCCGAAGGCGACGATCCCGCCGCCGACGGACGAACCGGTGACCTCGTCCACGACGACCGAGAGCGCGGCCGGGCTGTTCGCGACGGCGTCGGGGCCGATCGCCCCGATCGCGGAGAGCGCGACCGCGCAGTAGAGCAGGGTGACGAGCCCGATGCAGACGAGGATGGCGATCGGGATGTCGCGGCGCGGGTTCTTCACCTCCTCGCCGGCCGTGGTGATCGCGTCGAAGCCGATGTACGAGAAGAAGGCCACGGAGGCGCCGGCGGTGATGCCGGCGGCGCCGCTGCCCGTGAACGGCGAGAGGTGCCCGTCCTGGAAGGCGGTGAAGCCGACGGCGCAGAAGACGACCAGGATGCCGATCTTGAGGACGGCCATGGCGGCGGTCGCCCGGGCGCTCTCCCGGACCCCGCGCACGAGGAGGGTGGCCGCGAGCAGGATCACGACCACGGCGGGCAGGTTGACCGCGCCGCCCTCGCCCGGTCCGGCGGAGAGCGCGGCGGGCAGCTGCCATCCGGTCAGGCTGTTCAGGAGCTCGTTGAGGTACTGGCTCCAGCCGACCGCGACGGCGGAGACGGACACGCCGTACTCCAGGAGCAGGCACCAGCCGACGAGGAAGGCGGCCCGCTCGCCGAGGCTCGCGTAGGCGAAGGAGTACGAGGAGCCCGAGACCGGGATCGCGCCGCCCAGCTCCGCGAAGGAGAAGGCGGTGAAGACGCAGGTGATCGCGGCGAGCACGAAGGAGACCACGACCGCGGGGCCGGCCTCCGCGACGCTGTCGGAGAGGCCGACGAAGATGCCGGTGCCCACGATCGCGCCGACGCCGAAGCAGATGAGCTGGAAGAGGCCCATGGTGCGCTTGAGGCCGTGGCCTTCGAGGTCGGCGCCGGATTCGGCGAGGAGCTGCTGCGGTGTCTTGATCCGCGCGGCGGACGGGGTCATGCGGGGGTTCTCGTTTCTGGTGCGTGCACGCGTGAGGGGGGTTCGGGCTTACCTGCCCGAACCCCCCTGAACCGTGCGATCGTAAACCGCACCCCGCATCTTCACCCAATCGGGCGCAACGCTATGCCCCGATGCCGGCGTCGGCCCCCGTGCCCGTGCCCGTGCCCGGACCCGTGCCCGTGCCCGGACCCGCCATGGTGGCGACCAGGACCGCCTTGATGGTGTGCATCCGGTTCTCGGCCTGGTCGAAGACGATCGAGTGGGCCGACTCGAAGACCTCGTCGGAGACCTCCAGCTCGGTCAGGCCGTGCCGGGCGTGGATGTCGCGGCCGACGGCGGTGCCCAGGTCGTGGAAGGCGGGCAGGCAGTGCAGGAACCCGACGTCCGGGTTCCCGGTGGCCCGCAGCACGTCCATGGTCACGGAGTACGGGGCGAGGGCGGCGATCCGCTCGTCCCAGACCTCCTTGGGCTCGCCCATGGAGACCCAGACGTCGGTGGCCACGAAGTCGGCTCCCCGGACCCCCTCCGCCACGTCCTCGGTGAGGGTGACGGTGGCGCCGCTGGCCTCGGCGAGCTTCCGGGCCCGCTCGACGACGTCCCCGGACGGCCAGTACGCCTCCGGGGCGACGATCCGGACGTCCATGCCGAGCAGGGCGCCGGTGACCAGGTAGGAGTTGCCCATGTTGAAGCGGGCGTCGCCGAGGTAGGCGAAGGCGACCCGGTCCAGCGGCTTGTCGGTGTGCTCGGTCACGGTGAGCACGTCGGCGAGCATCTGGGTGGGGTGCCAGTCGTCGGTGAGGCCGTTGAAGACGGGCACGCCCGCGAAGGCGGCGAGCTCCTCGACGGCGGCCTGGCTGTCCCCCCGGTACTCGATCCCGTCGAACATCCGGCCGAGGACACGGGCCGTGTCCTTGACGGACTCCTTGTGGCCCATCTGGGAGCCCGAGGGGTCCAGGTAGGTCGTGGAGGCGCCCTGGTCGGCGGCGGCGACCTCGAAGGCGCAGCGGGTGCGGGTCGAGGTCTTCTCGAAGATCAGGGCGATGTTCCGGCCGCGCAGCCGCTGCACCTCGGCGCCCGCCTTCTTGGCGGCCTTGAGCTCGGCGGCGAGCGCGACCAGCCCGCGGAACTCCTCGGCGGTGAAGTCCAGCTCCTTGAGGAAGTGGCGGCCGATGAGGTCTGTGGCCATGGGTCGCGCTCCTGTTGGGTACGGTCGGGGGACGGCGATCGAGACCCTGGAAGTCTATACGCACTTCAACATTTATATACAGCCCCCTCCCGCAGGGGCCGGGCCGGCCGCGGTCCCGGCATTCCTCAGGGGCCGACAGCAGTCCCTCCGCTTCCCCGGGGTCGGCCGCGATCCCTCCGCTTCCCCGGGGCCGGCCGTGATCCCTCCGCTTCCCCGGGGTCGGCCGCGATCCCTCCGTTACTCAGACGGCGTCCCGCTCCACCGGACAGCTCATGCAGCGCGGGCCGCCCCTCCCCCGGCCCAGCTCGCTGCCGGGGATCTCGATCACCTCGATGCCCTGCTTGCGCAGGTGCGTGTTCGTGGTGACGTTCCGCTCGTACGCGACGACCACCCCCGGCTCCACCGCGAGCACGTTGCACCCGTCGTCCCACTGCTCGCGCTCGGCCGCGTGCACGTCCTGGGTCGCCGTGAGGACCCGGACCTCAGGGAGCCCCAGGGCCGCCGCGATCGCGTCGTGCATCCGCTCCGGCGGGTGGTCGGTCACCCGCAGGGGCTGCCCCGCGTCCCCCGGCTCGATCGTGTACGAGCGGAGCATGCCGAGCCCCGCGTACTGGGTGAACGTGTCCTGGTCCACCATCGTCATCACCGTGTCCAGGTGCATGAACGCGCGCCGCTTCGGCATGTCGAGCGCGACGATCGTGCGCGCCGAACCGGCCGCGAACATGCCCCGGGCCAGCATCTCCACCGCCTGCGGGGTGGTGCGCTCGCTCATCCCGATGAGCACGGCGCCGTTGCCGATGACCAGGACGTCCCCGCCCTCGATCGTCGACGGATAGTCCGCCTGCCCCTCCGACCAGTGGTGGAAGGGGCCCGCCTCGGGCCCGGTGAAGAGCGGGTGGTGCTTGTAGATCGCCTCGAAGTGGACCGTCTCGCGCTGCCGGGCCGGCCAGCGCATGGCGTTGATGGAGACGCCGTCGTAGATCCAGGCCGAGGTGTCCCGGGTGAAGAGGTGGTTGGGCAGCGGGCCGAGGAGGAAGTCGTCCAGGTCGAGGGCGTGGAAGCGGACCGAGGTCGGCTCCCGGTGCGCCGCCAGGAACTCCCGCTTCGTCATCCCGCCGACGAGCACCTCGCCGAGCGCGACGGCGTCGAGGGAGTCGAAGGCCGCCCGGAGGTGGTCGGCGGCGAGCGGGCCGTACGCCTTCTCGTCGAAGACCCGGTCCAGGACGAGCGCGCGGGCGGCCGGCACCTTGAGCGACTCGCTCAGGAGGTCCGCGAAGAGGTGCACCTCCACCCCCCGGTCGCGCAGCACGTCGGCGAAGCCGTCGTGCTCCTGCCGGGCCCGCCGCACCCAGAGCACGTCGTCGAAGAGGAGGGCGTCCTTGTTGGTCGGGGTGAGCCGCTTCAGCTCCAGATCGGGCCGGTGGAGGATGACGCGGCGCAGCCGCCCGGTCTCGGAATCGACATGGAATCCCATGGGTCCATCCTGACGGAGGGGGGCCTTCGCGGCCCGTGTTTCGGCACAGGGCGGGGTGGGGGCCGTACGCGGGGCTCTCACCCGGGCGGAGCGCGCGGCGGCGCGGTGCGTACGGCTCCTTCCTCCGGTCCGGGGCGTTGGGCCGTCCCCCCGCGACGGCCCAACACCGGTCCGTGGCCCTCCGGCCGTGTCCGGGTCCCGGGGCCGTCGGCGCCGTGGGGCCGTCAGCGCCGTGGGGCCGTCGATGCCGTGGGGCCGTCGATGCCGTGGTCGTGCGCGTCTCGGACCGGCCGCCTTCCGCGACCGGCGCTCGCGCGTGCCCGTTCCCGCCTCGTGCCCCGGGCACGGCGACGCCGCCGACGTCCCGTCACGTGACGGGGTGAAGAACGCTAGGGGGTGCGGAAGAAACGCGTCAACGAGCACGAGGGGCGCAGGGGAGCGCCACTCAGAACGCCTCTGCGCCCCCGCCGGAACGTTCCGGCGGGGGCGCGGGAGGACGGCGGCCGGCGGGGACGGAAGGCTCCCGACCGGCGGGGACGCGGGGCTGCGACCGCCGGGAGCGCGGGGCCCGGCCGGTGGGAGCGCGAGGCCCCGACCGGCCGCAGCGCGGGGCCCCGGCCCCCGGGTCAGAGCCTCGGGTCGACCGGCTCCGACTCCAGGGCGAGGACCGCGAAGACGGCCTCGTGGACCCGCCAGAGCGGTTCGCCGTCCGCGAGCCGGTCGAGCGCCTCCAGGCCGAGCGCGTACTCGCGCAGGGCGAGGGAGCGCTTGTGGCCGAGGAAGCGCTGCCGCAGCCGCTCCAGGTTCTCCGGACGGGTGTACTCGGGGCCGTAGATGATCCGCAGGTACTCCCGGCCCCGGACCTTCACGCCCGGCTGGACGAGCCGCCCCTTGGCGTCGCGGACGAGCGCCGCCAGCGGCTTGACGACCATGCCCTCGCCGCCGACGCCGGTCAGCTCCAGCCACCAGTCGGTGCCCGCGCGGACCGAGGCCTCGTCGCCCGTGTCGACGACGAGCCGGCGGGTGACCTGGAGCAGCCCGGTGGGGTCGTGCTCCACGAGCCGGTCGAGCCACGCGAGCTGCTCGTCGTGCGGCACGGCCGCGAGCGAGCGCCCGCGCGCCCCCAGGAGCTGGAAGGGCGCGAACCGCACGCCCTCCAGGCCCTCGGTCGGCCAGCAGTACCTGCGGTAGGCCGCCGTGAAGGCCGCCGCGTCCACCACCCGCTCCCGCTGCCGGTCGAGCAGCCCGTCGAGCCCCTCGACGCCGCGCGCCGACGCCCGTCGCAGGGCGTCGACCGCGCCGGGCAGCACGGCGCCCGAGGCGGCGCCGACCGCCGCGTACTGCGCGCGGAGCAGACCGGCCGACTTGAGCGACCACGGCATCAGCTCGCCGTCGAGCAGCAGCCAGTCCGTGTCCAGCTCCTCCCAGAGCCCGGCGGCGCCGATCGCGGTCCGCAGCCGTCCGAGGACCTCCTCGGTGACGGCGGGGTCGTCGAAGAAGGGGCGTCCGGTACGGGTGTGCAGGGCGCCCGTCACCCCGTCGGCGCCGAAGCGCTCGCGGGCCGCGCCGGCGTCCCGGCAGACCAGGGCCACGGCCCGGGAGCCCATGTGCTTCTCCTCGCACACGACCCGCTCGACGCCGTCGGCCCGGTAGTGGGCGAAGGCCTCGGCCGGGTGCTCCAGGTAGCCCTCCTCCTTCGAGGTGGCGGTCGGCGCCATCGTCGGCGGCAGGTAGGCGAGCAGGCACGGGTCGACCGCGAACCGGCTCATGACCTCCAGGGCCGCCGCCGCGTTCTCCTCGCGCACCGCGACGTTGCCGTGGTGCCGGGTCTCGACGGTCCGCCGCCCGTGCACGTCGGCCAGGTCCAGGGGCCGTCCCTGGTGCCCGCCGGGCGCGTCGGTCGCGAGCGGCCGGGCCGGCTCGTACCAGACCCGCTCGGCCGCTACGTCGACGAGTTCGCGCTCCGGCCAGCGCAGCGCGGTCATCTTCCCGCCGAAGACGGCCCCGGTGTCGAGGCAGATGGTGTTGTTGATCCAGGAGGTGTTCGGCACGGGGGTGTGCCCGTAGACGACGGTGGCCCGTCCCCGGTACTCCTCCGCCCACGGGTAGCGCACGGGCAGCCCGAACTCGTCGGTCTCGCCGGTGGTGTCCCCGTACAGCGCGTGCGAGCGCACCCGGCCGGAGGTGCGGCCGTGGTACTTCTCCGGCAGTCCGGCGTGGCAGACGACGAGGTCGCCGCCGTCGAGGACGTAGTGGCTGACGAGTCCGTCGACGAACTTCTCCACCTCGGCCCGGAATTCCTCGCTCTCGCCCTCCAACTGCTCGATGGTCTCGGCGAGTCCGTGGGTCCGCTGGACCTTGCGGCCCTTCAGCCAGCGGCCGAGCTTGTTCTCGTGGTTGCCGGGGACGCACAGGGCGTCGCCGGAGGCGACCATGGACATCACGCGGCGCAGGACGCCCGGGGAGTCGGGTCCCCGGTCGACGAGGTCGCCGACGAAGACCGCCGTGCGCCCCTCGGGGTGGTGTCCGTCGACGTAGCCGAGCTTGCCGAGCAGGGTCTCCAGCTCGGAGCTGCACCCGTGGACGTCACCGACGACGTCGAAGGGGCCGGTGAGGTGGCGCAGGTCGTTGAAGCGGCGCTCCAGGACGATCTCGGCGGCCTCGACCTCCTCGACGGAGCGCAGCACGTGGACCTTGCGGAAGCCCTCGCGCTCCAGGCCGCGCAGCGAGCGCCGGAGCTCGCGGCGGTGGCGCTGGATGACGTGCGCGGGCATGTCGGCCCGGTCGGGGCGGGCCGCGTTCCGTTCGCGGCACACCTGCTCGGGCAGGTCGAGGACGATCGCGATCGGCAGCACGTCGTACGTCCTGGCGAGCTGCACGAGCTGCCGCCGGGCGTCCTGCTGCACGTTGGTGGCGTCGACGACGGTGAGCCGCCCGGCGGCCAGGCGCTTGCCGGCGACGTAGTGGAGGACGTCGAAGGCGTCCCGGCTGGCGGACTGGTCGTTCTCGTCGTCGGCGACGAGCCCCCGGCAGAAGTCGGAGGAGAGGACCTCGGTCGGCTTGAAGTGGCGCCGGGCGAAGGTGGACTTGCCGGAGCCGGTGGCGCCGACGAGCACGACGAGGGAGAGGTCGGTGACGGGCAGGGTCCGGCGCCCGGTGGTGGTCGTGGTGTCCGTGGTGGCGGTCATGCCCGTCCCTCCTTCTCGTTCTTCTCGGTGGTCGTGTCCGTGTCGGCGCGGGTGAGGACGGCCATCTGGGTGGGCGGTCCGACCTCGGGGTCGTCGGGGCCGACGGGGGTGAACCCGACCTCGTATCCGTACTCCCCCGCCACCCGGGCCGCCCAGGCCCGGAACTCCTCGCGGGTCCACTCGAAGCGGTGGTCGCTGTGCCGGACGTGTCCGGCGGGCAGGGTCTCCCAGCGCACGTTGTACTCGACGTTCGGCGTGGTCACGAGGACCGTGCGGGGCCGGGCCGAGCCGAACACCGCGTACTCCAGGGCCGGCAGCCTCGGCAGGTCCAGGTGCTCGATCACCTCGCTGAGCACGGCCGCGTCGTAGCCGGACAGCCGCTTGTCGGTGTACGCGAGGGAGCCCTGCACCAGTCTGACGCGGGCGGCCTGCCGCTCCCCCATGCGGTCGAGCCGCAGCCGGCGCGCGGCGACGGTCAGGGCCCGGACGGACACGTCGACGCCCACGACCTCGGTGAAGCGCGGGTCCTTGAGCAGGGCCTGCACCAACTGGCCCTGTCCGCAGCCCAGGTCGAGCACGCGCGCCGCCCCGGCCTCCGCCAGCGCGGCCAGGATCGCGTCCCGCCGCTGCTGGGCGAGCGGCACCGGGCGTTCCTCGGTGTCGGTCGTCTCGTCGACGGCGTTGTCGACGTCCTCGACGTCCAGTCCCTCGGACTCGGCGAGCCGGACCAGTTCGAGCCGCTCCGTCGCCTCCTGGGCCAGGCCCCGGCGGCGGGACAGGTAGCGGGCCGTGATCAGCTTCCACTCGGGGTGCCCGGCGAGCCAGCCGTCACCGGCGCGCAGCAGCTTGTCGACCTCGTCGGGCGCGACCCAGTAGTGCTTGGCGTCGTCGAGGACGGGCAGCAGGACGTACAGGTGGTTGAGGGCGTCCGCGAGCCGCAGCTCGCCCTCCAGGACGAGGCGCACGTACCGCGAGTCGCCCCACTCGGGGAACTCGGCGTCCAGCGCGACCGGCTCGGCCTCCACCGTGGACCAGCCCAGCGGGCCGAACAGCGCGCGCACCAGCTCGGCGCCGCCCCGGGCGGGGAGCGCGGGGACCTCGACCCGCAGCGGCAGCGGCGCGGCGGCCCGCTCGGGCATCGCCTTGCAGTCGCCGTGCAGGGCGGACTTGAAGACCTTGGCGAGCGCGACGGCGAGCAGCGAGGACGCCGCGTAGGGCCGGTCGTTCACGTACTGCGCGAGCGCGGAGTCCGGGGCGCCGCCCCGGCCCTTGCCCTTGCCGCGGCGCACCAGCGCCACGGGGTCCACCTCCAGGAGGAGCGCCGCCGTGCACCGCTCGGCGCTCGCCTCGGGGTAGAGGACGTGCGCGGTGCCGTGCGAGGTCGAGAACGACTGCGCCCGCTCGGGATGCTTGTGCAGCAGGAAGCCGAGGTCGGTCGCGGGTCGCTCCGGGTTGCCGGTCGTACTGATCGTCAGGAACACGTCTTCGAGTATGGTGCGGCCCTTCCCGGTCCCACCAGGCATTTTCCGCGCGGCCCGGACGCGCGGGGACCTCCGGACTCAGCCGGCGCCGCCCATGCCGTCGGTGCCGTCCATGCCGTCAGTGCCGTCAGTGCCGTCAGTGCCGTCTGCGTCTGCGTCTGCGTCTGCGTCTGCGTCTGCGTCTGCGTCTGCGTCTGCGTCTGCGTCTGCGTCTGCCAGGGTCTCGGCGAGGGCGGTGATCGTGGACGGGCCGACCCGGCAGCAGCCGCCGACGAGCCGGGCCCCCGAGCGGACCCAGGCGGTGGCCCGCTCCGGGTCGAAGGCGGCGCCGCCGCGCCAGCCCCGCGCGCGGGCGTCCCAGCGCTCCCCGCTGTTGGGGTAGACCACGGCCGGCTTCCCGGTCACGGCGACGGCCGTCTCCACGGCGGGCCCGGCGTCGGCCGGGTCGCAGCAGTTGACCCCGACCGCCACCACCCGGTCGTTCCCGGCGGCGACCGCGAACGCCTCCGCCAGGTCCTGCCCGGCCCGGGTCCGTCCGCCCTCGACCGTGTACGACAGCCACACGGGCACCCCGCACCCCTCGGCCGCCCTCAGCAGCGCCTCCGCCTCCTCCGCGTCCGGGACCGTCTCCAGGGCCAGGACGTCGGGCCCGGCCGCCGCGAACACCTCGATCCTGGGCCGGTGGAACGCTTCGAGCTCCCGCACGGAGAGCCCGTACCGCCCCCGGTACTCGCTGCCGTCCGCCAGCATCGCGCCGTACGGCCCGACCGACGCGGCCACCCAGACCTCCTCCTCCGTGCTCCCCGCCGCCGACCGCGCGAGCTCCACGCTCCGGGCGAGCAGCCGGGCCGCCTCCGCCCGGCCCACGCCCCGCCGGGCGAAGCCCTCGAAGGTGGCCTGGTAGCCGGAGGTGATGAGCACCCGCGCCCCGGCCCGTACGTACGCCGTGTGCGCCTCCTCGATCCGCTCGGGGCCGTCGGCGAGGAGCCGCGCGGACCAGAGCGGGTCCGAGAGGTCGCAGCCCTGCGCCTCCAGCTGGTTGGAGAGTCCGCCGTCGAGGACGAGGACCTCCGCCCGGAGGGCGTCGGCGAGCGTACGGACCGGTCTCATCGGCTCGCTCCTCCCGCTCAGGCCAGCTGGGACTGGACCTGGGCGGAGATCAGCTCCAGGTGGTCCAGGTCGTCCAGGTCCAGGACCTGGAGGTAGACCCGGGAGGAGCCGATGGCCGCGTACCGGCCGAGCTTGTCGACGACCTCGGCGGGCGAACCGGCCAGGCCGTTCGCCTTGAGCTCGTCCACGTCCCGCCCGATGGCGGCGGCCCGGCGGGCCACCTCGGCGTCGTCCCGGCCGACGCAGACGACCAGCGCGTTGGAGTACACCAGGTCGTCGGCCGGCCGGCCGATCGCCTCGGCGGCGGCCCGCACCCGCCCGAACTGCTTCTCGCTGTCCTCCAGAGAGGCGAACGGGATGTTGAACTCGTCCGCGTACCGCGCGGCGAGCCGCGGCGTGCGGGTCGCGCCGTGTCCGCCGATCAGCACCGGGATCCTGTCCTGGAGGGGCTTGGGCAGCGCCGGGGAGTCGGTGAGCCGGTAGAACTCCCCCTCGTGGGTGAACGTCTTGCCGACCTCGGTCTCCCACAGGCCGGTGACGATCGCCAGCTGCTCTTCGAGGCGGCCGAACTTCTCCTTCGGGAAGGGGATGCCGTAGGCCTTGTGCTCCTCCTCGAACCAGCCGGCGCCCAGGCCCAGTTCGACCCGGCCGCCGGACATCCGGTCGACCTGGGCGACCTGAATGGCGAGGACGCCCGGGAGCCGGAAGGTGCCGGCCGTCATCAGCGTGCCCAGACGGATCCTCTTCGTCTCCCGGGCCAAGCCGGCCAGGGTGATCCAGGCGTCCGTCGGGCCGGGCAGGCCGTCGGCGGACCCCATGCGGAGATAGTGGTCGGAGCGGAAGAAGGCGTCGAACCCGAGCTCCTCGGTGGCGCGGGCCACGGTGAGGAGGGTGTCGTAGTCGGCCCCCTGCTGGGGTTCGGTGAAGATGCGAAGATCCATGTCTCCATCCTGCACCGTCGGACGCGGGCCAACCTCCCGGCCGGTGCCCGAGCCACCCGCCCCGGCCATGTCACCCGAGAGGCGCGCGCCCGGCACTCCGGCGGGTGGGCGTCCGGCGGCCCCGGCAGGCCGTGCCCTCCCTCCGCCGGCGCCACCCGAAGAGACCGGGCGGACCGGTCGGGTCGGGGGGCGTCAGCACGACGGCTCCCTGCGCGGGGCCCCGCGGTCCCGGGCGGGGTCGGGAGGGCGGGCCCGCTCGCCGTCGCGGACGGCGAGGCGCCGTAACATCCCGCGCACCCGGTCGCTCGACTCGTCGGTGGCGTCGATCGCCTCTATGCACTGCCAGTAGAGGCCCTCCTCGTCGGTGGCGCAGGCCACTCCCACCAGCGCGATCCCCACCTCCCCGAGCAGCTCCCCCAGCGCGGTCAGCGTCCGGTGGGGGTCCGCGATCTCGGTCAGCCGGGCCGCTCGGGGCCCGGCCGCGCCCCACACCGCCGGATACTCCCCGATCTCGCCCAGCCCCCGCGCCTCGCCGCGCAGCTCCTGCGGCCCGCAGACCGCGAGACGGCTCCCTGTCGCCTGCGCGAGGGCCTGGGCCTGCCAGGCCTCCGCCACGATGTCCTGCGCCGTCCCGCTCTCCGCCAGCGCGTGCCGGCCGAGCGCGATCAATCGCTCCGCTTCCATCAACACCGCCCCCGTTCCCACGACTTACCACCCACTGAGTCATTACCCAGAGTGAGGCGACCTGAGCCCGAACACCAGAGGAATTCGGAAATCTGTGGACAGGAAGCCTGGCGGGGAGAAGTCGATCACTCCGAAGAGTGACGATCTTCGTTCACGGGGTCTTTCTCACCGCTTCCTCAGCTCCTTTCCCCTCACCCCCCTCCCTCCTCGCTCTCTCCGCTTTCTCCGCCCCGCCGCCTGGCGGGGAACCGGAGCTCGTTGCGGTCGATCTTGGCCGCGAGCGCCGCCAGTGGGTCGATCCCGAGCACCTCGCAGAACTGGAGGAGGTAGGCGAGCACGTCCGCCACCTCGTCGGCGACCCGGTGGGCCGACTCCGGGTCCTCCATCACCCGCTCGGCCTGCTCGGGGGTCGACCACTGGAAGATCTCCAGGAGTTCGGCCGCCTCCACGCTGAGGGCCGCCGCCAGGTTCTTGGGCGTGTGGTACGGCTGCCAGTCGCGGGCGGCCGCGAACGCGACCAGTCTGCGCCGGAGCTCCGCCACGCCGTCGTCCGCCACGCCCCGGTCCTTCATGTCTTCGTCCGTCACGCGCTCAGGTCTACCACCGTCACCCCGGGCGTCCGGCGCGCTTCCGCCGCCGTCCGGTCGCCCACCGTGCCCGCCAGCCGGATGTGCCCGTCCCCGGCGATGTCCACGGCGAGGCGGAGCAGTTCGCCCGCCTGGCGCCCGTCGAGGCCCCGGTCGAGGCCGTCGGCGAGCAGCGTCAGGCTCTGCATGGCGTCGGGCACCTCCGCGACGCGGTCCATCTCCAGGACCCCGGGGCCGGTGAGCAGGGTGAGCGCGAGCGCCAGATAGCGCAGTTCGCCGTCGCCGAGGCGGCCGAGCGGGGTCTCGGGCCGGCCGCCCCGTTCGAGGACCGCCCGGACGGTTCCCTCCGGGAGTTCCCGCACCCCGAGTCCCGTGACGGTCCCCGCGCAGCCCGCTCCCGCCACGGTCGCGAGGCGGTGGTGGCGGCGCGGGCAGTCCGTGTGGGTGCGGTGCAGGACCTCGGCGAGGTTCCGGCAGTCGCGCCGCAGCCGCCCCTCGCCCGGCGGCACGGGGGCCCGCATCCGCTCGGGCCGGGGGTCGCAGGCGAAGGCGGACCGCAGCCCGACGACCACCTGTTCGGCGGCGGCCAGGACCTCCAGCTGTCCGGGCGTCTTGCCGGCGACCCGCAGCGGCAGCAGGGCCGTGCCGAGGAGGCCGTCGGGGAGCGGGGCCCTGGTCACGGGGGTGGCGCCCGCCGTGTGCCACTCGGCCTGGACGGTGCTGCGGCCGGGGTCGCGCAGGGCGGTGGCGAGCAGGACGCGGCCCCGGGCGGTGAGCCGTTCGCCGACGATGCGGAGCCGGGGCTCGGCCTGGACGGCGAGGTCGAGGTGGACGGGCCCCCGCGGTCCGTCGACGGTGCACCCGATGCGGAATCCGCGCCTGCCCTGGGCGTCGGGCCGGGCGCGCTCGGGGACGAGGTCGGCAGCGTCCGGGAACACCTCGTCGAGCGGGTCGCCCGCGCAGAGCCGGGCCAGCGCCTCGTACGCCCGCAGGGTGGTGGTCTTGCCGCTGCCGCTGGGGCCGGCGAAGAGGGTCACGGGTCCGAGCGCGTGCGTGGCGGAGCGGTGGCCGGCGAACGCGGAGAGGCGCAGCTCGGTGACGGCGGGCCGGGCGTCGGGCCGGTTGCCGGACGGGGTGTCGGACCGGGCGCCGGACGGGGTCCCGGGCCGTCCCTCCCGGGCCTCCGGCACGACCGGGCCCCGTGCCCCGGGGACGGAGGCACGGGGCCGGGAGGTGCGCGGAAGGGAGACGCCCGCCCCGGAAACGGAAGTGGAAGCGGAGACCGAAGCCGAAGTGGAGACGGGCGCGGCGGAGGTACGGGCCTCCGGGACGCGCGGCCCGGCCGGGGGGACGGCGCCGGAGGAGGGGGTGGCGCCGGAAACGGGGACGGCGCCGGGCAGGGGAACGGGGTCGGAAGCGGAAGCGGGGTCGGAGGGGCGGTTCTTCGACGTGAGGGCGAGCGCGGAGCCGCCGGTGAGGTCCATGTCCGGACCGTACGCAGCCCTTTCGCTGACGAACCGTTACGTCGTGAGGACCTTCCTACGATCGGGGGACGCCGGCGGTCCGGCCGCCCACGGCCTCCTCCTCGTCCGCGCCCTCCGCGCCCTCGACCTCCGTGCCCGCCGGGGCGAGGAGGAAGACGTTCCGGTCGACGCGGTGCATCCCGCTGCCGAGCCCGAAGACGACGCCGCTGCTGAAGTCGAGGATCCGCTTGGCGACCTCGGTGTCGGCGCCGGTCAGATCGAGGAGCACCGGGATCTGGGCGATGAGGTACTCGGCGACCTCGCGGGCGTCGGCGAAGACCTGCACGCGGAGCACGACCATGCGGCGCTGCTCGGCGGATTCGTACTGCTCGGGGACCGTGCGGTGGTCGACCCTGGACGGCCATTCGTCACGGCCGCGCAGGGGCACGACCTGCGCGAGGCCCTCCCACTGCTCGTCGGTGACGTCGTACCTCTCGTACCTACTCATGGGTCCATCCTCCCGCTCCTCACCCGTTCGGCCCAACAACGACACGACGTGATGACGGCGTGGCGGCCCGCCGGGCCGGAAGCTCACCCGGTCGGCCCAGTCCCGGCCCCCGCCCCCGTACCCGTCCTCCCCGTCCTCATTCCCGTCATCGGGCGAAGCTCTTGGCGAGCCTGCGGAGGCCTTCCCCGATCTCGTCGGCCGAGTGCGTCGTGAACGAAAGGCGCAGGGCGCCCGGGTCCGGCTCGCCGCAGAAGAACGGCGCCCCCGGCACGTACGCCACCTCGTGGCCGACGGCGGTCGTCAGGAGCGCCGTGGCGTCGTACCCCTCGGGCAGGGTCGCCCAGACGAACATGCCGCCCTCCGGCCTGTTCCACCGGCTGCCCTCGGGCAGCGCGGCCGGCAGGCCTTCGAGCATCGCGTCCCTGCGCTCCCGGTAGGCGGCGCGGATCACCGCCACGTGCGCGTCGAGGTCGCTGTCGCGCAGGTAGCGCGCGGCCGCGGCCTGGTCGACGGTCGAGGTGTGCAGGTCGGCGGCCTGCTTGGCGATGACGCAGGAGCGGCGCAGCCCGGCGGGGGCGCGCAGGTAGCCGAGCCGCAGTCCGGGGGCCATCACCTTGGAGAAGGAGCCGAGCAGGACGGTGCGGTCGGCCGCCTCGGGGGCGGCGGCGATCCAGGGGACGCGCTCGCCGTCGTAGCGCAGTTCGCCGTACGGGTCGTCCTCGACGATCCAGAAGCCGTGGCGGGCCGCGGCCTCGGCGACGGCGGTGCGGCGCCCGGCCGGCAGGGTGCGGCCGGTGGGGTTCTGGAAGGTGGGGACGAGGTAGAGCAGGGTCGGCTTCTCGCGGGCCGCGATCTCCTCCAGGGCGGCCGGGACGACGCCCTGGTCGTCGGTGGGCACGGGGACGACGCGGGCGCCGGCGAAGCCGAAGGTCTGGAGGGCGGCGAGGTAGCAGGGGTCCTCGACGAGGACCACGGCGCCGGGGTCGACGAGGGCGGTGGTGAGCAGGGTGAGGGCCTGCTGCGAGCCGGTGGTGACGAGCAGGTCGTCGGCGTCCGTGGGCAGTCCGCGCTCGGTGAGCCGGCCGGCGACGGCGGTGCGCAGCTCCGGGTCGCCCTCGGTCGTGGAGTACTGGAGCGCTTGCCCCGGGTTCTCCGCGAAGACCCGGTCGTACGCGGCCCGCATCCCGGCGACGTCGAACAGCTCGGGGGCGGGCAGGCCGCCGGCGAAGGAGATCACCTCGGGCCGCGCCGTGAGCGCCAGGATCTCGCGTACCGGCGACGCGCCGACGCCGGCCAGCCGGGAGGCGGGGGCCGGCACGGGCGCGGAGGGGGTGGCGGATCCTGCGTTCTCGGGCGTGGCGGCGGCGGAGAGCATGGCGTCAGCATATAGAGGTTCAAGACGGTGTCCAGATCGTGCGTTTCCCTTTCTCCACGGCCGAGTTGACGCGCTTCGGGGCCGTTTCCCGAGGGGGTCGACCGGACCGTTCCGGCCACACTGCGGGCCGTGGGAATCAGGCCGCGCGGGCCGTGCGCGGAGGATTTCCCTCCCCCTCTCCTTTCCGCTGGTCGCCCCGGAGGGAGGGAACGCGGCGATCTCCTCCGGCGCTGTCCGACGCGCCGCGGTCCGTCCCCGGTCCCTTGCTTCCGTCGGGGCGACCGCCTTCGGGAAACCGGCCATTCCGGTCCGGGACCCCGTTGATGGGCGACCGCGTCGTGGGTACCGTTCCCCCGCTCCACGACCGCGGTGTCCGCGTCGTCCGCGTCGTCCGCGGCCTCCCGGCCGGAGCCGAACGAGCGATGCGACGCGTCGGATCCTCCGCCTCGTCCGGTTCCGGCGTACACGACGCGGCCCTGGTCCCGGCCGTGGAAGGACGGTCCCGATGCGCGCCTCCCGCGACTCCCACCACGTCCCCGACCTGCTCGGCCTGTCGGGGCGCCGCTATCTGGTGACCGGGGTCCTCAACGACGACTCGATCGCCTGGCACACCGCCCGCGCGCTCCAGGAGGCGGGCGCGGAGGTCCTGTTGACGGGCTTCGGGCGCACCCGGCGGATCACGGAGGCGGCGGCCTCGGGCCTTCCGTACCCGGCCGACGTCCTCGAACTCGACGTGACGCGCCCCGAGGACCTGGGCGGCCTCACGGAGGAGCTGGAGCGGCGCTGGGGCGCGGTGGACGGCGTGCTGCACGCGATCGCCGCCGCGCCCGGGTCCGCCCTCGGCGGCAACTTCCTCACGACCTCCGTCGAGGACGCGACGCTCGCCCTGCGCACGGCGGCGTTCTCGCTGCACTCGCTGACCACCGCGCTCGCCCCGCTGCTGCGGGAGGGCGGGGGCGGCGGCCCGGCCCGGGGCAGTGTGGTCGGGCTCGACTTCGACGCGTCGGGGGCGTGGCCGGGGTACGACTGGACGGGGGTCGGCAAGGCCGCGCTCGGCGCGGTCTGCCGCTACCTCGCTCTCTACCTCGGGCACTCCGGCATCCGCGTCAACCTGGTGGCGGCCGGGCCGGTGGAGACGGTGGCCGGGCGGGCGGTCGGCACCTTCGACCGGATCGCGGACCGCTGGGAGCAGGAGGCGCCGCTCGGCTGGAACCGCGCCGACCCGGCCCGGCTCGTCGGCCCCGTCCTGTTCCTGCTGTCGGACCTGGCGGCGGCCGTCACCGGCGAGACCGTGCACGCCGACGGCGGGATGCACGCCGTCCGCATGGGCGCCCGGGCCGTCGGCGAGCCCCCGGGGCCCCGGCCCGTACCGGCGCCGGAGGTCAGCCCCGTACCGTCCCGCCGACCGCCGCGCCCCTGAGCGCCCGGGAGGAGCGCCCGTGACCGCGGCGATCGTCGGCACCGGTTCCGCGCTGCCCGAACGGACCGTGCCCAACAGCCACTTCGAGGCGATCGGGTCCTCCGACGTGTGGATCGTGAAGCGGACCGGCATCCGGGAGCGCCGCTTCCTGCCCGAGGACGGGCACCTGGCCGACCTCGCCCTGGCCACCGCGCGGCAGGCGCTCGCCGGGTCGGGGCGCACGGCGGCCGACGTGGGGCACGTCGTCGTCGCGACCACGACCCCCGACCGGACCACGCCCGGCCTGGCCGTGGAGGTGGCCGCCCGGCTCGGCGCGGACCAAGCGGCCGCGTTCGACCCGCACGCGGCCTGCGCCGGGTTCGTGTACGGCCTGGACCACGCCGTCGCCCTGATCGAGTCCGGCCGGGCCGGGACCGTCCTGGTCTGCGGCGCGGAGGCGCTGACCCGGATCACCGACCACGAGGACCGGTCGACGGCGGTGCCGCTCGGCGACGGGACGGGGCGGTGCTCCTGGCGGACGTGGACACGGGTTCCGCGCCCGCGCCGGCGTTCCGGCTCGGTTCGGACGGGAACCTGGTCCCGCTGCTCCACGCCCACCGGACCGCCGCACTGCTCCGCTCGCGCGGGGTGCGGCCGGCGACTTCCGGGGGGGGTGGACCGGCTGGAGGACGTGGTGATCAGGGGCGGGTTCAACGTCTACCCGAGGGAGGTGGAGGAGGTCCCGCACCTCCACCCGGACGTGGCGGAGGCGGCGGTCCTCGGGGTCCCGCACCCGGTGCACGGCCAGGAGGTCGCGGCCGCCGTGGTCCTGCGCCCCGGCCGGCGCGTCTCCCCCGCCGAGCTGCGGGCCCACGTGCGGGAGCGGGTCGCCCCCCACAAGCATCCGCGCCGGATCTGGCTCGCCGACCGCCTGCCGGAGGGGCCGACGGGCGAGGTCCTCAAGCGCTCGATCGTCCCGCCGGGCGGGGAGCCCGGCCGCTCCGCGGCCCCGTCCTCCCCACCGGCGTAGGGGAGATCCCTCGTTCCCTCCCGGGAGGGGCCGGTGCTCTGGCCGGGGAGCCGGGGGGCGCCTAGCGTGCGTCCATGACCACAGACGTCGCCGACGGCGGCGGGATCGGCCGTCGCCGCCCCGTCCGCGACACCCCCGACGCCGTCGTCGGCGAGGTGACGGAACTGCTCGCCCGCCACGGCGGGGTCGTCGTCCACGGTCCGTGGGGCGCCGGGAAGAGCACCCTCCTGGAGGCCGTGTGTCAACGGTGGAGCGGCGGGGTGCGGCACGTCCGCAACCGGCCGGGGGACGAACTGCTGCCCTGTTCGGGTCTGGTGCAGCTCTCCGAGGAGTTCCTGCCGTACGCGGGCGGGGAGGTCGACGCCGCGACCAGGCTGCGGCTGCGCGTCCTCGCCGCGCGGACGCTGCGGGAGACGCCGCGTCCGCTGGTGGTGGTGGACGACGTCCAGTGGCTCGATCCGGTCAGCGCCGACGTCCTGGGCCACGCGGCCGGAGCGGTGGGGCGCGACCGCCTCGCGGTGGTCGCGGCGGAGCGGACCGTGGGGCCGCCGCACCGGGCCGCGGAGTTGCTGGGCGGCCATCCGCCGGTCGTCCCGGTTCCCGCGGCGGGACACGGGGAGGTCGCCGACCGGTTGGAGGCGCTCGGTCTCCCGGCGCGCTGGAGCGCGGCCGTCCTGCGTCACTGCGGTGGCAACCGCGCCCTCCTCGCGGCCTGCTGCGAAGGGCTGGCACGGTGGCCGCCCGCGCGGGGCGGGCCCCTCGGGCCCCTGCCCCTCGACGGTCTGGAGCGGGCCGACGCGCTCGCCGACGCGTGGTTGCGCACGGTGCCGGAGGAGGTGCGCCGGACGCTGCGCACGGCGGCCCTGGCGCACCGGCCCGACACCGACCTGCTGTACCGGGCGGGCCACCGGGAGGCCCACGACCACGTCGCCCACGCGGTGCGCGCCGGTCTGCTGACCGCCCTGGACGGCCCGGACGGCACCGGCCCGACCGCCGTCCGGTTCTCCGCCCGGGCCCTGGCGCGGGCCGCCGCCGGGACCGGCACCGCCGCCGACCGCCGCCGGGACCACAGGGCCCTGGCCGCGGCGGTCTCCGATCCGGTGCGCGCCGTGTGGCACCGGGCGACGGCCGCGGAGGGGACCGACCGGCCGACCGCCGAGGACGCCGCGCGGACCGCGGTGACCGCGCGGGCCGCGGGGGACCGGGACCTGGCCTCCGGACTCATGCTGCTCGCCGCGCGTCTGACCCCGCCCCAGCTGCCGGGGCTGCGGTCCGAGCGGCTCGCCGAGGCCGCCCTGGACGCGGCGGCGGCGGGGGACGTCGGGGGCGCCCACCACGCGGCCGAGTGCCTCGTGCGCGAGCACGGCGCTCCCGAGCAGCGGGTGAAGGCGCTGCTCGCGGTCGTCGACGTCTGCGGGCAGGACCTGACCACCACGGAGACGCTGTTCGCCGCGGCCCGTGGCGCCGCCCGTGACGACCCGCGGCTGCTGGCCGCCGTCGAGCTGCGGGCGGCCATCCGGGCCAATGTCGCCGCGGAGGACTTCGACGGGTCCCTCGCCCATGCCCGCACCGCCGCCGCGCTGGCCCGCGGTGCCGGCGACGACGCCCTGCACGCGGCCGCGCTGACGATGGCCGCGCGCATGGAGCGCGTGCTGGGGCGGCCGGACGACGCACGTGCCACCCTGCGGTCGGCGCTGGCCCTCGCGGTGCCGCCCCACGCCCTCGGGGTCGCCAACAGTCCCGAGTACCTCGGGGCCCGCCTCGCCGTCTTCGACGGGCACCTGCCGCAGGCACGCGCCTCGCTGCTGGCCCTGCTTCCCGTGGCGCAGGCCGCCGGGGGCGCGGAGGACCTCACCGACCTGTGCCGCAGCCTGGCCGAGGTCGACGCCGGGCTCGGTGCCTGCGCGGACGCCCTGGCGTGGGCGGCGCGGGCCCGGTCGTACACCCGGGAGGCGAACCTCTCCCCCGGCCCCGTCTGGTACACCTCCGCCCTCGTGCACTGTCACGGCGGTTCGTTCGAGGAGGCCGTGGACTACGCCCTGCGGGGCCTGCGGGCCTCGCGGTCGGAGGGGGACCGGCTCCACACCACGCGGAACCTGTGGATCGCGGGGGCGGCGCACCTGCACTGCGGACGGATCGGGCAGGCCCTCGCCGCCTTCGAGGAGCTGGCCGCCGGCGGGGGGTCGTCGCGGCCGGACGACCCCGGCGCCCTGCGGTGGCAGGCCGACGCCGTGGAGGCGTTCGCGGCCGCCGGGCTCCTGGAGCGGGCGCACGGGATGCTGGACCGGCTGGACGAGGTGACCGCCGCCCACGCCTCGCACGCCTTCGCGCGCGCCACCGTCTCCCGGGCCCGCGCCCTGTGCCTCGCGCGGGCCGGGGACCTCGACCGGGCGGCCGGCGCCTTCGAGGAGGCCGCCGCCGCGTTCGCCGTCCTCGGCCGGCCCGTCGAGCAGGGGCGCACGTTGCTGGCGTGGGGGCGGGTCGAGCGCCGGCGCCGGCGGGTCGCCGCGGCCAAGGCCGTGTGGGAGCGGGCCCGTACGGTGTGCGCCGCGGCGGGCGCGCACCCGTGGTCGGCGCTCGTGGAAGGCCACCTCGCCCGCCTCGCGGGCGCCTCGGCCGGGACCGCCGGTCCGGACGGCGGGGAGGCGTACCGGCTGACCGACCGCGAGCGGCTCCTCGTCCGCCTGGTCGCCGAGGGGAGGAGCAATCCCGAGGCCGCCCACCGGCTGTTCGTCTCCCGCAAGACCGTGGAGGCGATGCTCAGCCGCGTCTACCGCAAGGTCGGGGTGCGCAACCGCACCGAACTCGCCGCGCTCGTGGGGCCCGGCGAGGGCGTGTGAACGGCCGCGCCCCGGGCCCCGGTCGGGAACCGGGGTCCGGGGTGCGGGATCCGGAGGGGGTCAGGACCAGACGGTGAAGGTGACCGTGGCGGACGCCTTCTTCCCGGTGGCGTCGGTGACGGTCAGGGTGACGTTGCGGAAGCCCCAGGCGGTGGGGGTGCCGGAGACGACTCCGCTCGCCGCGTCGATCCCGAGGCCGGCGGGCAGGCCGGTCGCGGAGAACGCGTACGGCGCGGTGCCGCCGCTCGCCCGGAGGGCGAGGCTGAAGGGGCGTCCGACGGAGAGGTTCTGGTTGCCGGGGGCGGCCAGGACCGGGCCGCCCGTGCCGGGGGCGGTGACGGTCCAGGTGAAGGAGGTGGAGCCCTTGCGGCCGGTGGTGTCGGTGGCCGTGACGGTGACGGAGGAGGTGCCGGCCGTGGTCGGGGTGCCGGATATCGTCCCGGTGGCCGGGGCGATGGACAGGCCGGCCGGGAGGCCGGTGGCGGACCAGGTGTAGGGGGCGGTGCCGCCCTCGGCGCCGTTCCTCAGTTCGACGGGGGTGCCGGTGGGGCTGGTTCTGGCGGCGACGGCGGCGACGGTGACCTCGCCGGGCTGCGGGGTCGAGGTGACCAGGGAGGCGCCGAACTTGGCGAGGGCCTCGTTCACGGGCTGGAAGATGGTGAACTTCTCGCCGCTGCCCGAGGAGCAGGTGGCGCTGCCGCCTCCGGAGTGCAGGCCCACGGCCTTTCCTCCGGTCGCGGTGACGTAGGAGCCGCCGGAGTCGCCGCCGGCCGAGCAGGCGCTGGAGTAGGACAGGCCGTTGATGACGACGTTGCCGTAGTCGACGCTCTGGTTCACCTTGGTGACCTCGCCGCACTGGAGTCCGGTGGTCTGGCCGGAACGGCAGATCGCGGTGCCGACGACGGCTTCGGCGCTGCCGGTGAGGGTGACGTCGCCCTTGCCCCATCCGGAGACCGTCGGGGCCGTCTGCCAGCCCGCCTGGTCGACGTCGACGATCCCGAAGTCGCCTTCCGCGGCGTTGACGCTGCCGGTGCCGTTCTTGTTGGAGGTGCCGACGCGGGTGCCGTCCTTGCCGTAGGCGGCCTGGTCGGCGTCGTTGGTGCAGTGACCGGCCGTCAGGAAGGCCTTCGCCCCGCCGGAGCGGGTGACGGAGAAGCCGATGGAGCACGGGCTCTCCGCGCCCGGCACCCACTTCTCCCCGCCGACCACGTTCCCGCCCTGCTGCCGGGGCGCGTCCTCGGACTCGGTGATCGCCACCAGGTCGCCGAGGCCGGCGAGACGGGTCCTCAGCGCGTCGGTGGCGGCGGTGCTTCCGGCGGGGTCGAGGACGACCTCGACCCGGTTGCCGCGCACGTCGGGTCCCCAGGAGAGCAGGCCGGGGACGTTCTCGGCCCACCGGCCGACCTGTCGGGCGGCGGCGTCGAGCGCGGCGGCGGAGTGCCGGACCCGCTGGGCGACGGCTCCCGCCCGGCGGACCGCGTCGGCGTCGGCACCGGTGGTGACGGCGGCGTGCAGGCGCCCGTCGGAGGCGTCGAACCACAGTCCCGGGACGCGGTCCCCCACCGTGGCGCGCACGGCGGTCGCGACCCGTTCCGCGGCCTGTTCGGCGGCTATCCGGTCGCGCACGCCGTCGGCGGACAGACCGAGGTCGCGGCCCATCGCCGCGCGCACGTCGGCGGGCACCGGGACGGCGGGGGACGGAGCCGGAGGACCGGCGTGGGCGGGGAGGACGCCGAGCCCGACGACGGCGGTGACCGTCGCGAGTCCGGTGAGGAGGTGGCGGTGTCGTACTGGACGCATGGGGGCGTTCCCTTTCGCGGAAGGGGAGGGGGCCGCGCGGACGGGCACCGGGGGGATTCCGTCCGGCGCCCCGCCGCTCGGGACTGGGCACAGCCTCGGGGGTCGTCGGCCGTCGTGGACAGCGGGGAACTCCCTTGTGTCCACGGGAGTCCCCTCCGCCGTGTCCGCGGCGCGGAGGAGGGCCGGTCAGCGCTCGCGCGGCGGACGGATCCGCGGGTGGCCGGGCGTCGGGGCGCTCCCTCGTCGCCGCCGCCCGGGCACGGCCGGAGCACCGGCGCGAGGTTTTTCCGGCGGGGGGCGTTTACATGAGCCCGATGGGTCCAGACGAAGAACTGACAAGTTCCTTATGTGACGGACTGGAGAAGCATCGTGGGCATCATCGCGTGGATCCTCATCGGCCTGATCGCCGGCGCCGTCGCCAAGGCCCTGATGCCGGGCAAGGACCCCGGCGGCATCATCATCACCATGCTCATCGGCATCGCCGGCGGCCTGCTCGGCGGTTGGCTCGGCAAGGTCGTCTTCGGCGTGGACTCCGTCGACGGCTTCTTCGAGATCTCCACCTGGATCGCGGCGATCGTCGGCTCCGTCATCCTGCTGGCCCTCTACCGCCTCGTCACCGGCAACCGGCACTCGCACCGTCACGCGTGACCCGCGCGCACCGCACGTCGGTTCCGAACGGCTCCCACCCCTGTGCGCAGGGCGGGAGCCGTCGGCGTTTCCCCGCCCGTCAGGCGGTCCCGCGGCGGCTCGACGGCCTTCGGGAGGACGTCAGGCGCCCGCCGGCCCGTCGCGGCCCTCGGCCCACAGGGAGCGGACGTGGCCGAGGTGGCGGCGCATGCAGGCCTCGGCGCCGCGCGCGTCCCCGGCGATCATGAGGTCGAGGAGTTCGACGTGCTCCTCGGCGGAGGAGACGAGCAGTCCGGCCTCGTCCAGGCCCGTCAGGCCGTAGAGGCGGGAGCGCTTGCGCAGGTCGCCGACGGTCTCGACGAGCCGCTCGTTGCCGGAGAGGCCGAGCAGGGCGAGGTGGAAGCGGCGGTCCGCCTCCAGGTAGCCGATGAGGTCGTGCTCGCGGGCGCGGGCGACGATCTCCTCGGCGACCGGGCGGAGTTCCTCCAGCTGTTCCCGCGTGGCCGTCTTCGTGACCCGGCCGACGGTGGGGACCTCGATGAGGGTGCGCAGTTCGGTGTACTGGTCGAGGTCGCGCTCGCCGACCTCGGTGATGCGGAAGCCCTTGTTGCGGACGGGCTCGACCAGGCCCTCCCGGGCCAGGTCGAGCATGGCCTCGCGGACCGGGGTGGCGGAGACGCCGAGGTCGCTCGCGAGGCCGGGGGCCGAGTAGACCTCGCCGGGGCGCAGCTCCCCGGCGATCAGGGCCGCGCGGAGGGCGTGTCCGACCTGGTCGCGGAGCCGTTCCTGCGCCCTGACGAGGCCGTACTGCTTCAGGTCACCCATCGTGCGTCCTCCGAGAAGTCACGGAGGGGCATCGTACAATGTCACGTTTCGCCTCTCGGGCCGCCCGCCGCCGACGGGTCTCAGAGCCGGAAACCGGCGGGGAACGGGTCGTCGGGGTCGAGGAAGTACTGCGCCGTGCCGGTGATCCAGGCCCGGCCGGTGACGGTCGGGACGACGGCGGGCCGTCCGCCCACGGTGGTCTCGCGGGTGATCCGGCCGGTGAACTCGGTGCCGATGAAGGACTCGTTGACGAAGTCGGCGCCCGGGGCGAGCAGCCCCCGGGCGTGCAGCTGGGCCATGCGGGCGCTGGTGCCGGTGCCGCACGGGGAGCGGTCGAACCAGCCGGGGTGGATGGCCATGGCGTGGCGCGAGCGGGTCGCGTCGGAGCCGGGCGCGGCCAGGTAGACGTGCTTGACCCCGGCGATGGCGGGGTTCTCCGGGTGGACGGGCCGGTCGGGTCCGGCGTTCACCGCGGCCATGACGGCGAGTCCGGCGGCGAGGAGTTCGTCCTTGTGGGCGCGGTCGAAGGGCAGCCCCAGGGCGTCGAGGTCGACGAAGGCGTAGAAGTTGCCGCCGTAGGCGAGGTCGTAGGTGACGGTGCCGTACCCGGGCACGTCCGCCTTGAGGTCGAGACCGACGCAGTACGAGGGCACGTTGGTGAGGGTGACCGCCTTCGCCGCGCCGTCCTCCACCCGTACGTCGACGCTCACGAGCCCCGCCGGGGTGTCGAGGCGGACGGTGGTGACCGGTTCGACGACCGGCACCATGCCCGTCTCGACGAGGACGGTGGCGACCCCGATGGTGCCGTGGCCGCACATCGGAAGGAGGCCGGACACCTCGATGTAGAGGACGCCGTAGTCGGCGTCGGGGCGGGTGGGCGGCTGGAGGATCGCGCCGCTCATCGCCGCGTGGCCGCGCGGTTCGTACATGAGGAGGGTGCGGACGTGGTCGAGGTGCTCGGCGAAGTGGAGCCGCCGCTCGGCCATCGTGGCGCCGGGGATCACCCCGAGGCCGCCGGTGATCACCCGGGTGGGCATGCCTTCGGTGTGGGAGTCCACCGCGTGGTAGACGTGGCGGGTGCGCATGGGTCCCCTTCTGTCGGTGTCGTGAGGACGGACGGACGGGCGGTCGTACGGGGTTACGCGTGGCCCTCCGCGAGGACCTTCTCCGTGGCGGCCCGCACGGCGGCCTCCTGCTCGGGCGCGAGCGGGAGCCGGGGCGGCCGGGTGATGCCGCCGTGGTGTCCCGCGAGGTCCATGGAGAGCTTGATCGCCTGGACGAACTCGGTCTTCGAGTCCCAGCGCAGGAGCGGGTGGAGGGACCGGTAGAGCGGGAGGGCGGTGTCGAGGTCCCCGGCGACGGCGGCCCGGTAGAGGGCGGCGCAGGTGCGCGGGAGGGCGTTGGGGTAGCCGGCGATCCAGCCGACCGCGCCGGCGAGGGCGAGTTCGAGGAGGACGTCGTCGGCGCCGACGAGCAGGTCGAGGCCGGGGGCGAGTTCGGCGATCTCGTAGGCGCGGCGGACGTCCCCGCTGAACTCCTTGACGGCGACGACGCTGCCGTCGGCGTGCAGCCGGGCGAGGAGGGCGGGGGTGAGGTCGACCTTGGTGTCGAGGGGGTTGTTGTAGGCGACGACGGGCAGGCCGACGGCGGCGACGGCGGCGAAGTGGTCGCGCACGGCCGCCTCGTCGGCCCGGTAGGCGTTGGGCGGCAGGAGCAGGACGGAGCCGGCGCCGGCCTCGGCGGCCTGTTCGGCCCAGCGGCGGGCCTCGGCGCCGCCGTACGCGGAGACGCCCGGCATGACGCGGGCCCCGTCCCCGGCCGCCTCGACGGCGGTGCGCACGACGCGGGCGCGCTCGTCGTCGGTGAGCGTCTGGTACTCGCCGAGGGAGCCGTTGGGGACGACTCCGTCGCAGCCCTCGGCGATCAGCCGGGTCACGTGCCGCGCGTAGGCGTCGTGGTCGACGGAGCCGTCGGCGCGCAGGGGGAGGGCGGTGGCGACCATGATCCCGCGCCAGGGGCGGTCGCGGTGCACGGGGGCTTGCTCGTGGACCATGAAAGGACTCCCTTGTGTGGTGTGTGACATTTTACTGACGAACCCATAGGCCACAAGATGCCGACGGGCGGCTGCTTCTGACGGTAGATCAGTTCTCGGTACGGTCCCGTTCCGGGAGTTCCGCCAGGTGCCGGAGCGGTACGGGGCAGGAGAGCGGGCGCCGGTCCGGGACCGCCCCTCCCCCGGGGGCGTGCCCGGCGAGGGCCGCCACGGCGGGGCCGCACATGCGGCCCTGGCACCAGCCCATGCCGGCGCGGGTGAACAGCTTGACCGTGCGGGCGTCCCGCGCGCCCAGGACGTCGACGGCCTCCGTCACGCGGGCGGCCGGCACCTCCTCGCAGCGGCAGACCTCGGTGTCCGGCCGCAGCCATCCGGTCCAGCCGGGACCGGGCCGGTGCACGGCGCCCATCGCCCCGGCGAACGCGCGCAGCCGGTCGCGGCGGCGCCGGAGCGCGGCCTCGCAGGGCTCCGGCGCCCGGCCGCCGAGGAGGGTGCGGGCGACCGACATAGCCGCCAACTCGCCTTCCACTACCGCGAGTCGGGCGCCGCCGATGCCGCCCGTCTCCCCGGCGGCCCAGACGCCGGGGACCGAGGTCGACTGTTCGGCGTCGAGGGCGAGGGCGGCCGTCCCGTCGGCGGCCGTGCGCGTCGCGCAGCCGAGGGCCGTGGCGAGTTCCAGCTGCGGTACGAGGCCGTGGCCGACGGCGAGCGCGTCGCACGGGATCCGGCGGCCGGTGCCCGGCAGAGGGCGCCAGTCGGACCCGAGCCGCGCCACGGTCACCGCCTCGACGCACGCGGAGCCGTGGGCCTCGACGACCGCGTGACGGGCCAGGAGTCTGGTGCCGTACCGCAGCAACGCGCCTCCGTGCAGGGCCCCTTCGGCGAGTTTGCCGGGGGTGCGGAGAAGCGCCGGAAGGAAACCGGAGTAGCCGAGGTACGCACCGGCCTCGACGACGGCGGGGACACGGGCGCCCGCCGCCGCGAGGGAGCCCGCGACGGCCAGGAGCAGGGGGCCGCTGCCGGCCACGACGACCCGGCGGCCGGGCAGGACGAGCCCGCTCTTGAGCATCGCCTGGGCTCCCCCGGCGCCCACCACGCCCGGCAGCGTCCAGCCGGGGAAGGGAAGTTGGCGCTCGTGGGAGCCGGTGGCCAGGAGCACCGCCCGGGCCCGGACGGTCGCGGCGGCGTCGCCGTCGTCACCGACGGCCACGGCGTGCAGCCTCCAGCCGGGGCCCTCGGGCACCACCGTCCAGACGTGGTGTCCGGACAGGTGGGCGACCCGGCCCGCCCGGACGAAGCCGTCCAGGGCCGCCGTGCGGCGGGTGAACTCCCGCCAGCCGTGGTGGAGCGCCCCCGGCCGCCGTGCGCCGAGGCCGGGCGCGGGGTGCCGGTGGTACTGGCCGCCGGGCCGCTCCCCCGCGTCGACGAGCACCACCCGGAGCCCGCGCCGGGCCGCCTCCACGGCGGCGGCGAGCCCGGCGGGCCCGGCACCGACGACGGCGAGGTCGAACGGCTCGGACGACTCCGGCGGCTCCGGCGGCTCGGGCGGCTCGACCGACTCGAACGGTTCAGACGGCGAGTCCGGCACGGCCCGTCCCCTCCTGCGTCGTGACGGCGTCGCCGGGGCGGGCCGGAGTGAGGCAGGCGCGCCGGTTGGGGCGCCCGTTGACCGTGACGAGGCAGTCGAAGCAGCTGCCCATGCCGCAGAAGACCCCGCGCGGCGCCCCGGCGTTCCTCGTGGTGCGCCAGGTCAAGACGCCCGCGCTCCACAGGACGGCGGCGACGGACTGGCCGTCGAGCGCGGGGACCGGGCGGCCGTCGAACGTGACGGTGAAGGCGGCCTCGGCCCGGCCGCCGACCAGGGCGCGTGGGGTACGGCGTCGTCTCATGGGGTGCTCTCCCGTCGTCCGGGGCCAGAAGGGTGGTCGAAGCGTTCCGGCCGGAAGGACGCCGGGTCCGGGCCCTGCGCCGTCTCCCCCGGCTCCCCCGTGAGCGCGGCGGCGATCAGGAGCGCCGTGGCCGGGGCGAGGCCGATGCCCGCGCCCTCGTGGCCGCAGGCGTGCAGCAGCCCGGGGACGCGCGGGTCGGGCCCGATCGCCGGGAGGTGGTCCGGCAGATAGGGGCGGAAGCCGTGGTAGGCGCGCAGCACCCGCACGTCCGCGAGGACGGGGAAGAGCGCGGCGGCCTGGGCGGCGAGCCGGCGCAGGGCCTCGGTGGACGGCGAGCGGTCGAAGCCGACGCGCTCGCGGGTGGCGCCGATGAGCACGGGCCCGGCGGGGGTGCCCTCGACGACGGCCGAGGACTGGAGCGCGGCCGAGCCGCTGGCCACGTCCGCGATGTAGTCGGCGGCGTACACCTTGTGCCGCACGACCCTGGGGAGGGGTTCGGTGACGAGGACGAAGCCGCGCCGGGGCCGTACCGGAAGCTCCGTGCCGGCGAGTGCGGCGACCGCGCCGCCCCAGGTCCCGGCCGCGTTGACGACGGCGGGGGCGGTGAGTTCGCGGCGGGCCGTGCGGACTCCGCGCACCGCCCCGGAGGGGGTGCGCAGGACGTGGGTGACCTCCTCGCCGAGGTGGACGGCGGCGCCGGAGGCGGCGAGGAGGCGGGCCGCCGCGCGGGCGGGCTGGACCTGGGAGTCCTGCGGGTAGTGGAAGCCGCCCGCGAGGCCGTCGGCGAGGTGGGGTTCGAGGGCGCGCAGCCCGTCGCCGGGGACCTCGGCGGCCTCGACGCCGGCCGCCCGCTGCCCCTCCGCGAAGGCGCGCAGGGCCTTGAGGGCGGTCGGGTCGGGCGCCACGACGAGGCCGCCCTTGGCCTCGTACTCGATGTCGGGCGGGAGCAGGGCGGAGAGGTCTCGCCAGAGGCGTACGGAGAGCAGGGCGAGGTCGAGTTCGGGTCCGGGTTCCTTGTCGGAGACGAGGAGGTTGCCCTCGCCCGCGCCGGTGGTGCCGCCCGCGACGGGGCCCCGGTCGACGACGGCGACGGAGAGTCCGGCGCGGCCGGCGAAGTAGGCGCAGGCGGCTCCGACGACGCCCGCGCCGATGATCACGGCGTCCGGGCTCTGGCTCTTGGACACGGCGGTACGGTGTCACCTTCCTTGGCGGAGGAACAGGGCGGGTTCCCCGGAGGGGGAACGGGGCGGGCCGGGGCCGGAGGGCGTCGGGGATCGCCCGACCGCGCGCCCTCCGGTCCCGGTGCGCGCGGCTCAGCCGCGCAGGGGTCCCTCGCAGCTGTAGCCGGAGGTTCCCGCGCGTCCGCCGGTCCAGATGTCGACGGGACCGAAGGAGCAGTTCATGTCGGCCAGGTTGTTCGAGGCGGCGCCCGCCCGGTCGAGGAGGAAGTAGTCGACGGTCTCGGACATGTCCCGGAAGACCTGGTCCGTGCTGGCCGCGTTCGCGAGGTTGGCCGTGATCCGGCCGGTGCAGACGAAGCGGCGCCCGCCCGGCGCGCCGGTCTCGGCGCAGACGGGGGTGTTGGAGGTCGCGGCGGCGAAGGAGGCGGCGACGTCGGCGGCCCGGGAGTCGCGCAGCCGGTCGTTCGGCGTGAACGTGGTGACCGGCACGTACAGGCGGTCCACCTCGGGGATCCGGGCGTCCAGGAAGGAGTCGTAGCCGCGCTGGAGCGCCGTGTCGGAGCCGAGCCGCGCGCGCCAGGCGTCGTACGCGGACACGTCGTCGGCGCGCAGGTGTCGGTACATCTCGCGCAGCAGGGACGGCTTCTCGGTCCAGAGGTACTCGAAGAAGGTGCCGGCGTAGGAGTAGAAGCGGAATCCGTCGCCGTCGTACGTGGCGTTGAGGATCTGGCGCACCGTCATGCGCGGTCCTCCGCCCGCCGTGTCGGAGATGACGCCGCGCACGAGCGACTTGCGGACGGCGACGCCGTCGTCACGGGTGGCGCCGGCGAAGAACTCGGCCGTGCCCTCGTCCATGGCGGTGGTGCGGTCGTTCTGGTACCAGGGGCCCTCGCCGAAGAAGCCCGGCACCGCGAACCGGCCGTTCAGGTAGTGCGTGTACTCGTGCCGGAAGAGCTCTTCGAGGGTGAGCGTGGAGTCCTGCGGGACGCGCCGCTCGTAGGTGTAGAAGGTGGCGCCGCGCTCGATGTAGATGCCGCCGTTGTTCGTGTCCATCCCGGTCAGGATGGGGTGGTACTGCTCGTAGTCGGCGCGCGAGGCGTACAGGACGATGTTCAGGGTGGTGTTGGGGTCGCCGGCCAGGGGCTCCTGGGTGCCGAGGACCCGGTGGAAGTGCGCCTTGACCCGCTTGCTCGCGTGGTAGAGCGTGTCGACGGTCGCGCGCGGGAGACCGGTGCGGACCTTGAGGGCGCCGTTGTCGTACGTGTAGGTGTACGGGAAGATCCGGCGCTCGATGTCCGCCTTGCACACCCCGTAGGGGGCGCAGGCGTCGTAGAAGTTGAGCCAGGAGACGAGCGAGGCCCACGGCGCGCTCGCGGTGCCGAAGGTGGTCTCGACCGGGCCGAGGAGGGCGCCGAGGTCGGCGACGACTCCTTGGCGCAGGCCGTTGATCTGGCCGAAGCGGCCGTACTCGCTCAGCGCGTCGCGGGCGACCCAGGCGTTGGCGGTCCCCTTCAGGTGCCCGTGGCCGGAGAAGGCCTTGAAGGCGGCGCGGTACGCGGGGTCGGCGGCGGCCGCCGCGTGGAAGGCGGCGTCCTGGTTGCCCGGGTAGACGCCGAGGTAGTTGACGGAGAGCCCGGCGAGCGCGGCGTTCGCCCAGGCCGGGTCGAGCCGGGTCGCGGTGCGGTCGGCGCCCATGGTCGCCAGGACCTTGCGTATCAGGGGCAGTTGGTGCTGGCGCAGGCCCGGGGCGCTGGCCGCGTAGAGGGCTTCGCGGAGGGTGGCGGCGTTGGCCGGGGTGGCGTCGAAGGTGCGGACGGCCGTGCCGAAGTCGCCGACGGCGCGGCGCACGGCGTCGACGGTCGGAGCGTCGGTGGTGTCGATCTCGTCGCGCGAGAAGTCGTGGTAGGCCACCGCGTGGAGGTAGGTGAACAGCTCCTCCAGGTGGGAGGAGTTGCGTCCGTCGTGGCTCGCGGCGAGCGAGGAGGCGCGCCGGGCGACGGCCTGGACGTGGGCGTCGGACATGACCGGGGCGAGCCGGGCGTCCCAGGTCCAGACGAGGCCGCGCAGACAGCCGTCGGCGGTCACGGCGGGGTCGGCGAGGAAGTCGGCGAACCGCTCGGGGGCCAGGCCGGTGACCCCGTCGAGGGTGCAGGGCGCGGCGGCGGACCGCCGTGCGGCCTCGCGCGGCGCGGTGACGGGGGCGGGCCCGGGGATCCGGCCGGCGACGGCGCCGCCCGGGGCGGGTGCGGGGGCGGCGGTGGCCGGGGGCGCGGTGGCGAGGCGGTCGACCTCGTCGTACGGGTGGGGCCGGGCCTCGGCGGCGGGCGCTCCGAGCGGCGAGGCTCCGCCGGTGGCCGCCTGACCGGCGGCCTGTCCGACCGGGACGAGCAGGCCGGCCGCCAGGACGGCGGCGAGCAGGGTGGTGCGCACGGATCTGTGCTGGGACACCAGAACTCCTGTGTCGGGAGGGGGATGTGGGGGTGGTTCCCAGTCAACTCGCCTTGCTGTGCGTCGAGTTGACGTCGCTTACAGCGGTTGGTGCGAGCAGTACCATAGTAATGTGAAATTGCACTGACAAGGGGGTGGCGGGGTCGGGACGCGGAAAACACGGTGGGAGCGGGCCCGGGCGGGGGGGGCGGGCGAGACGCGTACGGGCCGGGGCCCGGCGTCCGGCGTCCGGCGTCCGGCGTCCGGCGTCCGGCGAGACTCGCCGGACCCCCGGGGCGGCCCCGTTCCCGCCGACCCGGATGATCGGCACATGCTCGTCTCGTTCGTGTCCGTGCTCGCCCTGGCCGTGGTGCTCTTCTGCGCCGTCGTCCGCCCCTTCCGCCTGCCCGAGGCGGTCTTCGCGCTGCCCGCCGCCGGTGCCGTCCTCGCCGTGGGGGCGGTCACGCCCGACGCCGTGCGGGAGGAGGCCGAGCGGCTCGGGCCGGTGATCGGCTTCCTCGCGGCCGTCCTCGTCCTCGCCAAGCTCTGCGACGACGAAGGGCTCTTCCACGCGTGCGGCGCCTGGATGGCCCGCTGGTCCCGCCGCCGGCCCCAGCGGCTGCTCGGCGCCGTCTTCGGACTCGCCTCGCTGATCACCGCCGTCCTGAGCCTGGACGCGACCGTCGTCCTGCTGACCCCGGTGGTCTTCGCGACGGCCGCCCGGATGGGGGCCCGCCCCGAACCCCACGTCTACGCGAGCGCCCACCTGTCGAACACGGCCTCGCTGCTGCTGCCCGTCTCGAACCTGACCAACCTGCTCGCCTTCACGGCCACCGGCCTCGGCTTCACCCGGTTCGCGCTCCTGATGCTGCTCCCCTGGCTGACCGCCGTCGCGGTCGAGTACGCGGTCTTCCGGCGCTTCTTCGCCCGCGACCTCGCCGCCCCCGCCGACTCCACGGAGCCGCCGGAGCCCGTCGCGCTCCCGCTCTTCGCCCTGGTCACCGTGGCCGCGACCCTCGCCGGATTCGCCGTCGCCTCGGCCACCGGCGTGGATCCGGCCTGGGCGGCCGCGGCGGGCGCCGCCGTCCTGGCCGTACGGGCCCTGGCGCGCCGTCACACCACTCCGCGCGCGCTCGTCCGCTCGGCCTCGCTGCCCTTCCTCGCCTTCGTCCTGGCCCTCGGCGTCGTCGTCCGCGCCGTCGTCGACAACGGCCTCGGGACCGTCCTCGCCCACCTCCTGCCCGACGGCACCTCCCTGCCGGCCCTGCTCGGCACCGCCGCGCTCGCCGCCGTCCTCGCCAACCTCATCAACAACCTGCCCGCGACCCTGGCCCTGGTCCCACTGGCGGCCGGCTCCGGGCCCGGCGCGGTGCTCGCCGTCCTGATCGGCGTGAACATCGGCCCCAACCTCACGTACGCGGGCTCCCTCGCCACCCTCCTCTGGCGCCGCATCGCGCACCAGCACCGGCATCCGGTCGACCTCGGGGAGTTCACCCGCCTCGGCCTGCTCACCGTCCCCGCCGCCCTCGTCGCGTCGACGGCGGCCCTGTGGGTCTCGCTCCTGGTCCTGGGCGGGTGACGGCCGTCCGCCGACCCCGGGAACTCCCGGCGGCGCCACCGAGTTCTACACATACGTAGAAGTAGGCAATCGACGTCTGGAGTGCTCATGGCCCTGTGGGACCGCGTCAAGGAATCCGCATCGACGATGCAGACCCAGCTGGTGGCGAGGAAGAACGACCTGAAGAGCGGCGCGTTCCGGGACGCGAGCATGGCCATGTGCGCCCTCGTCGCCGCCGCCGACGGCACGATCGACCCCGCCGAGCGCCGCCGGGTCGCCCAGCTCATCGCCACCAACGAGGTGCTGCGGAACTTCGACGCGCTCGACCTCCAGCGCCGCTTCGACGCCAACCTGGACAAGCTCACCGCCGACTTCGACTTCGGCAAGGTCAGCGTCCTCCAAGAGGTCGCCAAGGCGAAGAAGAAGCCGGCCGAGGCCCGCGCCGTCGTCCAGATCGGCATCGTCATCGGCGGCGCCGACGGCGACTTCGACAAGACGGAGCAGGCCGTGGTGCGCGAGGCGTGCTTCACCCTCGACCTGCCGCCGCACGAGTTCGACCTCTAGTCCCGCCGGGGCCCGGCTACACCGACGTGGTGGCCGTGTGCAGCACGAGGTAGAGCGTGACGGCCGAGTTGGCCGAGGACAGCGCCGAGACCGTCGTGCCGAAGGCGGCGCCCCAGGCGGCCAGACCGGCCGCCGTGTGCACCGGCGGCCAGGCGCGGCCCACCGGGGCCGGGCGCATCAGGGCCGCCACCCGGCGGGGCACCGGGCCCACCGCCGCCAGGGCGGGGAGCGTGGCGGCGGGCGCGCGCGGGGCGAGCAGCGCGGCCTTGCCGATCGCCCGGGCCACGGCGCGGCGGCTGCCGACCTCGGCCGCCGCCTCCTCGTCGGCCCAGCGCTCGGCGGTGTACGCGACGGCGGTGCGCAGCGGGCGCAGGAACGGGTTGGCCCGGGCCGCCAGGTGGACCGTGAGCAGGTGCCGGTGGTGACGTCCGTTCAGATGGGCCCGCTCGTGCGCGAAGAGGGCCCGCCGCTCGGCGGACCCGAGCCCGGCGAGCATGCCGGTGCTGACCACCACGCGGTCGCGCCCGCGCCCGCCGGGGAGCGCGTACGCGTACGGAGTGCGGTCCGGCAGCACCGCGACGGACGTCGGCGGCAGCCCCGCGAGCGCGCCCGCCGCCCGGCGGCGCACCCGCGACCGCCGCCACGCGGCGACGGCGCAGGAGACGAGGACGGCGAGGAGCGCGGGGATGGCCGTCCGGCCCGCGACCTCGTCGTACGGGACGGCCGCGCGCACGTCGGGGTCCGACCAGCTGTCGGGGAGCGGATTGCCGGGCAGTTGCGCGGTGCCCACGATCATCAGCAGTCCGAGGCAGAGCGTGCTGCACACGGCGGAGACACCGGCGACGGCGGCGAGCAGCCGGGTCGCGGTGCGGGGGTGGAGCCGCTGTTCGGCGAGGCGGGCGACCGGCCACGCGGTCAGCGGAAGGACCAGGGGAAGGAAGACGAAGACTCCCATGACGGTCAGCCTTCCTCCTCCCCGGCCTCCGGGGAGAGGAGTTCACGGAGGAGTCGCTCGTCGTTCGGCGAGAGCGCGGTCACGAAACTGGCCAGGACCGCCTGGCGGTCCGCCTCGGCGTCCAGGACCTTCCGCATCCGCAGGGCGGCGAGCCCCGCCTCGTCCGCGACCGCCGTCCACCGGAAGGACCGGCCGGCGCGCTCGCGTTCGACGGCGCCCTTCGCCCGCAGGCGGGTCAGGATGGTGATCACGGTGGTGTAGGCGAGGCCGCCGCCGAGGCGTTCGCGCACCCACGCCACGGGCACCGGTTCGGACGCCTCGCGCAGGACGGCGAGCACCTGGGCCTCCAGCTCGCCCTGTCCGCGTCTGCGGGCCGGGGCCTCCGCCCCCTCCTCGCTCCGGTCCACCATGCCGCCGCCCTTCCGCTCCTGCCGCGCCCCGCGGCCCCGTCACCGCCCGCCCGGTCGGCAGGCCATCGTACTGAGCGGGCGTCGGAGAAGCCGTACGTCACAGGCCGTCACGGGGCTTCCGCCCCTCCCCGGCGGAAAGGAATTCGGGTAGCCTCGCAGGGCTCGGGAAATTCACCGCCGGAATACCGGCGTGGGCGTCAATGGGTACCGGCACCCATGTTCCGCAGGTCTGCGACATGGGACAATGGGGTACTTTCGCGACGCGGGAGCAGGATTTCACGGCTCGGCGCGAGGACGCGCACGCGAGAAACGCGCGGGTGCGAAAGCGCGAGCCGATCACGGGGGCCGAGGGGGCGCAGCACATGGTTTGGTTTCTCGGATTCGGAATCGCCGGACTGGCCGTCCTGGCCCTCTCCCTCGTTTTCGACGGCGTCCTGGAAAGCGTCGGCATCGGGGTGGACGGATTCCTGTCCCTTCCGGTGATCGCCGGTTTCGTCTCGGCCCTCGGCTTCACCGGGGCGATCGCCACGGGCGCCGCCGGTGCGGGCGCCGTCACCGCGACCCTCGTCGGCGCCGTGGCGGGCGCCCTGGTGGGCTGGCTGACCTGGCGGTTCAGCCGGGCCCTGCTCCGGGACGACGCGCCCGCGCCACGGGGCGAGGACCTGACCGGCACGTCGGGCACGGTCGTCACGGCGATCCCCGCCGTCGGCTACGGCGAGGTCCTGCTGTATCTGGGCGGACAGCCGGTGAAGTACGCGGCGAAGGCCGCCGCACCGGTGGCGCGGGGCGCCGAGGTGTGGGTGGAGTCCGTCCTCTCGTCGACGTCGGTCGCCGTCCGCCCCGTCGAACGCTGACCCCACCGCCTCCCGCCCCTCCCCCCTTTTTTCTTCGTTCCACTCGATTCCACTCACGTTCCACTCAAGGGGATTTCGCCATGAGTCCTGTACTGACAGCGGTCCTCGGGATCGTCGTCCTCGTCGTTCTGCTCGGCCTCGTCGTCGTCACCCGCTACAAGGTCGCGGGGCCGAGCGAGGCGTTCATCATCACGGGCCGGCGCGGCAAGAAGGCCACCGATCCCGCCACCGGGCGCGTCTTCACCGACAACAGCGGCCAGAAGGTCGTGGTCGGCGGCGGCGTGTTCGTCGTTCCGTTCGTGCAGCAGAAGTTCACCCTCGACCTCTCCAGCCGGCACATCCCGGTCGCGGTGCGCGGCGCGGTGACCCTGCGCGGCGTGAAGGCGAACCTGGAGGGCGTCGCGATCGTCAAGGTCGGCGGCACCGAGGACTCGATCCGGGCGGCCGCGCAGCGGTTCCTGATGCAGCAGAACGGCATCGTCGGCTTCACGCAGGAGGTGCTGTCCGGCGCGCTGCGCTCCATCGTGGGCCGCATGTCGGTCGAGGACATCATCCGGGACCGCGCCGCGTTCGCCGGCCAGGTCGCCGAGGAGGCCGAGGCCAGCCTGTCCGGCCAGGGCCTGGTCCTGGACGCCTTCCAGATCCAGGACATCACCACCGAGGGCTCCTACCTGGAGGACCTCGGCCGTCCCGAGGCCGCCCGCGCCAAGCAGGAGGCGGACATCGCCGAGGCCGTCGCCCGCCGCGCCGCCGAGCAGGCCCGGCTGAAGGCGGAGGAGGAGATCGCCATCGCGCAGCGGACCCTCTACCTGAAGCAGGCCGAGATCAAGGCGCAGACCGACGAGGCCGCCGCCCAGGCGAACGCCGCCGGTCCGCTCGCCGAGGCCGCCCGTCAGCAGGACATCCTCAGCGAGCAGGAGAAGGTAGCCGAGCGGCAGGCCGCGCTGACCGACCGTCAGCTCGACACCGAGGTCCGCAAGCCCGCCGACGCCGCCCGCTACCAGGCCGAGCAGGAGGCGGAGGCCCGCCGGATCGCCCTCGTCAAGCAGGCCGAGGCCGACGCGCAGCGCTCCCGGCTGACCGGTGAGGGCGAGAAGGCGCACCGCGCCGCGCTCGCCGACGCCGTCCGCATCGAGGGCGAGGCCGAGGCCGCCGCCATCGCCGCGCGGGGTTCCGCCGAGGCCGAGGCGATGCGCAAGAAGGCCGACGCCTTCTCCCAGTACGGGGACGCGGCCGTCCTGCAGATGCTCGTCGAGGTCCTGCCGCAGGTCGTCGCCAAGGCGTCCGAGCCGCTGTCGGCCGTCGACAAGATGACGGTCATCTCGACCGACGGGGCGAGCCAGCTGTCCCGTACGGTCGCGGACAACGTCGCCCAGGGCGTGGAGCTGCTCTCCGCCACCACCGGGGTCGACCTGGCGCAGCTCCTCCAGGGCATCACCCAGAAGCAGAAGGAACCGCGCAAGCCCCAGGGGAACCAGGGGAACCAGGGGAACCAGGGCGAGGCCGTGGAGATCACCGGCTGAGGAACGGCACGGAAACACCCGAGGGGGCGCGTCCGGTGGACGCGCCCCCTCGGGCTTCTCCCGTCTCCGGGGCGTGATGCCCGGGACGTGGTGTCAGACGCGGCCGGACGCTCCGCTCCCCGCCTCCACGTCGTCGCTGTCGGCCTTCGGGAGGCTCGGGGCGGACTCCACGGGCACCGCCCCGTCTCCCGCGGCCGGAGTCGTCGGCGTGCCCCGGCGACGGGCGACGTGGGCGGCGATCGGCTCGGTGAAGCGGGCGGTGAGCGGCCCGATCACGACGAGGACCAGGACGTAGGCGGTGGCGAAGGGCCCCATCTGCGGCTGGACGCCGGCGCTGACGGCCAGTCCGGCGATGACGATGGAGAACTCGCCGCGCGCGACCAGCGTGCCGCCCGCCCGCCAGCGGCCCTTGACCCCGATCCCGGCCCGGCGCGCGGCCCAGTACCCGGTGGCTATCTTGGTGAGCGCGGTGACGATCGCCAGGGCGAGCGCCGGCAGGATCACCGGCGGGATGCTGGCGGGGTCGGTGTGCAGACCGAAGAAGACGAAGAACACCGCGGCGAACAGGTCGCGCAGCGGGCTCAGCAGGGTGTGGGCGCCCTCCGCGACCTCGCCGGAGAGGGCGATGCCGACGAGGAACGCGCCGACGGCGGCGGAGACCTGGAGCTGCTGGGCGACACCGGCGACGAGCAGGGTCAGGCCGAGGACGACCAGGAGCAGCTTCTCCGGGTCGTCGCTGGAGACGAACCGGGAGATCAGGCGCCCGTACCGGAGGGCGAGGAAGAGCACGAGCCCGGCCACGCCCAGGGCGATGGCGAGCGTCACGCTGCCGGCGGCGAGGCCGACGCCGGCGAGCAGGGCCGTGATGATGGGCAGGTAGACGGCCATCGCCAGGTCTTCGAGGACCAGGATGCTGAGGATCACCGGGGTCTCGCGGTTGCCCAGGCGTCCGAGGTCGCCGAGGACCTTGGCGATGACTCCGGAGGAGGAGATCCAGGTGACGCCCGCCAGGACGACGGCGGCGACGGGCCCCCAGCCGAGCAGCAGCGCGGCGATCGCGCCGGGCAGGGCGTTGAGGGTGAAGTCGACGAGCCCGGCCGGGTACTGGGTCTTGAGGTTGGAGACGAGGTCGCTCGCCGTGTACTCCAGGCCGAGCATCAGGAGCAGGAGTATGACTCCGATCTCGGCGCCGATGGCGACGAACTCCTCGCTGGCGCCGAGCGGCAGCAGACCGCCGTTGCCGAAGGCGAGGCCCGCGAGGAGGTAGAGCGGGATCGGGGAGAAGCTGAACCGGGCCGCGAAGCGGCCGAGCAGGCCCAGGCCGAGGATGATGGCGCCGAACTCGATCAGAAAGACAGCGGAATGCACCCTCGCCTCACTCCCGTCCGAGAATCGCGGCCGCCGCGTCGACGCCCTCGCGGGTGCCGATCACGATGAGGGTGTCGCCGCCCGCGAGCCGGAAGTCCGGCGTCGGGGACGGGATCGCTCCGGAGCGGCGCAGCACGGCGACGACGGAGGCCCCCGCCTCGGTGCGCATCCGCGTCTCGCCGAGCACGCGCCCGTTCCAGTACGAGTGCGCGGACAGCTCGATCCGCTCGGCGACGAGCCCCAGGTCCGTGGTGTGCAGGACGTTGGGGCTGTGGTGCGCGGGCATCAGCGCGTCGATCAGGGAGGCCGTCTCGCCCTCGGTGAGGTGGAGGGACTGGGCGCAGGCGTCGGGGTCGTCGGCACGGTAGACGTTCACCGTCCGCGTTCCGTCGCGGTGCGCGATGACCGAGAGGTGCTGGTGCTCCCGGGTGGTGAAGTCGTACTGGACTCCGATTCCGGGCAGGGGTGTGGTTCTGGTCCGCGGGGCAGGCACTGGCCCGTCGCCTCCTGTCGTCGTGACCGGTCGCAGCCGGTCGGGGCCGGTTCCGGCCTTTCGTGGAAAGGGATGCGCCACGGGGGGAACGGCGCCGTCCCGCACCCCGCGGCCCCGTCATGGTGCCATCCGCGGGGAGACGCGGAACATGGGTGTCAGCACGGATGGACAGAACACCGACAAACCGGTCAGGATGAGCCGGGAGACGGGTCCCGCCGTGGAGTCGGAGAGCGCGGTGCGCACCGGACGCGCGACGGGCGTCGGACACGTGGTGGGCATCGAGCGGCCGGGCGACACGTCGGGCCCGGGGAGAGGCGGGACGGTGTCGCTGTACTGGCGCCTCTTCCTGCTGAACGCCGCGATCCTGGTCGTCGCCGTGCTGCTGCTCTTCGGCCCCGTCACGGTCTCCACCCCGGTCCTCGTCGGCGAGGCGTTCGTCCTGGTGGCCGGTCTGGTGTCGATGCTGGTCGCCAACGCCTTCCTGCTGCGGGTGGGCCTCGCGCCGCTCCAGCGGCTCACCCGGGTGATGCGGGCGGCGGACCTGCTGCGGCCCGGCCGGCGCGCGGAGGTGGAGGGGCGCGGCGAGATCGCGGAGCTGACCCGTACGTTCAACACGATGCTCGACCGGCTGGAGGCCGAGCGGGCCGCGAGCAGCGCCCGGGTGCTGTCCGCCCAGGAGGCCGAGCGCCGGCGGATCGCGCAGGAGCTGCACGACGAGGTGGGTCAGACCCTCACCGCCGTACTGCTCCAGCTGAAGCACTCCGCCGACCACGCCCCCGCCGAGCTGCGGGCCGAGCTGCTCCAGGCGCAGGAGACCACCCGGGGCAGCCTCGACGAGATCCGGCGGATAGCGCGCCGGCTGCGGCCGGGCGTCCTGGAGGAGCTGGGCCTGCACAGCGCGCTCAGGTCGCTGGCGTCGGAGTTCTCCACGCGCGGCCTGACGGTGCGGCCCCACATCGACGCCGGTCTGCCGAAGCTCGACCACGAGACGGAGCTCGTGCTCTACCGGGTGGCCCAGGAGGGCCTGACCAACACGGCGCGCCACTCGGGGGCGAGCCACGTCGACCTGCGGCTGCGGCTCCTGCCCCGGGGCGGGGTGGGGCTGCTCGTACGGGACGACGGGCAGGGCATCGGGGACGCGCCCGAGGGCGCCGGGCTGCGGGGCATGCGCGAGCGGGCCCTGCTGATCGGCGCGGAACTGACGGTGCGCGACGGCCGGGACGGGGGGACGGAGGTCCGCCTCGACACCACCGGCGGCACGGGGGCCGGCAGCGGCACGGAGGAGGGGGACGTCGTGACCGGCGGTCCGGAAGGGAAGACTCCGGAAGGGGAGGCGTCATGACCGGCGGTACGGCGAAGGGCGACGGCACGACCGGCGGCGCGGGGAAGGGGGCGTCGTGACCGGAGCGCACCCGACGCGCATCCTGCTCGCGGACGACCACGCCCTGGTGCGCAACGGGGTGCGGCTGATCCTCGACGCCGAACCGGACCTCACGGTCGTCGCCGAGGCCTCGGACGGGGCGGAGGCCGTCGCCCTGGCCCGCTCCGAGCGGATCGACCTGGCCGTCCTCGACATCTCCATGCCGCGCCGGACGGGACTCCAGGCGGCCCGCGAACTCAGCCGCCTCCAGCCGGAGCTGAGGATCCTGATCCTCACGATGTACGACAACGAGCAGTACTTCTTCGAGGCCCTCAAGGCCGGGGCGAGCGGTTACGTCCTGAAGTCAGTGGCCGACCGCGACCTGGTGGAGGCGTGCCGGGCGGCGGTGCGCGACGAGCCGTTCATCTACCCCGGCGCCGAGACCGCCCTGATCCGCACCTATCTCGACCGGGCGGAACAGGGCAGGCCCCTGCCCGACAAGGCCGTCACGGAACGCGAGGAGGAGATCCTCAAGCTCGTCGCGGAGGGCCACAGCTCCAAGGAGATCGCGGACCTCCTCGTCATCAGCCCCAAGACCGTCGAGCGCCACCGCGCCAACCTCCTCCAGAAGCTGGGCATGCGCGACCGCCTCGAACTCACCCGCTACGCGATCCGGGTGGGCCTGATCGAGCCGTAGGGCGCGGGGCCCGCCTCAGCGGGTACCGGCCCAGGAGGCCCGCAGCGCTTCCTCGTACCGCGCCACGCCCACGTGGTCGGCGGCGATCACCGCGTAACGCCAGGTCCGTCCGTCCGGCGGCGGTCCGGCGTACAGGACGACTCCCCCGCCGCGCACCGGGTCGTAGGCGAGGCCTCCCCGGCGCAGCCGCTCCACGGCCTCCCCGAAGGAGTACGCGGCCGGGGTCCGTGCCTTGCCCGTCGCCCAGGCCGGAGCGCCGGTCCCGGCCCCGGCCCTGGCGGCGAGGCGCGCCACCATGGCCCGCGGGGTGGTGGTGGCGGTGCGCCGCACGTTGCTCTCGCCCGCGAGGACCTCGCCGCCGGGCGTCACCATCGCGTCGAGGCCGAAGGGCCCGGCGTAGCCGCGCGCCGCGAGGAAGCCGCCCAGGGCGTGCCCCCAGGTCTCCAGCGTGGCCCCGACGTCCGCCGCCGGGGCGGGCAGCGGCGAGAGGTAGCCGGTGAAGGCGCCCTCCACGGTCCGCATCTCGCCGCTGAACAGCGTGCTCGTCCCGTCGGGTCCCGTCTCCAGCTGGACGCTCACCGAGCGGGCCACGTCGATCCGCTCCTCGACGACCCACAGCCCCTCCGGGCCGCCCACGGGCGGGAGTTCGTCCCCGGTCCACGGATCCGCCGCCGAACCCGCCGAGCCTGCCGAACCCGCCGAGCCTGCCGGGTCCGCCGGGTCCGCCGGAAGGAAGAGCATGCCGTGGCCGCCCGCCGACCGGTCGGGCTTGACCACGACCCGCCCGTACGAGGCGAGGAGTTCCTTCACCGCGCCCGGCACGCCGTCGCGGCGGCGGACCAGGCCGTCCGGCAGCCTCATGCCCAGGGCGAGCGCCGCGCTCCGGAACCCGGCCTTCGTGTTGAGCCGTCCGGTCACGTCGAGGGCGGCCTCGGCCGCCGCCACGGAGGGGTACGGGGCGACGGGGACGCCCAGGGCCCGCGCCAGGCCGATCGCCGCGCCGTCCAGGGCCGTGGGGAGGACCCCCCGGAGGGGCCGGCCGCCCACCGCCCCGACGACGTCGGCGTACGGGTCCGCTCCGCCCTCCGCCGTACCGGCCCCGGGCAGGACGACCACCGTGACCGAGTCCCGGGGGACGCCGGTCAGGCCGCAGACGTACCGCAGGAACTCCTCCCCGACCGGCACCGGGGAGACGAGGACGTCGCCGGGCCGCAGCAGCCACGCCTCCCGCGGTGCCTGCTCCGCCCAGGCGCGGAGCACCTCGCGCTCCTCCTGGTCGACCGCGAGGCCGGAGACGAGGTTCGCGTGGAGGACGAGGGGTCCGTCCGGTGCCGTGCGCCCGGTGCGTGCCATCAGACGCCGACGTGCAGGACGCAGATGTCGTCGCGGCGGGTCGCCGGGTCGACGAGGGCGTCCAGGACGTCGTCCAGGGGCCGCGGGCCGTCGCCGCACTCGGCCACCGTGCGGGCCAGGCGGGCGAGGCCCACGTCGAGGAGCTCCCCCGGGGCCTCGACCAGGCCGTCGGTGAAGAACAGCAGGTGGTCGCCCGGCAGCAGGCGGATGGCGGACGAGTCGTAGCGGGGGTTGGTCGTGGCACCCAGGAGGACGCCGCGCGGCGACGGCAGGTAGCGGGGCTCGCCCCGGCGCAGGAGCAGGGGCGGCAGGTGGCCGGCCCGCACCCAGGTGAGGATTCCCGAGGAGGGCTCGTAACGGCCCATGACCATCGTGGCCGTGCTGTAGGCGCGGTCCGCGCTGTGCCACAGCAGGGTGTTGAGCCGGGCGAGGATCGAGGCGAGGGGGGTCCCGGTGATGGCCATGCCCTTGGCGGTGAAGCGCAGCTGGGCCATCGTGGCCACGGCGTCGAGCCCGTGGCCCGCGACGTCGCCGACGACGAGCAGCGCGCTGCCGTCGGGCAGTTCGATGGCGCTGTACCAGTCGCCCCCGACGTTCAGTCCCTGCTGGAGGGGCTGGTAGGCGACGTCGACGGTGAGGCCGGCCAGGCGCAGCGACTGCTGGGGCAGGGGCAGCAGCGCGTGCTGGAGCCGGGCGGCGAGGACGCGCTCGGCCGTCAGCGTCTGCTGCTGCGCCACGGCGGTGCGGTCGCGTTCGCGCAGTTGCTCCTCGGTCCGGTTCACGGCGGTCAGGTCCTGGAAGAAGCCGTGGACCTCGACCGGCGAGCCGTGGGCGTCCGCCTCGGCCTCCGCGACGATCCGCAGGTGCCGGACCTCCCCGAGGGGGGTGGTGAGGCGGAAGGTGTGGTCGATGGGCTGCCCGTCCCCGAGGAGTCGCCGCACCTCGGCGCCCAGGGCGGGTAGGTCCTCGGCCAGGACGTGCGCGGGCAGCTCCTCCAGGGTCATCGGGCCGAGGGAGGGGTCGCGGGCGAAGATGTCGTAGACCTGTTCCGACCAGGTGATGGCGTCGCGGACGAGGTCCCAGTTGGCCCAGCCCATGTTCCCCAGGCGCTGCATTACCTCCAGGCGGCGCTGCTCGCGCTCCCCGCTGTCGAGGCGCGCCCAGGAGACGATCAGCCCTCCCTGGCAGGCGTTCGCGTGGACGGTGAACCGGGAGAGGCGGGGTATGCCGGCGAGCACCTCCTCGTACTCGAAGGGTTCCCCTTCGTAGCGGACGCCGTTCTCCAGCGCGTCGAGGTAGCCGCGCCACAGGGTCGTGCCGAGCACGCGCGGATACGTCTCCAGGACGCTGAGTCCCACCAGCTCCTTGCCCCGGCGGCCGCCGATGTCCAGCGCGTCGGGCGAGGCCGCCGCGATCCGGAAGTCCTCGACCCCGCCGTCCGCCCCGGTCAGCGGCAGGAGGAAGATCGCCGAGCCGGGCAGTACGTCGAGCACCTCCTGGACGGCGGACGCGGTGAGGGCGGGCGGACGCGGGCCCGCGGCCGTCACCGTCGGCTGCCGGCGGGCCACGTAGCGGCTCGACGAGAAGACGGAGCCCGCACCGGTGGCGCGGGAGAGCGCGGTGGCTCCCCCGAAGCCGATGTTCCCCGGCTCAGGCACGTCCGGCTCGTCGCGGCTACCCGTCATGGAACGAGCATCCCACGGATGGGCGCCGGGACTCCCGGACGGCCGCCGCTCTGTCACCGGGCTGCTGGGCCCGTGGTGGGTCAGCGCCAGCTGTGGGGGGCGCGGAAGCCGTGTTCGCGCTCCAGGCGGCGCCAGCCGGCCGCGGTGCGGCCGCGGTGGGTGCCGACGGCTGGGCGGCGGCGCGGGCGAGGAGGACGGCGGTGATGGCGGCGAGTTCCTCGGGGTCGGCGTGACCCTTCTCGACGCGCAGGAGGTTGGCGGGGGTGCTCATGGCAGGGGGCTCCTCTTGGTGCTTACTGCGGCGGGTTGCCGTGCTTGCGGGAGGGCAGGTCGGCGTGCTTGGTGCGGAGCATGGCCAGGGAGCGGATGAGGACCTGGCGGGTGTCGGCGGGGTCGATGACGTCGTCGACCAGTCCGCGTTCGGCGGCGTAGTAGGGGTGCATGAGTTCGGCCTTGTACTCCTTGACCATGCGGGTGCGCATGGCCTCGGGGTCCTCGGCGTCGGCGATCTGCTTGCGGAAGATGACGTTGGCGGCGCCTTCGGCGCCCATGACGGCGATCTCGTTGGTCGGCCAGGCGTACGTCAGGTCGGCGCCGATGGACTGCGAGTCCATGACGATGTAGGCGCCGCCGTAGGCCTTGCGCAGGATCAGGCTGATCCGGGGCACGGTGGCGTTGCAGTACGCGTACAGCAGCTTGGCGCCGTGCCGGATGATCCCACCGTGCTCCTGGTCGACCCCGGGCAGGAAGCCGGGCACGTCCAGAAGGGTGACGATGGGGATGTTGAAGGCGTCGCACATCTGCACGAACCGGGCGGCCTTCTCGGAGGCCTCGATGTCCAGCACCCCGGCCAGCGTCTGCGGCTGGTTGGCCACGATGCCGACGACCTGGCCGTCCAGACGGGCCAGGGCGCAGATGATGTTGCGGGCCCAGCGCTCGTGGATCTCCAGGTAGTCGCCGTCGTCGACGAGCTCCTCGATCACCTGGTGCATGTCGTAGGGGCGGTTGCCGTCGGCCGGCACCAGGTCCAGCAGCACCTCCGAGCGGCGGTCGGCCGGGTCCTGGCAGGGCGCGGCCGGGGGGTTCTCGCGGTTGTTCTGCGGCAGCATCGCCAGCAGGTAGCGGACCTCCGCGATGCAGGTCTCCTCGTCGTCGTAGGCGAAGTGCGCCACCCCCGAGGTGCCGGCGTGCACGTCCGCGCCGCCCAGGCCGTTCTGGGTGATCTCCTCGCCGGTGACCGCCTTGACCACGTCCGGACCGGTGATGAACATCTGCGAGGTCTCACGGACCATGAACACGAAGTCGGTCAGCGCGGGGCTGTAGGCCGCGCCGCCCGCACACGGACCGAGCATCACACTGATCTGCGGGATCACCCCACTGGCACGGGTGTTGCGCTGGAAGATGCCGCCGTAACCGGCCAGCGCGGAGACACCCTCCTGGATCCGGGCACCCGCCCCGTCGTTGAGCGAGACCAGCGGCGCGCCGGCCGCGATGGCCATGTCCATGATCTTGTGGATCTTCGTCGCGTGCGCCTCGCCCAGCGCACCGCCGAAGATCCGGAAATCGTGCGCGTAGACGAAGACCGTCCGCCCCTCCACCGTCCCCCACCCGGTGATCACACCATCGGTGTAGGGCTTCTTCTCCTCCAGGCCGAAACCCTGCGCCCGGTGCCGGCGCAACTGCTCCACCTCGCTGAACGAACCAGGATCGAGCAACAGCTCGATGCGCTCACGCGCCGTCAGCTTGCCCTTCGCGTGCTGCGCCTGCGTCGCCCGCTCACTCGGACCCGCCAGCGCCCGCTCACGCAGGACGTGCAGCTCGGCCACACGGCCACGGGCATCGGCGGGCTCG
>NZ_LGEG01000221.1 GCF_001280125.1 Streptomyces sp. NRRL F-6492
CCACAACATCGACGACCCGGCCGCCCCGAGGACCACCACGGTCGACGGCACCCTCACCAACCCCACCACGCCGCCGTCCACCGCCCTGGGCGTCACCGGTGCCGCGTACACCAACAACGACCTCGACACGGCCACCGCGACCACCCTGTTCGACGTCGACACCACCAACGACCGCGTCTCCCTGCAGTCCCCGGCCAACGCCGGAACCCTCGCCCCCACCGGCAACCTCGGTGTGAACGCCGGCCCCTCGGCCGGGTTCGACATCTACTACAAGCCCTCCGACGGGACGAACCACGGCTTCGCCGCCCTGAACACCGACGACAAGCAGCGCTTCTACGAGGTCGACCTCCTCACGGGGAAGGCCACCCTCGTCGGCGCCTTCCCCGCCGCCCGCCAGGTCGTCGACGTCGCCCTCCCGCTCGACCAGCGCTGACCCGCGCGGACGGGCCGGTGGCGGGCCGCTCCCGCCCGCCACCGGCCCGTCCACCGGCTCACGTCTCGATGGGGACGAGGCCCAGGGGCTCGGTGGTGGGCTGTTCGGAACCCCCGGCGGGTTCGACGGTGATGCCGACGGCGACGGCGTCGCCGAGGGAGCCTTCGAGCAGGCGGGTCGCCGCCTGGCCGGTGCCGGGGAGCAGGCCGGCGGGCCGCAGGTCGCCCGCCTCGGCGGCGTACCAGAGTTCGTAGACCTGGTCGTCGGTCAGGGCCGGCAGGCCACCGGCGGTGAACGCGGCCCGGTCCTGGCTGCGGGAGACGACGACGGCGACGGTCGCTCCGTCGCTCAGCTCCTCCGTGTGGAGGGCGGCGTCGGACGCGGTGAGGATGTCGGCGAAGGCCGAGCCGTAGCCGTGCGCCCGCTCTTCGGCCAGGGCGGCCTCGGCGCGGGCGTCCTCGGCCTGGGAGCGCTGCCACAGGGCGATGCCGCCGAGGGCGACGGCCGCGGCGAGGGACGCCGCAAGGGCCATGTCCAGTACCCGCCTGCGGGGCCGCGCCGGCCGGGGCGCGCGCTCCTGGCGGACGGTTCCGATGCGTTCGAGGGTCCGCTGCCGCAGTTCGGGGGGCGGGTCGACGCTTTCCACGGACGCGAGCAGGGTCGTCGCCCGCCGGAGCTCTTCGACCTCGCCGCGACAGGCGTCGCAGCCCGCGAGGTGGTTCTCGAAGGCGGCTTCCTCGGCGGGGGAGAGGGCGTGGAGGACGTACGCCCCGACGTCGTCGTGCGGACTCTCGGCAGGATTCATGATCCGCCCTCCAGACAGACGCGGAGCTTTCGCAGACCTGCGCGCATCCTCGACTTCACCGTTCCCGTCGGGGCCGACAGGGACCGGGCCACCTCGACGCAGGTGAGCCCCTCGTAGTAGGCGAGCACGAGCGGGACCCGGTGGACGGCGTCCAGCCGGCTGAGACAGCGGTACACGCGCCGGTACTCGTCCCTGCCCTCGACGGTCTCGGCGACCTCGTCGAAGGAGCGCGCGGGGGACAGCATCGCGGCGCGCCGCTCCCGGTCCGCGCTCGCCTGCGCGGCACGCACCCGGTCGACGGCCCGGCGGTGGGCGAGGGTGAGGACCCACGTCCTGGCCGTGCCGCGCTCGAACCGGTAGCGGTCGGCGGTGCGCCAGACCTCGACCATGACGTCCTGCGTCACCTCCTCCGCCTGCGCGGCGTCGCGCAGGATCCGGCGGGTCAGGCCCAGGACCTGACCGACGAGCGCGTCGTACACGCCGACGAACGCCTCCTGGTCCCCGTCGGCCGAACGGATCAGCAGCTCATCCAGCTTCGCCTGCGGCACGCGCTGCTCACCGTCCTCTGTGTCAGTCGGCCGCCGTACTCGCGACACGGCTTCGGTGCACGGGGATCGCCCTCGCCCGACTCTGCCCGCGATCTCGTGCGGGCGCCGTACGGCAGGAGCAATCGGGTGAGGACTCCGACAACTCCGGCGGCGGACGGAGGGGATCACGGCGGTCCTTCCGGCCCGTTCCCGCCGGTTTCCAGGTCGAGCGCGACGTGCAGGGACTTGCCTCCGAGGGCGGGGACCACCTTGATGCGGCCGCCGAGCCCGCAGATGACGGGGAAACCGAAACCGCCCCGCTCGTCACCGGGCCTCTCCCACGACGTCCGGGGGAGTTCCTCGCTCCGGTCGGCGACGGCGATGTCGAGCAGCGGTCCGCGGACCGTCAGCGTCAGGACGCAGGGGCCGCGCGCGTGACGAACGGCGTTCGTGACCAGTTCGGAGACGATCAGCACGGCTTCCGCCGTCCGGGCCGGCCGTGCCCGGGAGCCCGCCAGCCAGCGCCCGGCGACGCGGCGGGCGACCGCCGGGGTCTTCAGGTCGTAGGGCAGGGCGACGCTCTGACGTGTCGCGCCGGGCGACGGCATCGTGGCGATCATGACTGCCTCCTGGAGGGGATCGCATCGGTGGGCGTGGATCTGTACTGAGGATTCGAAGCCGCGCCGCCCACGGATGACGTACCAGGGTGACGGATCACCGCACGCACGTGCCGGGAACGACCGGGACCCGGATTTCGAACCCGCCCGGCCGACCGGGGCCCGCCTTCCGGGTTTCCGCCCTCCGGTACCCCCGCCCGGCTACACCAGCGGCCCGTCCGCGGCCGTGATCGGAGCGGGGAGGTCGCTGGAGCCCCTCAGATAACGGTCCGCCGCCGCCGCGGCCGACCGGCCCTCCGCGAGCGCCCAGACGACCAGGGACTGCCCGCGCCCGGCGTCGCCCGCCACGAAGACCCCCTCCGGGACCGGCCCGCCCGCCGGGGGGCCCGGGTCCGCCGCCCGCGCCGCGAAGTCGGCGGCGCGGGCGAAGTTGCCCCGGCGGTCGGGGACGAGCCCGAGCGCCGCCGTGAGGGGCGTGCCGTGCCGGGGGCCGCGGAACCCCAGGGCGAGCAGCACCAGTTGCGCGGGCAGCGTCCGCTCGGTCCCCGGGCGCGGAGCCCTGTCCGACGGGTCCACCTCCGCGAGGCACACCGCCTCCACACGGCCGGCGGCGTCGTGCTCGAACCACAGGGCGGCCGCGCCGAAGACCCTCGGGTCGTCGCCGTCCCGGTCGCGGGCCTCCTCGTGGGCGTGCGAGACGCGGTGGATCCTCGGGTGGACCAGCGGCCACGGCTCGCTCTCCCGCCGGGACGGGCCCGCCATCGGGTTGATGTCCACGTGCACGACGGACGCGGCGCCCTGGCGCAGGGCGGTGCCGAGGCAGTCCGTCCCGGTGTCACCGCCTCCGATGATCACCACGTCCCTGCCCTCGGCCGTCACGAACGGCCGGGAGCGGTCGCCCTCGGCCGCCCGGTTCGCCGCCGTCAGGTACTCCATGGCCTGGTGGACGCCCTCCGACTCCCTTCCGCGCACCGGGAGTTCACGCGGTTCCGTCGCTCCGACGGCCACGATCACCGCGTCGTGCGCGTCCCTCATCGCGGTCGCGTCCAGGTCGGTGCCGACGTCGACGCCGGTGCGGAACAGCGTGCCCTCCTCCCGCATCTGCGCGATGCGCCGGTCCAACTGCCGCTTCTCCAGCTTGAAGGCGGGGATGCCGTAGCGCAGCAGCCCGCCGACGCGGTCGGACCGTTCGAAGACCGTGACGCCGTGGCCGGCCCGGGTGAGCTGCTGCGCCGCCGCGAGCCCCGCCGGGCCCGAGCCCACCACCGCGACCGACCGGCCCGTCAGCCGCTCCGGCGGGTGGGCGCGGACGTGGCCCCGCGCCCACGCCTCGTCGGCGATGGCCTGCTCGACGTTCTTGATGGTCACCGGTTCCGCGCGGAGCGCCAGGACGCAGGCGTCCTCGCAGGGCGCCGGACAGACGCGCCCGGTGAACTCGGGGAAGTTGTTGGTCGCGTGCAGCCGGTCCGATGCGGTGCGCCAGTCGTCGTGGGCCGCGTACGCGTTCCACTCGGGTATGAGGTTGCCGAGCGGGCAGCCCCCGTGACAGAAGGGGACGCCGCAGTCCATGCAGCGGCGGGCCTGGAGGGAGACGAGCGGCAGCAGGGCCTGGCCCGCGTACACCTCGTCCCAGTCGCCGCGGCGCTCCGGGGAGGGCCGTGCGGGGACGGGCCGACGGGGTGTGGTGAGGAAGCCGAAGGGGTCGGTCATGCCGCCCTCCGCAACGCTGCTCGGGGGTTCGACGGAAGTCCTCCCAGCGTACGTCCGCGACGCGACGGTGCGCCGGGCCGATGGCACGGCACCGCCCGTAGGACGAGAAGGACGAGAAGGGCGGGAAGGGCGAGGGGGACGAGAAGTTCGAAAGGATCTTCATCGATCCAGGGGGCGGCAACGAATCACCTGTACGACATCCGTCGCGGACCGCCCCACCACAAGGGCCGGTCGATCCGAGACTCCAGTACGCGGCAGCCGCCGCCTGGTCGCGGAAACGGGACGGGCGCACCGGACCGGGAGCCGACACGGCTGCCCCGGACCGACCCGGGGAGTTCCCTCATGACACAGAAGTCGCTCGACGCCGAGAACCGCGCGGGTACCGGAACGCAGCAGGCACTGGCCCGGCTGCTCGCGGACGTCGCCCACCTGGACGACGTGTCCCTCGACAGCCACTTCTTCGACGAACTGGGCACGGATTCCCTGGTCATGGCGCACTTCTGCGCACGGGTGCGGAAGCAGGGCGACCTTCCCGACGTGTCGATGCGGGACGTCTACCGGCATCCGACGATCAGAAGCCTGAGTACGGTCCTCGACGCCGGCGAACCGGCTCCCGCCGCCGCCCCCGCTGCCGACATTACCGCCGACGACATCGCCGACGGCGTCGCCGAGGCCCGCCCGCCCGGCCCCGAGCCCCCGCCGGAACGCCGGCGGCGACGGGCGCTGTGCGGTGCGCTGCAATCACTGTGCTTCGTCGGCTACGCCTTTCTCCTGGCCTTCGTCACGGCCCGTGGTTACGACTGGATCTCCACCGGCGCCAACCTCTGGGACGACTACCTGCGGTCGGTCGTGTTCGGCGCCGTGACCCTGCTGGTCCTGTGCACCCTGCCGATCGTCGCGAAGTGGCTCCTCGTCGGCCGCTGGAAGGCGCAGCGGATCCCGGTCTGGAGTCTCGCGTACGTCCGCTTCTGGCTGGTCAAGACGCTGATACGGGCGAATCCGATGGCTCTGTCCGTCGGCTCCCCGCTCTACGTCCTCTACCTCAGGGCGCTCGGTGCGCGCATCGGCCGGGGAGTGACCGTCCTCTCCCGCAGCGTTCCCGTGTGCACCGACCTGCTGACGGTCGGCGACCGCACGGTCATCCGCAAGGACGCCCTGTTCAGCTGCTACCGCGCCCGCGACGCCGCGATAGAGACGGGCACGGTCGCCCTCGGGCACGACGTGGTCGTCAGCGAGGCGACGGTGCTGGACATCGGCACGTCGATGGGCGACGGGGCACAGCTCGGGCACGCGTCCTCGCTGCATCAGGGCCAGCACGTGCCCGACGGCGAGCACTGGCACGGATCACCGGGGCAGCCGACGGACGCCGACTTCCTGGCGGTGGCTCCGGCCCGCTGCGGCGCGGTGCGGCGCGCGGGCCACGGCTTCGCCCAGATCGTCATGGCGCTGCTGGTGTTCGCACCGATCGCCGTGGGGTGCCTGGACGTGCTGCTCGCGAAGGCCCCGCAGCTGACGACGGTGCTGGAACCGGGGCCCACCGCGCTCGCCGACTGGGTCTTCTACGCCGACCTGCTGCTGGTGACGGCCGTCGTCTTCTTCGGCGGCCTTCTGATCACCCTGATCGCCCTGGCCGTCGTCCCCCGCGTGCTCGGCCGGCTCGTGACCCCCGGGCGGGTGTATCCCCTGTACGGCGTCCACCACGCGGCGCACCGGGCGAGCACCCTGCTGACCAACAGAAGGTTCATGACCCGCATGTTCGGCGACAGCTCCGCCGTGGTGCACTACCTGCGCTGGATCGGCTACGACCTGTCCACCGTGGAGCAGACCGGCTCGAACTTCGGCACCGCGGTCAAGCACGAGAGTCCCCTGCTGAGCTCCGTGGGCCGGGGGACCATGGTCGCGGACGGGCTGTCGCTCATGAACGCCGACTACTCGAGCACGTCCTTCCGCGTGACCCGCACCGTCATCGGCGCGCACAACTTCCTCGGCAACAGGATCGCCTACCCCTCCCGGGGCAGGACCGGCGACAACTGCCTCCTGGCGACCAAGGTCATGGTTCCCGTCCACGGCCCGCTCCGGCACGACGTGGGCCTGCTCGGATCACCGAGCTTCGAGATCCCCCGCTCGGTGGTGCGGGACAGCACCTTCGACGCCCTCGCGCAGGGCGAGGGCCTGCACCGCCGCCTGCTCGCCAAGAACCGGCACAACGCCGCCACCATGGCGTGGTTCCTCTTCACCGGCTGGATCTACTTCTTCGCGGTCACCCTCCTCTACGCGGGAGCGGCCGACCTGTACGCCCAGTGGGGCGTCACGGCCCTCGCCCTCGCCAACACCGTGCTGCTGCCGTTCACCGTCCTGTACTACGTGCTGATCGAGCGCGTGGTCACGGCGGCGCACCCGCTCGGACCGCTCTTCTGCTCGATCTACGACGTCCGCTTCTGGCGGCGCGAACGGTACTGGAAGGTCCCGTCGGAGGCGTACCTGCAGGTCCTGAACGGCACCCCGTTCAAGAGCCTCGTGTGGCGACTGCTCGGCGTCCGGATCGGCGCGTCGGTGTTCGACGACGGCTGCAGCCTGACCGAACGGACCATGGTCACCATCGGGGACGGCTGCACCCTCAACGCGGGCAGCGTCGTCCAGTGCCACTCGCAGGAGGACGGCACCTTCAAGTCCGACGTCAGCAGGATCGGCGCCGACTGCACGCTCGGGGTGGGCGCCCTCGTCCACTACGGCGTCACGGTCGGCGACGGCGCCCGCCTGGCGGCGGACTCCTTCCTGATGAAGGGCGAGACGGTCCCCGCACACGACCGCTGGTCGGGAAACCCCGCACGACCGACCGCCCACGAGCACGACGCCCACGGAGGCGAACGATGATGACGGAAACGGCGATCACGGGCGCACCGCACGCGCAAGCCCCCGACGGCCACGCGTCCACGACCGTGCCGAGGTGGGCCCCCCACCCGGTGCCGGGCACCGAGGAGCACACCGGGACCGTCCTCCCCGCCCGGCTGACCACCGCGCTACGCACCCGCGCCGACGAGTTCGGAGTGCCGGTCGCCGCCGTCCTGCTGGCCGCCCACGCGAAGGTGCTCTCCGCGCTGTCCGCCGATGCCGAGGTCACGACCGGCTACCTGTCTCCGGGCGCGCACCGCCCGACGGCCTGCCGGCTGACCGTCGGACCCGGCACCTGGCGCCACCTGACGGAGGAAGCCCACCGCGCGCTGCGGCTCCTGCCCCGCACGGGGCGGCAGCGGACCGACGCACCGCCCGAGGTCGTGTTCGACCCGTCCGGAGACGGACGCGCACCGCACGGCACGGCACTGTGCGTGAGCACGTCCGAGGACGACCCGCGCGTCCTGCGACTGCGCTACCGCACCGACGTGCTCGACAGCGGCGCGGCCGCCCGCATCGGCGGCTACCACCTCCGCGCGCTCGAACGGATCGCCGCCGCCCCCGAGGAACACCACGAACGCCACACCCTGCTGTCCGCCGAGGAGATCCGGTTCCAGACCGAGGAACTCGGCGGCCCCACCCGGCCGGTACCGGACCGCCGCTTCCACGAACTGTTCGAGGAACGGGCGCGCGAGCGTCCCGACGCCGTCGCGGCCGAGTACCGCGGCACGCGCTGGACCTACCGCGAGCTGAACGAACGCGCCAACCGCCTGGCCCGCGCCCTGCTCTCCGAGGGACTGGAGCCCGAGGACGTCGTCGCCGTGGTCACCGAACGCACGCTGCACTGGATGGCGGCGGTGATCGCCGTCCTCAAGGCGGGCGGGACCTATCTGCCCGTCGACCCCGGTTACCCGTCCGGACGCATCGCCGCGATGCTCGCCCGCTCGGACTGCGCCCTCGTGCTCACGCAGTCCGACGCCTCCCGGAACCTCGACCGGGCCCTCGCAACCCGGCCCGGCACGCGCACGCTCCTCCTCTCCGCCGTCGCCGAGAGCACCGCCCGCGGCGACGACCCCGCGGTCGCGGTGGCGGCGGACCGGCCGGCCTACGTCTACTTCACCTCCGGATCCACCGGCGAGCCGAAGGGCGCCGTGTGCGAACACGCCGGCATGCTCAACCACCTCCTGGCGAAGATCGACGACCTCGGCATCGAAGAGGGCCACGTCGTCGCGCAGACCGCCTCGCAGTGCTTCGACATCTCGCTGTGGCAGCTCCTCGCCGGACCACTGGCCGGCGGGCGGACCCTCATCGTCGAGCAGGAGGCCGTCCTCGACGCCGACAGGTTCCTCGACACCGTCGCCGACGGCCGGGTCACGGTGCTCCAGGTCGTCCCGTCGTACCTCGACGTCCTGCTGTCCGCGCTGGAGCGCACACCTCGCCCCCTGCCCGACCTGCGCCGCGTGTCGGTCACCGGAGAAGCGCTGCACAAGGGTCTCGTCCAGCGCTGGTTCGCCGCGCTGCCCGGGATTCCCCTGGTCAACGCCTACGGACTGACGGAAACGTCCGACGACACCAACCACGAGGTGATGACGGGCGTGCCGGACGGCGACCGGATACCGCTGGGCCGGCCCGTGGCCAACGTACGGGTCTACGTGGTCGACGACCACCTGGTACCGGTTCCCCTCGGGGCCCCCGGAGCCATCGTCTTCTCCGGAATCTGCGTGGGCCGCGGCTACGTGAACGACCCGGAGCGCACCCGGGACGCCTACCTCCCCGATCCGTACCATCCCGGGCAACGCCTCTACCGCGGAGGAGACTTCGGCCGCTGGCTGCCGGGAGGAAAGCTCGAATACCACGGCCGTCGCGACGCCCAGGTGAAGATCCGCGGATTCCGCGTCGAGATCGGCGAGGTCGAGAACAGCCTGCTGCGGCTCCCCGGCGTCCGCGACGGCGCCGTCGTCGTCACCGGCGAGGAGGACCACGCGCGCCAGCTGGTGGCCTTCTGCACCGGCCCGCGGCCGGCGGCCGAGGACGCGCTGCTCCGGCAACTCGGGGAACTGCTGCCCGCCTACATGGTTCCGGCTTCCGTGCACTGGCGGCGGGCCCTGCCGCTCACGGCCAACGGCAAGGTCGACCGCGCGGCCCTCGGCGTCCTCGCCCGGGACCTCGGCCGGTCCGACGACGCCCACCGCCCGACCCGTACGCCGACCGAGCGCCGGCTCGCCACGGCCTGGGCGCACGTCCTCGGCGTACCGGACGACAGCATCGGCCGGCGGGACGACTTCTTCGCCCTCGGCGGCACCTCCCTGTCCGCCGTACGCCTGGCCGTCGCGCTGGACCGCACCGTCTCCCCGCGCGACCTGACAGCGCATCCCGTCCTGGCCGACCTGGCCGTTCTGATCGACGAAAGGGCCCGTCCACCCCGGACCGGCCCCGAGGCCGTCCGGGCCGTCGCACCGCCGACACCTTCATGAACCACGCACCGAGGAGAGGAACGTCATGTTGTCCGCACTGTTTCGCAGGCCGGTGACACCGGAACCCGCAGCGATCCACGAGAGCGCGGCCCCTCCGGACCCGGCCCGCTGGCCCGACTCCTACAGGAAGGAACTGCTCGACCTGGTCGCCGCGCACGGCGCGGTCCTGGTCGGCGGACTGGACCTGCGAGGCGCGGCCGACGTCGAGACGGCCGTCCGGAGGACGACCGACCGCCCCATGAGGGAGACGGAGGGCTTCGCCCCCCGCGAGACCCGTGGCGAGGGCCTCTACTCGTCGGCCGTCTGGCCCGCCAACCAGCCTATGTGCATGCACCACGAGCTGAGCTACGCGCGCCGGTGCCCCGGCCTGCTGTTCTTCGCCTGCCTGGAGCCGCCGACCGACGGCGGAGCCACCGCCCTCGCCGACGCCGCCGACGTCCTCGACGCCCTTCCCACGTCCCTGGTCCAGCGGTTCGAGGACGAGGGCTGGCTGCTCGAACGCTCCTACAACGGCGAGATCGGCGCCACGCTGTCCCAGGCGTTCGGCACCGAGGACCGCGGAGCCGTCGACGCGTACTGCCGGACCAACGACATCGAGACCGCGTGGCAGCCCGACGGAACGCTGCGCACGCGCCAGCGGCGCGGCGCGGTGGTACGGCACCCGGCCAGTGGCCGACGCTGCTGGTTCAACCAGATCGCCTTCCTGAACGAATGGACGATGGCCCCCGAGGTGCGGGAGTTCCTCATCGAGGAGTACGGCCCCGGAGGCCTGCCCTTCACCACGCGCTACGGCGACGGCGACCCGGTGCCACGGGAAGTGGTCGAGCGGATCAACGAGGCCTACGACGGGGCGACGGTCCGCCGGTCGTGGCGGGCCGGCGACCTGATGATCGTCGACAACCTGCGCACCGCCCACAGCCGGGAGGCCTACACGGGACCGCGCGACGTCCTGGTGGCCATGGCCGACCCGATCGACCCGGTCGACCCGCCGTCCCCGGGCCGGCCGCAGAGGAGGACCGAGGCATGAGCACTTCTGTCGCCGCACCCGTGGTGCCGCCGTTCGCCGTCGTCCCCGGACGACAGGTCAAGGAGGTGCTCCGCGGCCGGGAGAGCGCCGTGACGAAGGTCGTCGAAGACACCTACCGGCTGCACGCCGCCGGACACACCGTCAACCCGCCCTCCTCCTTCCTGCGGTTCACCGACCGGCCCGCCTCGCGCATCATCGCCCTCGCGGCCTCGCTGGGAGGAGACGAGGCCCGGGTGGACGGGCTCAAGTGGATCGCGAGCTTCCCCGGGAACGTGAAGTCGGGCATCCCCAGGGCCTCGGCCGTCCTCATCCTCAACGACCCCGTCACCGGTTACCCCTTCGCCTGCATGGAGAGCTCGGTCATCAGCGCCGCCAGGACCGCCGCGTCCGCGGCGGCGGCGGCCGACCGGCTCAGCCGGGGACGGCCGCGGCCCACCCGCGTCGGCTTCTTCGGCACCGGCCTGATCGCCCGCTACATCCACACCTATCTCGCCGGCATCGGCTGGACGTTCGAGCACACCGGCGTCCACGACCTGTCGGAAGACAGCGCGGCCGGCTTCCGGCTCTACCTGGAGCAGACGGGGAACACCGGGCCCGTCACCGTCCACCACGACCCCGAGACGCTCATCCGCACCAGCGACCTGGTGGTCTTCGCGACCGTCGCCGGCCGGCCGCACGTCACCGAGGCCTCGTGGTTCGACCACAACCCCCTCGTGCTGCACATCTCGCTGCGCGACCTCGCCCCCCAGGTCCTGCTGTCCGCGACCAACATCGTCGACGACGTCGAGCACGTCCTCAGGGAGTCGACCTCGCCCCACCTCACGGAACGGCTCACCGGCGACCGGTCCTTCCTCGACGGCACGCTCGAGGACGTCATGGCCGGACGCGTGACACCGCCACCGGACCGTCCCGTGATCTTCTCGCCCTTCGGGCTCGGAGTCCTCGACCTGGCGGTCGGCAAGTACGTCTACGACGAGGTGGCCCGGTCCGGCCGACTGCTGCTCGTCGACAGTTTCTTCGACGAGCTGAACCGCTACGGATGAGGCGGTCCCGTCCGGCCGGGCCGTCCGGCCGGACTGTCCGACCACGAGAAGGAGAGCACCGTGACCGTCATATCCGTCCCGCAGGCCTTCAACGAGGAGGACCTGTACGTCGACCTCGGGCCGACGATCGGGCACCCCCTGTTCCTCAAGTGCGAGGGCTTCAACTTCGCCGGCTCCATCAAGCTGAAGGCGGCGACCGAGATGGTGGAGGCCGCCGAACGGAGTGGGATCCTCACCGAGGACTCGATCCTCGTCGAGTCCTCCTCGGGCAACCTCGGCGTCGCCCTGAGCATGATCGCGGCCGGCAAGGGCTACCGCTTCCTCTGCGTCACCGACTCCCACTGCAATCTGACCACCCGCCTGATGATGGAGGCCATGGGAGCCGACGTGCACGTCGTCTCCGACGAGGCGGGCGGCAGCGGTCTCCTCGGTGCGCGGCTCGCCTTCGTCCGCGCCCTGTGCGCCTCCGACGACCGGTGCGTGTGGCTCAGCCAGTACACCAACGCGAACAACTGGAAGGCCCACTACCGCAGGACGGCGCCCGCCATCGCCCGCGCGTTCCCGCAGCTCGACACCCTCTTCGTCGGGGTCGGCACCACGGGAACCCTCATGGGCTGCGCGCGGTTCTTCCGCGCCTGGAACCCGTCGGTGCGCATCGTCGCCGTGGACAGCGTCGGCTCCGCCATCTTCGGCGGCGTGCCGGGACGCCGCATGATCCCCGGCCTCGGCATGAGCATGAGGCCGCCCCTGCTCGACGAGGCGTACGTGGACGAGGCGGTGTCCGTCGAGGAGGCGGACACCGTGCGCACCTGCCGCATGCTCGCCCGGCGCGGATTCCTCTTCGGGGGATCCACCGGCACGGTCGTCAGCGGGGCGACCGGCTGGCTGGCCCGCCACGGCACCCGGGGAACCACCGCCGTCGCGATCGCCCCGGACCTCGGCGAGCGCTACCTCGACACGATCTACCAGTCCAACTGGGCGCAGGCGCTGTACGGCGACGACGTCCTCGTACCGGACAGGAGGACCGTCGACGCGGGCGGAGCGGGGAGCGAGCGGTGACCGTCACCTCCGGTGCCGCGAGGGAGTTCGACGCGGCGGCCTGGGGAGGAAACCGCTGGTCCGGGCGGCGTACGCGGCGTAGCCGGGGCGGTCGGCCATGCGTTTCTCCAGCAGGCGCTTGCCGCTGCCGACGGTCAGCAGCAGGGTCATCACGACGGGGGAGACGAGACCGGCGAGGGCCGTCTGCCAGGTGGTGCAGGCCAGCAGGTACAGACCCCACCAGACGAGGGCGTCGCCGAAGTAGTTGGGATGACGGGTCCACGCCCACAGCCCCCGGTCCATGACGCGGCCGCGGTGCGCGGGGTCGGCCTTGAACCGGGCCAGCTGACGGTCGCCCACGGCCTCGAAGACCAGCCCGGCCGCCCACACGGCCACCGCGACGGCGTCGAGCGGACCCAGCGGCGAGGGACTGAAGGCGGCCAGCTGCACGGGCAGCGAGATCAGCCAGACGAGGCCCGCCTGGAGCAGGTACACGCTCCGCAGCGCGTACCAGGTGCGGTTCCCCGGCGCCTTGTCGAGGAGCTCGGCGTAGCGCGGGTCCTCGCCGTGGCCCCGGGAGCGGTGGGCGATGTGCAGCGAGAGCCGCAGCCCCCAGACGGCGGTGGCCGCGGTGACCAGCAGCCGCCGCCCGTCGTCGCCGTGCCCGTCGGACAGCACGAAGGCGGCGACGGCGACGGCGCCGAAGGCGATCCCCCAGGCGATGTCCACGACGCGGTGCAGCCCCAGGCGCACGGCGACGGCGAACGTGACGAGCAGGACCCCTCCCGCCACGGCGGCCGTCACGGCGAGACAGGGGACGAGCGCGCCCCAGTCGGGCGGGCTCACGACCGGCCGTCCGGGCCGTACCAGGCGGCGGGGGTGTCCGGCATGCCCGAACCGCCCTCGCGCGTGGGGCGGACGGCGAGGATCTGGTCGACGCCCATGCGCCGCTCCGAGAACGCCAGGGAGGCACCGGCCAGGTAGAGGCGCCACACGCGGCAGGTGGTCGTGCCGACCAGCGCCTCGAACCGGGGCCACTCGGACTCCAGCCGGTCGCGCCAGGCGTCGATGGTCCGCGTGTAGTGCTCGCGGACCGACTCGACGTGCCGGGCCTCGAAACCGGCGGACTCCAGCACGTCCACGGTCCTGCCGACGGGACGCATGTGCATGTCGGGCGCGATGTAGGTCTCGATGAACGGCCCTCCGCCCGGCGCGTTCGCCCCCCGGGACATCTGCTGGACGAACAGCCGGCCGCCGGGGCGCAGCGCGCCGTGCAGCTTCGTCGCGAAGTCCGGGTACTCGGCGTCGCCGACGTGCTCGCCCATCTCGACGGTGGACGCCGCGTCGAAGCCCGCCGCGTCGATGTCGCGCCAGTGCCCGAGCTCCACGTCCACCAGACCGGCCACGCCCTCGCGCACGCACCGGTCGGCGACGAAGTCCCGCTGGGCGCGGGAGAGGGTGACGGCGGTGACGCGGGCCTTGTGCTCGCGGGCGGCGTGGACGGCGAGCGATCCCCAGCCGCAGCCGACGTCGAGCAGCCGGTCCCCGGCGCGCAGGCCGAGCTTGCGGCAGATCAGCTCCAGCTTGTCCCGCTGGGCGTCGGCCAGACCGTAGGACGGGTCGTCGGGACGGGCCCAGTACCCGCACGAGTACGCCATCGACTCGTCGAGCAGCAGCGCGTAGAAGTCGTTCGACAGGTCGTAGTGGTGGCTGATCGCGGCCCGGTCGCGGCCCGTGGTGTGCAGCCGTCCGCCGAGCCGGGCGCGGCCGCCGGGGCGGCGCGGCGGCGGCCCGGCCGCGCCGAGGCGCACGGCCAGGGCGCCGGCCGCCGCCAGAGCGGCCGGCCCCGGCCGGGCGACCCCCTGGTCCCGGACGGCACGCCCGGCCCGGGACAGGGCCAGGGCGAGGTCCCCCTCGACGTCGAGGTCCCCGGTGACGTACGCCTCCGCCAGGCCCAGTTCGCCCGGCTGCCACAGCAGGCGGCGCAGGGCCGCGGGGGAGCGGAGCGAGACGCGGGGCGCGTCGGCGGGGCCGGCGGCGCTGCCGTCCCAGGCGTGCAGCCGCACCGGCGGCGGACCGGTGACGAAGTGGCCGAGCAGTTCGGCGAGACGTTCGGCGACGGGTCTCATCGGGGGGTTCCTTCGGTCAGGAGGAGCTGGCGGACGTCGAGGTAGCCGGAGCGGAACCCGGCTTCCGAATAGGCGAGGTACAGCTCCCACATGCGCCGGAAGACGGTGTCGAAGCCGAGGGCGGCGACGTCGCCGCGCCGGGCGGTGAACCGCTCCCGCCACAGGCGCAGGGTCTCCGCGTAGTGCAGGCCGTAGCCGTTGTCGGCGACGGTGCGCAGTCCGGCGGCGGTGGAGTGCTCCTCGACGGCCTCGCGGGAGGGGATGAGGCCGCCGGGGAAGACGTACTTGCTGATCCACGTGTGGGTGGCGGCGGTGTGCAGCATCTGCCGGTGGCCCATGGTGATGGCCTGGAGGGCGACCCTGCCGCCGGGGGCGAGCGCACCGCGCAGCGTCTGGAAGTAGGAGGGCCAGTACTCGGCCCCGACCGCCTCGATCATCTCGACGCTGACGACGGCGTCGTAACGGCCCTCGGCGTCCCGGTAGTCGCGCAGCTGGATGTCGACCCGGTCGGCCAGGCCGGCCGCCCGGACCCGCGCGCGGGCGAGCTCCGCCTGCTCGGCGGAGAGGGTGAGGGTGGTGACCCGCGCCCCCCGGGCCGCGGCGCGCAGGGCGAGCTCGCCCCAGCCGGTGCCGATTTCGAGCAGCCTCGTGTCCGCGCCGACCCGGGCGAGGTCCAGGAGCCGGTCGATCTTGCGGTGCTGGGCGTCCCGCAGGGAGGCGAAGCGGGCGGGGAAGGCGTGGAACACCGCGGAGGAGTAGGTGAGGGTCGGGTCGAGGAACGTGGCGAACAGGTCGTTCGACAGGTCGTAGTGGCGGTGGACGTTCTGCCGCGCCCCGTCGGGGGTGTTGCGGTCGGCGGCCGGCCGGGCCGCCACCCACAGGGACCGCAGCCCGCGCAGCGGGGCGGGCACCAGGTCGTCGACGTGCGCGGCGAGGCGGGTCAGGACCCCGGGCAGGTCGTCGCTGTCCCACTCCCCGGCCATGTAGGACTCGCCGAAGCCGATCAGGCCGGCGTCGCCGATCCTGCGGTAGAAGGCGTCCGGGGCGTGGAGCGTCAGCCGGGGCGGGGCCGGTGCGGCGGGGTCCGCGACGCCGCCGTCGGGCGCGAGGAGCGACAGGTCCTTCAGCGCCCTGCGCACCAGGTGGCGGGCGAGGGCCGTCCGGCCGGGCCGCGCCTTCGGCAGCCGGGCCACGTCCGGCCAGCGGCCGGCGTCCACGGCGTCGACGGCGTCGACCGCGTGAACGGCTTCGGTCGCTTCGGCGGCGCGCACGGCCGCTGCCGGATCGGGCTGGGCCGGCACGAGGACGGCGGGCCGCGGAGCCCGGGCGCGGCCGGGGGAGACGGGGGAACGAGGATTCACAGCAGGGTGTCCTTCTTCGTGGCGTGCGAAGGGGCCGGGGAGCGCGGGGCGGGCGGGGCGCACGGGCCCCGGGAGGGCGGGCCGCTCCCGGGACGGGGCAGGACGGGCAGCCCGCGCAGCCACAGGCGGATGCCGTGGTGGCGGATCCCGGCCCACACCGCGGCCGTCGACCACGGTCTGCGCACCGCGCACCTCAGCAGGGCGGCGGTGGTGGCGGGACGCCGGCGGCCCCGCACGGTCGCGGTGAACGGACCGCCGTCCCCGGTCCGCAGCCGCACCTCCAGGCGCAGCTCCTCGCCGGGCGACGGCAACCGCATCCGGTAGCGGCCCTCGACGGCGAAGAACGGGGAGACGTAGAAGGCCTTGTCCGCCTCGGCGGTCCCCCCGGCGTCGGGGCGGAGCAGGTAGCAGTGCCGCTGCCCGTACGTGTTGTGGACCTCGGCCACCACGCACACCGGGGCGCCGGTCGCGTCGTGGCACCAGTACACGCTCAGCGGGTTGAAGACGAAGCCGAACACCCGCGCGTGCGCGAGCATCACGACGCGTCCTCCGCCCAGGTCGACGCCGTGGTCGGCGAGGTACGCGTCGAGGCCCGCCCGGATCGACCCGGCACGGCCCGTGAAGTGGTCGCGGGCGTCGAACCGGGCCAGCGGCCGGACCGGCGCGGGCAGCACCGGCAGCGCGTCGAGGTCCACGCACCACAGGTACGTGCGGTGCCGGAAGGAGTGGCGCAGCGGCGCGGTGCGCGCGTGGGCGACCACGCACTCGTACAGCGCGGGCGTCGCCGGGCCGGTGCCGGTCACCACCGCACGCCCAGGGCCCGGGCGGCGAGCACGCCGGAGCGGCAGCCGTCCTCGTGGAACCCCCAGCCGTGCCACGCGCCCGCGTACGCCGTCACCCCGGTGTTCAGACCGGGGAGTTCCCTCTGCGCCGCGACCGAGGCCGGTGTGTAGACGGGGTGTTCGTACACCATGCGCTCCACCACCCGGTCCGGGGCGACGAGGTCGTCGCCGCCGAGGGTGACGACGTACTCGGCCCCGGCCGGCAGCCGTTGCAGGCGCCGCATGTCGTAGCTGACCCGCACCGGGTCGGTGGAGGGGTCGCAACCGGTCAGGTGGTAGTTCCAGGACGCCCGGGCGCGGGGCGAGCGGGGCAGGACGGAGGTGTCGGTGTGCAGCACGGTGCGGTTGCGGGAGTACGTGAAGGCGCCGAGCACCCGCCGTTCGTCGGGGGTCGCGTCGGCGAGCATCCGCAGCGCCTGGCCGGGGTGGGCGGCGATGACGACGGCGTCGTACGCCTCGGTGGCGCCGCCCCGGACGGTGACCAGCGCGCCGCCCCCGGTCCGCCGGACGGATGCGACGGGGCTGGCGGTGCGGACGCGCTGGACGCGCTTGGCGGCGGCGTCCACGTAGGCGGCCGAGCCCCCGGTGACGGTCCTCCACTGCGGGGACCCGGTGACGGACAGCAGGCCGTGGTGGTCGAGGAACGCGAAGAGGTAGGCGGCCGGGTGGGCGAGGGCGGTGCGGGCCGGGCAGGACCACACCGCCGACACCAGCGGGAGCGCGAAGTGGCTGACGAAGTAGGGGGAGAAGCCCTTGTCGCGCAGGAAGTCCCCGAACGTGGTGCCCGGATGTCCCCCTCGGGCCAGCAGGCGCCGGGCGGCGCGGTGGAAGACGGGGACCTCGGCGAGGAGTCGCAGGTAACGGCCGCGCAGGGCGCCGCGCGAGGCGAAGAGCCCGGCGGGGCCGCGGGCACCCGCGTACTCCAGCGCGCAGCCGTCGCACCGCACCGACATGCTCATCTCGGTGTCCTGCGTGGTGACGCCCAGCTCGCCGAAGAGCCGCAACAGGGTCGGATAGGTGCGCTCGTTGTGGACGATGAACCCGGAGTCCACGGGCACCGCCCGGCCTCCGGGCCCGGCCAGCTCCCGGGTGTGGGCGTGACCGCCGAGCCGTCCGTCCGCCTCGTACAGGGTGACCTCGCGCGACGAGGACAGGACGTAGGCGGCGGTCAGCCCCGCCACCCCGGCGCCGACCACTGCCACCTTGCGCTGTTCCACCCGAACCTCCCGCCACCCGACACGCCGCGACCGCGGCGTGATTCACCCGTACTTCGCAGCCGGGGGGCGGGCGGATTGGAAGGTGTTGCCGGGGCCGGTTCCGGTCAGCGGCAGCGCGCGGTGAATCCGTTCGCGGCCGGGCCCCGGCAGAAACCGGTTCCCGCTGCGCGGCTCGTAGTGGACCGAGTCGCCGTCGGCGTTCTGCCCGAAGCTCTGGACGTCGCCCCGGGCGGCCCGGGTGGACCGGCGTCCCGCGCGTGGACGACGACCGCTGCATCGCCACCTCCGCCTTCGAGTGGCTTCCCGGCGTCACCGTGCACCAACTCCCGCGACCTCGTGCACCGGCGGCCCTCGGAGACCCGCTCCGGGAGCCGCGGCTGCCCGACCTGGCGCGGCGTCTCGCCGGCACGCTGCTCGCCTGGATCGCGATCTCCGGCGGGGCCCCGGAGGTCGCCCATCGCCTCGGCGCGCACCCCCGGACGGCCCGTTACCGCCCGCGGCAGATCGAGGCGCGGCGCCGCGACCCGTCCCCCACCCTGGCCCGCATGTGGTCACGTTGTCGTACCAGGTACCCGAATTCGTGGACCATGTTGGGGAGATGACTACCGGGATGGCATCGCGCCGCACACGGATCGGTGACCCGGTGCTCTTCTGAGCGCCGCGAGGGCCGATGGGGGCCCGTTGCCCGATGGGGGGCCTCGCACTGCCGCGCGGGCTCCGCCTCCGTCGTGTTGATCAGAGGCTCGGCACATCAACCACGACAGGAGGACCCATGCCCACCAAGACGTCGCGGATCCCCACTGCGGACGGCCGGGCCGACGCGTTCATCGCCTTTCCCGACCGCGGCGAGCGGTATCCGGGGGTGCTGATGTACACGGACGGCTTCGGCATCCGGCCCGTGCTGCGGGAGATGGCCCGAGAACTGGCCGGGCACGGGTACTACGTGCTCGTCCCCAACCTCTTCTACCGGCACGGCCCGGCCCCGGTGATCGAGCTTCCCGAGCACATCGGAGAAGAGGCCCGGCCCGCGGTGTTCGCCCGGCTGATGCCCTTGATCGAGGCGCACACCACCGAACGCGTCCTGCGCGACGCCGACGCCTACCTCGGGTTCCTCGCCGCCCGGCCCGAGGTCGACGCCGGTCCGGTCGCGGTGACCGGCTACTGCATCGGCGGCCTCCTGGCGACGCGCACCGCCGCGGCCCACCCCGGCCGGGTGGCCGCCCTCGCCGCGTTCCACGGCCCGGTGGGAGCCGACGGGCCCGACAGCCTCTCGAAGCTCACCGCCGAGGTCCACTTCGGCCACGCCGAGAGCGACCTGACGCCCCAGGCCCTCGGCGAGCTCAACCAGGCCCTGGACGCCGCGGGTGTCAGGCACACCTCCGAGATCTACCCCGGCACCGTCCACGGCTTCACCATGTCCGACACCGAAGCCTTCAGCGCCTCCGGGCTGAAGCGCCACTGGGACCACCTGCTCCCTCTCCTGGACCGCACCCTGCGTGACGGCCGAGGCTCCGGCGGCCGGCGTCACCTGCCCGCCTACCGCTGAGCACGCCCTCCGGACCGGGTCGGCACCGGCGGCTCAGACCGCCGCCCGCGCGGCGGCCGCCGTCCCGGACATCGCGGGGGCGGCGTGGAACAGGGCGTGGACGGCGGCGGTGACCTGGGTGGAGACCACTTCGGGAGTGGAGGTGTCGAGTTTGCCGTCGAGGTGGAGGAAGGCCAGGCCGTGGACGAGGGCCCACACCGTGGTCGACAGGGCGTCCGCGTCCACGCCGGGGAAGGTGGCCCGCACGATGGTGCGGACGTACTCCGAGATGGCGGCGGTCGCGGCGACCCGTTCCTCGCTGGTCGGATCGCAGGGTTCGGCGAACATCGCCCGGAACAGGGCCGGGTGCTCCAGCGCGAACCGCACGTAGGCGACGGCCACCGCGGCGAGTTCGTCGGGCGTCGAGGGCGCGGGGTGGGCCCCGGCCAGGTGCTCGGCGAGTTCGCGGTACCCCTCGGCGGCCACGGCGGAGACGAGCGCGTCGCGGTCGGCGTAATGGCGGTAGGGGGCGGTGGCCGACACCCCGGCACGCCGGGCGACCGCGCGCAGCGACAGGCCCGCGCTGCCGTCCTCCTCCAGGAGTTCACGCGCGGCGCGCAGGCAGGCGGCCCGCAGGTCGCCGTGGTGATACGTGCCGGTCTGGGGCATGGGTCGCACATCCTTAATGTTCATGGTGCCCACATTTCCTCTCCGATGTGAACGCCGTATACATCGTAGGCGATCGAAAAGGAAGAGGGAACCGGGAACCGGATCGCCGAAGTGGCCACGGGGGAGAACACGGCGGGACCCGGCCGGCTTCCCGACGAACGGATGTCCATGCTGTACGGGCGCTGGGCCGCGGGTCGCACCGGCCTCGCCGTCACCCCCCGGGGGCGTCGGTGCCTCCGTAGGCGATCGGGCGAAGAGGGCGGGCCCGTCGTGTCGACGGGCCCGCCCTCTTTTCGCGGCGCGGCCCGGCCGGGGCCGCTGCCGTACGACAGCCTCCGTTCAGCGGACGCCGGCCGCCTTGAGGACCTTGAGCGCTCCGGTCAGGAGGGTGGCCCAGGTCTCGGGGCTGACGCGGGCCGGTGGGTAGAAGCCCTGGAGGCGCTGGTGGGCGACGGTCTGGGGTTCGGTGTACTTGAGGATGCCGTCGGCGCCGTGGCGGCGGCCGAGTCCGGAGTCGCCCATGCCGCCCATGGGGGCGTCGACGCTGCCCCAGGCGGCGGCGAAGGCCTCGTTGACGTTGACGGTGCCGGCGTGCACGCGGGCGGCGACGGCCCGGCCCCGGGCGCCGTCGCGGGACCAGACGCTGGCGTTGAGGCCGTAGGCGGTGGCGTTGGCCCGGGTGACGGCGTCGTCGACGTCGCGGTAGGTGTAGAGGGAGACGACGGGGCCGAAGGTCTCGTGGGAGTGCAGCGTCATGTCGGGGGTGACGCCGGTGAGGACGGTCGGTTCGTAGAAGAGCGGGCCGAGGTCGGGGCGGGCCTTGCCACCGGCCAGGACGGTGGCGCCCTTGGCCACGGCGTCCTCGACGTGTTCGGTGACCGTCTTGAGCTGGGCGGGGGTGGTGAGGCTGCCGACGTCGACGCTGTAGTCGTACGCGGCGCCGATCTTGAGCTTCTTGGTGCGGGCGGTGAACGCGGCGACGAACGCGTCGCGGATGGACTCGGCGACGTAGAGGCGCTCGACGGAGACGCAGAGCTGCCCGGCGGAGGGGAAGCAGGCGTTGACGGCGCCCTCGGCGGCCTTGTCGATGTCGGCGTCGTCCAGGACGATCATCGGGTTCTTGCCGCCGAGTTCGAGGGAGGCGCCGATCAGGCGCCGGCCGGCGTCGGCGGCGATCTGGCGCCCGGTGGCGGTGGAGCCGGTGAACATCATGTAGTCGGCCTGGTCCATCAGCGCGCCGCCGATGGAGCCGCCCCGGCCGATCACCATCTGCCACACGTCCTCGGGCAGCCCGGCCTCGTACATCAGGTCCATCGACCACAGCGCGGTCAGGGCGGTCTGGGTGTCGGGCTTCTGCACGACGGCGTTGCCGGCCATCAGGGCGGCGATGGTGTCACTGGCGGCCATGCTCAGCGGGTAGTTCCACGGCGAGATGACGGTGACCACGCCCTTGGGGCGGCGCAGCTCGGTGGTGTGGGTGAGCAGCGGGATCGCGCCCCTGCGCCGCTTGGGGCCCAGGTACCTGGCGGCGTTGCGCGCGTAGTAGCGCGAGACGATCCCGATGTCGACGACCTCCAGGAAGGCGTCGCGGCGGGTCTTGCCGTTCTCGGCCTGCATCAGGTCCAGGGCCTGGTCCTGACGGGCGAGCACCAGGTCGTGGTAGCGCAGCAGGATCCTCTTGCGCTCCGCGAGCGGCGTGGCCGCCCAGGTCTTCTGGGCGACCCGTGCCCGGGCGAACGCGGCCTCGACGTCCTCCGGGGTGGAGACGGGGAAGTCGGCCAGGGGGACACCGGTGTAGGGGGCGCTGGTGGTGACCCGGGCGGCGTTCGGCGCGGCCGACACCCGGGCGGTCAGGTGCTGGAGGAAGGCCGGGGTGACGGTCGGGGGAAGGCCCGGGCCGCGGATGGTCGTCGGGACGGCGGGTGCGGTGGCCATGGCGGGGCTCCTCTGTTACTTGCTGCGGCGCGGGACCGAGGTGGGGACCGGCATGTGGAGGGCGGCCTGACCTTCGGTCATGACGTCGAACTGGATGGTCCGCTTCGGCTTGAGCGAACGCAGGTCCTCGGACATCCGCCCCTCGCCGAGCTGGAGGGTGACGCCCTTGGTGCCGCGCGTCGTCCCGGCGTTCAGCACGTTGGTCTGGTTCAGCGTGGAGTGCCAGGCGCCGTTGATCTTCGTGTACGAGGTGAGCGAGCCGACGCGCTCACCGCTCGCATGAGCCCGCTGGGTCGGGGTGTTCGCCAGGAGCGCCAGGTCGACCCCACCGGAATCGTTCGCCACGCGCGCGGTGGTCCGGTGGTCGTCGATGTCGACGTCGAGGCCGGTGACCCACTTGGGGAAGCCGTAGCCGTCGTGGCCCCGGACCCGGGCGATCTCCGAGTTCACCGGCAGGGACAGGACGTAGGAGTGCAGGTGCTCGTTCTTCAGGCCGGAGACGAGGTCGAAGAAGCCGAGCCCGCCGTGCCGGGCGGGCTTGACCGCGATGCCCACGGCGGCCTCGGTGTAGAAGTCGATGTCGCACACGTCGTAGCGGAAGAACATCACCGAGACGAGCCCGAGGCCGGGCGCGACCTCCAGCGGCGAGAGCTCCTCGGGCAGCCGGGCGCGGATCGCACGGGACGGCGCGAGCATCGTCAGCCGGGCGGACGACATCGCGTAGTAGAAGTTCGGGGTCAGCGTGGGACCGATCGGCGAGTCGACCTTGATCTTGGGCAGCCGCCGGAAGAAGTCCACGCCGCTGACGCGCGGGTCGCGGGCGACCGCGTCCAGGTCGGGGGCCATGCGGTACCGGTCGTACAGGCCGCCCCTGGGGACGGTGACCTCGCGGCCTCCCAGGTCGACCTCGACGGTGTCCTTCTGGTCTGAGGGCATGGAGGTTCCTCACTCTCGTGTAAGGGGTGTACGCATGACTGTGAAATGCCGTGTCCGCATCATCGGCGAGGGGGGCGGGGATTCTGTGGACGACCGCGGACGGCGAGGGCCCGCGCCGGTTCCACCCGACCCTCGTCCCCCCTGTGCCGGGGGAGCGGCACCGCTCAGGCCGCGCTCCGGGGCTTGGCCAGCCAGGTGCGGTAGCCGCGCAAGGCCTTGCGCTGCTTGAGCTGTTCGGAGATCAGGGCGATCGCCGGGTGGGTGCCGGGCCTGGGGGTGTTTCCCCGGGCGAGGCGGCGCATCTGGTGGCGGACCTGGGCCATGCTCGCGGCGGAGGCGAGGGCCTTGTCGGACCAGGTCACCGGTCGCATGGGGCGGTCGGCCTCGCGATCCCGGCGCCAGCGCTCGGGCAGGTCGGGGGTGACGGCGAGGGCGGTGCCCATGCCGATGACCGCCACGCCGCTGTCGAGGACCCGCTCCGCCGTCACGCGCTTGGTGATGCCGCCGGTGAGCATCAGGGGCAGCGGGCTCGTCCCGACGAGGTCCTTGGCCAGGTCGAGGAAGTACGCCTCGCGCGCCTGCGTACGGGTGTCGGTGGAGCGGCCGGTCATGGCGGGGCTCTCGTAGCTGCCGCCGGAGAGTTCGACCAGGTCGACGCCGAGCGGTTCCAGCATCTCGATGACCTGGCGGGCGTCGTCGGCGTCGAAGCCCCCGCGCTGGAAGTCGGCGGAGTTGAGCTTCACCCCCACGGCGAAGGAGGGCGAGACGGCGGCCCGGACGGCACGGACGATGTCGAGCAGCATCCGGGCGCGGTTCTCCAGGGACCCGCCCCACTGGTCGGTGCGCTTGTTGACCAGCGGGGAGAGGAACTGCGAGAGGAGGTATCCGTGCGCGGCGTGAACCTCCACGCCGTCGAAGCCCGCCTCTTCGGCGCGACGCGCGGTCACGGCGTACCGCGCCACGGTCTCCTCGATCTGCTGCGGGGTCATGGCGGTCGGGCGGCCGAAGCGGCTGCTGTGCTTGCCCAGGCTGACGCCGATGTCGGTCGGGCCCCACACCACGCCGGGCATGTCGGAGGCGACCTGGCGGCCGGGGTGGTTGATCTGCATCCATATCGCGCCGCCACCGGACTTGGCGGCCTTCGCCCACTCGGTGAACGGCTCCAGCGGGGCGTGCTCGTCGAGGACGACGCCGGCGGGGCCGGTCAGCGCCTCGGCGTGGACCATGACGTTGCCGGTGATCAGCAGCCCGGTGCCACCGACCGCCCAGCGCCGGTACAGCCTGAACAGCTGCTCGTCGGGCAGCTGGCCGTCGCCGGCCATGTTCTCCTCCATGGCCGCCTTCGCGATCCGGTTCTTCAGTACCCGGCCGGAGCGCAGGGGCAGCGGTGAGAACAGCTCGCTGGTCATACGGATTCTCTCTTTCCTCGTGATCGCCTACGATGTGTGCACCACTTACATTAGCGCATCGATGTAATCAGCGTAAACATCGAGGGGTGTGGGCTGCGTCGCAGACGAGCGGCTCGTATCCGGCCGTCGGCTCGTATCCGGCCGTCGGCGCGTCCGGCCGTCGGCGCGTCCCGGCCGCCGACGCGTCCGGGTGCGTCGACAGCCATTCGGGTGCTTCCCGCCTGCGCGGGCCCCCGTCGTCCCGGAGCGTTGGGGCCATGAAACAGAGCACCCTGTCCGAGGTGAAGGACGCCGTCACTCCCAGGGCCACGATGCTGGTGATCGGGGTGATCGCCCTGCAGCTGCTTTTCGTCGCCTCCTACGTGGGCGCGCTGCACGAGCCCCGCCTCAAGGACGTGGCCCTCGGCGTGGTGGCGCCGCAGGCCGTGGCCGGGCAGACGGTGGCCCGCCTGGACGGGCTGCCCGGCTCGCCGCTGGATCCCCGTGCGCTGCCCGACGAGCGGACGGCGCGGGAGCAGATCATGAACCGGGACGTCTACGGCGCGCTGGTGGTGAACCCGGCCGGGACCACCGACACGCTGCTGGTGGCCTCGGGCGGCGGCAGGGCCCTCTCCCTCGCGCTGGGCACGCTGATCGCCACCGTGGACAAGAGTCAGGGACGTACCGTGCGCACGGTGGACGTGGCTCCCGCCTCCCCGCACGACTTCAACGGCCTGTCCTCGTTCTATCTGGTCATCGGCTGGTGCGTCGGCGCCTATCTGTGCGCGTCGATCCTGGCGATCAGCGCCGGTGCCCGCCCGGCCAACCCGACCCGCGCCGCGACCCGCCTCGGCACGATGGCCCTGGTCGCGCTCGCCGGCGGCCTGGGCGGCGCGATCATCGTCGGGCCGATCCTGGGGGCCCTGCCGGGCAGCGTGTGGGCGCTGTGGGGGCTGGGCGCGCTGCTGATCTTCGCCGTGGGCGCCGCCACGCTCGCCCTCCAGGGGCTCTTCGGCGTCATCGGGATCGGCCTGGCGATCCTGATCGTCGTCATCGCGGGCAATCCGAGCGCGGGCGGCGCCTTCCCCGCGCCGATGCTGCCGCCGTTCTGGCAGGCGATCGGCCCCGCCCTGCCACCGGGCGCGGGCACCTGGGCGGCCCGCTCCATCTCCTACTTCCACGGCAACGGCATGACCTCCGCCCTGCTGGTCCTTTCGGCCTGGACGGTCGTCGGCGTCCTGGTCACCATGCTCGCGGCGGTCCTGCGGCAGCGCCGCACCGTGGAGGCGGGCGGCGACGCGGGGCGGACGGGGGTGGAGGCGGGGGCGGGGGCGTAGGGCCCGCCGGGGCCTTCGGGACCGGCGGTGGTCTTCCCCGTGCGAGACCGCGACCGGTCGCCCGCGCCCCGTCCGGGGCGGATGATGGGGTGAGCCCCTTGCGGCACATCTCGGTCGATACGCCCATCGGAACGTCGACGAATCCGTTTCGGCAGAGGAGGGTCCGTGGTGACCAGGGTGTTGTTCGTCGTGTCCGCGGCCGATCGGTGGACGCTGCGGAACGGGGAGGCGCATCCGTCCGGGTTCTGGGGCGAGGAACTGGCGATGCCCCACAAGATCTTCTCCCGCGAGGGATGGGACATCACCCTCGCGACACCGGGCGGGAAGGTCCCGACGCTCGACCGGCTGAGCATGTCGAAGACGGCCGGGTGGCCGTCGAAGCTGCGGGAGGTGGCCGCGTACCTGGAGGAGATCCGGAGCGAGCTGAACAGCCCCCGGCCGCTGGACGGCATCGACCCGGACGACTTCGACGTGGTGTTCTACCCGGGCGGACACGGTCCGATGGAGGACCTGTCGGTCGACCCGGTCTCCGGCGCGCTGCTCACCCGCTTCCTCGCCTCGGGCAAGCCGCTGGCGCTGCTGTGCCACGCGCCGGCGGCGGCGTTCGCGGCGAAGAACGACGACGGGTCGTGGCCCTTCACCGGATACCGGATGACGGGGCTCTCGAACCTGGAGGAGAAGTTCAACAGCTTCGGCCGCAAGGCGATCTGGTTGCTGGAGGACCGGCTGCGGGAGAGCGGGGCGGAGTACTCCAAGGCGCTTCTGCCGCTGCGGCCGTACGTGGTGGTCGACCGCAACCTGTACACGGGGCAGAACCCGCCGTCCTCCGAGAGCCTCGCCGAACGCCTCGTCGCCGATGTGAACGCGACCTCGGAGCGCTGAGACCCGGTACGAACACCGCCCCCACCCCACCGTCCGGAAGGATCGCGCCCATGACCGGCACCGCCGCCGCATCCGTGGCACGGCAGGACCAGGACATACCGGAGACCGTCGTACGGCTCCGGGCCGCCTTCGACTCGGGCGCCACCCGGCCGGCGGCCTGGCGCCGACGCCAGCTCCACGCCCTGCGCCGCCTCCTCAGGAGCCACACTCCGGCCATCGAGGAAGCCCTCTACGACGACCTGCGCAAAGGGCGCACCGAGTCCCACCTGACCGAGATCGGCGGCGTCCTGGCCGAGATCGAGCACGCCCTGCGCCACCTCGACCGCTGGATGCGGCCCCGGCGGGTCGCCGTACCGATGAACATCAAGCCGGCGACGGCCCGCGTCCACCCCGAACCCCTCGGCGTCTGCCTGATCATCGCGCCCTGGAACTATCCGGTGGCGCTCACGCTGAACCCGCTGGTCGGCGCCCTGGCCGCCGGCAACGCGGCCGTCGTCAAACCCAGCGAACTCGCCCCCGCCACCAGCGCCCTGCTGGCCGAGCTGCTGCCCCGCCACCTGGAGGCCGTCGCCGTCGTCGAAGGGGCGGTCGAGGAGACCACCCTGCTGCTCGCGCAGCGCTTCGACCACATCTTCTACACCGGCAACGGCACGGTCGGGCGCGTCGTGGCCGCCGCCGCGGCGAAGCACCTGACCCCCGTCACCCTCGAACTCGGCGGCAAGTCACCCGTCTTCGTCGACGAGACCGCCGACATGGCCGTCACCGCCCGCCGGCTGGCCTGGGGCAAGTTCACCAACGCCGGCCAGACCTGTGTCGCCCCCGACTACGTCCTCGTCACCCGGGCCGCCCGCGACCCCCTGCTGGCCGCCCTGCCGGAAGCCGTCCGGCAGATGTTCGGCCCCGACCCCCGTACCAGCTCCGACTACGGACGCATCGTCAACGACCGCCACTTCCGGCGCCTGGCCGGCCTCACGGCGGACGGCGACCTCCTCGTCGGAGGCGCCACCGACGCGGGGGAGCGCTACATCGCCCCCACCGTCCTCACCGACGTGCCGCCCGGTGCCCCCGCCATGACCGAGGAGATCTTCGGCCCGATCCTCCCGGTCCTGACCGTCCGCGACGTCCACGAGGCCGTCGACTTCGTCAACGCCCGCGACAAGCCCCTCTCCCTGTACGCGTTCACCCACGACAAGGAGGCCCGGCGGGCCCTCCTGGAGAAGACCTCGTCCGGAGGCCTCGTCTACAACGCGCCGATGATCCACCTCGGCGTCCCCGGCCTGCCGTTCGGCGGCGTCGGGGAATCCGGCACGGGCGCCTACCACGGCAAGACGTCCTTCGACACCTTCAGCCACCGCAAGCCGGTCCTCTCCAAGCCCACCAGGCCCGACACCCTGCGCCTCATCTACGCCCCGCACACCTCCCGCTCCTTCTCCCTCATCGCCAAGGCCGTGTCCCGCACCCACCCGCTCCTGGGAAGGAGGCGATGACCGGCCGCGTCTTCCTGCTCGGCGCCACTCCCGCGCGACGGGACCCCGGGTTGCACCCGTACGGCAGGCGGGGAGCACGGGAGGGAGGACAAGGAGCGGTACGCACGGGGACGACCGCCCCGCCGCCGACCCCGGCCCACCGGGAGGCATCCACGAGCGGACCCGGCGGCCCCCTCGGCCCCTGGACGGACCGGCTGCTCCGGCTCGGCACCGGCATCCCTCCCGAGGACGCCCGCGCGTTCGTGCGCGACCTGTACGCCCGGGCCCGGGCCGACCGCGACGAAGAACGGGCGGAAGCCGGCTTCGAGCGGGAGGAGTGAACCCGTGGGCGAGCTGTCACCGGGGTTCCACGGCACGGCCCGCGACCTCGTGTCCCGGCTGTCGCCGGGGCAGTACCCGACGGAGTCGTTCCCCGTCCTGTCCGCGGGACCCACCCCGCACGTCCCCGCCGACCGGTGGTCGTTCACCGTGACCGGCGAGACCGGGGAGAGCCGCACGTGGACGTGGGAGGAGATGATGGCGCTCCCGCAGAGGAGCCCGTCGCCGACATCCACTGCGTGACCCGCTGGAGGACGTCACCGGCGGCAAGGCCTGGCTGGCGCACTCCTTCGACGGCTACGCGCTCTCCCCGGACCACGGCGGCCCGGCCCGGCCGGTGATCCCCCACCTGTACTCCTGGAAGTCGGCCAAGCGGGTCAAGGACCTCATCCTGACGCCCGACGACGAACCCGGCTTCTGGGAGTCCGCCGGCTGCCACGACTACGGCGCCCCCTGGCGCGAACAGCGCCACCGGAGTGACTGGTGCGCGGCTGGCGGCGGGCCCGCCTCACGGAGCGGACGAAGCAGACCGCGACCGGCCGCACCCTGAGGTTCGAGGTCCCCCAATGGCCGGGACACCTGCCGGGCCAGCACGTCGACGTACGGCTGACCGCCGACAACGGCTACCGGGCCGTACGGAGTTACTCGCTCGCCGCCCCCGCCGCCCCCGCCGACACCGCCGACACCGACCGGATCGAACTGGGCGTCCAGGCCGCGATCGGCGGCGAGGTCTCCCCGTACCTGGCCGACGACCTCCCCGTGGGCGCCGAGGTCGAGGTCGAGGGACCGCTCGGCGGCTGGTTCGTGTGGACGCCGGAGGACCCCGGCCCGCTCCTGCTGATCGCCGGGGGCTCCGGCATCGTCCCCCTGATGGCGATGCTGCGCGCCCGGCTCGCGTCCGCGTCGGACGACCCCTGCGCCCTCCTCTACTCCGTACGCGACCCGGGCGAGGTCTGGTACGCCGCGGAACTCGACGCCGCCGGTGCCGTCGTGGACGTCCGCCGCCTCTGCACCCGCACCGCGCCGGACGGCTCCGCACGCCCCCCGGGGGCGCATGACGGAACTCGACCTGCCGGTCCTGCCGGTCCTGCCGGTCCTGCCGTCCCCGGCGGACGCCCGCTGCTACGTCTGCGGCCCGACCGGCTTCGTCGAGCACGCCGCCGCCCTGCTCCTGGCCGCCGGACACGCCCCGGCCGGATCCGTACCGAACGCTTCGGCTGACCCACCCGCGCCGCACGGTGCGGTGATCGCGGGCCCGCGTACGCGTCGGCCTGCGCGGCCCCGGCCCCGGCGGGCCTCCGGGTCAGCCGGTGTCCGTCGGCCGTTCCACGAGTTCCGTCCACCGGTCGCGGACCGCCAGGAGCGCCGCGCCGACGGCCGCCGTCGCGCGCGGATCGGAGAGGGACTGGTCCGTCAGCCCCTCGACGCGCCGGAGGCGGTAGCGGACGGTGTTGGGGTGGACGAAGAGGCCCCGGGCCGTGGCGTCGGCCGAGCCGCCGGAGGCGAACCAGTGCTCCAGGGTGCGCAGGAGGCGGGACCGTTCCGCGGCCGGCAGGTCGAGGACCGGCCGGAGCGTCACCTCCACCAGGCGGGCCGCCTCGGCGGGCGCCGCGGCGACGACCATCGCCAGCGGGTCGTCGTCGAACCGGGCCACGCCGGGCCCGCCGCCCGGCAGCCCGGACAGGGCCAGACGGGCGAAGCGCAGGTTCTGCGGGGCGCTCCGCAGCGAGGGGAAGCACGGGCTGAGCCCCACCCGGGCGTTGCTCCGCCGCAGGACGCGGAGGCAGGTGCTCTCCGCGGTGGCGGTGGGCAGCGCGATCAGCGCGAGCTGCTGGTCCGGCAGCAGCCGCCAGGCGGAGGGGAGTTCCGCCCGGCGCAGCGCCGTCTCCACGCCCGCGAGGGGCTCCTCGCCCGGGGCGCCGGCCTCCGCGACGGCGACGGCGTACGGCCCCTGCTCGGGCAGCCCCAGCTCCCGGGCGGCCTCCCACAGGGTGTGGTCGGTGATGACGCCGGTGAACAGCGCCTCCACCAGGGCGTAACGCCTGGCCTGGCCCCGTGAGGTCAGCTCGGCGGCCGTCTCCCGGTAGGTCACCGCCACCGCCTCCGCGTACAGGCCGAACAGCGCCCAGAAGTTCGCGGACTCCGACACCAGCAGGTCGTCCGACACCTCCGGACGCGTGCGCGCCTCCGCGACGATCTCCGTCCACAGGAGTTCCGAGCCGATGCGGTACGCGCGCAGGGTGTCGGCCAGCGGGACGCCCTGTTCCGCCCTGGCCCGCCCGGTCTCGCGGGCCGCCTCCGCGTCCGGGGAGCCCTTGCGGCGGAGGTGCGACAGCACGAAGTCCGCGTTGGCGTGGCAGGAGCGCCGCAGCGAGTCCAGCGGGATCAGCGCCTCGTCCCGGTAGGCGTCCACGTCCGAGCGGATGCGCAGCGCCATCCTCTCGGCCAGTTCCGGAAGCCTCGAATGAAGCGCCGCGGTCACGCCCGAAAGGTCCATGGTCGCAGCTTAGTCCCGCCGTTTTGTCGCGGCGGACAATCCTGGGGCCCGAGTGCTGTCGCGCAGGCCATAGGACATGCCAGTGGACGGCGACAAGATGTCGGCGATGTAAACATCTAGTGATCTCGTGTAACGGAGGCGGGTCATGGCCAATCTGGCAGGGTTCCTCGTGGAGACGGCCGGGCGGCAGCCCGAGCGCCCCGCGCTGCGTCTGGGGGAGCGGGTCCTCACCTACGCGGAACTGGACGAGCACAGCGCCCGCGCCGCCGCCCTGCTCAGGTCCGAGGGCGTACGGCCGGGCGACCGGGTCGCCCTGATGCTGCCCAACGTCCCCGAGTTCGTCGTCCTGTACTACGGAGTCCTGCGCGCCGGAGCGGTCGTCGTCCCGATGAACCCGCTCCTGAAGACCAGGGAGACCGAGTTCCACCTCGCCGACTCCGGCGCGGTGCGCCTCTTCGAATGGCACCAGGCGCCGGGCGAGGGCGCGAAGGGGGCCGCCGCCGCGGGAGTGCGGCACACCGCCGTCGAACCCGCCGCGTTCGCCGCGTCGCTGGCCGGGCACGAGCCGCTGCCCGAGGTCGCCGACACGGACGGCGAGGACATGGCCGTCCTGCTGTACACCTCCGGCACCACCGGCCGCCCCAAGGGCGCCGTCCTCACCCACGCGGGACTGCGGCACAACACCGAGGTCAACAGCATCGAGGTCCAGCGGATGACGCCCGAGGACGTGGTGGTGGGCTGCCTGCCCCTGTTCCACATCTTCGGGCAGATCTGCACCATGAGCGCGGCCGTCCGCAGCGGCGCCTCCCTCGTCCTGATCCCCCGGTTCGAACCGGGGGCCGTCCTGGACGCCGTCGCCCGCGAGCGGGCCACCGTCTTCGAGGGCGTCCCGACCATGTACGCGGCGCTGCTCCAGCACCCGTCCGAGGCCGACGTCTCGACGCTGCGGATGTGCATCTCCGGCGGCGCCTCGCTGCCGGTGGAGATCCTCCACGGCTTCGAGCGGCGCTTCGGCTGTCCGGTCCTGGAGGGCTTCGGCATGTCCGAGACCAGCCCGGTCGTCACCTTCAACCACCCCGACCGCCCGCGCAAGGCCGGCTCCATCGGCACTCCCATCCGGGACGTGGAGGTGCGGCTGCTGGACGAGGAGGGCCGGGACGTGACTCCGGGCGAGATCGGCGAGCTGGCCGTCCGGGGACCCAACGTGATGAAGGGGTACTGGAACCGCCCCGAGGAGACCGAGGCCGCCGTACCGGACGGCTGGCTGCGCACCGGCGACCTCGGCCGCGCGGACGAGGACGGCTACCTGTACATCGTGGACCGCAAGAAGGACATGATCATCCGCGGCGGTTACAACGTCTACCCGCGCGAGATCGAGGAGGTCCTCCACGAGCACCCCGCCGTCGCCCTGGCCGCGGTGGTGGGCGTCCCGCACGCCGAGCTGGGCGAGGAGGTCGCGGCCGCGGTCGTGCTCCGCCCCGGCGCGCGGGCCACCCCCGAGGAGCTGCGGGAGTACGTCAGGGAGAGGGTGGCGGCCTACAAGTACCCGCGTGGGGTGTGGCTCGTGGAGAAGCTGCCGCTGGGGCCGAGCGGCAAGATCCTCAAGAGGGAGATCACCCTGCCGGAGGCGTGAGGTCCGCCCCCGACCCACCGGTCCGGGAGGGCGGTCGCGGGCGGACGGCATCGGCACGAGGGACGGAGGAGGCGACGCCCCTTCGGGACGGTTCGGCGGCCGGCGCGCCGGCGTACGCCCGGCGCAAGCGCCGGGCGAGGGGCGCCCGCCGGATCGACCGGATCGGGGAAGCGGTGCACCCGGCCTTCCTGACCCTGCCCGCGGCGGCGGAGGACGGAGAGCCGAACACGCTGTTCGAGACCTTCTCCGGAGCCTGCCCGACACCGGGGCGCTCCACGGCCGGGGCGCTTCCACGATCGGGACGCGGTCCACGGCCGGGACGCGGTCCGCGACTGGGAAGCGGTCCGCGACTGGGACGCGGTCCACGGCCGGGACGCGGTCTGCGCCCTGGCCACGCGCGTCTTCCGCGCGGGCGTCGGCCCGACCGTACGACAGCCCGACCCCACCGCCCTGCTTCTGCGCACCCGGCAGGCGGTCCTGGGCAGTCTCCGGGCTCCCGGGAGCTCCCAGGAGGCGCCTTGCCGATCGGGCCGGGCCCGCGTCGGCGCACACGCCCGTCGGGTTTCCCGGCCGGGTTGCGACGGGCGAAGGAGGCGCAAACGATGGAACGCAGGCGTGACCGCGCCTGAGCCCAGGCGTACGCGACAGCCGCGGCCCCCTCGGGGTCGCATGAGCAGGGCACCGGTGTGCCCGTGACAGGGAGCGGACATGAGCGACCTTCCCCCTCCGATCACCCCCTTTCTCGAACCGGCGGCGAAGGAGCTGTGCGAGGCCACCGATCCGCATCCGCGGATCTACGAGGTCCCCCCGGAGAAGGGCCGGGACATCCTGCTCGGCCTGCAGAGCGACACCGGCGTGCCGCGCCCCGAGGTCGACGAGGAGTGGGTCGAGGTCGACGCCGGGGAGTGGGGCACGGTCCGCACCCGCGTCATCCGGCCCAAGGGCGCCTCCGGACCGCTGCCGGTGGTCTTCTACATCCACGGCGCCGGCTGGGTCTTCGGCGACGACAAGACCCACGACCGCCTCTTCCGCGAACTCGCCGTCGGCGCCGGCGCGGCGGGCGTCTTCCCCGTCTACGACCGCGCACCCGAGGCCAAGTACCCCACCCAGGTCGAGCAGAACTACGCCGTGGGCCAGTGGGTCCTGCGACACGGCGCCGAGCACGGCCTGGACACCTCCCGCATCGCGGTCACCGGCGAATCGGTCGGCGGCTGCATGTCGGCGGTCTTCGCGCTGATGAACAAGGAACGCGGCGGCATCGACCTCAAGGCCCAGTGCCTGCTCTACCCGGTCGCGAACGCCGACTTCGACACCCCCTCCTACCTCCAGTTCGCCGAGGGCTACTACCTCACCCGCGACGGCATGAAATGGTTCTGGGACGCCTACACGACCGACCCCGCCCAACGCGCCGAACACCACGCCTCCCCGCTCCGGTCCACCCTGGACCAGCTCAAGGGCCTGCCCACCACCCTGGTCATCACCGACGAGGCCGACGTCCTGCGCGACGAGGGCGAGCAGTACGCCAACAAGCTGCGCGAGGCCGGCGTCGACGTCACCTCCGTCCGCGTCGCCGGCATGGTCCACGACTTCCTCCTCCTCGACAGCCTGCGCGACACCCGCGCCGCCAACGTCGCCCGCAAACTCGCCGTCGACTTCCTCGCCACCGCACTCCACGACGACTGAGGCGACCGTACGTCCGGCCCGGAACTCCCGCGGCGCCGCGTACGCGTGGTCCGGGCCCCGGCGCCCCGGGAAGTGAGGACGGACCCGGACCACGGCTCCGTGATCCGGGGGAGACCGACCCCGACGCGGTCGCCCGCGACCCGCGCGTCAGCGGCGTGGGCTTCCTCCGGCGAGGCCCACCGCCCGAGAAGAGGAACGGAGCGTCATGAAGGCAGTGTCGATCAAGGAAACCGGTGGTCCCGAGGTACTGGAGTGGACCGAGGTCGAGGACCCGGCGCCCGCTCCCGGCGAGGTCGTCGTCGACGTGGTGGCCAGTGCCCTGAACCGGGCGGACGTCATGCAGCGCATGGGGCTCTACCCGCTGCAACCCGGCTGGTCGCCGTACCCCGGCCTCGAAGTCTCCGGCCGTGTCGCCGCCCTCGGCGAGGGCGTCACCGGCTGGAAGGCGGGCGACGAGGTCTGCGCCCTGCTGACCGGCGGCGGCTACGCGCAGAAGGTCGCCGTCCCCGTCGGCCAACTGCTGCCCGTACCGAAGGGCATCGGCCTGGTCGAGGCGGCGGGCCTGCCCGAGGTGGCCGCCACGGTGTGGTCCAACCTCGTCATGACCGCCGGACTGAAGGAGGGGGAGACCCTCCTCGTCCACGGCGGACTCGGAGGCGTGGGCTCCGTGGCGATCCAGGTCGCCAAGGCCCTGGGCGCCCGCGTCGTCACCACCGTGGGCGGCCCGGAGAAGGTCGCCCGGGTACGGGAGTTGGGCGCCGACACGGCGATCGACCACCGCGCCGAGGACTTCACCGAGCACGGCCCCTACGACGTGATCCTCGACGTCGTCGGCGGCGACTACCTCGAACGCAACGTCCGCTCCCTGGCCGTCGACGGACGCCTGGTCGTCATCGGCCTGCAGAACGGCCTCGCCGGCGAACTCGACCTGGCCGACCTGGTCTTCAAGCGCCTCTCGGTGTACGGCACCACCCTGCGCACCCGGACGGAGGAGCAGAAGGCCGCCGTCGTCGCCGAGGTCCGCGACAACGTCTGGCCCATGATCGAGAACGGCTCCGTGCGGCTGCTCGTCGAGGACCGGCTGCCCATGGCCGAAGCCGCCGAGGCGCACCGGCGGATGGAGGCCGGCGGACACACCGGCAAGATCCTCCTGACCAACGACGCCGCCACCGGCGGGTGATCGACGGTCTCCCCCGGGCGCGGACCGGGGGAGACCGCGCCGGTCCCGGGACGCACGCCGGCTCCGCCGGACCCACCGCCGTGGAGACGGCGTCCGGGGCATCGGGCCGGGCCGTAGCGGGCGCCCCTCGGACGGGCCGCTCCCGCTCGCGCGCGGGGGAACGGGGGTCCGCTGGGACGGGGGCGACCGTCACGAACGAGGAGGTGCCGGTGCCGGACGAGGGATCGGCCGCGCGGGCCGGCGGAGCTCCAGGAGCTCCGCGCCCGTGTGGCGGTGCTCGAAGCGCGACGGACGGAACCGCCGAGGCACCGCGCGAAGTCCTTCCCGGCCGTCGTGCTGATCGTCCTCGGCTGTGTGCTCGCGCCCCTCGGCATCGTCGCCTCCTGGGCGGCGGACGTGGTGGGCGCCACCGACCGCTACGTGGCGACCGTCGCCCCGCTCGCCTCGGACCCGGCCGTCCAGGACGCCGCCGCCGAGTGACGGCGGCCCACAGCTCGGCGGCCTCGGCCTCGTCGGGGGCGCCGAGGTGGGTGGGGAGTCGCGGCTCCTCCTTCCAGACCGGCCGGGCCCCGCCCCACCAGGAGACCGGCCCTCCCGCCGCCGGATGGTCCAGGTCGAGGGCGAGGCCGGTCAGGGTGACGAGCGGATGGCGCCGTTCGGTGTATGCGGTCCGGTACTTCTTGGTGAGGTCCTTCGGGCGGCGCGGCAGCGGCGCCTCGACCTCGGCCTCCCCGGCCAGGCCGTGGGCGAGCAGGAGCTCGGGGCAGAAGCCGAGCCCCTGCGGCCCGGTCCCCGGGCCGGCCACCCGCTCCCGCAGCCGGCGCGCGTCGGCGTCGGTGAGCGTCCGGTACCGGCTCAGGGTCGGCGGCGGGAGCACGAGGGGACCGTCGCCGCTGAGCCCCCGCCACCAGGCGGTGAGCACGGCGAGGTCCGAGCGCCTCCGCTCCGCGCGGCGGCGGTCCGTGCCGGTGCCGGGGTCGTCCACGTGCTGCTCCCCGCGCTCTCCGGGGTCCGTCGGGGACGGTTCCCCCGTCCGCGACCCACCCTGTCACAGGGGTCCGACACCCCTTCCGGGCCCACCGCGGAAAGGCTCCGCCCCGCCCTCGCCCCACCCCGCCAGGGCGATGTCGGTCCTGGAGGAGGCGTTCAGCTTCCGCATGATGCGCGCCACGTGGTGCTCCACGGTCCGGGGGGAGAGGACCAGGCTCTCGGCGATGTCCCGGTTGGCACGGCCCTGGACGACCAGCCGGGCCACCTCCTGCTCGCGCGGGGACAGCTGGTCGCCGTAGCCGAGCCGGCCGCGGCGGTGGGTGGTGACGATGTCGTGGCGGCGCAGCAGCCGCCGGCAGCGGGCCACGTCCCAGCGGGCGTCGAGCCGCCCGTAGACCTCGACCACCTCCTGGACCCCGTCGGCCGCCGCCTCCCCGCGCAGACCGAGGAGGCAGCGCCCGCGGGCCTCCGCCGCCCGGGCCGCGTCGAAGGGACGGCCGAGCAGCCGCCACCGCTCCTCCGCGTCGGCGAGCAGGCCGACGGCCTCGTCCGGCCGCTCCCCGGCCTCGGCGAGCAGCGCCCGGCACACGGTCAGGGCGGTCCGGGCGGCGGGCGCGTCGCTGCCGGCGGTCCCGTCGGCGAAGTCGGCGACGAGCCTGCGGGCCCGCGCGGTCTGCCCGCTGCCGTGCAGGGCCTCCACGGCGACGGGCAGCACCTCCCCGGCCCACACCCAGCCGCCGGTCCGTTCGAGACGGTGCAGCACCTCCTCCACGGCGTCGCACGCCCGCCCGGGCCGTCCGGCCTCCAGGTGGACGCGGGCCGTGGCGGCGGCGGAGGCCGTGAGGATGAGACCGGTGTCGTAACGGGTGGTACGGGCGGCCTCCGCCAGGTCGTGGCGGGCCCGGGGGACGTCACCGAGCACGTGCAGCGCGGTCAGCCCCCGGACCAGCATGGCCTCGGAGGTCAGGTCGGGGATCTCCCGGTAGAGCCGGGTGGTGCGGTCGGCGGCCGCGTGCAGGCCCTGCCAGCGGCCCTCGTGCCAGGCGAGCACCAGACGGGCGGTCTGGACCAGCCCCTCCAGGTAGGGGCTGCTGGTGTCGGCGAGCCCGGCGGCGGCCCGGTCGAGGAACTCCCGGGCCCGCGCGCCGTATCCGAGGGCACTGGCCGCGTGCGCCAGGTTGGTCCATCCCCGGGCGTGGTGCGCGGCCTCCATCGCGGACCCGGCCGGGCCGCCCAGCGCCTCGGCGGCGGTCCAGGCCCGGGGGTCGCCGAGCAGCATCAGGGCGGTGGCGCGGTTGGCGGCGATCGCGGCGCGGGCGACCGGGTCGGTGACCCGGTCGGCGAGCGCCTCGCCGCGCTCCAGCCACTCCCGGTGGCGGTCGACGGGCCAGCCCTTGATGGAGGGGATGGCGGCGACCGCCATGGCGCGGGCGGCGGTCTGCGGGTCGGACGCCTCCAGGTCGGGGACGGCGCGGGCGACCTCGTTGAGGCTGTCGAGCGCGCCTCCGCTCTGGTTGCGCAGGACGACGCTCAGGTGCAGCCGGATCTCGCCGCGCAGCCGGGGCGGCGGGTCGTCCTCGTCGAGGACCCGCCGCACCGCGGCCACCACCGGCTCGCCGGCGCGGGCCAGTTGCGCGGTGCGGGCCAGCTTCGCGGCGGTCCGGATCCGGCCCCCGGCGCGCGGGTCCTCGGCGACGGCCCGGGTGTAGAGGCTGGTGGCGGTGGCGTAGTCGCCGGCGGCGGCCGCCCGGTCGGCGGCCGTGACGAGACAGCGCAGGGCCTCGTCCACCCGCCCCGCCGCCGCGTACAGCCGGGCGAGGTCGGCCAGCGGCGGCGGTCCCTCGCCGCCCCGGCGCAGGGCCCGGGCGGCGCGCAGGCTCAGCCGGGCCAGCCGCGGCCCGGACAGGCGCGCCAGCGCGGCCCGGCGGTCCAGCGGGTGGCGGAAGTCGGGACACGGCCCGTCGGCCCGCAGCACGGACCGGCGTACGCACGCCTCCACGGCCGTCTCGGCCCGCCCGGGCGCGAGGTCCGCCACCTCGGCGAGCACGCCGACGGGCACCGCGAGGCCGAGGACGGCCGCCGCCTCGACGATCCGCCGCGCGTCCTCGCCGAGCGGCGCGCACCGCCGGGCCAGCTCCCGCCGCACCCGGACGGGCACCCCGACCGCGCACACGACGTCGAGCACGGACCCCGCCACCCGCTCGGCCCAGAACTCCGCCGTCCGGTCGCCCCCGCCCCGGGGACTCACCATGCGGCCGGCTCCACCCGCCCACGACTCCACCCCCCGATCGCCCTCGCCCGCCCGGGGGCTCGCCGCCCGTTCGGCCCGGCCTGTCCACGCCCGATCGCCCCCGCCCCGGGGACTCACCACCCCGCAGGCCCCGTCCGCCCGGGGGCTCGCCGCCCGCTCGGCCCCGTCCGCCCGGCTGTCCGCCACCCGGCCGGTCCGGCCCGTCCAGGGCTCCGCCGCCCCACCGGTCCCGCCCGTCCAGGGCTCCGTCGTCGCGTCCCTCCGGTGGAGGCCGTCCTCCTCGTAGCCCCGCAGCAGCTCCCCGGCGCCCCGCAGCAGTTCCCCGGCGGCCGAGGGGAGTCCGCCGGTCAGTTCGTGGACGAGTGCGGTGAGTTCCTCCCGCTCGTGCGTCCGGTCCGGGCGGTGCGCGTCGAGCCACCGCCGGACGAACTCGCCCGTCTCCCCGGGCGTCCAGGGCCGGACGTCGATCTCCTCGACCCGCACCCCTTCCGGGGCGCGGACGCCGAGGACGGGCAGCCCGGCCGCGGTGTCCTCGGTGACGACGAGCCGCAGCCCGGCCGGCATCGCGCCCGTCAGGTGGTGGAGCAGGGCGAGGGTCGCGGGGTCGGCGTGGTGGACGTCCTCCACGACCAGCACGGCGTCCCCGACCGTCGCGAGGAGCGCCCCGACCGCACGCGGCAGCAGCCCGCGCCGCACCTCCGGATCGGCCGCCGGGGCGGGTGGGTGCGGCAGCCGGTCGGCCAGTTCCGGTACGAGGAGGCCGACCGCCCCGGTCACCGCCGGCAGCGGCCGCCCGGCCGGGACGGGCCGGTAGGGCAGCCCGGCCAGCGCGTCGGCGACGGGCCCGAGCGGCGCCGGGTCCGCCGTGTCGGGGCACGTCCCGCGCAGCTGCGTCCACTCCGCGAACTCCGCCCGGCCGAGCACCTCGTCCACCAGCCGGGACGTCCCCGTGCCCGCCCCTCCCCGGACGACGGTGAGGCCCGGCCCCTCCCGCAGCGCCTCCCGCAGCCGCCGGGCCTGCTCGGCCCGCCCGACGAACCCGCTCCCGCCGGCCGCCTCTTCGCCGCGCCCCGCACTCGGGGACCCCGTACCGAAGGAACGTCTCTCCACGGTTCCGCCTCTCGCCGGCCACTCACCCGGAAGGCCCGCCGTACGTCGCGGCGGCCCGTTGGGTCGGGGTCCGCGGCCCGCCCCTTCTCCGGGCCGGGCCACGGCCCCCGTTGGGCAGGTGGTCTACCCTCCGGACGGCCGGGGCCGCAATAGGGGTCCACCACCTACGGAATGCGCACGGTCGGTCCGCCCGCCCGTTCCCGCTCTTTGGGTAGCGCTACGGATTGCTGGGTTCCTCCCGTCTGACCGAAGCTCTGGGCGGTCCGGCGACGCCGTCCCGTACACCGCGGTCCCCAGCCGGCGGAGGTACGGGGACGGCCGCACCCCACGCGGTCGTCCGGCGCGGCCGGGCCCGTGTCGCACGGAGCCCACTCCGCGCGGCACGCCACCCCACACCCCACCGCCGTGGGCGCCGGCACCCGAAGGCGCCCGCACGGCCGCCGCGTCCGGGCGATTGTCATGATCCCAACAGGATCGCGTCCCGGCGGGCCGGCGGCCGTCCTCCGGACACGCGCCTCCCCACCACCGAAGGAGCGTGTCCGGAGCCCACCGGGGTGACGGGTGCCGCCCTCCGGGCCCGAGCCGGGCCCGGACAGCTCTCAAGGGAGAAACCATGGAGTTCGACGCTCGCGCCCTCCGGCGCCTGCTCGCCGTCGGCGCCAGTGCCGCCCTGCTCGCCGGGGCCGCCTCGACCGCCGGGGCCACGGCCGCCCCCGTACCGCCGGGCGGCGGAGAGGGCCGCGTCGTCGGCGCGGACCGCCCCGGCGCGGTCGAAGGCTCCTACATCGTCACCTTCAGGGACTCGGTCGCCCGCGCCGACGTGCCCGCCTCCGCGAAGGCGCTGACCGAGCGGCACGCCGGCAGCCTGCGCTACACCTACACCGCCGCCCTGCGCGGCTTCGCGGTGCGGATGACCGAGAGCGAGGCCGAGGAGCTGGCCGCCGACCCGTCGGTGGCCCGGGTGGAGGCCGACGCGGTGGCGTACGCCGTCGACACCCAGCCCAACCCGCCCTCCTGGGGCCTGGACCGCGTCGACCAGCGCGACCTGCCGGTCGACAAGAGCTACACCTACGGCACCACCGCCTCCGGCGTGAACGCGTACATCGTGGACACCGGCATCCGCATGAGCCACCGCGACTTCGGCGGCCGCGCGGTCAGCGGCTACGACTTCATCGACAACGACTCCAACGCCTCCGACTGCCAGGGCCACGGCACCCACGTCGCCGGCACCGTCGGCGGCGGCGCGTACGGCGTCGCCAAGGGCGTCAAGCTGATCGGCGTCCGGGTCCTGAACTGCCAGGGCACCTCGGGTGACACCTGGGCCCCGGTCCTCGCGGGCATCGACTGGGTCACCAAGAACGCGGCGAAGCCGGCCGTGGCCAACATGAGCATCGGCGGCGGCAAGACCCAGTCGGTGAACGACGCGGTGGCGGCCTCCATCGCCTCCGGCGTCACCTGGGTCGTGGCGGCCGGCAACAACAACGCCGACTCGTGTTCCTACTCCCCGTCCTCCACCCCGTCCGCCGTCACGGTCGGCGCCACCAACAGCCGGGACGCCCGCGCCACCGGCTGGAGCAACGGCCAGGGCTCCAACTACGGCTCCTGCCTGGACGTCTTCGCCCCCGGCGACAGCATCGTCTCCACCTCCAACTCCGGCGACACCGCCTCCCAGTCGATGAGCGGCACCTCCATGGCCGCCCCGCACGTCGCCGGCGCGGCCGCCCTGCTGCTCGCCGCCAACCCGACCTGGACCCCGGCCCAGGTCCGCGACAAGCTGGTCGCCGACGCCACCTCCGGCAAGGTCACCGACCCCCGCACCGGCTCCCCGAACAAGCTCCTGTACACCGGCACCGGCAGCACCACCCCGCCGCCCACCGGCAGCAGGTTCGAGAACACCGACGACGTCCAGATCCGCGACAACGCCACCGTGGAGTCCCCGGTCACCGTCACGGGCGTCACCGGCAACGCCCCCGCGAACCTGGCCGTCACCGTCGACATCCGCCACACCTTCCGCGGCGACCTGAAGGTCGAGCTGGTCGCCCCCGACGGCGGCGCGTTCGTACTGAAGAACCACAACTCCTCCGACAGTGCCGACCACGTCCAGGGCACGTTCACGGTCGACGCCTCCGGCAAGGCCGCCAACGGCACCTGGAAGCTCCGCGTCACCGACAACTGGGTCAACGACACCGGCTACGTCAACGCCTGGTCGCTCCAGTTCTGATCCGCGCCACCCGTTCCGCGCCCGCGCCCCCGGAGCAGAGCCGCTCCGGGGGCGCGGTCCGTGCGCCACCGCGCCCGCGGCGGCCGGGCGGTGTCTCCGGGGGCGGCTGGCGCGGTGGTGTCCGCCGATGTGAGGATGGCGCCATGTATGCGGCCCCCCAGGGAAAAGTGCACCTCACCCGGCACGAGCAGGTCTTCGTCATCACGATGCGCGGCGAGATGGATCATGACGACGTGGAGGAGGTCGAAGCCGCTTGGGCGGCGGCCGACGAGCAGGCCTCCCCGATGACGGCGGTGGACCTCTCCCGGGTCACGTTCGCCGACAGCATGCTCCTCAACGCGCTGCTCGACATCCGGCGCCGCCACGTGGCGGACGGGCGCGAACTGGTGCTGATCGGCCCCCTGCACTCCGCGGTGCGACGGGTCCTGGACATCAGCGGAACCCTCGAACACTTCCGGATCGTCAGTACGGGCCCCTCTCCGGCCAGCTGAGGTCCGCGTCCCCGTCGGGCTCCCTCCCGGCCGCCGGGCCGGTGAGGTGGTCCAGGACGTTGGTGATGTGCAGCATGCGCTCCAGGAAGTCCGGACGGTTGTCCAGGTAGAGGGTGGCGCCGAGGGCACTGGACCGCCGGTGGACGAGCAGCAGGGCGGACAGGCCCGAGGAGTCGATGTGCGTCAGGCCGCCGAAGTCGAGGCGCACGCCCCGCGGCGGCTCCCCGCCGTCCCTCAGGTTCTCGGTGACCGCGTCGACCAGCTCGCCGCAGGTGTCGTAGTCGAGGTCCCCGTTCACGCGCACGCGCAGCGAGCCGGGCTCGCGGACGACGCCGAGGGTGAACTCGGTGGGGGGGAAGTCGTTCATGAGCGGGGGCCGGGCACGGTACGGGCGGCGTGCTCGCCCAGGGCCTTCGTGCCCCGTTCGATCGCGTGCACCGCGCGGGGGAAGTCGTGCAACTGGCCGGACAGGACGTCCAGACCGGCCGTGAGGGAACGGGTGGGCACACGACGGGCCCGGAGGATGTCGGCGGTCCAGACGAGGAACGTGGTGAACAGCTCGGGGTCGTCCACGTAGAGCGCGGTGGCCAGGAAGTCGACGATGTGCGCGATGTCCTCAGCCGTGCGCTCGCGCTGGAGGTCGCTGTAGGCCCGCATCGGGGGAAACCGGTCCTCCAGGTCGACCAGGGCCTGCTTGACCAGCCGGGACCGGGAGCGGACGACCATCGTGTACTCCTGGTCGGCCAGGTGCGGCAGGTCGTCCACCGCGTGCCGGCCGGCCGACGCGCCGGGACGGGGCACGCCCTGGTCCAGGACCGCGAGCGCGCCGCGCGCGTCGGCGGCCCACCGGTCGGCGCGCAGCGTGCGCGCGTACCGGCCGCCGGGCCCGAAGGCGCGGCCGCCCGCCAGGACCGGGACGCCCACGGCCTGGCAGGCGGTGATGGCGGCGTGGGCGGCCGGCAGATGGGTCGGGATCGACCCGGACAGCAGGACGGCGTCGGGATCGCTCCGGTGCAGATGGGCCACCAGGTGCGGGGTCGGGGTCTGCGCCCCGAGGTAGTCGACCCGCCAGCCGTGCAGGGAGAGCACCTCTGCGACGAGGCGGGCGGGAAAGGCGTGCCACTCGCCGTCGACGCAGCCGACCGTGACGCGGCCCCGGTGGGGCGCGGCGCGGCCGCCGGCGCGGCGGTGCGCCAGGGAGGCGACGATCCGCTCGTTGATGGCGGTGACGGCGTGCTCCTGCGCCACGGTGATGCGGTCGGCGGCCCATTCGACGCCGACCTTCGCCTGGACCGGCGCGAGCACGTCGAGGAGCAGGACCTCCTCCGGCACGCCCGTGGCGAGGGCCTCGTGCACGACGGAGGCCGCGGCGGGTTCGTCACCCTCCACCGCCGCCGTCCACAGCCGTTCCACCACCGTGTCCGTCGCGGTGGCCTGTCTCACGTGTTCCTCCCGCCGTACCGGCCGTATCCGTCGCCCGTGGTGAGTGCCGAGGCCCTGGGGGCCGTGATCGCCACGACGGCCATGTCGTCGTGCCGGCCTTCGTGGAGCCACTGGGCGGCCAGCATCCGTATCCGCTCCACGACCGCTTCCGCCTGCATGCCCGCGCATTCGGCCAGCGCCCTCTTCAGGCGCTCCGTGCCCAGGAACTCGTCCCCGAGGGGACCGCCCCGCGCTTCGACGATGCCGTCGGTGTAGAGCAGGCACGTCTCCCCGGGGGCGAGCACGGTCTCCACGGTGCGGGCCTCGACGGTCGGCAGGGCGCCGACCAGGGTGCCGCGGGTGGCGACCTCCTCCACCGTGCCGTCGGCGCGGGCGAGGAGCGGGGGCAGGTGCCCGGCACCGGTCAGCCGCAGCAGCGTCCGGCCCTCCCGGTTGCGCACGGAGACGAGGACGAGCGTGGCGAAGCGGGTGTGGTGCGAGGAGAGCAGTGCGCCGTTGAGCAGGTTCAGGACCCGCTGGTGGTCGTCGGCCAGGGGGAGCAGGGCGTGCAGCGTGTTGCGGATCTTGCCGGTCAGGACCGCCGCTTCCAGGCCCTTGCCCGCGACGTCGCCCAGGACGACGAGGGTCTCCCCGGAGGGGTCGGCGCTCGGGTGGACGTCGTAGAAGTCCCCGCCGATCCGTTCGTGGTCCTTCGAGGCTCGGTAGCCGCCGGCGTACTCGACCCCGTGGACGTGGCGCAGCACCGGCGGCAGCAGCTCGTTCATCAGCGTGGCGGTGATGGCGGCCTGCTCGGTGTAGAGGCGGGCGGCGGACAGGGCGGCCCCGGCGCGCGCCGCGAACAGGCGCGCGAAGACCTCCTCGTTCTCGCTGAAGGCCCGTTCGGTGCCGGAGCGCAGCAGGATGAGCGCCCCGGCGGGCACCCCGTGGCCGGGGAGGGGGGTGACGATGACGGAACCGACCGGTGCGGTGAAGCCTTCGGGGATCACCCAGTCGGGGAGGTCGGCGGGGTCGATCCAGCGCGCCGGCACCGGCGGGAAGCCCTGCAGGGCCTCGGCCAGTCCGGGCACGGCGGAGACGTCGACCTGCCGGACGGACTGCGTGACGGGACCGCCCCGGTGGGCGAAGGTCAGCGAGTGGCGCCGTCCCTGGGGCGGCGCCACCAGGACGGCGGCCTCGGCCAGGTGCTCCGCGGCCATCGAGGAGGCCACCTCCATACAGCGCCGCACGTTCAGCGTGGACAGCAGGGAACCGGAGACCTCGGCGAGGACCTCGGAGCGCGTCTGCACGTCGGCCAGGGCCGTTTCGGCGAAACGCCGGTCGGTCTCGTCGACCAGCCACCACACCACGTCGCCGTCGTCGCCCGTGGTGGGGTGCGCCTCGACGAGGCGGTCGCGGATGCGTCCGGTCAGCGGGCCGGTCCTCGTGTCCGACAGGCCGTCGCAGATGCGCCGGTGGGCGTCCGCCAGCCAGGACGGCACCAGGTCGTGCAGCCAGCCGCCGCTCGTGGCGCCGGGCAGGAGGAGCTGCGCGGCCCCGTTGATCCGCACGAGACCGCCGTGCCGGTCCACGACCATTACGGGGTAAGGGGCCTCGATCCACGTCGCACCGAGCTGGAGGCCGGTGCCGGGCGAACGGGCGGGGGAACTGCGGGAAGCAGACACAAACGGAGGCACGCGTGACGCGCGCCTCACCACCTTCCTGCTATGGACGACAGTTGTCCTGGGGCAACCGTCTCGTAGTCGTCCCCGGGATCGCAACCCGTCGGGCACATGCACATACAAGCCACACAATGTGTGGGATCACCCACAGCCGGTCAAACGTACCGCCATGAGCGCGATGTCGTCCTCCCCGTTGGGAGGGAACGCCTCCAGGAGGCCGTCGCAGATCCCCTCCACGTCCGCCGGAAGGCCTTCGAGGGCGGATTCGAGGCGTTCGAGGGAGAGCCCCAGATGCTCGTGCCGGCGTTCGATCAGTCCGTCGGTGGTCATGACGAGGACCGAACCGGGCGGTGCCTCCACCGCGGTGCCCACCGGGTGGGGAAGGCCTATGCCCAGGAGCGGCCCGTGTTCGTCGACCGAGCGGACGCGCCCGTCGGGAGTGCGCAGCAGCGGCGGCAGATGGCCGGCGTTCGCGATGTGCAGGAGACCGGTGGCCTCGTCGATGAAGACGATGCACAGGGTGAGGGTCAGCCGCGCCCCGACGGCCGCCAGCAGGTGGTCGAGGCGCCCGAGGATGTCGTGGGGCGGATGCCCCTCGATGGCGTAGGCGCGCAGGGCGTGACGGATCTGCCCCATGAGCATCGCCGCGTCGAGGGAGTGCCCGGCGACGTCGCCGACGGCGAGCAGGAGGCCTCCCCGGGTGGGAAGGGCCTCGTAGAAGTCGCCGCCGATCTCCGCGTGGTCACTGGCGGGCAGGTAGCGCACCGCGAGGTCGGCGAGGTGCGAGTCGGGCAGCGTCTCGGGCAGGAAGCTCCGCTGGAGGGTCAGCGCCAGGTCGTGCTCCTCGGTGTAGCTCCGCAGGGCCTCCAGGGCGAGGGCGCACGCCTGGGCCAGCTGGGCCAGGAGCTGCTCGTCGTCGGGCGTCGAGACCGCCTCCGCGGGGACCGCCAGGCACACCGGCTGCCGGCCGGGCTTGGCGCGCGCCACGGCCACGGTGAGCCTGCCGTGGGGCGCGATGCCGTGCGGGAGCCCGGGCCACTCGCGCGCGTGGACCGTGAGCAGCCGCGTCCCGGTGCGGTCCCCGAACTCGTGGTACGGACGCAGGTCGCGGGCGTCGAGCCGCACGTCGGCGACGGTGTCGGGGGCGGCCTCCCCGCTCGTGGCGGTACCGGCCGCCGAGGCGGGCTCCCCGTGCGGGGAGATGATCGCCGCCACGGCGGGCGCCCCCAGGACGATGGCCGCGCCCCTGGCGGCCGCCCGGGCGACCCCGGCGGCGCTGTCCGCGCTGTAGAGGAGCAGGGTCGCCTCGTTCAGGTGCAACAGGCGGTCCGCGAGGCGCTCGGCCCGGCGGCGCGCCCGCGCGTAGCGCAGGGTGGCCGTGACGGTGGCGAGGAGCTCGTCCGGGGCGATGGGCTCCGTGAGGTAGGCGTCCGCCCCGCGGTTGAGCCCCTGGGTGCGGTCGTCGACGGTGATGGCGGACGCCGAGACGTGGAGGACGGGGAGCGCCGCCGTCGCGGGATCCGCCTTGATGCGCTCGCAGACCTCGAAGCCGGTCATGTCGGGCAGCCGCACGTCGACGACGGCCACCTCCGGCAGGGCGTCGGCGTCCTTGAGCAGCGCGAGCGCCCCGGTGCCGTCCTCCGCCTCCACGACGGTGTGGCCCGCGCGGGACAGCGTGGTCCTCAGGACGTAGCGGTTGGTCGGGTTGTCGTCCACGATCAGGATGCGCGCGGGCGAATGGTCGGACGGGGTCTGGCCTGGGATCACGGCGTGGTCTCTCCGGACGTGTGCTGCTCGCCGGCCTCCGCCGGAGGGATGCGGTCGGGCCCGGCCGGGGTGAGGGCCAGGGCCAGGGCGATGCGTTCGGGCGTCAGGTGCGTCTTGCCCAGGACGGCCCGCGCGTGGGTGAGCCGGGAGCGGTCCACGTCGCTCGGGTCGGTCGAGGTCAGGACCACGACCGGAATGTGCGCGGTCTCCGGGTCGCGGGCCAGGACCTGGAGGAGAACGTAGCCGTCGGGGGCCGGCATCGCCAGGTCGATCAGGACGGCGTCGGGCCGCTCCGCGCGGATGACGTCGAGGGCCCGCGAACTGACCGACACCTCCGTCACCTTCCGCGCGACCCGGCCCAGCACCGGCCGGAGCAGTTCGATGAACGTCGTGTCGTCGTCCACGACGACCAGCGAACCCGTCCGGGCGCCGTCTGCGGCTCCGGGCGGCGGCGCGTCCGGGGAGGCGAGGTCGGGGCAGGCCGGGATCTCGACCCGCACGGTGGTCCCGGCGTCCGGTTCGCTGGTCAGCGTGAGGACGCCGCCGAGCAGGCCGGCCAGTCTGCGGGCGTAGGGCAGGCCCAGGCCGGTGCCCGGCTGGCCCCGCTGGTGGGTGCCCAGCACCTGGTAGAACTCCTCGAAGACGCGGTCCTGCTGGTCCGGGGGGATCCCGATGCCCGTGTCGGTGGTGGTGAAGACGAACCAGGGACGTCCGGCCCGGTCCTCGGTCCCGACCGTGAGGCGGACCTCGCCGGCCGTGGTGAACTTCAGGCCGTTGGACAGCACGTTGCGCAGGATGCGCGTGAGCATGACCTCGTCGGTGACGAGTTCCGGCACGTCCCGCACGTCGGGGATGTCGAGGCGCACCCCGTCGCGGGCCATCCCGCGGAGCGTCCCGCGCAGCTGGTGCAGCAGGGTCCGCAGGTCGGTGCGGACCAGATGGGGCTCCAGGCGCCCCGACTCTGCCTTCGCCACGTCCAGGAGCTCCTCGACCAGGGCGAGGAGCGTGCTGCCGGAGCCGGCGATGAGGGACATCTGCTGGCGCTGTTCCTCGGTCAGCGGGTCGGCGCCGGACGCGAGCAGGAGGCGGGCGAGGGCGATGACCGAGTTGACCGGGGCCCGCAGCTCGTGGCTCACGTTGGCCCAGAACCGGGTCTTGGCCTCGCTCGCCAGACGCAGCTGCCTGGTCTTGTCCTCCAGCTCGGCGTAGAGGGCCACCACGCCCGTGTTCGTCTCCTCCAGCTCCGCGGACAGTTCGCTGTAGAGGGCGACCACCCCCTGGTTGGTCTCCTCCAGCTCGGCGTTCAGCCGCTGCAGCTCCTCCTGCTGGGCCCTCGACTCCTCGAGCGCCTGGAGGAGCTGCCGGTTCTGGATCCGCAGCTCCTCGCCCATGCTGAGGTCGCCCGAGTCGCGGAGCGCCGCGCGGGCGCGTTCCGCCCGCTGCCCGGGACGCCCCTCGGAGGCGGGCAGCCGCTGGCCGACCGTCAGCGTGTGTTTCTCGGGCGTCACGTCGTACCGGCAGTGGTCCAGGAGGCGGCCGGCGGCGTCGAGCGCGTCACGGCCGGGGACGCGGGGCCCGCTCCAGGTGAAGCGGGCACGGAAGAGCTCGGGTTCCCGGAGGGGGCTCGCCACGTCCAGGTCCACGCGAAGCCCCGGGGCTCCCAGGAGGTCACGTCCCACCTCACTCAGTACCGTCACCACGCGCACCAGCTCGTGGCCTTCGAGGCCCAGGGCCCGGCACACCAACTGTCCACGCCTGCGCAGTTCAAACCCGTCTCGTTCGACGGCCAGCGGAAGGACGCAGAGACCGTCGGCGTGCGACCGACTCACCGCCGGGCCGCCCGGACGACGACGATGCCCGCGTCGTCACGGCGCACCCCGGCCTGCCCGAGGAGCTGGGCCGCGACGACGGCCGGCCGCCGGGTGAACAGGCCGGGGAAGTCGGCCGGCGACCAGCGGTCGCTGAGGCCGTCCGAGTGCAGGACGAGGACCGCGTCGGGATCCAGGGCGGTCCGGAAGAGCCGGGGCGCGGGCATCTGATGACCGACGATCCCGGGAAGGGAGAGGAGGGTGTTGCGCTTGTCGCCGTTGACGACGAACGCGCTGACGTTGCCGACCCCGCAGTGCTCGACGGTCCCCCGGGAGAAGTCGGCCCGGGCGACCGTGATCGCCGCGCCCCGGCTGCCCCTCAGCTCCGTGTGGAGGGCCCGGACGATGTCCTGGGGGCTCCGGTGGGAGCCGGCCCGGAAGGCGGCCCGGGCGCGTTCGCCGGCGAGCGCCGCCAGCGGGCCGTGCCCCAGTCCGTCGCACATCATCACCGTGACCGCCCGCTCGCCGTCGGGGCCGTGCTCGGTGCGCGCGGCCCAGGTGTCCCCGCAGACCTCCTCGCCGCTGATCGGGCGGGTCAGACCGGCGACCTCGGGCTCGTCGGCCCCGGGGAGCGGACCGGGGCCGTCCCCCGTCCAGAACCGCGCGAGCAGGGCCGTACCGCGGCCGGGCAGGGAGTGGACGTCGAAGACGTCGGCGAACCGGGCGATCGCGCCCATGCCCACGCCCAGGGTGCCGCTGCCGGACACGCCGTCCGTGAGCGCGCCGCCCACGTCGGCCATGCCCGGGCCGCTGTCCAGGGAGATGAGTTCGAGGGCGGCCCGGTCCCGGAGGGTGATCACCCGCAGGGCCAGGGCGCCGTCCCGGGCGTGCTTCTGCAGATTGGTGGCCGCCTCGGTCACGGCGAGCTCGATCTCCGCCACGCGGACCGGAGCCATGCCGACGCGCCGGGCCAGCCGCGCCGCCTCCCGCCGGGCGGCCGTGGCGATGGCGACGTCCAGGCGCAGCCACACGACGTCCTCGGCCTCGACCTCGTCACCGGACACCGGGTTCACCGCGCCCACTTGAGCACCGTCACCGTGGTTCCGGCGCCCGGCGCCGAGTCCAGCTCGAACTCGTCGACCAGGCGCCGCGCGCCGCTGAGGCCCAGGCCCATGCCGTTGCCCGACGTCCAGCCGTCGGTCAGGGCCTGTTCGATGTCCGGGATGCCGGGACCGGTGTCCGAGAAGCTCACCCGGACGCCGACGCGCGCGACGTCGCGGACGATGACGGCGTGCGCCGTGCCGCCCCCTCCGTAGATGAGGGTGTTGCGGCCCAGCTCACTGGCGGCCGTGACCAGCTTGGTCTGGTTGACCAGGGACAGGCCGGCCCGCTGGGCGAGGACGCGCACCGTCTGACGGGCCTTGACGACGTCGCCGCTGGAGAAGATCGACACTTCCTCGCGGGAGGCCTCGTCGGCCGGATACTCCTTCACGGGCGCGCCGGAAGGGTGTCCTGTGCCCGGCGCAGGTAGCCCAGTCCGAGTTCGAGGTTGAGCGCCGTGCGGACGCCGCCCAGCGAGAGGCCGAGCTCCACCAGCGTCATGGCGACGGCCGGGCGCATGCCGACGACGACCGTCTCCGCGCCGAGGACGCGGGAGATGCCGGCCGTGGTGGCCAGCATGCGTCCGACGAACGAGTCGACGATCTCGAGCGCCGAGATGTCGATGACCACGCCCCGGGCGCCGGTCGCGACGATCTGCTGGGAGAGGTCGTCCTGGAGGTCGAGCACCATCTGGTCCTCCAGGTCCACCTGGATCGAGACCAGGAGGATGTCGCCGATCTTCAGGACCGGCACGCGGTCGCTCACAGCAGACCCGCCGGACGGGCCGCGGCGGCCTTGTCGATCTCCACCAGCGCGTGGCGCAGGGCGTCGGCCAGGGTCGCCTTCGTGGGGATGTCGCCGAACTCGATGCCCAGGGCGACGATGGTCTGCGCGATCTGGGGACGGATGCCGGAGATGGTGCACTCCGCGCCCATCATCCGCGCGGCGACCACGGTCTTGAAGAGGTGCTGCGCGACCTGGGTGTCGACGGCCGGCACGCCGGTGATGTCGATGATCGCGTGCGCGGAGTTGGAGTCCACGAGCGCCTGGAGCAGCTTCTCCATGACCACCTGGGTGCGCGCGGAGTCGAGCGTCCCGACGAGCGGCACGCCCACCACCCCGTCCCACAGCTTGACCACGGGGGTGGACAGTTCGAGCAGCTCCTGGGACTGCGCGGAGATGATCTCCTCGCGGGTCCGCGCGTACTCCTCCACCGTGAACAGGCCGAGGTCGTCGAGGAGCCGGGAGAACTGCAGGTAGGCGCGCACGTCCTCGACGGATCCGCCGAGGAAGGGCTCCAGGACCTCCTTGAGCGAGAAGACGCTCACGGCGGTCTCGGTCGGGGTGAACCCCTGCCGGGCCCGGGTGCGCGACAGCTCGACGAGAAGGCTGCGCACGACGGCGAACCGGTCGCCCCGGCCCGCCAGGCCGCCCTGGGCGACCGCCTCGGTGACCGCGTCGTAGAGCTCGCCCAGTTCCCGGCCGAGTTCCGCGCTGCTCACGCGTCCGCGCAACGAAGCTCCGACGGTCTGCTCCCACTGCGCCACCAGTTCGGACCGCCGGGTGGTCAGTAGTTCCAGCAACCGCTTCGAGTCCTCGTTGTCCATGCGTTTTCCCCTCACCTTGTCCTGGTCGTCCTGCCGTCCGAAGTCCGTCCCGACGATACGTCACCGGCCGGCGCCGCCGACCACGCGCCTCCCGCCCCCCGTACCGCCCCGGGGGCCGCAGGCCCGCACCCCGGGCATCATCTGCCCCCGATCCCCGTTCCCACACCTGTACGGGCATTCCCGCGGCATTTCCGGGGCCGCGCGGGCCGATGCGGCAATCGGCGCAGCCGGAACGGCGGCCCGCCGGACCCGGTGGTGCCATGGAGGCGTCCCCGCGACCGGCGGGGGAGGAGAGCCGGGAGGACCCGGTGCACCGCTTGGAGGACCATGTCCCGCGACAACCCCCTGCGGGGACGGACGGCGGTCGTGACGGGCGCGGCGCGCGGCCTGGGAGCCGGTCTCGCCAGGGAGCTGGCCGGCCGGGGCATGCGCGTCGCCCTGCTCGGCCGGGAGAGCGAGACCCTGGAGAGGGTGGCGCGGGAGCTGCCCCCGGGAAGCCGGTGCTACGAGGTCGACGTGACGGACGACGACCTGATGGAGCGGACGGCCCGCCGGGTGACGCGCGACCTGGGGGAGCCCTCCGTCGTGATCGCCAACGCCGGCGTCGCCGAGGGCGGCCCGTTCGCCGGGTCCGACCCGAGGACGTGGAACCGCGTCGTCCAGGTCAACCTCATGGGCAGCGCGACCACGGCCAGGGTGTTCCTGCCCGGCCTGCTGGCCTCACGGGGCTACTTCCTCCAGGTCGCCTCGACGGCGGCCTTCGGATCGGCCCCCATGATGAGCGCCTACTGCGCGTCGAAGGCGGGGGCCGAGTCGTTCGCCCAGTCGCTGCGCGCGGAGTGCGCCCACCGGGGCGTCGGCGTCGGCGTCGCCTACCTGCACTGGACGGACACCGACATGGTGCGGGACGTGGACGCCCATGACGTCCTGCGGGAGCTGCGCGCCCACATGCCGCGCCCCGCGCGCAAGGTCTACCCCGTGGAGAAGGTGGCGTCATGGCTGGCCGAGGCGGTCCGCCGCCGGGCCCCCACCGTCTACGCGCCTCCGTGGCTGCGCCTCGTACAGCCCGTCCGCCCCGTCCTCCCCCTGCTCGTCGCCTGGTCCTCGGCACGGACCCTGCCCCGTCTGGAGGAGAGGGGCGCCCTGCACCCCACGGGCCTGCTCGGACCCGGCGGCCTGGCCGCCCGGGACGGCGCGGACCACGGCGGCCGCTGATCCGCGCCCCCGCCGCCCGGCACGTTGCCCCGGCCGGACCACCGCTGGTCCGGCCGGGTGTACTTCCGCCGGACCGGGGGCACAGAGACGGGCATGAACCACGAGGAAGACCACCGGGGCCGGCGCCGCGTACGGCCCGAGAACGTCAGCGACCTCACGGTGGAGGCGCTGGGCTCCCTCTCCAAGGCCCTGGAGACCACCGAGCGGGCCCGCGGCCACCTGTACTCCTTCCACCAGCTCACCGGCACCGCCGACCTGGAGCTGGACAAGGCGGTGGCGCTGCTGAGGCGGGCCGGCCACGAGAAGTGGGCCGACCTCGTCGAGCGGGAGATCCTGGGCCGCAACGTCATCCCGGGCCACTGGACGTACCAGATCGTCGAGGCGTACGACGAGACGTACCACGAGCCGTTCAGGAAGCTCGAACGCGACGCCGTCTCCGCCCTCGCCGAGGGCCGCGGCCACCTCTACGAGGCCGAGATGAAGGAGCGGCGCCGCACGCACGGGCACCGGGACCACACCGCCACGCCCGAGGGACCGCGCTAGGGCCGGCGCGCCCCGGCGCCCCTTCCGCCCCGCCGGCGGGGAGGCGCCGGACCGGAGAACGGGTAGGGCTGCCCCATGCAGACATTCCTCCCCCATGCCGGATTCCTCGATTCGGCCGCCGTGCTTGACCCGAGGCGGCTGGGGAAGCAGCGCGTCGAGGCCCTCCAGGTCCTCCGGGGGCTCACCGTGCCCGGATACGGCTGGCGCCGGCACCCCGCGGTGCGGATGTGGGCCGGTTACGAGGAGGCCCTGGTGCGCTACGGCCTGGACGTCTGCGGCGTCTGGACGGCCGCGGGGCGCTCCGACACCTGCGCCGCCACGCTGACGCGCGACTACCTGGCCCTGAGCCCCGGGGGAGAGGTGAGGGGACAGGAGGAGCTCGCGGCGGCAGGCGAGCTGCCGCCCTGGCTCGGCGACCCCGCGTTCCACCGCAGCCACCGGTCCGCGCTGGTGCGCAAGGCCCCGGAGGTCTACCGCGACCTCTTCCCGGGAGTGCCCGACGACCTCCCCTACGTCTGGCCGTCGTCCGACCGGGACGGCGGACCGGGCCCTTCCCGATCCTGACCCCGCCACGCGACCCGGCACGTCCGTCCGTCCCGATCCGTAGACTGGGTGACCATGCGACGGCGTTCCGGAGGACCGCAGGACGGGGCCGAGGGCCTGTTCGACGTGAGCGAGGTCATGGGCGCCCCCGCGGAGGACGCGGACGGCCGCTCGTTCCGCGACGGAGCGGAGGCGCGCAGGCTGCTCGACGTGGCGGAGATCCACGCCGAGCCCGCCGCCGCGGCCTCCTGGCGGGGGCGGCAGGTCATCGCGCGGTTCCCGGGCGCCCGGCTCGTGGAGACGGACTCCCACTGGCGCGTCCCGCACCTGCACGGCAACGCCGGGAACGTGGAGCGCTGGGTGAGGACCAAGCGCGACACCCTGATCCTCGGGGAGCGGAAGTCCTTCGGCATCCGGCCCAACGGCCGTTCCGCCGACTGGATCGCCCCCGGCCTCTCCAACGGCTGCGCCATGGCCTGCGCGTACTGCTACGTCCCGCGCCGCAAGGGCTTCGCCAACCCGGTCACCGTCTTCACCAACGTGGACCGCGTCCTCGCCGCCCTGGGCCGGCACATCGCCGCCGGCGGACCCAAACGGGAACCCAACCAGTGCGACGACCGGGCCTGGGTCTACGACGTCGGCGAGAACGGCGACTGCTCGGTCGACGACCTGATCAGCGACAACACCGCCGATCTGGTCCGGGCCTTCCGCCGGTGGCCCACCGCCAAGGCGTCCTTCGCCACCAAGTTCGTCAACCCCGACCTGCTGCGGCTCGACCCGCGGGGCCGCACGCGGATCCGCTTCTCCGTGATGCCGCCGGACGACTCCAGGCTCCTCGACATCCGGACGAGCCCGGTCCCCGACCGCCTCGCGGCGGCGGCCGACTTCCTGGAGGCCGGGTACGAGGTGCACTTCAACCTCTCCCCGGTGGTGATCCGCCCGGGCTGGGAGCAGGGGTGGGACGAGCTGCTCCGCGCCATGGACGACGTGCTCCCCCGGAGCGTGAAGGACCAGGCCGCGGCGGAGGTCATCATGCTCACGCACAACCAGGAGCTGCACGAGGTCAACCTCGGCTGGCACCCCCGCGCCGAGGAGGTCCTGTGGCGGCCGGACCTCCAGCAGCCCAAACGGTCCGAGAGCGGCGCCCGGAACGTGCGCTACCGCACGGGGACCAAGGCGTCCGCCGTCGAGTCGCTGCGCCGGTTGATCGACGCGCGTGCCCCGTGGCTGCGGGTGCGGTACGCCTTCTGACCGCGACGGGCGCTCCGCGGCGCCGGCCTCCCACCGGCCCACCGCGCCGACACCCGCCGCCGGAGAGGAGCGGACGGAGTGTTTCGGGGCACACGTACGAGAACGGCCGATGGACGGCCGGACAGGAGGCGCAGCCATGACGACGCAGGCACCCCGACCCGCTCCGGTGGCAGACGAGGCCCGGGCGGCCCTGGAGGACGTGTCCGACCCGGCCGCGAGGGCGGTGGTCCTGGCCCTGCTGGCGGTCCGCGACGAACTGAGGGCCGTGTCCGAGCGTACGGGCAGTGTGGAGGCGCGGCTGGAGCAGACGAACCAGTACCTCGGGGCCCTCGCCAACAAGCCCTGACGGAAGGGGATCGGGCGGGCCGCTTCTCGCACGCGGCCCGCCCGATCCCCTTCTGCTCCCTCGCCGATCTCCCGCCGGCCGCTCCCGCCGAACGCCTAGCGAGCGCCGTCGCCGGCGGCCGGGGCGTCGTCGGCGTCCGGGTCGAGGACCGGGCGGAAGCACGCCGTCACCGTCTTGCCGTGCCGCTGGCAGCGCATGCTCCACTCGTCGGCGAGGGCCCGCACGATGTTCACGCCCCGCCCCGAGACCGCGCCCTCGCTCGCCTGGCGGGGACGGGGCAGCGCCGGGTCGTCGTCGTGGACGCTGATGTGGAGGCAGTCGCCGTCCCAGGTGAGCACGAGCTGTGCGTCGCTGTGCGCGTGGACGTGGGCGTTGGTGAGCAGCTCGGAGACGGCCAGGACCACGGAGTCCACCGTCTCGGGCTCCCGCTCGGTCCACGGCAGGGAGGCGAGGTGCCTCCGCGTCCACTGCCGTCCGGCCCGTACGCCCCCGGACACGGGAAACGAGTGCGCCCACCCCATCGCCTTGACCGTCACGCTCTTCACTCCTTCGAGGGCCTTCCACGTCGTCCGTACGGGACCCGGATACCCGGCAATCGTCCCGGCAGACACGGAGGACCCCCACGGTCTCCACCCGGCCGCCCCGCCCCGCCCCCGTCCCGGCCCCCGGCGGCCGGTACGGGCCGGTACGGGACCGGGCCGCCGGTACGGGGCCGGGCGGGGCGGCGGGACCGGGCCGGGGTCAGGCGAGGTCGAACCGGTCGAGGTTCATCACCTTGTCCCACGCCTTCACGAAGTCGTGCACGAACTTCTCGCCCGCGTCCTCGGAGGCGTACACCTCCGCGAGGGCGCGGAGCTGGGAGTGCGCGCCGAAGACGAGGTCGACGGGGGTGGCGGTCCACTTGAGCTCGCCCGAGACGCGGTCGCGGCCCTCGAAGACGTTCTCCTCCGTGGCCGACGTCTTCCACTCCGTGCCCATGTCGAGCAGGTTGACGAAGAAGTCGGTGGTCAGCGCCTCGGGACGGTGGGTGAAGCGGCCGTGGGGGGACCCGGCGAAGCCGGTGTCCAGGACCCGCATGCCGCCGACGAGCGCCGTCGTCTCGGGGGCGGTCAGCGTCAACAGGTTGGCGCGGTCGAGGAGGTGGGTCTCCGGCGACAGCTTCTCGCCCGCCCGGAGGTAGTTGCGGAAGCCGTCCGCCTCGGGTTCGAGCACGTCGAACGTCTCCACGTCCGTCTGCTCCTGCGAGGCGTCCGTGCGCCCCGGCGCGAACGGGACCGTGACGTCGTGCCCGGCGTTCCGCGCGGCCTGCTCGACGGCCGCGCACCCGCCCAGGACGATCAGGTCGGCGAGCGAGATCCGCCTGCCCCCGCTCTGCGCGCCGTCGAAGTCCTGCCGGATCCGCTCCAGGGCCTCCAGGGTCCCGGTCACCTCGGGCAGGGCGTTGACCTCCCAGTCCTTCTGCGGCGCGAGCCGGATCCGCGCGCCGTTGGCCCCGCCGCGCTTGTCCGTGCCGCGGAAGCTCGCCGCCGACACCCACGCGGTGGTGACCAACTGGGGGAGGGACAGGCCCGAGTCGAGGATCCGGTGCTTCAGGGAGGCGACGTCCTCGTCCGACACCAGCTCGTGGTCCACCTCGGGGACGGGGTCCTGCCACAGCTGCGGCTCGGGGACCCAGGGCCCCAGGTAGCGGGAGAGGGGGCCCATGTCACGGTGCAGCAGCTTGTACCAGGCCTTGGCGAACGCCTCCGCGAGCTGGTCCGGGTTCTCGTGGAAGCGCTTCGTGATCGGCCCGTAGACCGGGTCCACCTTCAGCGCGAGGTCCGTCGTCAGCATCATCGGGGCGTGCTTCTTCGACGCGTCGTGGGCGTCGGGCACGGTGTCCTTCGCCGACGGGTCCGTGGGCGTCCACTGCTTCGCGCCGGCCGGGCTCGTCGTCAGCTCCCACTCGTACCCGTACAGGTTGTCCAGGTAGCCGTTGTCCCACTTCGTCGGCCGGGAGGTCCAGGCGCCCTCCAGGCCGCTGGTGAGCGCGTCGGCGCCCTTGCCGGTGCCGTACGTGTTCCGCCAGCCGAGGGCCTGCTGCTCGAAGGGGGCGGCCTCGGGCTCCGGGCCGATGTACGAGGGGTCGACCGCGCCGTGGCACTTGCCGAACGTGTGGCCGCCGATGATGAGCGCCGCCGTCTCCTCGTCGTTCATCGCCATGCGGCCGAACGTCTCCCGGATGTCACGGGCCGAGGCCAGCGGGTCCGGATTTCCTTCGGGGCCCTCGGGATTGACGTAGATCAGGCCCATCTGCACGGAGCCGAAAGGACCGGTGAGTTCCCGGTCGCCGCTGTAGCGCTCGTCCCCGAGCCAGGTGTCCTCCGGTCCCCAGAAGATCTCCTCCGGCTCCCAGATGTCCTCCCGGCCGAAGCCGAATCCGAACGTCTCGAACCCCATGGACTCCATGGCGCAGTTGCCGGCGAAGACGAGGAGGTCGGCCCAGGAGATCTTCCGGCCGTACTTCTGCTTGACCGGCCAGAGCAGCCGGCGCGCCTTGTCGAGGCTCGCGTTGTCCGGCCAGCTGTTGAGGGGCGCGAAGCGCTGGGCGCCGGAGCCGCCGCCGCCCCGGCCGTCGGCGATGCGGTACGTCCCCGCGGCGTGCCAGCTCATCCGGATGAAGAGCGGCCCGTAGTGGCCGTAGTCGGCGGGCCACCAGTCCTGCGAGGCCGTCATCACCTCGAAGACGTCCCGCTTGAGGGCGTCGAGGTCCAGGGTCGCGAACTCCGCCGCGTAGTCGAAGTCCTCCCCCAGCGGGTTGGAGAGGGGCGAGTGCTGGTGGAGGACCTGGAGGTCCAGTTGATTGGGCCACCAGTCCCGGTTCGTCCGGGGCCGGGTCGGCGCCGGGGTGGGGGCGGGGATTGCCGGGTTCTCGCTTTCGCTGCCGGACACGTCCGTCCTTCTTCCTGTGTCGGTGTTCTTGCGTCGAGCACTGCGACCCGCGCCCGTCACGCGCCGTGGCGCCCGCCGGCCGGAATCGCCCGACCGGACCCACGGGGTGGGGGAGCTTGTGTCGGCGTCCGTATGCTCGCGCACCACGGACGCACGGCTGAGGGAACACGCAGGGCACTCGCGCTTTACACGTCATCACACCGGAAGCGCCCGCCGGGGGTGGGAACGTCCCCTGCCGTTCCCACGACGTCATCCTGACGACGTCATTCCCGCGACGTCATCCCCGTGGCCCGGCCGTCCCCGTCCCAGGTGACCTCCAGGATCCGTTCGACGGCGTCGCGGTCGAGCGGTCCGCGCACGTGCGGGAAGAGGGTCCCGTCCGGGACGCCCGGCGGCGGGGCGGGAACGGCCGCCTCCCACTCCGTCCCGGCGGACAGCCGGGCCTCGTCGAGGACGAGCGCCAGCAGGGGCCTGGGGGAGGAGCGGTAGAAGGCGTTGACGACGGCGAGCGCGGTCGCCTCGTCGGGCGCGCAGTGGACGAAACCCTCCTCGGCGAGGGACGCGGGCGCATACGGCCGCTCCGGCCGGGCGGACCATTCACCGAGGGGTACGACGTGGTAGATCATGCTCCGGTTATACCGCCCGGGGCGGGGAGGGCCGCCCCGGGCTCACCACGAGCGCCCCGCCCCGATCAGCCGGTCGCGCACGCGCGTGACGTCGGGGTCCTCGGCCCGGCCGGGGCGCTGTACGAGGTAGCCGGTGTTGATGGGCGGGTCCTCCGGCTCGTGGAGGAGCACGAGCGCCCCGGAGGCCAGTTCGGGTGCGCAGAGGTAGCGTGGCAGCACGCCGAAACCCGCCCCGGCGGCCACCGCCGCGAGGACGCCCCGCAGATCGGGGACGGTGACGTCGGCCGGGCGGGACAGCCGCGTGCCGAACACGTGACGCCAGTAGCGGCGGGCGATGGGCAGGTCCTCGGCATAGGCGACGAGGGGCACCGTCCGCAGGGCCGCCGGACCCTCCGCGGCCAGCCGCGCCTTCGTCCGCCCGGCCCGCGCGGGCGCGGCGACCAGGACGAACTCCTCGTCCATCAGGGGTACGGAGACCAGGGACCGCCCGCGCGGCCGGAAGGTGGCGATCACCAGGTCGTGCCGGCCCGCCCGCAGCTCGTCGAGGAGCGGCTCGGTCAGGCCCGGCGTGATCCGCAGCCGTACGCCGTCGTCCACCAGCGGGGCCAGGGCGGGCAGGACGCGGGCGCAGAGCAGCTCGGCGGGGCCCGCCAGATGGACGGGCGCGGCCCGCTCGTGGGGCGCCGTCCCGTGCCCGGTCGCGGCGACGAGCGCGTCGAGCGGGGCCGCGACCCGGGCCGCGAGGTCGTCGGCCACGGCGGTCGGGGCGACGCCGCGCGGCAGCCGTTCGAAGAGCTCGCGGCCCGTGTGCCGCTCCAGGGCGCGGATCCGGTCGGTCACCGTGGGCTGCGAGAGGCCCAGGAGTCCGGCGGCGGCGGTGAACGAGCCGGAGCGGTAGACCGCCAGGAACGTGCGCAGCAGGTTCAGGTCCGGCGTGCCCGGCCGTACCGCACCGGCGCCGCCATCGGAATCCCCGTGCCTCATGCGGCAAGGCTATCCGCGCCCCCGTGGAGGGTGCGGTCAGGCGAGGCGCGCGACGACCTCGGCCGCGAGCGGGGCGGAGGAGGCGGGGTTCTGGCCGGTGAGCAGGTTCCGGTCCACGACGACCTTCGGTGCCCACGGCTCGCCCGTCAGGACGTTCACGCCGGCCTCGGTCAGCCGGGTCTCCAGGAGCCACTTCGCCTTGTCGGCGAGCCCGCCCTGTGCCTCCTCGGCGTTGGTGAAGGCGGCGGCCTCGTACCCGGCGAAGGCGTTCGTGCCGTCGGGGCGGGTGGCGGCGAGGAGCGCGGCGGGCCCGTGGCAGACGACGGCGACGGGCTTGCCGGAGTCGAGGGCCTCGACGAGCAGCCGGCCGGAGACGGCGTCGACGGCGAGGTCCTCCATGGGGCCGTGGCCGCCGGGGTAGAAGACGGCGTCGTACGCGTCGAGGTCCACGTCGTCCAGGCCGATCGGGTGCTTGATCCCGTCGATCGAGGCGAGCGCGGCGGCGGTCTTCTCGGCGCCCTCCTGTCCGCCGTTGTACTCGGGCGCCAGGCTGCCCCCGTCGACGGTGGGAACGACGCCGCCGGGGGTGGCGACGACGACCTCGTGACCGGCCTCCTTGAACGCCTCGTAGGGGGCGACGACCTCCTCCGCCCAGAAGCCGGTGGGGTGCTTGGTGCCGTCGGCGAGGGTCCAGTGGTCGGCGCCGGTCATCACGAAGAGGATCTTGGACACGGGAGTCTCCGTAGGAGTGAGGGGTGGGGAGTAAGGGGAAGCGGGGACGTCTCCGACCGTAGACCGGCGCCCGAAGGGCCACCAATGGGGAAACCCATGGGTGCCATAGGAACTCCGATGGCACGCCGGGAACGAAGCCCCGGGAACGCGGGCCGTCCCCGCGCGCCGGTGCCCCCCGCCGGTGGGATCCTGGAGGCATCGGAAGGGGCCGTGCGCCGTTTTCGCGCGGCCGACGGTGCGAGGAGGCACACCATGACCCGCACTCTGGAGTGGAAGGTCGGTCTGGAGCTGGTCGAGGACGGCGGTACGACCCGGGCCGAGGCCCGGCTGAGCACCGGGAACTCGACGCTCACGGGCCACGGCTCCGCCCACTGCAACCCGACGGACACGGACGTGCCGGCGATCGGCGACGAACTCGCCGCGAGCCGGGCGATGAAGGACCTGGCGGGCAAGCTGATGCGGGAGGCCAACCGCGAGATGGAGGCGGCGGGCGCCGGGACCGTGCCCCGGCACACCGGCCCCGGGTACGGCTGGCCGGAGGCGGTCACCTGACGGACGGGGCCGCCCGGAACGGGGCCGCCCGGGGCGGTGGCTGCCCGGAACGGGGGCCGCCGCAGGACGGAGGCCGCCCCGGAGCGGCGACCGACACCCCCCTCAGGCCCCGCCGCCCTCCTCGTGCGTCAGCCTGTCCACGACCTCCACGACCCCGTCCACCGTCTCGCACAGACGGACCAGGATCGGGCCGATGCCCGGCCGTTCCAGCGTGCCGCTCAGCGTCACCCGGCCCTCGTCGACGTCGATGTGCACGGCGGCGGGGGAGAGGCGCAGGATCCGGACGACCACGTCCTCGCGGATCTCCTCCTGGATGGAACGGTCCCTGCGCAGGAACAGCTGGAGCAGGTCGCTCCGGCTCAGCACCCCGATCAGCCGCCCCTCCGCGTCCACGACCGGCAGCCGCTTCACCCGGTGCCGCTCCATCCGCCGGGCCGCCTCGACCGCCGTCCACGACGGCCGGGCCGTGACGACCGGGCTGGTCATCATGGCCTCCGCCGTGCTCGGCCCGTCCTTCGCCGTGTGCCGCCGCAGCAGGTCCGCCTCGGAGACGACGCCCACCGGCCGGTTCTCGTCGTCGACCACCGGGACCGCGGTGATGCCGTACTCGTCGAGGAGCCGCGCGATCTCCTTGAACGGCGTCCCGCGCTGCACCGCGACCGCGGTGGGCGTCATCAGGTCCGCGACACTGCGGTGCCTCATCGTCCGTTCCGTCCCTTCTGCGTTCCGGATTCCATGATCCCGCACCGGGGGCCTTCTCGGAACGAGGGGGTGGGAGGGACGGACGGCGGCGGGGGCCCGGGGGAACGCCTTTCGGGACGCCCGGCCCCCCCCCGAAGGGCGGTCCGGCCCCGTGGGACCCCCCCCCCTGGAGC
>NZ_LGEG01000222.1 GCF_001280125.1 Streptomyces sp. NRRL F-6492
TCGCCAACGGCGCCTGGAAGCTCCGCGTCCAGGACAAGGCCTCGGCCGACACCGGCTACATCAACGCCTTCAAGCTGACCTTCCCGTAACCCTCACGGGGAAGGCGGAGAAACGCCCGGGCGGGTCGGTGACCATCGCCCCCGACCCGCCCGGGGTCCCAACCCGTTCGGCTCCTACTTGTCGGCGTTCGCCGCGTTCACCAGCGCGTCCTTCGTCACCGCGCCGACGTAGACCTTGCCGTCGTCGGTGAGCAGCGCGTTCACCAGCTTCGTCTTGAAGACGGTGCCCGAGCCGAACTTCCCGGTGACCTCGTCGCCGAAGGAGTCCAGGAAGCCCTGGATCTCCTTCGGCGCCCCGTCCGTCTTCGGCGCCGGGGCCCCGGTGTCGAGCTTCGCGATGGTCGTCCAGCCCTCGCCGATGACGTTCAGGCCCTTGCCGAAGTCCTCGAAGCCCTTCCCGAAGTCCTTCTCGAAGCCCTTGCCGAAGTCCTTCTCGAAGTTCTCGGGGAGCTTCTCCGACTTCCGCGCCTCCTCCGCGCCCTCCGTCACCTTCGCGCCCTTCGGCGCCTCGAAGGCGAAGACCGACGCGTCCGGGCGGGCGAAGTCGACCTTCGTGAAGCCGGCGTCCACGACCGGCTTGCCGCCCTCGACCGAGGAGAGGGTGAACTTCAGCGGGGTGCCGTTCGCCGCGTCCACCGCGATCTTCACCGACGCGACCGTCGAACCGGCCTGCTTCGGCTTGATCAGGAGCTGGTACGCGTCCCGGCCCGCCACCTTCGCCGTGCCGTCGACGGTGATCGACGTGGTGTCGCCCGCCGCCTTCAGGACCTCGTCCGCGAGCTCCTTGGGCGTCGCGGGCAGCTCCTTCTCCTCGGGCTCCGGGCCCTGCGACGCGCCCTTCTCGTGGAAGACCTCGTTCGACTTGCTGTCGTAGGCCCAGACGTCGTCGCCGTTGTGGATCAGGCTGTACTCGTCGGAGCCGTCGAGCAGGGTGAGCTTCTGGCGCTCGGGGCCGTCCGCCGCCAGGCGCAGCGTGTGGGTGCCCGAGGCGAGTTCGGTGAGCTTCTGCGCGGGGTCCGCCGTGGAGGAGGCGCCGCCGCCCAGGCCCCCGAGGCCGGACGCCAGGCCGCCGAGGGCCGGCAGGCCCAGGTCGGTGGAGACCTTGAAGGTGCCGGAGAGGGTCTGCGTCTCCGAGCCCGCGATCTTCTCGACGAGCTGCTGTGCCGTGATCTCCGGCAGGTCCGGGTCGCCGGACGCCGCGAGCGCCGGGACCAGACCGATGGTCGCCGCGGCCACGCCGGCCACCGCGGCGGGGACGACGTACCGGCTCGCCTTGCGACGGGTCTCGCCACGAGCCTCGCCGCGAGCCTCGCTGGGGGTCTCGCTGGGGACTTCGTTCGCTGCCATGGTCTCCGCTACCTCCGTGCGCCCTGGAGAGGCCCGAACGGCCTCACGTGGTCGATGTACTCCATCTGACCAAACGGGAGGGGGAGATGCGTCAGCCCCCGGGATCAACCTCGCGTACCCCTCCGGGATGACCCGACCCCGAGACCGGCGCGGATCCGCACAAGGGGAACGGCCGGTTCCGCGAAGGCGGGACGCGCGGTCCCGGGCGAGACTGGAGGGAGGCGGGTCGGAAGGGAGCCGTCATGGCCGAGGGGCTCTCCGCGGTGGCGCGCACCGGGCGCCACGCCGCGCACGTCACGGCCGCGACGGCCGCCGGGTTCTATCCGGCGCTCTACCTCCTGGACCGGCCGGTGGCCGGGGTCTACGCCCTGTTCACCCCCATCGCGTTCGGCATCCTCTCCCCCCTGCCCGGGGCGGGCCGGGAGCGCGCCGCGACCGTGCTGCGGGCCCTGCCGGCCGCGGCCGTGCTCGTCGCCCTCGGGACCGTCCTCGCGGTCGGGACCTGGCCGGCCGTCGCGGGCATGCTGGCGGTCGGGTTCGCGCTGGCCTTCGGGACGGCCTGCGGGCCCCGGATCGCGGGCGCCGCCCCCGGACTCCAGCTCTTCTACATCCTGGCCTGCTTCCCGCCGTACGCACCGGGGACGCTGCCGCAGCGGCTGATCGGGCTCGCCGTCGGCGGGGCGCTCCTGGCCCTGGCCGAGGCGGTGCTGTTCCCGGACGCGCCGGAGGCGCCGTACCGCGAGCGGATCGCCGGCGCCCTGGACCTGGCGGCCCGCGCCGCCGCCGGGGCCGCCCGCGGGGAGGAACCGGACCCGGAGGCGGCCGGGCGGCTCGAAGCGGCCGGGCGGGAGCTGCGCCTGTCGCGGCTGCCCGCCGGGGCCCGGCCGACGGGCGCGGGCCGGACGGACCGGGCCCTGGCCCAGGCGGGGGCCGCGACGCGCCGGCTCCTCGACCAGCTGGCCCTCCTCGCCGCGCACGTCCCGGCGCCCGGGGACACGGTCTCGGCGGACCTGCTGCGGGGGACGGCGGCGAGCTGTGCGGAGACGGCCGCGGCGCTGCGGAGGGGGGCGAGGGGGCGGGGGCCGCGGGGGCGGGTCCTCGCCGGGCCGCAGCTGCTCGAAGAGATGGTCGCGGACTTCCTGAAGGCGCGCGGCGGGGCCTCCGGCGGGCGGGAGCCGGTCCCGCGCGCCGTCCTGGTCCGGCGGTCGACGGTCCTGACGGCGGCGGTGTCGGCGGTGACCGTCCGCACGGCCGCCTCCCTCGCGCTCGGCGGCCGCGAGCGGCTCCACGGGCTGCCCCGCGAGCAGTTCTGGTACGCGGCGGAGGGGCCGGCCCGGCTGGTGGCCGTCCGGATCCGGGGCAATCTGACCCGGCGCTCCGTCGTCTTCCAGAACGCGCTGCGCACCGCGCTCGGCCTGGCGCTCGCCCGGCTGGTGGCCGGTTCGCTCGACCTGACGCACGGCTTCTGGGTGCTGCTCGCCGTCCTGACCCTGGGCCGGACCACGGCGGGCGCCACCTGGTCCGCCGTGCGGGCGGCGGCCGCCGGGACGCTGGCGGGGGCGTTCGCGGCCGGGCTGCTGATCGTGGGGGCCGGGGGCGCGTCCGCCGTGTACGCGGCGCTGCTCGTGCCGATGATGCTGGTGGCCTTCACGCTGGGCCCGCTCGGCGGTCCCTCCTGGGGCCAGGGGCTCTTCACGCTGGTCGTGGCCACGGCCTTCGCCCAGATCGCGCCCGTGACCTGGCGGCTCGCGGAGGCCCGGCTGGTCGACGTGCTCACCGGCAGCGCGATCGGCCTGCTCTGCGGCCTGCTGGCCTGGCCGGCGGGGGCCCGCGCCGAGATCCGGTACGCCATGTCCGGCCTGCTGCGGGCCGCCGCGCCGCTGGTGCGGGCCACGGCGACGGCGGTGACGGACGGGGGCGGGAGGGACGCGGCCACGGCGGGGAGCGGCATGCCCACGGCCGGAAGCGGCGTGCCCACGGCCGGGAGCGACACGACCCCGCCCGGGAGCGACATGCCCACGGACGGAAGCGACATGCCCCCGGCCGGGAGCGGCGTGCCCCCGGCCGGGAGCGGCGTGACCCCGTCCGGCCCCTCCCCCGGCGTACGGCTCACCCTGCACCGGCTCCGCATCGCCGAGGCGGCCTACGCGCAGTACCGGACGGAGCCCGCCGCGGACGCCGCCGGGGCCGCCCACGACTGGCTCGCGGTGCTCGACCACGGGTCGCGCACGCTGGTCGGCGCCTACTGGCTGCCCCGTACGGACGGCATGCCGGGGCTTCCCCCGGACGCCCGGCGCTGGGCGCGGGAGGCGGCCGAGGAGGTGGTGACGGCGACCGTACGGGCGGCGGGGTTCCCCCCGGACGGCGTACGGGTCCGCCCCGCGTCCCTGCCGCCGGAGGTGGCGGAGCGGGTCCCCGTGCCGCTGCTGGCCTCGCTCACGGACGTGGAGGTCTGGCTCCGGGCACTCGCCCGCGACCTGGAGGCGGGCTCGCCCCCACGGCCGGAGGACACCCCCTAGGAGGGCGCCTCAAGCGGCGGCGCCGCTACGAGCTGTGCAGGCTGCGCGTGGCGACGGGGGTGGTCGGGGCGGGCCCGGCGTGCGGCGCGGACGGGGCGTCCGGCACCGTCGCGGAGGGCGTGGCGCCCGTGCTCTCGACCGCCGCCGGGCCGCCGTCGCCCGTCGAGACCGCGCCGCCCGTCACCAGAGCCGCCCTCACCGCTTCCCCTCCCGGCCGCGCACATGATCAACACGACCGTCATGCGGGTTCCGGGGGGGGCGGCGGTGGACCGCCGGACAGGCCCTAGCCCGCCCGGTGCACCACCGCGTCGCACAGCTCCGCGAGCGCCGACTTGGCGTAGCCGTCGGGGAGCGGGGCCAGCATCGCGCGGGCCTCCTCCGCGTAGCGGACGGTGTCCCGGCGGGCCTGTTCCAGGGCCGGGTGGGCGCGCAGCCGGCGCAGGACCTCGGCGTGCCGGGCGTCGTCGGTGAGGTCGCCGTCGACGAGGGCGACGAGCTCGACGTCCTCGGGGCGCCCGTGCTCGGCGGCGGCGGCCCGCAGCCGCAGGACGGGCAGGGTCGGGATGCCCTCGCGCAGGTCGGTGCCGGGGGTCTTGCCGGACTCGTGGGAGTCGGAGGCGATGTCGAGGACGTCATCGGCGAGCTGGAAGGCGACGCCGAGCCGCTCGCCGTACTGGGTGAGGATGCCGACGACGCTCTCGTCGGCGCCGGCCATCATGGCGCCGAAGCGGCAGGCGACGGCGACGAGCGAGCCGGTCTTGCCGCCGAGGACGTCGAGGTAGTGGTCGACGGGGTCGCGGCCGTCGGCGGGTCCCGCGGTCTCCAGGATCTGGCCGGTCACCAGGCGTTCGAACGCCTCGGACTGGATGCGGACGGCCTCCGGGCCGAGGTCCGCGAGCGTGTGGGAGGCGCGGGCGAAGAGGAAGTCGCCGGTGAGGACGGCGATGGAGTTGCCCCAGCGGGTGTTGGCGCTGGGGACGCCGCGCCGGACGTCGGCCTCGTCCATGACGTCGTCGTGGTAGAGCGTGGCGAGGTGGGTCAGCTCGACGACCACGGCGGCGGGCACGATGCCGGGCGCGTAGGGATCGCCGAACTGGGCGGTGAGCATCACGAGCAGCGGGCGGAAGCGCTTCCCGCCGGCCAGGACGAGGTGCTGCGCGGCCTCCGTGATGAAGGGCACGTCGCTCTTGGTGGCGTCCAGGAGGCCCGCCTCCACGGCCGCCAGACCGGTCTGGACATCGGCCTCGAGAGCCTGGTCCCGCACGCTGAGGCCGAACGGCCCGACGACGGTCACGAGGGGATCTCCTGTCTGCTGACGCCTGCTGTCGCTACACGGTCGGCAGCGATCACACGGGACGATCACGGGGATTGTCGATGTGTCGCCGGATTCACTCAAGCCAGCGTATCCGGTCACCTTTCGATCACCGTGGGCGCCTTCCCGTCACCCCCGGTATGTTCGGGATCAGCCGATACCACCAGGAGTAGGCGTTTTGTCCCGAACAGACATCGACACCGATCCGGACGGCGAGCAGCCGCCGCCGGAGGACGACCGCGCCTTCCTCGGGCATCCGAAGGGCCTGCTGACCCTCTCGGGCCTGGAGGTCTGGGAGCGGTTCTCGTTCCTCGGCATGCAGGCGATCCTCGTCCTCTACTTCGCCGCCGCCGTCTCCGACGGCGGACTCGGCATGTCCCCCGGCACCGCCGCCTCGGTCTCCGCCGCCTACGGCACGCTGGTGTACCTGGTCTCGGTGGCCGGCGGCTGGCTCGCGGACCGCGTCCTCGGCTCGTACCGCGCGGTCCTCTGGGGCGGGATCCTGATCGCCTGCGGGCACTACGCCATGGCCGTCCCCACGGCCGCCATGACCTGGGTGGGACTGGGCCTGATCAGCGCCGGGACGGGCCTGCTCAAGCCGAACGTGGCGACCATGGTCGGCAAGCTCTACCGCACGGACGACGACCGCCGCGACGCCGGTTTCGCGCTCTACTACATGGCGATCAACATCGGCGCCTTCGCCGGTCCGCTGATCACCGGCTGGCTCGCCGACCACCAGGGCTACCACTGGGGCTTCTCGGCCGCCGCGATCGGCATGACCTTCGGTCTGGTCCAGTACGTGGCGGGCCGGCGTCACCTGGCCGGGCGCAAGCACGCCGCCGAGTTCGCGCTCGCCCCGGACGCCCTGCGCCGGGCGGTCCGGCTGATGGTCGCGGGCGCGGTCGTCGTGGCGGTCGCCGCCACGGTCCTGGCCCTGGCCGGGTGGCTGACGATCGACCGGTTCGTGGACGCGCTGACCCTGATCTCGGTGGTCGCGCCGGTCGTCTACTTCTGGGTGATGTTCACCAGCCCCCGGGTCACGGCCGAGGAGCGCGGCCGCCTGCGGCCGTACGTCGTGCTCTTCCTGGCGTCGGTGGTGTTCAACTTCATCCTCTTCCAGGCGTACTCGACGATGATCCTGCTCGCCTCCACCAACGCCCGCACCACCCTCCTCGGCTTCGACTTCCCGGCGAGCTGGTACGCCTCCGCCCTCGGCGCCTTCGAGGTGGCCCTGGCGCCCGTGGTGGCCGCCGTCTGGGCCCGGATGGGCCACCGCCAGCCGCACGTATCGAACAAGATCGCGTTCGGGGTGATCCTGGGCGGCCTGTCGTTCCTCCTGATGGTCCTGCCGACCTCCGGGCACGCCGACGACGCCTACCGGATGGCCGCGTGGTGGATCGTCGGCTCGTACCTGCTGCTCGGCCTCGGCGACGTGCTCCTGGAGACCTCCGGGATGTCCGCCACCAGCAAGCTCGCCCCGAAGGCCTTCTCCAGCCAGACGATGTCGCTCTGGTTCCTCTCCCTCGCCCTGGCGAACGGGATCCAGGCCCAGACCGTGAAGCTCTACGACGACGTCTCCAAGCCCCTGTACTTCGGCGTGAACGGCGCGGTGGCCGTCGCCGCCGGCCTCGTCGTGATCGCCCTGGCGCCCTGGCTGCGCCGCACCATGCACCCCGTCCACTGAGGTGACCCGATGCCGAAGATCCGCACCGACTTCCCGTACGAGACCCGCCGCGAGGACGTCCGCATCCCGCTCCCCGACGGCACCCTGCTGTACGCGCGCGTGTGGCGCCCCGTCGCCGAGGAGCCCGTGCCGGCGCTCCTGGAGTACCTGCCGTACCGCCTGAGCGACTGGACCGCGCCCCGCGACCACCAGCGCCACCCCTGGTACGCGGGCCACGGCTACGCCTCCGTACGGGTGGACGTGCGCGGCCACGGCAACAGCGAGGGCCTGCCGGGCGACGAGTACGACGCGACCGAGCTGGCCGACGGCGTGGCCGTGGTGGACTGGCTCGCCGAGCAGCCCTGGTGCACGGGGAAGGTCGGCATGTTCGGCATCTCCTGGGGCGGCTTCAACTCGCTCCAGATCGCCGCCCTCGCCCCCGAGCCGCTGAAGGCCGTCGTCACCGTCTGCTCCACCGACGACCGCTACGACAACGACGTGCACTACATGGGCGGCTCGGTCCTCGGCGTCGACATGCACGCCTGGGCCGCCACCATGCTCGCCTTCGCCTCCCGCCCGCCGGACCCGGAGTACGCGGGCGAGGAGTGGCGGTCGATGTGGCTGCGGCGCCTGGAGGCCGTGGAGCCCCTCGTCGACACCTGGCTCTCCCACCAGACGAGGGACGCGTACTGGAAGCACGGCAGCGTCTGCGAGGACTACGGGGCGATCGGGGCCGCCGTCCTCGCCGTGGGCGGCTGGCACGACCCGTACCGGGACACCGTCCTGCGGCTCGTCCGGCACCTGCCGGCGGACCGGGTGCGCGGGATCGTCGGCCCCTGGTCGCACCAGTACCCGGACCGGGGGCTTCCGCCCGGGCCCGCGATCGGCTTCCTCCAGGAGACCCTGCGCTGGTGGGACCACCACCTCAAGGGGGCCGAGAACGGCGTCATGGACGAGCCGCTGCTGCGGTCCTGGATCAGCGACTCGCACCCGCCGGCCACCGTGTACGAGGAGCTGCCGGGCCGCTGGGTCACCGACCCCGCCTGGCCGTCCCCGAACGTCACCCCCGTCACGTACGGCTTCCAGGGCTCCCCGGTGGTCGTCGACTCGCCCCAGCAGACCGGGATCGACGCGGGCCGCTTCTTCCCCTTCGGCAACGACGCCGACCTGCCGCCCGACCAGCGCGAGGAGGACGCCCACTCGGCCTGCTTCGACTTCCCCGTGCCCGAGGACGGCGGTCCCGTGGAGATCCTGGGCCGCCCGTCCGTGAGCCTGTCGCTGCGCGCGGCCGCCCCCACCGGGCAGGTGATCGCCCGGCTCTGCGACATCGGGCCGGACGGCTCCTCCACCCTGGTCACCCGGGGCGCGCTGAACCTCTCCGCCCGCCACGGCCGCGACCGGGCCGAGCCGGCCCGGATCGGGGAGACGGAGAACGTCGTCTTCGAACTGAACGGCATCGGCCACGCCTTCGCGCCCGGCCACCGGGTGCGGCTCGCGGTCTCCTCCACGTACTGGCCGTGGATCTGGCCGCAGCCCGACGCGGCGGGCTTCACCCTCGACCCGGCGGGCTCCTCCCTCACCCTGCCGGTCCGCCGCCGCACCGAGGACGCGGTCGTGTGGGAGGAGCCGGAGCAGGCCGAGCCGCTGGGCGTGGTGTATCCGGCCGCCCCGGAGGAGCGGCGCCCGGAGCGGGTGGTGGTCCGGGACGTGGCCAAGGGCGAGTGGCGGCTCGAAGTGGACCCGAAGTACGGCGGCACGCGCGTGTACCCGGACGGGCTCGAATTCACCGAGGACGCCCTGGAGACCTACACGATCGAGGAGAGCGGCCCGCTGACCGCCCGCACCCGCTCGGACTGGACGATCCGGCTGCGCCGGCCCGACCGGGGCTGGGACGTCGGCGTGGACACCCGCTCGGAGATCACCTGCGACGCGGAGGCCTTCCACACCTGGAACGAGGTGGTGTGCAGGGAGGGCGACGAGGTCGTCTTCCGCCGCACCTGGGAGAAGCGGATCCCCCGTACGGCGGGCTGAGCGCGCGTACGGGGGATCCGGACCCGCTTACGCCTGCGAACCGGCCTTGCGGCGGCGGGCGACGACCAGCGCGCCGGCGCCGAGGGCGACGGCGGCACCGGCCGCGAGGCCGAGCCGCGGCAGGACGTCGTTCGCACCGGTGGCGGCGAGGGTGCCGTCGGTCACCGGGGTGGTGGACGAACCGCCCTGCTGGGTGGTGCCGGTGTTTCCGGTGGAGGGCGACGGGGCGGGCGCCGAGGTCGACGACGACGGGGTCGGGGTCGGGGCCGGCTTGTCGCCCTTGGCGGCGAGGATGTCGAAGTTGGCGTGCGCGCCGTCCAGACCCATGCCGCAGGAGCCGTCGTTGTTCTCGTACTCGCCGTAGGCGAAGACCATGCCCTTGCCGGCCGGGGCGTCGGCGGCGGCCGTGAGGCGCAGCTTCACGTCGTAGTGGGCGCCCTTGGCGAGCTTGCCGACCTCGATGGCGTCGAACTCCTCGGAGACCGGGGTCCATTCGAGGACGTCGGCCGAGGACCACTCGACGGGGATGACCCACTCCGTGAAGTCCGTGTCCTCGTCGACCTCCTCGCCGGGGAGGACGAACCGCGACGCGTTGGCGTAGACGTCGACGAGGTCCAGGGTCCGGTCCGAGGTGTTGGTGACGCGCATCGAGAAGACGGCGGGCTGGCCGGCGGTGATGCTCTTCGGGCCGCTCAGGTCGACCTGGACGGCGTCGTCCTCGACGCACTCCGAGATCTCCTCGAAGTCTTCGAGGTCCTGCTCCGCCTCGGCGAGCTCCTCCTTCGCCAGGACGATGTCCTTGGCGAGGAGTTCGGCCTTCCGCGCGAGGGCGACGCGGGCGTCGTCGCAGGCGGTCTGCGCCTTCTCCAGCCGGAGGCCGGCGGCGGCCTTGGCGGTGGCGGCGTCCTCGGCGGCCTTCTTCGCGTCGGCGAGGTCCTTCTCCGCGAGCTTCCGCTCCTCCTCGGTGGCGGTCTCGGTGAGCTTGTCCAGCGCCTCCTGGGCCGTGACCACCTTCTGGTCGGCGGTCTTCTTGGCCTCCTCGGCGACCTTGACGGCCTCCTTGGCGGCGGCGAACTCGGCCTTCAGGGCCGGGTCCATCGTGTCGTCCTTGAGGTCCTTCAGGACCTGCTTGCGCTCCGCCTCCAGGGCGTCGAGCCTGGCCTGCGCCTTGGCGACGGCCTCCACCAGGTCCTGGTGCGTCGGCGGCTTGTCGTCCTCGCCCTGGGCGGGCTTCTGCGTCGACGCGGGCGACGGCTTGGTGTCGGCGAACGCCGGTGCGGCGGACAGGAAGACGACCGGGGTGGTCACGGCGGCGGCCACGGCGGTCGCGAGAATGCGACGGATCTTCACAGTGCGGACCCTTTTTCCTGGTCAGGGAAGATGAAAGAAAGGCGGGCACGCGCCTGCGGGCTGCTTCACGCGGCGCGGTACCACCGTGATCGTAGGGCCGCGGGAGCCCCTGCGGGAGGCCCGTTTCCGCAGCTCGGATCCGGTGGGAGGGGCCGCCGGGCGCCCAAAGGGAGCGAACGCGGACAGTTGCCCACGGAGGCCGCGCTTTCCGTGTGATCCATGTCATCAGCGCCCGGCGGCCCGACCCGTAACGTGTCCCCCACACCCGTGGAAAGCGAGGCAGGTACCGATGTCCGAGCACAGCCCGCTCGATCTGGCCGAGGGCGATCCCTTCGGCCCGCACAACCTCCCGTACGGCGTCTTCTCCACCGCCGAGGAGCCCGACCGGCGCCGGCTCGGCGTCCGGATCGGCGGGTACGTGCTCGACGCGGGGGCCGCGGCGCACGCGCTCGGCTCCCCCTACGCGTCGCTGCTCGCGCAGCCGGGCCTGAACCCGCTGCTCGCCGCCGGGCGGACCGCCTGGCGCGACGTCCGCCGGGCGCTCACCGCCTGGGTGACGGTCCCCGCGCACCGGGCGGACGTGGAGCCGCTGCTCCACCCGCTGGACGCGGTGACGCTGCACCTGCCGTACGAGGTCGCGGACTACGTCGACTTCTACGCGAGCGAGCACCACGCGACCAACGTGGGCCGGATCTTCCGCCCCGACGGCGACGCGCTCACCCCCAACTGGAAGCACCTGCCGATCGGTTACCACGGGCGTGCGGGCACGGTCGTGGTCTCCGGCACCGACGTCGTACGGCCCTCCGGGCAGCGCAAGGCGCCCGCCGACCCGGCCCCGGTCTTCGGCCCCTCGGTGAAGCTGGACATCGAGGCGGAGGTCGGCTTCCTGGTCGGCACCCCGTCGGAGCTGGGCCGGCCGGTGCCGCTCGGCGACTTCCGGGAGCACGTCTTCGGCCTGACGCTGCTCAACGACTGGTCGGCGCGGGACGTGCAGGCCTGGGAGTACGTGCCGCTCGGCCCGTTCCTCGGCAAGTCGTTCCAGACGTCGGTCTCGGCGTGGGTGACGCCCCTGGAGGCCCTGGACGCGGCCCGGACCGCCCCGCCCGCGCGGGACCTCCCGCTCCTGCCGTACCTGGACGACGCGGACGAGGAGGAGCCCGGCGGCTTCGACCTGCGGATCACCGTCGAGATCAACGGCGAGGTGGTGGCCGAGCCGCCGTTCTCCTCGATGTACTGGACGGCGGCCCAGCAGCTCGCCCACATGACGGTGAACGGCGCCTCGCTGCGCACCGGCGACCTGTACGGCTCCGGGACGGTCTCCGGGCCCGAGGTGAACCAGCGCGGCTCGCTCCTGGAGCTGACCTGGAACGGGCGGGACGCGCTCGAACTGTCCGGCGGGAAGCGGACGTTCCTGGAGGACGGCGACGAGGTCGTCCTCACCGCGTGGGCGCCGGGCCCGGACGGCACCCGGGTCGCCCTGGGCGAGGTCCGGGGCCGGATCGCCCCCGCCGCCTGACCGTCAGGCGGCCCGCCAGAGGGCGGGGACGTTCGGCGGCTGCCAGCCGGGCTGGGCGGTGTGCGCCTGGAGGCAGGTGTACCGCGCCCCGCCGTACGTGACGACGTCCCCCGCCTTGTAGGCGGTGCCGACCGCCCAGCTGCCTCCCGGCGGCGGGGTGGTCGGGGTCGGCGTCGGCGTCGGCGTCGGGCCGGGGTTCTGCGCCACGTTCAGGACGAAGTCGAAGGCGGCCTCGCGCGCGCCGCCCGCGTCCCGCACGGTCATGAGCAGCCGCGGGTCGAAGAGGGTGTCGGTGTTGTTGCGGGGCTCGCCCGGGAAGTACAGCTGCGTGGTGAGCACCGGGCGGCCGGGGGCCTGCACCTTGACGTGGAGGTGCCGGGTGCGGCCCGGGTAGAGGCCGGGCACGATCGTGGTGAGCCTGAAGGAGCCGTCGGCGCCGGTGAACTGGTGGCCGCGGAAGCGGAACCCGGTGTTGTCGTAGGCGCCGTTGGTGTCGGCCTGCCAGAAGTCGAGCAGGACGCCGGATATCGGCCGGCAGGCGAGCCCGAAGACGTACCCGCCGACGGTGAGCCGGACGCCGGGGGTGTTGGACTCCAGCAGGCTGGAGCGCAGCGGGGAGTCGGGCTTGAAGTACGGGCCCTCCATCTGCTCCGGCGTGGGGTCGTCGCCGTCGTCGCACGCGGGGGTGAGGGCGGGCGCCTGCTCGCCGCCGGTCAGGGTGCGGGCGAGCGCGGGGACGCCCATGAGCACGGCGGGCGCCGCCATGCCGGCCGCGAGCGCGGCCCGCAGGACGGTCTTGCGGCTGACGTGCCCGGTGCTGGTCTCGTTGTCCATGTGCCTGGCTCCTCGGGTGGGGGCGCTGGGATCGGCAACGAACCTAGGGGCCCGCGGCACCGGGTTCGATGGACGGAACACGGCGGTCGTGGTCTTTTCGGAAGCGCCCGGGACTGCGGCCGACCTCCCTGCGGAAGAACCGGCAGAAGTAGGCGGCGTCGTCGAACCCGACCCGGGCGGCCACCTGCCGCACGGGCAGCCCGGTGGCGACGAGCAGCCGCTGCGCCTCCCGCACCCGCTCCTGGCGGAGCAGCGCGGCGGGCGTGCGGCCGGTGGCCGCCCGCACCACCTCGGTGAGGTGCCCGGGGGTCACCCCGATCCGCTCGGCGCACTCCCGTACGGAGAGCCCGGCGGTCCCGGCGGTCCGGGCGAGCCGCAGGAACTCCTCGGCCAGGCCGCGCGGCGGCGGCTCCCCTCCCCCGCCCGCGCCGCCGGGCAGCCGGACGGCCCGTACGAGGAGGACGTGCAGCAGGGACCGCAGCACCCCGGCGAACCCGTCGGCCCCGTGCCGGTACTCCTCGGCCAGGTCGCCCATCAGCAGGCTCGTGCGCTCGTGGGTGGCGGTGTCGAGGTCGGCCCAGGGCCGTTCCCCGAGCCGCCGCAGCAGCTCCTCGTCGTCGGGTCCGCCGACCAGGAACTCGGGCGTGAAGAGGACGAGCGACCCTTCGAGGCCGCGCACGCCCTCCCAGTGGTGGACCTGGCCGGGCAGGATCACCCCGAGCTGCGGCGGCCGCACCTCGTACCGCTCCAGGTCGAGGACGTGGACCCCGCTCCCCTCGGTGACGTGGACGATCTCGTAGAAGGTGTGCCGGTGCGGGTACGCGGCCCGCGACATCGGGCCCATCGCGTCGAACCCCCCGGCGGCGAAGGGCACCTGGTCGGGCAGCCGCAGTTCGAGCCGGTGCACGGGCGGGTCGCCGTCCCTCGGGGCTTCGCAGGGCGCTCCGGGTAAGACCGTGGTGCCGCGCATGGAACCGTCCCTCCACGACTGGTACAGACCATTGGGTGCGGCTCCCACGATGACACGGCGCCCGGCGGGGGTGAAGTGCGCCGAAGGGCCCGGCTCCTGGGGAGCCGGGCCCTTCGCGCGCGTCCGCCCGGGGCTACCGCACGAACACGCTCGCCTGGTTCGCCAGGTCCAGGAAGTACTGCGGCGCGAGGCCGAGGACCAGGGTGACCGCCACGCCCGCCGTGATGGCGATCGTGGTGAAGGCCGAGGGGACGGCGACCGTGGGGCCGTCCGCCTTGGGCTCGCTGAAGAACATGAGCACGATGACCCGGATGTAGAAGAAGGCCGCGATCGCCGAGGAGAGCACGCCGACCACCACGAGGGCTCCCGCGCCGCCCTCCGCCGCCGCCTTGAAGACCGCGAACTTCCCGGAGAAGCCGGAGGTCAGCGGGATGCCGGCGAAGGCGAGCAGGAAGACCGCGAAGACCGCCGCGACCAGCGGCGAACGGCGGCCCAGACCGGCCCACTTGGAGAGGTGGGTGGCCTCGCCGCCCGCGTCCCTGACCAGGGTGACGACGGCGAAGGCGCCGATCGTGACGAAGGAGTACGCGCCCAGGTAGAAGAGGACGGACGAGATGCCGTCGGGGGTGGCGGCGATGACGCCCGCGAGCAGGAAGCCCGCGTGCGCGATGGACGAGTACGCCAGGAGCCGCTTGATGTCGGTCTGGGTGATGGCGACGATCGCGCCGCCCAGCATGGTGAGGATCGCGACGCCCCACATGACCGGCCGCCAGTCCCAGGTGAGGCCCGGGAGCACCACGTAGAGCAGGCGGAGCAGCGCGCCGAAGGCGGCGACCTTGGTCGCGGCGGCCATGAAGCCGGTGACCGGGGTCGGGGCGCCCTGGTAGACGTCCGGGGTCCACATGTGGAACGGCACGGCGCCGACCTTGAAGAGGAGCCCCGTGAGGACCATGGCGAAGCCGATGAGGAGCAGCGCGTCGTTCCCCATGGTGTCGGCGAGCGCCGGGTTGACCGAGGTGACCGTCCCGTCGACGACGTCGGCGATGACGGCGTACGAGACGGAGCCCGAGTAGCCGTAGAGCAGGGCGATCCCGAAGAGCAGGAAGGCCGAGGAGAAGGCGCCGAGCAGGAAGTACTTGACGGCCGCCTCCTGCGACATCAGCCGCTTGCGGCGGGCGACGGCGCACAGCAGGTACAGCGGGAGGGAGAAGACCTCCAGGGCGATGAAGAGCGTCAGGAGGTCGTTGGCCGCCGGGAAGACCAGCATGCCCGCGACGGCGAAGAGGGCGAACGGGAACACCTCGGTGGTGGTGAACCCGGCCTTGACCGCGGCCTTCTCGTGGTCGCTGCCGGGCACGGCGGCGGCCTCGGCGGCGAAGGAGTCGACCCGGTGGCCGTGGTCGGCCGGGTCGAGCCTGCGCTCGGCGAAGGTGAAGACGGCCACGATCGAGGCGAGGAGGATGGTGCCCTGGAGGAAGAGGGCGGGTCCGTCGACGGCGATGGCGCCCATGGCCGCGATGTGGGCCTTGGTGGAGCCGTAGCCGCCGGCCGCCAGGCCGACGACGGCGGCGAAGGAGGCGGCGAGCGCGAGGACGCTCAGGAAGACCTGGGCGGTGTAGCGGCCCCTGCGGGGCACGAAGGCCTCGACGAGGACGCTGAGGACCGCGGCGCCGACCACGATGAGCACGGGCGCGAGCTGCGCGTACTCGATGTGGGGCGCCGGGATCTTCTCCAGCGGCTCGACGGCGGCGGTCGTCCACAGGCTGTGGACGGAGGATGCGACAGCGGGAGCACTCACTTGGCCGCCTCCACTTCTGGCTGGGGGTCCTTCTGCTGGACGTCGGACATGGTGTGGCGCACCGCCGGGTTGACGACGTCCGTCAGCGGCTTCGGGAAGACCCCGAGGAAGATCAGGACGGCGATCAGCGGGACGACCACGGCCAGCTCGCGCGGCCGCAGGTCCGGCAGCTCGCGGACCTCCTCCTTCACCGGCCCGGTCATCGTCCGCTGGTACAGGACGAGGGTGTAGAGGGCGGCGAGGACGATGCCGGTGGTGGCGATGACGCCGGCCACCGGGTAGCGGGCGTAGGTGCCGACCAGGACCAGGAACTCGCTGACGAACGGCGCGAGTCCGGGCAGCGACAGGGTCGCGAGGCCGCCGATCAGGAAGGTGCCGGCGAGCACCGGCGCGACCTTCTGCACACCGCCGTAGTCGGCGATGAGCCGCGAGCCGCGCCGGGAGATCAGGAACCCGGCGACCAGCATCAGGGCGGCGGTCGAGATGCCGTGGTTGACCATGTAGAGCGTGGCGCCGGACTGGCCCTGGCTGGTCATCGCGAAGATGCCCAGGATGATGAAGCCGAAGTGCGAGATGGACGCGTAGGCGACCAGGCGCTTGATGTCCCGCTGGCCGACGGCGACGAGCGCCCCGTAGACGATGCTGATCAGGGCGAGGACGACGATCGCGGGCGTGGCCCACTTCGAGGCCTCGGGGAAGAGCCCGAGGCAGAAGCGGAGCATCGCGAAGGTGCCGACCTTGTCGACGACGGCGGTGATGAGGACGGCGACCGGGGCGGTCGCCTCCCCCATCGCGTTCGGCAGCCAGGTGTGCAGCGGCCACAGCGGCGCCTTCACCGCGAAGGCGAAGAAGAAGCCGAGGAACAGCCAGCGCTCGGTGCTGGTCGCGATCTCCAGGGAGCCGTTGGCCCGCGCCCCGGCGATCTCGGTGAGCGAGAAGTTCCCCGCGACCACGTACAGGCCGATGACGGCGGCCAGCATGATCAGGCCGCCGACCAGGTTGTAGAGGAGGAACTTGACGGCCGCGTAGGAGCGCTGGGCCGCCGCGTTCTCGTCGGAGCCCGTGTGGGCCCGGTCGCCGAAGCCGCCGATGAGGAAGTACATCGGGATGAGCATGGCTTCGAACAGGATGTAGAAGAGGAAGACGTCGGTGGCCTCGAAGGAGAGGATCACCATCGCCTCGACCATGAGGATCAGGGCGAAGAAGCCCTGCGTCGGCCGCCACCTCTTCGAGGAGGTCTCCAGGGGGTCGGCGTCGTGCCAGCCGGCCAGGATCACGAACGGGATCAGCAGCGCGGTGAGCGCGATCAGCGCCACCCCGATGCCGTCCACGCCCAGCTCGTACCGGACGCCGAAGTCCTTGATCCAGGCGTACGACTCGGTCAGCTGGTACCGCTCGCCGCCGGGCTCGAACCGTACGAAGACGACGGCGGCGAGCACGAGCGTGGCGAGCGAGACGAGCAGCGCCAGCCACTTGGCGGCGGTGCGGCGGGCGGCGGGCACGGCGGCGGTCAGGATCGCACCGACCGCCGGCACCGCTGCCGTCACCGTAAGGAGCGGGAAGGACATACGGGTTACACCGCCCTCATCAGCAGGGTCGCGGCGATCAGCACCGCCGTACCTCCGAACATGGAGACCGCGTACGAGCGGGCGTAGCCGTTCTGGAGCTTGCGCAGCCGGCCGGAGAGCCCGCCGACGCTCGCCGCGGTGCCGTTGACCACGCCGTCCACCAGGGAGTGGTCGACGTAGACGAGCGAGCGGGTGAGGTGGGTGCCGCCCGTGACGAAGACGGCGTGGTTGAGGTCGTCCTGGAGCAGGTCGCGGCGGGCCGCCCGGGTGAGCAGCGAGCCGCGCGGGGCGACCACCGGGACGGGCCGGCGCCCGTACTGGAGGTAGGCCAGGCCGACGCCGATCACCATGACGGCGACGGTGGCGGCGGTGACGGCCGCGGCGCCGATCGGCGGGTGGCCGTGCTCGTAGCCGGTGACGGGCTCCAGCCACTCGACGAACCCGGCGAACTCGAAGACCGCGCCTCCGGCGACCGACCCGACGGCGAGCAGCACCATCGGGATCACCATGGACCTGGGCGACTCGTGCGGGTGCGGCGGGTTGCCGTTCTCGTCGGGCTGCCAGCGCTTCTCGCCGAAGAAGGTCATCAGCATCACGCGGGTCATGTAGTACGCGGTGATGGCGGCGCCGAGCAGGGTGACCGCGCCGAGGATCCAGCCCTCGGCGCCGCCCTTCGCGAAGGCCGCCTCGATGATCTTGTCCTTGGAGAAGAAGCCGGACAGGCCGGGGAAGCCGATGATCGCCAGGTAGCCGAGGCCGAAGGTGACGAAGGTGACCGGCATGTACTTCCGCAGGCCGCCGTACTTCCTCATGTCGACCTCGTCGTTCATGCCGTGCATGACCGAGCCGGCGCCGAGGAAGAGCCCGGCCTTGAAGAAGCCGTGCGTCACCAGGTGCATGATCGCGAAGACGTAGCCGATGGGGCCGAGGCCGGCCGCCAGGATCATGTAGCCGATCTGCGACATCGTCGAACCGGCGAGCGCCTTCTTGATGTCGTCCTTGGCGCAACCGACGATCGCACCGAAGAGGAGCGTGACGGCGCCGACGACGGTGACGACGAGCTGCGCGTCCGGGGCCGCGTTGAAGATGTCGGCGGAGCGGACGATCAGATAGACACCGGCGGTCACCATCGTGGCCGCGTGGATGAGGGCCGAGACCGGGGTCGGGCCCTCCATCGCGTCCCCGAGCCAGGACTGCAGCGGCACCTGGGCCGACTTGCCGCAGGCCGCGAGGAGCAGCATCAGGCCGATCGCGGTCAGCGTCCCCTGCGAGGCCTGGCCGGTCGCCTCCAGGACCGGCCCGAAGGCGAAGGTCCCGAAGGTGGTGAACATGATCATGATCGCGATCGAGAGACCGATGTCACCGACCCGGTTGACCAGGAACGCCTTCTTCGCGGCGGTGGCCGCGCTGGGCTTGTGCTGCCAGAACCCGATCAGGAGGTACGAGGCGAGGCCGACGCCCTCCCAGCCGAAGTACAGGAGCAGGTAGTTGTCGGCGAGGACGAGCAGCAGCATCGCCGCGACGAACAGGTTCAGGTAGCCGAAGAACCGGCGGCGCCGCTCGTCGTGCTCCATGTATCCGATGGAGTACACGTGGATGAGGGTGCCGACCCCGCTGATCAGCAGGACGAACGTCATGGAGAGCTGGTCGAGCTGGAAGGCGACGTCCGCCTGGAAGCCCTCGACGGGGATCCAGGCGAAGAGCCTCTGGTGCAGGGCCCGCTCCTCGGCCCCCTTGCCGAGCATGTCGGCGAAGAGCGCCAGGCCGATCGCGAAGGAGACGGCCGCGAGGAGCGTGCCGATCCAGTGGCCGGTCCGGTCGAGCCGGCGGCCGCCGCAGAGCAGCACGGCCGCGCCGAGCAGGGGCGCCCCGACGAGCAGAGCGATGAGATTTTCCACGGTCAGCCCCTCACAGCTTCATCAGGCTTGCGTCGTCGACCGAGGCCGAGTGGCGGGCACGGAAGACGGACACGATGATCGCGAGCCCGACGACGACCTCCGCGGCGGCGACGACCATCGTGAAGAAGGCGACGATCTGGCCGTCGAGGTTGCCGTGCATGCGGGAGAAGGTGACGAACGCGAGGTTGCAGGCGTTGAGCATCAGCTCCACGCACATGAAGACCACGATCGCGTTGCGCCGGATCAGCACCCCGGCCGCGCCGATGGTGAACAGCAGGGCGGAGAGATACAGGTAGTTGACGGGATTCACCGGTTGGCCTCCTCTTCGTCCCGGTCCCGGCCGAGCGCGTCCCCGTTCCGGCCGAGCCGCTCCTCGGAGCGCTGCTCCAGGGCCTTGAGACCGGCCATGGTCTCGGGGGACACGTCCCGGATCTGGCCCCGCTTGCGCAGGGTCCCCATGACGGTGAGCTCCGCCGGGGTGCCGTCGGGCAGCAGGCCCGCGACGTCCACGGCGTTGTGCCGGGCGTAGACGCCGGGCGCGGGCAGCGGCGGCACGTGCGTGCCCTCCCGCACCCGCTGCTCGGCGAGCTCGCGCTGGGTGCGGGCGCGTTCGGTGCGCTCGCGGTGGGTGAGGACCATCGCGCCGACGGAGGCGGTGATGAGGAGCGCGCCGGTGATCTCGAAGGCGAAGACGTACTTGGTGAAGATGAGGGCGGCGAGGCCCTCGACGTTTCCGCCGCGCGCGGCGTTCGCGGCGCCGAGGCCGGCGAACTCGGTGATCGACGCGTTCCCGATGCCGGCGCAGAGCAGGACGCCGAAGCCGAGGCCGCAGGCGGCGGCCCACCAGCGCTGCCCCTTGAGGGTCTCCTTCAGGGAGTCCGCGGCCGTGACGCCGACCAGCATGACGACGAAGAGGAAGAGCATCATGATCGCGCCGGTGTAGACGACGATCTGGACGACGCCGAGGAAGTACGCGCCGTTGGCCAGGTAGAAGACCGCCAGGACGATCATGGTGCCGGCGAGGCAGAGCGCCGAGTGGACGGCCCTGCGCATCAGGATCGTGCACAGCGCGCCGACGACGGCGACGGTGCCGAGGACCCAGAACTGGACGGCCTCGCCGGCGGAGGTGGTGTACGCCGCGAGGTTCTCGGAGGCGAGGGGGGCGAGGGGGGCGAGGTGCGCGCTCACGCGTCCACCTCCTCGTCGGCGCCGTCCTCGGCGTCGTCCTTCTCCCCCTTGGACACGGCGGCCTGGCGGACGGTGCCGGGCGACGCCGCGGTGACGAGGCCCCGGTAGTAGTCCTGCTCGGTCATGCCCGGGAAGATCGCGTGCGGGGTGTCGACCATCTCCTCCTCCAGGCCCGCGAGGAGCTGCTCCTTGGTGTAGATCAGGTTCGCGCGGGAGGAGTCGGCCAGCTCGAACTCGTTGGTCATCGTCAGCGCGCGCGTGGGGCAGGCCTCGATGCACAGCCCGCACAGGATGCAGCGGGCGTAGTTGATCTGGTAGACGCGGCCGTAGCGCTCGCCGGGCGAGTAGCGCTCCTCGTCCGTGTTGTCCGCGCCCTCCACGTAGATGGCGTCGGCGGGACAGGCCCAGGCGCACAGCTCGCAGCCGACGCACTTCTCCAGGCCGTCGGGGTGACGGTTGAGCTGGTGCCGGCCGTGGAAGCGGGGCGCCGTCGTCTTCTGCTGCTCCGGGTACTGCTCGGTCAGCCGCTTCTTGAACATGGCCTTGAAGGTCACGCCGAAGCCGGCCACCGGATTCTGGAAGTCAGACACCGTCCGTCTCCTTTCCATCACTCGCAGTAGCAGTATCGGGGGCGCCACTGACAACGAGGTCCCGGCCCTGCCGCGACCTGCGCCGGGGCACGGGCGGCAGGGACTGTCCGGGCTTGGGCGGTACGGGGAAGCCTCCGGCCATCGGGTCGAAGGCGCGGTCCTCCTCGGGCGCGGGCGCCGCCGCCTTCGCCTTCCGGTCGCGGAAGAGGTCCACCACGAAGGAGAGGAGGAGCAGGGCGAGCACGCCCCCGGCCACGTACAGGACGATGTCGGTGAACGCGATGTTCTCGTTGCGCAGCGCCCGGACGGTGGCGACCAGCATCAGCCAGACCACGGAGACCGGGATGAGGACCTTCCAGCCGAGCTTCATCAGCTGGTCGTAGCGGACGCGGGGCAGGGTGCCGCGCAGCCAGATGAAGAAGAACAGCAGCAGCTGCACCTTGATCACGAACCAGAGCATCGGCCACCAGCCGTGGTTCGCGCCCTCCCAGAAGGTGGAGACCGGGTACGGGGCCCGCCAGCCGCCCAGGAAGAGGGTCGTCGTCACGGCCGAGACCGTCACCATGTTCACGTACTCGGCGAGCATGAACAGCGCGAACTTGATGGACGAGTACTCGGTGTTGAAGCCGCCGACGAGGTCGCCCTCGGACTCCGGCATGTCGAAGGGGGCGCGGTTGGTCTCGCCGACCATGGTGATCACGTAGATGATGAACGAGACCGGCAGCAGGATCACGAACCAGCGGTCCGCCTGCGCCTCGACGATCGCCGAGGTCGACATCGACCCGGAGTAGAGGAAGACGGAGGCGAAGGCCGCGCCCATGGCGATCTCGTAGGAGATCATCTGCGCGCAGGAGCGCAGTCCGCCCAGGAGCGGGTACGTGGAGCCGGAGGACCAGCCGGCCAGGACGATGCCGTAGATGCCGACGGAGGCGACCGCGAGGACGTACAGCATCGCGATCGGCAGGTCGGTGAGCTGCATCGTGGTGCGGTGGCCGAAGATCGAGACCTCGTTGCCCGCCGGGCCGAAGGGGATCACGGCGATCGCCATGAAGGCGGGGATCGCGGCGACGACCGGGGCGAGGACGTAGACGACCTTGTCGGCCTTCCTGACGATCACGTCCTCCTTGAGCATCAGCTTGACGCCGTCCGCGAGGGACTGGAGGAGGCCCCAGGGGCCGTGCCGGTTGGGGCCGACGCGCAGCTGCATCCAGGCGACGACCTTGCGCTCCCACACGATGGAGAAGAGCACGGTCACCATCAGGAAGGCGAAGCAGAAGACGGCCTTGACCGCGACGAGCCACCAGGGGTCCGTGCCGAACATGGACAGGTCTTCAGCGGCGAGCGGCACGCTCATGCCTGCACCTCCGTGACGTCGGCGGGGCGCGGGGCCGTCGGGCCGATGCGGACCAGGTCGCCCGGGCGGGCGCCGGTGTCGGAGAGGACGCCGTGCCCGGTCGAGTTCAGCGGGAGCCAGACGACGCGGTCGGGCATCTCGGTGACCAGGAGCGGGAGGGCGACCGAGCCGGCCGGGCCGGTGACCTCCAGGACGTCGCCGTCCTTGACGCCGGTGTCGGCGGCGGTGGCGGCGGAGAGCCGGGCGACGGCGGCGTGCCGGGTGCCGGCGAGGGCGGTGTCGCCCTCCTGGAGCCGTCCGAGGTCGAGCAGCAGCCGGTGTCCGGCGAGGACGGCCTCGCCGTCGCCGGTGCGGGGCGCGGGACGGCCGGGCTCGGTGGGCTCGGTGGCCCGCTCGCGGGTCCAGCCGCCGAGCCGGTCCAGCTCGCGCCGTACGGCCACGAGGTCGGGCAGGGCCAGGTGGACGTCGAGGGCGTCGGCCAGCATGTGCAGGACGCGGGTGTCGGTCGGGGCGAGCGGCCGGGTCATCTGCTCCGGCTTGAGCGCGGCCTCGAACATCCGGGCCCTGCCCTCCCAGTTGAGGAAGGTGCCGGACTTCTCGGCGACGGCCGCGACGGGCAGGACGACGTCGGCGCGGTCGGTGACCTCGCCGGGCCGCAGCTCCAGGGAGACCACGAAGGCCGCGTCGAGCGCCTCGCGCGCGCGGGCCGGGTCCGGCAGGTCGGCGACCTCGACGCCGCCGACGAGCAGGGCGGTGAGCTCGCCGGTGGCGGCGGCCTCGACGATCTGGCCGGTGTCGCGGCCGTAGCGGGCGGGGAGCTCGCGGACGCCCCAGGCGGCGGCGACCTCCTCGCGCGCGCGGGGGTGGGTCGCGGGCCGGCCGCCGGGGAGGAGCGCCGGCAGGGCGCCGGCCTCGACGGCGCCGCGTTCGCCGGAGCGGCGCGGGATCCAGACGAGCCGGGCGCCGGTGGCGGTGGCGGCGCGCAGGGCGGCGGTGAGCGCGCCGGGCACGCCCGCGAGGCGCTCGCCGACGGCGAGGACGGCGCCCTCCCGGCGGAGGGCCTCGGCGGCGGCGAGTCCGTCGCCGGTGAGGCCGACCCGGGAGGTGAGGGCGTCGAGCCACTCGGTCTCGGTGCCGGGGGCGGCGGGCAGCAGGGTGCCGCCGCTCTTCTCCAGGCCCCGGGTGGCGAACGCGGCGACGGCGTAGGTCTTCTGGCCGTGCTTGCGCCAGGCCTTGCGCAGCCGCAGGAAGACGCCGGGGGCCTCCTCCTCGGACTCCAGGCCGACGAGGAGGACGGCCGGGGCGGCTTCGAGCGAGGTGTACGTGACGCCCGATCCGTCCAGGTCGCGGCCGTGTCCGGCGACGGCGGAGGCCAGGAAGTCGGCCTCCTCGCCGGAGTGGACCCGGGCCCGGAAGTCGACGTCGTTGGTGTCGAGGGCGATCCGGGCGAACTTGGCGTACGCGTAGGAGTCCTCGACGGTCAGCCTGCCCCCGGCCAGGACGCCGGTGCGGCCGCGGACGAGCCCGCGGGCGGCGGCCTCCAGGGCCTCGGGCCAGGAGGCGGGCTCCAGCTCACCGGTCCCGGCGTTCCGCACGAGCGGGGTGGTGAGCCGGTCGCGCTGCTGCGCGTACCGGAAGCCGAAGCGGCCCTTGTCGCAGATCCACTCCTCGTTGACCTCGGGGTCCTCGGCGGCGAGCCGCCGCATGACCTTGCCGCGCCGGTGGTCGGTGCGGGTGGCGCAGCCGCCGGAGCACTGCTCGCACACCGACGGCGAGGAGACCAGGTCGAAGGGGCGGGAGCGGAAGCGGTAGGCGGCGGAGGTGAGGGCGCCGACCGGGCAGATCTGGATGGTGTTGCCGGAGAAGTACGACTCGAAGGGGTCGCCCTCGCCGGTGCCGACCTGCTGGAGCGCGCCGCGCTCGATCAGCTCGATCATCGGGTCGCCCGCGACCTGGTTGGAGAAGCGGGTGCAGCGGGCGCAGAGCACGCAGCGCTCGCGGTCGAGGAGGACCTGGGTGGAGATCGCGATCGGCTTCTCGTAGGTGCGCTTGACGCCCTCGAAGCGGGACTCGGCCTGTCCGTGGGACATGGCCTGGTTCTGCAGGGGGCACTCGCCGCCCTTGTCGCAGACGGGGCAGTCCAGCGGGTGGTTGACGAGCAGCAGCTCCATCACGCCGTGCTGGGCCTTCTCGGCGACGGGGCTGGTGAGCTGCGACTTCACCACCATGCCGTCGGTGCACGTGATGGTGCAGGAGGCCATCGGCTTGCGCTGGCCCTCGACCTCGACGATGCACTGGCGGCAGGCGCCGGCGGGGTCGAGGAGCGGGTGGTCGCAGAAGCGCGGGATCTCGATGCCGAGCTGTTCGGCGGCGCGGATGACCAGGGTCCCCTTGGGGACGGAGACCTCGATGCCGTCGATGGTCAGCGTGACGAGGTCCTCCGGCGGCACGGCCGGTCCGCCGCCGCCCGTGGGACCGGACTCGGTGACGGTCATGCGGTCACCTCCTTGTGGTTGTCCGCCCAGGCGGTCGACTTGGCCGGGTCGAAGGGGCAGCCCTTGCCCGTGATGTGCTGCTCGTACTCCTCGCGGAAGTACTTCAGGGAGGAGAAGATCGGCGAGGCGGCGCCGTCGCCGAGGGCGCAGAACGACTTGCCGTTGATGTTGTCGGCGATGTCGTTGAGCTTGTCGAGGTCGGTAAGGGTGCCGTCCCCGTTTTCGATGGCACGGAGCAGCTGGACGAGCCAGTACGTGCCCTCGCGGCAGGGGGTGCACTTGCCGCAGGACTCGTGGGCGTAGAACTCGGTCCAGCGGGTGACGGCCCGGACCACGCAGGTGGTCTCGTCGAAGCACTGGAGCGCCTTGGTGCCGAGCATGGAGCCGGCGGCGCCGACGCCCTCGTAGTCGAGGGGGACGTCGAGGTGTTCGTCGGTGAACATCGGGGTGGAGGAGCCGCCGGGGGTCCAGAACTTGAGGCGGTGGCCGGGGCGCATCCCGCCGCTCATGTCGAGGAGCTGGCGCAGGGTGATGCCGAGCGGGGCCTCGTACTGGCCGGGCGAGACGACGTGCCCGGAGAGCGAGTACAGCGTGAAGCCCGGGGACTTCTCGCTGCCCATGGAGGTGAACCAGTCCTTGCCCTTGTTGAGGATCGCGGGAACGGACGCGATGGACTCGACGTTGTTCACCACGGTGGGGCAGGCGTAGAGGCCGGCGACCGCGGGGAAGGGGGGCCGCAGCCGGGGCTGGCCGCGGCGCCCTTCGAGCGAGTCGAGGAGCGCGGTCTCCTCACCGCAGATGTACGCGCCGGCGCCGGCGTGCACGGTGAGTTCGAGGTCGAGCCCGCTGCCGAGGACGTTCCGGCCGAGGTAGCCGGCGGCGTAGGCCTCGCGGACGGCCTCGTGGAGGCGGCGCAGGACGGGGACGACCTCGCCGCGCAGGTAGATGAAGGCGTGGCTGGAGCGGATCGCGTAGCAGGCGATCACGATGCCCTCGATGAGGGAGTGCGGGTTGGCGAAGAGGAGCGGGATGTCCTTGCAGGTGCCGGGCTCGGACTCGTCGGCGTTGACGACGAGGTAGTGCGGCTTGCCGTCGCCCTGCGGAATGAACTGCCACTTCATGCCGGTGGGGAAGCCGGCGCCGCCGCGGCCGCGGAGGCCGGACTCCTTGACGTACGCGATGAGGTCGTCGGGGCTCATCGCGAGGGCCTTGCGGAGTCCCCGGTAGCCCTCGTGGCGCTCGTAGGTCTCCAGGGTCCAGGAGTCGGGCTGGTCCCAGAAGGCCGAGAGGACGGGGGCGAGGAGCTTCTCGGGGCTGCTGTTGTTGATCTCGGCTGCCAAGGTCATCACTTCCCCTCCTGTCCGGAGGTCTCGTCCCGTCCGGCGTTCCCGCCCTGTCCGGAGGAGTTCTGTCCGGGCGGGTTCTGGCCCGGGGCGCTCTGGCCCGGGGCGCTCTGGCCCGGGGCGCTCTGGCCCGGGGACTCGCCGCGCGGGTGGACGATGCGGTGGTGCGGCTGCTCGCCCCTGGCCAGGCGCAGGCCGACGAGGGAGGCGGGGCCCGCGCCGCCGGTGGCCTCGACGGCGCCGGGGCGCTCGTCGGGGAAGCCGGCGAGGATGCGGGCGGTCTCCTTGAAGGTGCAGAGCGGGGCGCCGCGGGTGGGTTCGACGGTCCGGCCGGCCCGCAGGTCGTCCACCATCTCCTTGGCGGACTCGGGGGTCTGGTTGTCGAAGAACTCCCAGTTGACCATCACGACGGGCGCGAAGTCGCAGGCCGCGTTGCACTCGATGTGTTCGAGGGTGACCTTGCCGTCCTCGGTCGTCTCGCCGTTGCCGACGCCGAGGTGCTCCTTCAGCTCGTCGAAGATGGCGTCGCCGCCCATGACCGCGCAGAGGGTATTGGTGCAGACGCCGACCTGGTAGTCGCCGGAGGGCTTGCGCCGGTACATGGTGTAGAAGGTGGCGACGGCGGTGACCTCGGCGGTGGTGAGGCCGAGGACGTCGGCGCAGAACGCCATGCCGGTGCGGGTGACGTGGCCCTCCTCCGACTGCACGAGGTGCAGCAGCGGCAGGAGCGCGGAGCGGGAGTCCGGGTAGCGGGCGACGACGGCCCGCGCGTCCTCCTCCAGCCGGGCGCGGACGTCCGCCGGGTAGCCGGGGGCGGGGAGCTGGGGCATGCCCAGGCTGATCTGCTCGGTCATCGGTCGACGCCTCCCATCACGGGGTCGATGGAGGCGACGGCGACGATGACGTCGGCGACCTGGCCGCCCTCGCACATCGCCGCCATGGCCTGGAGGTTGGTGAAGGACGGATCGCGGAAGTGGACCCGGTAGGGGCGGGTGCCGCCGTCGGAGACGACGTGCGCGCCGAGCTCGCCCTTGGGGGACTCGACGGCCGCGTAGGCCTGGCCGGGCGGGACCCGGAAGCCCTCGGTGACCAGCTTGAAGTGGTGGATCAGGGCCTCCATGGAGGTGCCCATGATCTTCTTGATGTGTTCGAGGGAGTTGCCGAGGCCGTCGGTGCCGAGCGCGAGCTGCGCGGGCCAGGCGATCTTCTTGTCGGCGACCATGACGTCGCCGGGCTCCAGCCGGTCGAGGCACTGCTCGACGATCCGCAGGGACTGGCGCATCTCCTCCAGGCGGATCAGGAAGCGCCCGTAGGAGTCGCAGGTGTCGGCGGTGGGGACCTCGAAGTCGTAGTTCTCGTAGCCGCAGTACGGGTCGGTCTTGCGCAGGTCGTGCGGGAGGCCCGCGGAGCGCAGGATCGGTCCGGTGGCGCCGAGGGCCATGCAGCCGGTGAGGTCGAGGTAGCCGACGTCCTGCATTCGGGCCTTGAAGATGGGGTTGCCGGTGGCGAGCTTGTCGTACTCCGGCAGGTTCTTCTTCATGGTCTTCACGAACTCGCGCACGGCGTCGACGGCGCCGGGCGGGAGGTCCTGGGCGAGGCCGCCGGGGCGGATGTACGCGTGGTTCATGCGCAGGCCGGTGATCAGCTCGTACAGGTCCAGGATCATCTCGCGGTCCCGGAAGCCGTAGATCATGATCGTGGTGGCGCCGAGCTCCATGCCGCCGGTGGCGATGCAGACCAGGTGCGAGGAGAGCCGGTTGAGCTCCATGAGCAGGACGCGGACGACGCTGGCCCGGTCCGGGATCTGGTCGGTGATCCCGAGGAGCTTCTCGACGCCCAGGCAGTACGCCGTCTCGTTGTAGAACGAGGTGAGGTAGTCCATGCGCGTGACGAAGGTGGTGCCCTGCGTCCAGGTCCGGTATTCGAGGTTCTTCTCGATGCCGGTGTGGAGGTAGCCGATGCCGCAGCGGGCCTCGGTGACGGTCTCGCCGTCGATCTCCAGGATGAGGCGGAGCACTCCGTGGGTGGACGGGTGCTGGGGGCCCATGTTGACGACGATCCGCTCGTCGTCGGCCTTGGCGGCGGACCGGACGACCTCGTCCCAGTCGCCGCCGGTCACCGTGTAGACGGAGCCTTCGGTCGTCTCTCGCGGAGACGCGTGGGGAGTGGACATCAGCTGTACGACCTCCGCTGGTCCGGAGCCGGGATCTGGGCGCCCTTGTACTCGACGGCGATGCCGCCGAGGGGGTAGTCCTTGCGCTGCGGGTGGCCCTGCCAGTCGTCCGGCATCATGATCCGGGTGAGGGCGGGGTGGCCGTCGAAGACGATGCCGAAGAAGTCGTACGTCTCGCGCTCGTGCCAGTCGTTCGTCGGGTAGACGGCGACGAGGGAGGGGATCCTCCGGTCGGTGTCCGGGGCCGAGACCTCCAGGCGGACCAGCCGGCCGTGGGTCAGCGAGCGCAGGTGGTAGACGGCGTGCAGCTCGCGGCCCTTGTCGTGCGGGTAGTGGACGCCGGAGACGCCGGTACAGAGCTCGAAGCGGAGCGCCGGGTCGTCGCGCAGGGTGCGGGCCACGCGGACGAGGTGCTCGCGCTCGACGTGGAAGGTGAGCTCGTCGCGGTCGACGACCGTCTTCTCGATGGCGCTCGAAGGGACGAGGCCCTGCTCCTCCAGGGCGCCCTCCAGTTCGTCGGCCACCTCGTCGAACCAGCCGCCGTAGGGGCGGGCGGCCGGGCCGGGGAGCCGGACCGAGCGGACGAGGCCGCCGTAGCCGGAGGTGTCGGCGCCGCTCTGGGCGCCGAACATGCCGCGCTGGACGCGGACCTCCTCCCCGTGGTCCCCGCGCTGGCCCGGCAGGTTCTGCGCGCTCAGCTCCTTCTCGGGGTTGGGTGTCTCGTCACTCACCGGAGCAGGCCCTTCAATTCGATGGTCGGCAGCGCCTTGAGCGCCGCCTCCTCCGCCTCGCGCGCCGCCTCCTCGGCGTTCACGCCGAGCTTGGAGGTCTGGATCTTCTGGTGGAGCTTGAGGATCGCGTCGATCAGCATCTCCGGGCGCGGCGGGCAGCCGGGCAGGTAGATGTCGACCGGGACGATGTGGTCGACGCCCTGGACGATCGCGTAGTTGTTGAACATGCCGCCCGAGGAGGCGCAGACGCCCATGGAGATGACCCACTTGGGGTTGGGCATCTGGTCGTAGACCTGCCGCAGGACGGGCGCCATCTTCTGGCTGACCCGGCCGGCGACGATCATCAGGTCGGCCTGGCGCGGCGAGCCGCGGAAGACCTCCATGCCGAAGCGGGCCAGGTCGTAGCGGCCGGCTCCGGTGGTCATCATCTCGATGGCGCAGCAGGCGAGGCCGAAGGTCGCGGGGAAGACGGACGCCTTGCGCACCCAGCCCGCGGCCTGTTCGACCGTCGTCAGCAGAAAGCCGCTCGGGAGTTTCTCTTCGAGTCCCATGAGTGTGCCTCTCAGCCCCTCAGTCCCATTCCAGGCCGCCGCGCCGCCACACGTAGGCGTAGGCGACGAAGACGGTGAGCACGAAGAGCAGCATCTCCACGAGCCCGAAAATCCCCAGGGCGTCGAAGGTGACGGCCCAGGGGTAGAGGAAGACGATCTCGATGTCGAAGACGATGAAGAGCATCGCCGTCAGGTAGTACTTGATCGGGAAGCGGCCGCCGCCGGCGGGCGTGGGTGTCGGCTCGATGCCGCACTCGTACGCCTCCAGTTTCGCCCTGTTGTACCGCTTTGGCCCGATGAGCGTGGCCATGACCACGGAGAAGATCGCAAACCCCGCACCCAGGGCACCGAGCACGAGGACGGGCGCGTACGCATTCACGCTCCTCGCTCCTTCCAGTCGTCCTTGACCGTTGGACCGCACCGCCGCGCCGTGAAAGATCGCCCCCATGTGAGGCAGTTCACAAGCCCGGCTGCCCCGCATCTTATGCCTGCCCCTCTGTGATCTGCGACACGGGGTGCAGCACGTAGTTTGTGATCTCCACCACCTGACGAAGGATCATGAAGTCGGATGAGCGGTGATCTTGTTGCGCGAAGCGCCCAGGTGATCACCAGATGTGACATCCGTACCGGAAATCGCTGCTCGGAGGGGGTGTCGCACTATCAAGTGTTGGCATCTACAGGCAAATTGGCGGTGGACGCGAACGGGTGGTAAAGGGCCCGCTCTTCGCCCGGTCGGGGGGTCTCGCGTACGGAGGTGGACACGTGCGCGTTTTCACGAACTCACCTGTGAGCTGCGCCACAGCACAGAAGGCCGAAAAGAAGGGGGCTTGGCCAAGGGTGTCAAGAGGTGGTAAGCGTCGGGCAATTCGGGCGTTTCAATGAAAACCAGTGATCAAGGCCCGGATACCTCATGACCGATTTGCCCGTTACGGCGTCAATAAAGGCGCCACAGAAGCGGATTCACAGGTTCCGAACGTAACTGTGGCGCAACCCACGTTTCTTGAACGGAACCGTCAAGCCCTGATAGCGGTTGTTCCCATGTCCCACACCGCTCACATACCCAGCCACCGGAAGCCCCGCCGCAGCGCTTCGAAGCTCGCGCTCCGGGCCGGAGTTGCCGGTGGCGTCCTCGGCACCATCGCGGTGGCCGGTGCTGCCGGGCCGGCGAATGCCGAGCCGGTGACCGAGACCATCGAAATGCCCACCCTGGGCTCGCTCGCCGCCGGTACGAACCTCGCGAGCGCGGTCGCCGCCTCCGCCGAGGCGTCCCAGCAGGAGGCCCTCGACCAGAGCCTCCAGAGCCTGGAGCAGACGGCCCTCCAGAAGGCCTCCCAGGAGGCCAGGAAGGCCAAGGCCGAGGCGGAGCGCAAGGCCGCCGCCGAGCGCGCCGAGAAGGCCCGCCTCAAGGCCGAGGCGGAGCGCCAGGCGGCCGAGGAGGCCGCGGAGCGCGCCTCCCGCAGCGAGACGCGCACGCAGCTCGCCACGAACTCCTCGTCCTCGTCGAACGACGGCGGCTCGTCCTCGTCGTCCTCCGACAACGGCTCCTCCGCCTCGGACAGCGGCAGCCGGACGCAGGCCCCCACCGGCTCCGCCGCCTCGATCGTGGCCTTCGCCCGCGCCCAGGTCGGCGACGCCTACATCAGCGGCGGCACCGGCCCCAACGCCTGGGACTGCTCCGGCCTCGTCCAGGCCGCCTACCGCGCGGCCGGCATCGACCTGCCCCGCATCTCGCACCAGCAGTCGAGCATGGGCAGCTCCGTCTCCCTGGGCGACCTCCAGCCGGGCGACATCCTGTACTGGGGCAGCCGCAGCGGCTCGTACCACGTCGCCATCTACGTCGGCGGCGGCAAGTACGTCGGCGCGCAGAACTCCTCCACCGGCGTCGTCGAGCGCTCCCTGGACTGGGACCCGCCGTCGGGCGCCGTGCGCATCCTCTGAGCGCTCCCGCCCGGACGCTCACGCGCAAGGGCCGTCACTCCCCGGGGGAGTGACGGCCCTTCGCCGTGCGCGGTGCCGGTCAGGCCTTGGGGGCCACCTTCGACAGGCCGTTGATGATGCGGTCCATCGCGTCGCCGCCCGTCGGGTCGGTGAGGTTCGCCAGCATCTTCAGGGTGAACTTCATCAGGAGCGGGTGGGTCAGGCCGCGCTGGGTCGCGATCTTCATGACCTTCGGGTTGCCGATGAGCTTCACGAAGGCGCGGCCGAGCGTGTAGTAGCCGCCGTAGGTGTCCTTGAGGACCTGCGGGTAGTTCCGCAGGGCCAGCTCGCGCTGGGCCGGGGTCGCCCGGGCGTGCGCCTGGACGATGACGTCGGCCGCGATCTGCCCCGACTCCATGGCGTACGCGATGCCCTCGCCGTTGAACGGGTTGACCAGGCCGCCCGCGTCGCCGACGAGCAGCAGGCCCCTGGTGTAGTGCGGCTGGCGGTTGAAGGCCATCGGCAGGGCGGCGCCCCGGATGGTGGTCGTCATGTTCTCCGGGGTGAAGCCCCAGTCCTCCGGCATCGAGGCGCACCAGGCCTTGAGCACCTCGCGCCAGTCCAGCTCCTTGAACGCGGAGGAGGAGTCGAGGATGCCGAGGCCGACGTTCGAGGTGCCGTCGCCCATGCCGAAGATCCAGCCGTAGCCCGGCAGCAGCCGGTCCTGCGGGCCGCGCCGGTCCCACAGCTCCAGCCAGGACTCCAGGTAGTCGTCCTCGTGCCGGGGGGTGGTGAAGTACGTGCGGACGGCGACGCCCATCGGCCGGTCGTCGCGCCGGTGCAGGCCCATGGCGAGGGAGATCCGGCTGGAGTTGCCGTCGGCGGCGACGACCAGCGGGGCGTGGAAGGTGACCTCGCGCTTCTCCTCGCCCAGCTTGGCGTGGACGCCGGTGATCCGGCCCGTGCGGTCGTCGATCACCGGCGCGCCGACGTTGCAGCGCTCGTACAGGCGGGCGCCGGCCTTCTGCGCCTGGCGGGCCAGCTGCTCGTCGAAGTCGTCGCGCTTGCGGACGAGTCCGTAGTCCGGGTACGAGGCGAGTTCCGGCCAGTCCAGCTCCAGGCGGACGCCGCCGCCGATGATCCGCAGGCCCTTGTTCCGCAGCCAGCCGGCCTCTTCGGAGATGTCGATGCCCATGGCGACGAGCTGCTTGGTGGCGCGCGGGGTGAGGCCGTCGCCGCAGACCTTCTCGCGCGGGAAGGCGGTCTTCTCCAGGAGGAGGACGTCCAGGCCCGCCTTCGCCAGGTAGTAGGCGGTGGTCGAGCCGGCCGGGCCCGCCCCGACGACGATCACATCTGCGCTGTGCTCGGAGAGGGGCTGCTCGGTCACGGCGGATTCTCCCGGAGACTCGACGGTAGGAGGAGGTACGAACGTACCCGGGCAGTCTATGGGGGCGGGTCCCGGACCGTCCGGAGGGCCACCCGGAGGACCGCGAGCCACCCGTCCCCGGGCCACCGCCGGAAATGTAATTCACACATCTGTGCGACAGTGTCATGATCGCCGGTCGTGACCACTGTGAGAACCCATCCACGGCGGGGCCCGCTCTTCGCGGCCGTCCTCGCCCTCCTCTGCTCGGCGTTCCTCGCCCTGCCCGCGAACGCCGACCCCGCCCCCTACAGCGACTGCGGGACGGGACTGTTCTGCGTCTACGACGGCTCCGGGGGCTCCGGCACCCGCCAGGACGTCGCCGAGGGCGGCAAGGACGAGGCGCCCTCCGGCGCCGTCCTGTCCGTCCGGAACAACACCCGCATGTGGGCCTGCGTCTACGGCGCCGCCCGCTACGGCGGCGGCCTCCAGACCGTCAAGCCCGGCAACGGCGACGAGTACGTCACCGGCGGCACCCGCTGGGTCGTCGGCTCGTACAAGCTCGTGCCCACCCGCGCCCTGTGCTTCACCGGCTACGAGCGCTGCGCGGACGGCGACGTCTGCACCTTCGCCGAGCGCAACGGCCGCGGCGCGATGACCGTCCACGTCCCGGCGGTCGACCCGGCCACCGGGAACCTCGGCAACAGCTACGGCGCCGAGGTCGCCCCCCGCTCCGTGTGGAACCGGACCGGGCGGCACCTGTGCTTCTACCCCCGGCCGGACTACACCGGCACCTGGACCGACGAGAACGACAAGAAGACGTACGGCGCCTACGTCGTGCTCCGCGGCGACAGCATCACCCTTCCCCCGTCCCTCGAAGTCCCGCTCCGCTCCCACGAACTCGTCGACGGAACCTCGGAGTGCCAGTGACCACGCCCCCGCGACCGGCCCTCGCCGTCGCCGCCGCCCTCGTCGCGGCCCTCGCCCTGACCACCTCGGCCGCCGCCGCCCCCACCGCGCCGGAGACGAAGAGCCCGCTCGCCGCGAACTGGGCCCAGGACCCGAACGTCGACGCGAGCGTCCCCGGCGTCACCCGCACCACCTGGATCGAGAAGGAGCCCGGCACCCGGGTCGCGAGCCGCGTCCTCCAGATCGTCACGATCGACCCGACCGCCGCCCCCGTCTCCCTGGAGAGCACCGTCGGCGCCGGTGACGGCCTCGCCGAGACGCTCGCCGAGCAGCTCGCCGGGGTCAGCTCGGTGCCCACCCGCCACCCCGTGGCCGGCGTCAACGGCGGCCTGTTCAAGTCGGAGAAGAAGCACCCCGACCACGTCCTGCCCGCCGGGGCCAGGACCCTCACCCTCCAGCACGTCGGCGTCTCCGCCACCGACGGCGTCCTGCACAGTTCGAGCTGCTGGGGCAAGGGCAAGGGCACCTCGGGCGCCGTGATCCAGTACGGCCTCCCGTACATCACCACCCTGCGCACCGAACTGAGCCTCACCGCGTCCGACGGGGCCGTCCAGCGGCTCGACGACATCGACCGGGACCCCGGCCGCGCCCGCAGCTGCGCACGCGACGCCGAGGACCGGCCCGTCCCCGAGGAGGTCGCCGGGCAGCGGGGCGTCTACACCGACCCCGACGAGATCGTCCTGTTCACCGACGACTACCGGTTCCCGGTGCCGAAGCCCGGCCTCGACCCGACGGTCACCACCGAGGACGACCCCGGCTTCGAGGTCGTCCTCGACTCCACGGGCAAGGTGACGGCCGCCCGCGCGGGGCGCGGCGGGGCGACCCCCGCCGCCCAGGTGAAGGTGCCCTCCGGCGGCCGTGTCCTCCAGGGCGTCGGCACGGGCGCCGGCTGGCTGCGCGACCACGCGATCGCCGGCACCCGGCTGACGGTCCACCAGAAGCTCCTCGACACCCGGCTCGGCCGGGAGGTCCCGCTGGACCCGTCGGTGGACGTCGTCGGCTCGTTCCACCAGGTCCTCCGGGACGGCGACGTCCCCGACGCGCTCCCCGACACCTGCAACCAGTGGGGTTCCGGCACGGGGACCGGCACCCAGAACTGCACCGACTCGCGGGTCGCCCTCGGCACCGACGTCCGGGGCCGCCCGGTGCTCGCCACCCTGACCGGGCAGACCCAGCCCACCTCCGCGACCACCCACGAGGACGGGGCGACCCTGCGCGCCTTCGCCGAGCTGCTCGACTCCGAGGAACTCGGCCTGGTCGACATGCTCAACCTCGACGGCGGCGGCTCGGCGACCCTGATGACCGGCACCCGGATCCACACTCCCCCGACCGAACGGGATAACGGCGGCTACGCGCACCGGCCCGTGGCCGACACCGTGTACGCGGGGATCGGCGGCTACGGCATGTACGCCAGGCCGTAGCCGCCCGCGCTTCCGGTCAGGCGGACTTGACGCCCCGGTGCAGGGCCACGATCCCGCCCGACAGGTTCCGCCAGGCCACCTTCGACCAGCCGGCCTTCTGGAGCAGACCCGCCAGGGCCGGCTGGTCCGGCCAGGACCGGATGGACTCGGCCAGGTACACGTACGCGTCGGGGTTGGAGGAGACGGCACGGGCCACCGGCGGCAGCGCGCGCATCAGGTACTCCTCGTACACCGTGCGCAGCGGCGCCCAGGTCGGGTGCGAGAACTCGCAGATGACGACCCGGCCGCCGGGCTTCGTCACCCGGTACAGCTCGCGCAGCGCCTGCTCGGTGTCCTGGATGTTCCGCAGCCCGAAGGAGATCGTGACGGCGTCGAACACGTCGTCGCGGAAGGGCAGCTTCGTGCCGTCGCCCGCCGTGAACGGCATCCACGGGTGGTTCCTCTTGCCGACCCGCAGCATCCCGAGGGAGAAGTCGCACGGGACGACGTACGCGCCCGCCCGAGCGAAGGGCTGCGAGGAGGTGGCCGTGCCGGCGGCGAGGTCGAGGATCCGCTGCGCCGGGCGGGCGTCGACCGCCTTCGCGACCTCCTTGCGCCAGCGGCGGTCCTGGCCCAGCGAGAGCACGTCGTTGGTGAGGTCGTAGTTGGCCGCCACGTCGTCGAACATCGACGCGACTTCGTGCGGCTGCTTGTCCAGGGTGGCGCGGGTCACGGGCGTTCGGCCTCGCAGAATCGGAGACGGGCGGGCGGCCCCATTGTCTCAGGGCCCCTCCCGCCGCGGTCGGCAGGGCGCGCTCGGCGGCGCCCGGCGCGCCGGGCTCCTCAGCGGGCCCGGTGGACCAGCCGGCCGCCGAGCACGGTGGCGACGCAGGTCGACGCGCCGAGGCGGACCAGGGCCGCCCGGTCGGGGACGTCGAAGACGGCGAAGCGGGCCGGGCCGCCCGGCACCGGCGCGGGCAGCAGCACCAGCGGGGCCGGGGAGAAGGACGGGGGCCCGGGGAGCCGCTCGGGACGGCGGCCGACGGCGAGACCGGCCCGGCGCACGGCGTCCACGGCGGCCCGGCCGCGCAGCTCGCCCGCGACGGCGACCGTCCCGTGCGCCAGGAGCCGCTGCACGCCCCGGCGCGCGGAGGCGCCCCGCCGCGAGGGGTCGGCCCGGAAGATCCGCTGCGCCCGCTCCCCGGTGATCGGCTCGGTCCCGAACCCCTCGGCCTCCCGGGGGTCGGGGTGGTACATGCCTTCGAGCAGCTCGGGCCCGTACGGGTTGAGGAGGCCCGGGGTGAGGATGCCGGGCCACCGCCGCACCCGCGCCCCGGGGCGGACGGCGACCAGGTCCTCGTACGGGCCGACGGCGGCGACGAGGGCGCCGTCGACCAGGACGGCGCCCTCGGGCGTCGCCTCGGCGACGTGGATCGTCAGCACCGTCCCCCTCGGTTCGCGTCGAGGAGCTTCAGCTCCGGATGCGCCGTGCCGCCCTCGATCGCGACGGACGAGATGTGGGAGGCGACGCGCTCGTCGACCGGGTCGTTCGCCGGGTCGTCGTGGACGACCAGGTGCTCGTACGTGGTGGCGCGCTGCGCCGGGACGCGGCCCGCCTTGCGGATCAGGTCGATGATCTCCAGGCGGTTGGAGCGGTGCCTGGCCCCGGCGGAGGAGACGACGTTCTCCTCCAGCATGATCGAGCCGAGGTCGTCGGCGCCGTAGTGCAGGGAGAGCTGGCCGACCTCCTTGCCCGTGGTCAGCCAGGAGCCCTGGATGTGGGCGACGTTGTCGAGGAACAGCCGGGCGATCGCGATCATGCGCAGGTACTCGAAGAGCGTGGCCTGCGTGCGGCCCTTGAGGTGGTTGTTCTCGGGCTGGTACGTGTACGGGATGAAGGCCCGGAAGCCGCCCGACCGGTCCTGCGTGTCGCGGATCATGCGCAGGTGCTCGATGCGCTCGGCGTTGGTCTCGCCGGTGCCCATGAGCATGGTGGAGGTGGACTCCACGCCCAGGCCGTGGGCGATCTCCATGATCTCCAGCCAGCGCTCGCCGGACTCCTTCAGGGGCGCGATGGCCTTGCGGGGGCGCGCGGGCAGCAGCTCGGCGCCCGCGCCGGCGAAGGAGTCGAGTCCGGCGGCGTGGATGCGGCTGATCGCCTCCTCGACGGGGACGCCGGAGATGCGGGCCATGTGCTCGATCTCGGAGGCGCCGAGGGAATGGATGACCAGCTGCGGGAACTCCGCCTTGATCGCGGCGAAGTGCTTCTCGTAGTACTCGACGCCGTAGTCGGGGTGGTGGCCGCCCTGGAACATGATCTGGGTGCCGCCGAGCTCCACGGTCTCCGCGCAGCGGCGCAGGATGTCGTCGAGGTCCCGGGTCCAGCCCTTCTCGGTGTCCTTCGGCGCGGCGTAGAAGGCGCAGAACCGGCACGCCGTCACGCAGACGTTCGTGTAGTTGATGTTCCGCTCGATGATGTACGTCGCGATGTGCTCGGTCCCCGCGTACCGGCGGCGGCGCACGGCGTCGGCGGCGGCGCCCAGCGCGTGCAGGGGCGCCGAGCGGTAGAGGTCGAGCGCCTCCTCGGGGGTGATCCGGCCGCCCGCGGCGGCGCGGTCCAGAACGGACTGCAGTTCGGCCTTCTCGGTCACCGGGTTCGTCCCTTTCGGAGGGGTACTGACAGACCGAACCAGCGTACGCCAGGGGTCCGGACCGCCTCCGTCGGGGAGCGGGCGGGAAGCGGCCGGGAGCCGCCGGAGAGCCGTCCGGGAGCCACCGGGGAGCCGCCGGGAGCCACCGGGGAGCCGCCGGGCCGTTCCGGTGAATCGACGGCGTCGGGCGACTCGGCGGAACGCCCCGCCGCCCCGGCGGGTGAACGGACGGGAAACCGCCCTCCCCTTTCGGGCGTCCGCATTCCGTCCGGCCGTTCGCGGGCGCCTCCGGAATGGGCCCGGAGACGCGGTCGGAATTGCCTTCGCGTGAATTCGGGGGCGCCCGTCCCGGGGCCGTGCGGTCAGCCGCGCGGGGGCCGGAGGAGTTCCACCCGGACGTCCGCGGGAAAGCCGGTCGTGGGCCCGGTGCGGCGGGCGAACTCGCGGGCGCCCGCGAGTTGTTCGGGCCCGAAGCGGAAGTCGAGGGTGCGGAAGTACCGCTCCAGGAGTTCCGCGTCGAAGGCCTCCCAGCGGGCCGCCTGCTCGGCGACCTTGGCGACCTCCTCCAGGGAGAGGTCGCGGGAGGAGAGGAACGCCCGGTGGACCTCGTGGACGGTCTCCGGCTCGCGCGCCAGGTAGTCCTTGCGCACCGCCCAGACGGCGAAGACGAACGGGAGGCCCGTCCACTCCTTCCACATCAGGCCCAGGTCGTGGACCTGGAGGCCGAGCCGGGGCGCGTCGTGCAGCGAGGCCCGGAGCGCGGCGTCGCCGATGAGGACGGCCGCGTCGGCCTCCTGCATCATCAGGCCGAGGTCCGGCGGGCAGGTGTAGTAGTCGGGCGCCACCCCGTACCGCTCGGCCAGGAGCAGCTGGGCGAGGCGGACCGAGGTGCGGGAGGTGGAGCCGAGCGCCACGCGCGCGCCGTCGAGCTCCTCCAGGGGCCGCTGCGACACGATCACGCAGGACATCACCGGGCCGTCGCAGCCGACGGCGATGTCCGGGAGGGCGACCAGGTCGTCCGCGTTGCGGAGGTACTCGACGAGGGTGACGGGGCCGATGTCCAGGTCGCCCCGGACGAGCCGCTCGCTGAGCTTCTCCGGGGTGTCCTTCGTGAGCTCCAGGTCCAGGAGCGTCCCGGTGCGCGCCAGGCCCCAGTAGAGGGGGAGGCAGTTCAGGAACTGGATGTGTCCGACGCGGGGCCGGCTGCGCTGCTCGTCGGTTGCTTTGTCCACATCGTGAGGCTAGACCCGTCTCGCGGGGCGGGCATCGCCGGGGCACGCGCGTCAGCGCGGGAGGGACGTTCAAACACGCGGGTGACGTGATCTTTCCCTCTACCCTCACGAGCGTTCTGCGTGCTACGCTCAACGCAAGTTGCAGTTTGGTTTCCCTTGCAGTACAGAGCCTGCGGAGCATGTGACCCGCAGGCTTTTGTAGTTTTCAGACTTGTTTGCAGGTTCTGGAGCAGGGCAACCCTTTGGCCCAAGGAGGGCTTATGGCTACCGGAACCGTCAAGTGGTTCAACGCTGAAAAGGGCTTCGGCTTCATCGCCCAGGACGGCGGCGGCCCGGATGTCTTCGTCCACTACTCCGCGATCAACGCGAACGGCTTCCGTTCGCTCGAGGAGAACCAGGTCGTGACCTTCGACGTCACGCAGGGCCCGAAGGGCCCGCAGGCGGAGAACGTCTCCCCGGCCTAAGTTGCCCGGGTCGGCGATCGCCTACCACTAGAGCAGTACCCAAGGAGCCCCGCTCCGTGCCTCGCGGCACGAGCGGGGCTCCTGCCTTTCTCCCGGTCCACCGGGGGCATCGGGCGGGAGTCAGCAGGTGGGGATCACGGTCCCGTTGTTGTCGCGGGCCTCGTCGTTGCCCCAGCGGGACAGGTAGTAGGCGGAGACGTGGGCGTTCCGTCCGTTCTTCCCGGCGTACACCGTGTCGAGGTCGGTCCGCAGCCACCAGTGGTTGTAGTTGCCGGAGGCGTCGCGGATCTCCTGGCCCCAGACCTTGCAGTAGACGTAGTTCGTGCCGGCGTTCAGCACGCCCTGGGCGTCGCCCGTGTCGGCCCGGGCGTAGCCGGTGGCGTGGGCGAAGGTGTCGACCCAGTACTTCCCGCCCCCGCCGGAGCAGCCGTTGTCGCTGGTCAGGTGCCTGGAGCCGTAGGAGCCGGGGTAGGGCGCGAGGGAGGCGCCGTTGAGGGTGATGGGCTGGCCGACGCCGTTGTGGAGCTGTTCGTAGTGGATGTGGGCGCCGGAGCTGTTGCCGGTGGAGCCGGTGGTGCCGATCTGCCGGCCCTGGGAGACGGCGGCGCCGTGGGCGACCGAGTAGGAGTCGAGGTGGAAGTAGTACGTCTTCCAGCCGCCGCCGTGCTCGATCACGACGTAGTTCCCGGCGCCGGACGGCTGGGAGTAGCGGTAGGCGGTGCCGGACGCCGAGGCGAGGACCGCGGCCCCGGCGGTGCCGCCGCCGTCGGAGCGGACGAAGTCGAGCGCCTGGCGGACCTCGGCCGAGTGGTGGCTGTAGGTCCATTTCTGGCCGCAGGCGAAGGGTGCCTTGAAGAGCGGCGCGGCCTGGGCGGGGGTCGTGGTGACGAGCGCGGTGAGCAGGCCCGCGACGAGCGCGAGCAGGGTGCCGATCGGGGTGATCCGTGCACGCATGCGTCCTCCGGTGCGTGGGGGTGCGGGGCGGTGGGACAGGGGTCGACGCGCGTTGAACGGACCTCAGCGTGCCGGAAGACCGCGCGGCGCAGTAGACCGCGACGACCACACCGGGAGCGGGCCGGTTACGTAGTCTGGACACATGACCGAACGCAAGCCGCCCGGTGTGAGCTTCGAGTCGTTCGTGGACAAGCAGATCCGCGAGGCCGCGGAGCGGGGTGAGTTCCGGAGCCTGCCGGGCTTCGGGAAGCCGCTCCCCGACGACTCGGCGCCGTACGACGAGCTGTGGTGGATCAAGGGCAAGATGCACCGCGAGGGCGCGTCCGTGCTGCCGCCCTCGCTCGCGCTGCGCAAGGAGGCCGAGGACGCGGAGGCGGCGGTGGCGGCGGCCGTCTCGGAGAGCCGGGTCCGCCGGATCCTGGGCGAGATCAACACGAAGATCGCCGAGGCCCTGCTGCGGCCGCCGGCCGGGCCGCCGCTGAACCTGAGTCCGTTCGACGTGGAGGCGACGGTGGAGCGGTGGCGGGCGGGGCGTTCCTGATCCCGGCCCCCCGAAGAAGGACCCCTTGAGGAAAGGATTCCGCATGAACAGCGCCGGTCTGCTGGTCGACTCGTTCGGCCGGGTGCGCGAGGCCGTCCACGGGGCCGTGGAGGGCCTCACGGAGGACGAGCTGGCCGTCCGGACCGATCCGGACGCGAACTCGATCGCCTGGCTCGTCTGGCACCTCACCCGCGTCCAGGACGACCACCTGGCGGGCGCCTTCGGCACGGAGCAGCTGTGGACCGCCGAGGGCTGGGCGGACCGCTTCGGGCTGCCCTTCCCCGAGGAGGCGACCGGGTACGGCCAGACGCCCGCCCAGGCGGGCCGGGTGAGGGCCCCGGCGGACCTCCTCCTCGGCTACCACGACGCCGTGCACGACCGGACGGCGGAGCTGGTCGGGGCGGTGACGGACGCGGACCTGGACCGGGTCGTCGACGCCGCCTGGGACCCGCCGGTCACCCTCGGCGTCCGGCTGGTGTCGGTGATCGCGGACGACCTCCAGCACGCGGGGCAGGCGGCGTACGCGCGGGGCGCGGTGGAACGGGGGCGGTGAGGGCCGGGCGGCGGCCCTCCGCGTACAACCCCTTCCGGGGGTCGGGCGTCTGACGGGGCGGCACGCACACGGATGCGTGCCGCCCGGCCCTTCGAAGGGGAAGAACATGTCCGCCGCCCCTGCCCGGCGCGCGCTCGCCGCCGCGATCACCACCGTCCTCGCCGCCACCGCCCTGGCCGCCGCACCCGGCGCGACCGCGGCCACGGGCACGGCCACGGCGGCGGTCGCCGCCCCGGCGCGGGCCGCCGCCCCGGCCGTCCCCCGGGTGCCCGACGACGTCGAGGTCGTCGGCTCGGGCCCGAGCGGTCTCCTCGGCACCACCCGGGTCCACCTCTCCGACCGGTCCTTCCTCGCCCATCGCTGGTACCGGCCGGACGGCGGCTCGACCACGGTCCCGAGCCGCGACGGCAAGAACGCCGTGTCGGCCAACGCCCTCGTCTCCGACCTCGTGACGGTGGTCGAGCCGGGCGGCCGGGTGGTCGCGCTGCACGACATGTCCGCGTCCTCCACCGTCGCCCCGGTCGTCATCGACCTCGCCACGCTGGGGCCCACGCACACGTACGCGGCCACGATCGGGTCCACGCTCCTCGTCGAGGCGGGGCCCGCGAACGGTCCGCGGGAGCTCCACCTCGTCTCCAGGAACGCCGACGGCTCCCTCTCCGACCGTCCCGTCACCGGGGTCCCGGCCGCGTTCGGTTCGACGGTCGAGGTGAGGGGCGCGGCCGGAGGCGTCCTCGTCGCGTACCACTCGAACGGCGCCGACTGGTACAAGAGCGCCCTGCTCACGCTGGACCCGGCCTCGGCCGCGGTGACCGGCACGTATCCGCCGTCGGCCGACGACCGGGGCGAGTACCGGCCCGTCGCCCTCTCCGCCACGAGGATCGCCCGGTGGCAGGGCGAGGACGTCGCCGTGACCGACCGGGCCACCGGCGCGAGCACGTCCGTCACCGTGGGCCGGATCGACGCCGCCCGGGTCCTGGGCCTCTCCGGGGACTGGCTGTTCTACGGCCGGTCCACCACCCCCGGCGGCGGCCGGGCCGGCGACGCGCTGCTGCCGCTCACCGCCCGTTCGCTCGCCGACGGACGCACGGTCGCGGTGCTCGACCGCGTCTCCGGTCTGGTGCCCGCGCCCGGCGGCGCCCTCCTGGCACGCGGCGGGACGGTCGCGAAGGGCGAGGGCCTCTACCGGATCGCGCCCGGCCCGGACGGCGTCCCGGCCGCCGAACTCGTGGCCTCCACCGGAGTGTCGACCGCGCTGACGCTCGACGGGACGAACATCACCCCCGTCGTCGACCTCGACGCCCCGGGCGACCCCCTCTTCTCCTGGTACTTCTCGCACGGCGGCTCCGCCGTCCGGATCGACCTGATCCACAAGCGGAGCGGACAGCGGTACCGCTACGAGACCGAGACCGAGTACGCGTTCGCCGGCTTCACCTGGCGGGGCGTCTTCGGCCTGCACGAGAACGACCTGGCCGGGGCCGCGTTCAACGGCGACTACACCTGGGAGCTGACCGCGAAGCCGCACGACGGCATCGGCCCCGACCTGCACGCCACCGGCGACTTCACGGTCACCCGCGGGCCCGAGCCGCACGACTTCAACGACAACGGCTCGCCCGACCTGCTCGTCCGCGACGACGCGGGGAACCTGCGGCGCATCGACACCGTGTACGACCCCCGGGTGAAACGGGTCGTCCCCGCCGGGGGCCCCGTGCTCGTCGGCGGCGGCTGGCAGCGCTACCGGCAGATCGAGTCCGTCGGCGACGTCGCCGGGACGACCGCGCCCGACGTGGTCGGCGTCGACGCGAGCGGCGTGCTCTGGCTGTATCCCGGCACCGGAGACGGGGCCGAGCCCCTCGCGGACCGGGTCAAGGTCGGCGGCGGCTGGCAGGTGTACACCCAGCTTGCCGGTGGCAGCGACCTCACCGGTGACGGCCGCGCCGACCTGGTCGCCGCCGACAAGGCCGGCGACCTCTACCTCTACAAGGGGACGGGCAACACCGCCGCGCCCTACGCGCCCCGCAAGAAGATCGGCTTCGGCTGGGGGATCTACAACCGGCTCACCGCCGTGGGCGACGTCGCGGGCGCCGCCGCCGGAGACCTCGTCGCCCGCGACAAGGACGGCGTCCTCTGGCTCTACCTCGGCAAGGGCGACGGCACCTACGCGCCCCGCGCGAGGGTCGGCGCCGGCTGGAACCAGTACACCCACCTCGTCGGCATCGGCGAACCCACCTCCCACGAACGCGCCGCCCTCCTCGCGTACGACCCGCGGGAGAACGCCGCGTACGTCTACCGCAGCACGGGGTACTGGGCGAAGCCGTTCCACGACCGCTGGCGCACGGGGATCTCCTCGGACGGCACGTACAACCTTTTCCGCTGACCGCATGTCCTATGAGGCGGTACGTACACATGTGCGTGCCGTTCGATCCCCTTTCGGAGGAGAAGAACGTGACCTCTGGTACGGCCCGGCGCGCGCTCGCCGCCGCGATCACCACCGTCCTCGCCGCCACCGCCCTGGCCGCCGCGCCCGGCGCGACCGCCGCCACCGGCACGGCCCCGGCGGCGCGGGCACAGGCCGTGACCGAGGCGCAGGCCGTGCCGAAGCTGCCGCCCAAGACCGAGGTGATCAGCGCGGGTCCGAGCGGGTACCTCGGCTCGACCGAGGACTACGACTCCGAGGGCATGTACAGCTACGAGTACCGCTGGTACCGGCCGGACGGCACCTCGACCCTGCTCTCCAAGGCGTCCTCGGCGGGTCCGGCGCTGCCCAACGCCCTCGTCTCCGACATCGCGGTGACGGCCGACACGTACGACTACCGGGTGATCCGGCTGCACGACATGTCCGCCCCCGCCGGTACGGCCCCGGTCGTCATCGACCTGCGCACGCTGGGCCCCACCCACACGTTCGTGGGCGCGTACGGCTCCACGCTCCTCGTCACGGTGGGGGCCCCGAACGGCCCGAGGGAGCTCCACCTGGTCTCGAAGAGCGGCACCAAGCTCTCCGACGTCAAGGTCACCGGCGTTCCCGCCGACACCGGCCGGGTGATCGAGGCGAAGGGCACGCCCGGCACCGCCCTCGTCACCCACAATCCGGTCGGATCCGCCTGGAACAAGACCGCCCTGGTCGTGATCGACCTGGCGTCGGGCGCGGTGACCCGCGCCGACGCGCCCCTGACCGGCGACCAGCCCGTCGCCGCCTCCGCCGAGAGGCTCGTCCGCTGGCAGGGCCCGGACCTCGTCGTGACCGACCGGGCCACCGGCAAGGACGTCACGACCTCCGTGGGCGGACACGGCGGGCTGCTCGGCCTGTTCGGGGACTGGGTGGCCTACGGCAGGGCCACCGCCACCGGCGGGGGCACGGCCGGCGACCCGCTGCTGCCGCTCACCGCCCGCTCGCTCGCCGACGGGCGTACGGTCACGCTGCTCGACCGCGCGTCGAGCGTGGTGAACGGTCCGGACGGCACCCTCCTGGTCCGGGGCGGGACGGTCGGGAAGGGCGAGGGCGTCTACCGGATAGCCCCCGGCCCGGACGGCGTCCCGGCCGCCGAGCTCGTCGCCTCCACCGGTGAGTCGACCGCGCTGACGCTCACGGGGACGAGCGTCGGGCCCGTCGTCGACCTCGATCTCATGAACAACCGGGCCCGCCTGAGCTGGCAGCTGTCGCACGACGACTTCGAGTACACCGTGGAGCTGATCCACCAGCAGAGCCGGCAGCGGTACCGCTACACGTTCGAGGATCAGAGTTCCAGCAGGTTCGACTTCCTCTGGCGCGGGAACTTCGCGGACGGGGAGGGCGAGCCGGGCAGGGCCGCGTTCAACGGCGACTACACCTGGGAGCTGACCGCGAAGCCGCACAACGGCATCGGGCCGGACCTGCACGCCACCGGGGACTTCAAGGCCGTCCGCACGCCCAAGCTCCACGACTTCAACGACAACGGCTCGCCCGACCTGCTCTTCCGCGACAAGTCGGGGTCCCTGCGCCGCGTCGACACCGTCTACGACGCGTGGAAGAGCAAGGTCGTGCCGCCGGGGGACCCCGAGTACGTCGGCGAGGGCTGGCAGGGCCACCGGCAGATCGAGTCCGTCGGCGACGTCGCCGGGACGACCGCGCCCGACGTGGTCGGCGTCGACGCGAGCGGCGTGCTCTGGCTGCACCCCGGCACCGGAGACGAGCGGAACCCGCTCGGCGCACGGGTCAAGGTCGGCGGCGGCTGGCAGGTCTACGACCGGCTCGCCGGCGGCAGCGACCTGACCGGCGACGGCCGCGCCGACCTGGTCGCCACCGACAAGGCCGGCGACCTCTACCTCTACAAGGGGACGGGCAACACCGCCGCGCCCTTCGCGCCCCGCAAGAAGATCGGCTTCGGCTGGGGGATCTACAACCAGCTCACCGCCGTCGGGAACATCGCGGGCGCCGCCGCCGGAGACCTCGTCGCCCGCGACAAGGACGGCGTCCTCTGGCTCTACCTCGGCAAGGGCGACGGCACCTACGCGCCCCGCGTCAAGATCGGCGCCGGCTGGAACCAGTACACCCACCTCGTCGGCATCGGCGACGCCACCATGGACGGCCGCGCCGACCTGTACGCCTTCGGGCCGGACAACACCTCGTACGTCTATGCGGGCACCGGCGGCTGGAAGACCCCCTTCCAGCCGCGCGTCCCCACCGACGTCCTGGTCACCGGCACCACGGGGGCGGACGTCACCCACGTGTCCTGAGGAGGGGTGACGCCGTCCCGCCCGCCTGCCGCGGGGAGGCGGGCGGGACGGCGTCACCCGCACAACCATGCGCGTTTTCCACGCGTCCCACCCGTGACGGCGGAGCACCGCCGCACCAGAGCTGCCGGAGAAGGAACCCCTTTGAGCCACGTTCGCACGCCCCGGCGCCGTCTCGCCGCGGCCGTCGTCGCCCTCCTCGCCGTCACCGGCGGCGGCCTGGCGGCTCCGGCCGCGTCGGCCGCCCCCTCCGGCCCCGCCCCGGCCGTCGTGAGCGCCGACCCCGCCGAGCCCCGGCTCGTGGAGCAGTCGGTCCCCGGCACCATGGACTTCAGCGGGAAGAACGGTGTCGTGGAATTGATGTGGCGCTTCGACGCCCCCGCGTTGGTGAAGATCGAGCTGACCCACACCGCCTCCGGGAAGCGGAAGACGGACACCGCCTACACCACGGACGACGGGCTGGCCGTCATGCGGTGGATCGGCGTCTTCGACGATTTCACGGCCGCGTACAACGGTGGGTACACCTGGCGGCTGACCGTGACACCCCGCAGTGCCGCCGGCCCGTCGACAGAGAGGACGGGCACGTTCGAGGTCGACAGCGGGCAGGCGCCGCACGACTTCTCGGACAGCGGCTCCCCCGACCTCCTGGTCCGGGCGGATGGTTCCCTGTACGTGTTCGACGGCCGCAAGGGGCTCGAGTTCGACCACACGGACGCGGCGATCGGAACGAACGCCGGGCCCGGCTGGGATGCCTACGACCGGATCGTCGCCCCCGGCGACGTCGGCGGCGGGCGGTTCTCCGACCTGGTCGCCCGGGACAGGACCGGCACGCTCTGGGTCCACCCGGGCACCGGCATCGCCGCCTCCCCCTTCGCTCAGCGCGTCAGGGTCGGCGGCGGCTGGCAGGTCTACGCCGAGGTCACCGGCGGCAGCGACCTCGACGGTGACGGCCGTCCCGACCTGGTCGCCGCGGACAAGTCCGGCGGTCTCTGGTTCTACAAGGGCACGGGGAACGTCGCCGCGCCCTTCGCCCCCCGCAGGAAGACCGGTTACGGCTGGGGCATCTACGACAAGCTCGTCGCCACCGGGAACATCGGCGGCGCCGCCGCCGGTGACCTCGTCGCCCGCGACAGGAACGGCGTCCTCTGGCTCTACCTCGGCAAGGGCGACGGCACCTTCGCGCCCCGCGCGAGGGTCGGCGCCGGCTGGGACGCCTACAACGAGATCGTCGCCATCGGCGACACCGACCGGGACGGCCGCCCCGACCTCATCGCCAACGGGCGCACGGGCCGCGTCCACAGCAGCCTCGCCCTCTACCGGGGCACCGGCAACTGGAAGGCCCCCTTCGCCCCGCGCACCTGGGCCGCCATGCTGCTGCCCGTCCCCGGGTGGTCCACCCAGCTGTTCTGACGGCTCCGTCTCCTCCCCGGGAAAGCACGACCACCTTGTTCCCCGCCCGCACGCCCCGGCGCAACCCCGTTCCCGCCGACCGTTCCTGACGGACCGGCGGGCACCGGGCGGGACGTCGGCGGGGCGTCAACAGGGTGTCAGCGGGACGTCAGCGGCACGGTCGCCCAGACCGTCTTGCCGACCTCCCGCTCCTTCACGCCCCACGCCGTGGCGAGGGCGGCGACGAGCACCAGCCCGTAGCCGCCCTCGTCGGGCGTCGCGGACGGTAACGGCCGCCGCTCGCCGCGCGCGTCGGACAGCTCGATCCGCACGTGCCCGTCCCCCCGCTCCATCCGCACCTCGAAATCCCTCCCGGACACCCGCCCGTGGAGCGCCGCGTTGTTGGCCAGCTCGGCGAGGACCAGTTCGGCGGCCTCGGCCCCGGCCCCGGTGACCTCCCATTCCCGCAGCTGCTGCACGCCCAGCAGACGCGCCAGGCGCGCGCCCCGGCGCGTTGCGGAGAGACGGAGCACGAACTCACCGGTCGGGGTGGTGGTTTCTGACTTCATGCCCCCGAGCGTGGCCTCCCGGCCCTACCCTGACCAGGAGCGACGCGACGACGCTGCGTAACGGTACGGGCACGCCAAGAAGGCGGTACGGATGTCGGGGAACGAGGAGGAGCGGCCGGAACGGCCCTCCGAGGTGGACGGTACGGCGCACCTTTTCCGGGCATTGGGGAAAATCCTGAAGGTCCTGCGCCGCAACGCGAGCCTCAGCCAGGCGGAGCTGGCGGATCTCGTGCATTGCAGCGAGGACCTGATCTCGTCGGTGGAGCGAGGCGTACGGACTCCGCAGCCGGACTTCCTGGTGCGGGTGGATCCGCTGGTGAAGGCGGGCGGAGCACTCGCGGCGGCGGCGGACGACGTGCGGGAGGCGCTGGCGAGGGCCAGGGTGCGGCACCCGGACTGGTTCCGCAGCTATGCCAGAGCGGAAGCCGAAGCGGTGACGCTGCACTACTACGCGCCTCAGGTCATGCCGGGCATCCTTCAGGTGCCCGGGTACGCGGACGCCGTCTTCCGGCACCGCCGCCCGCTCTACGACGAGGCGACCATCGAAAAGCTGCTGACCGACCGGCTCGCCCGCCAGGTCATCTTCGAGAAGCAGCCCGCTCCGACGATGAGCTTCGTCATCGAAGAGGACGTACTCCGCCGCCCCTTGGGGGGCCGAAACGCCTTCCGGGAGCAGCTCAAGCGCCTCATCGAGGTGGCCAAGCTCCGGAACGTCCACATCCAGATCATGCCGACCGACCGCGAGGAACATCCGGCCCTGGGCGGCGAGTTCACACTGCTGACGCTGAAGGGTCGGCGGGAGGTGGCGTACATCGAGAGCTACCAGCACGCCCGCCTCATCACCGACCCCGAAGAGGTCCGCACGTACGCAGAGCGGTATGGGATCATGCGCGCACAGGCGCTCACCCCCCGGGAGTCCCTGGAGTACCTCGAAAAAATGCTGGGAGAGCTATGAGCACCGCAGATCTGGCCTGGTTCAAGAGCAGCTACAGCGGTCCCGAGGGCGGCAACTGCGTCGAGATCGCCTACGACTGGCGCAAGTCCAGCTACAGCAGCGGTGAAGGCGGCAACTGCGTCGAGGTCGCCGCTCACCCCACCACCGTCCACGTCCGCGACTCCAAGGTCCCGCACGGCCCCCAGCTCGCCGTGGCCCCCACCGCCTGGGCGGCCTTCGCCGCCGCCGTCTGACCCGGCCGTAATCCACGCGCCCCGGGCCTCGGGCCCCGGTCATGCTCCTGCCGTCCCCGGGTGCTGACACGTTCGGGGAACCGACCGGCGACCGCGTCCACCTAGCTCCTGCTCGGAGCGGGGTCCGTCTCATGACGGGCGGTCGCCGGCACCTTTCCCCGAACCGGCCGCGCCCGCGCCGAGCGGGACGGTGACCTCGCGGGAACGGTCCTGGCCGATCTCGGGGCAGGGGCCGCCCGTCACGCCGCCCATGACGTGCTCCACAGCGTCTTCGGGGCGCTGGTCCTCTCCGCCCTCGCGCACTCCCTGTCCGGAGCGCCCGCGCCGGTCTGACACGGTCCTCACCAGGGGTTTCACCGTTCTTACATCGTTCCTTCAACTGCGTTGCAGCGGTGAGCAGTTGGCGGCCACTCCGGTGGCGGACCGCTCGGCTAGGGTGTCGCCCATGCAGGGGGAACCGAACAACAATTCCAGTGCGGAAGACCTGAGCGGCAGCGGGGCCATGCCGCTGGACGCGGAGGATCCCCGGAGCATCGGGGCGTTCAGGCTGCTCGGGGTGCTCGGGTCCGGTGGCATGGGGCGGGTCTATCTCGGTGCCGTGCCGGGGAAGTTCGCCGCCGTGAAGCGGGTGCTGCCGATCCTCGCGGAGGACGCGGACTTCCTGAGCCACTTCGGGCACGAGCTGGACAACCTGGCCCGGCTGCCCGCCGGGGCCAACACCCGGCTGCTCGCGAGCGACCGCACGTCGAAGCCGCCGTGGTTCGCGACCGAGTTCATCCCCGGCATCACCCTCGACGAGGCGATCCGGCTCAACGGCGGTCCGCTGGCCGGCGGGGCCCTGTGGCGGCTCCTGCGGGACGCGGCGGCCGGGCTCCGGGTCGTGCACGGCGCCGACGTGGTGCACCGGGACCTGAAGCCGTCCAACGTGATGCTGACCGGGGACGGGCTCTCCCTCATCGACTTCGGCGTCGCCCGCGCCGCCGACCAGAGCCGGCTGACCAGGACCGGCATGGTCATCGGCACCCCCGCCTACATGGCGCCCGAACAGGCCGTCGCGGAGAAGGTCCTGACCGGCGCGGCCGACGTCTTCGCGCTCGGCGGCCTCCTGCTGTACGCGGCGAACGGGCGGCCTCCGTTCGGTGACGGTTCCGGCCCCGACCTGCTCTATCGAGTGGTCCATGGCGAGCCCGGCTTCGGGGGCCTCGCCGAGGCCGATCCCGCGCTCGCGGAGCTCGTACAGAAGTGTCTCTCGAAGGATCCGGCGGACCGGCCGACCGCCGCCGAGCTCGTCGGGCTCACCGAGGAGCGGGCGGCGGGGGCCGTCTGGCCGGACGCCGTCGCCGCGCGGATCGGGGAGCGGGCGGCCTTCGCCGCCGGGGCGCCCACGGCCGCGCAGCTCGCGGAGCTGGAGGCGGCCGAGCCCGCCCGGGACGTTCCGACGGCCCCGCTCACCCCGCAGGCCGCGAAGGAGCCCGCGACGGCCTCGCCGGACGTGCTCGCCGTGACCGCCGCCAAGGGGGCCGGGAAGCCGGAGAAGCGGCGGAACCGGTTCGTCATGCTCGCCGTGCCCGTCGTCGTGGCGACCGGCACCACCCTGACCGTCGCCCTCGGGCCGTACGAGGTCGGGCGCCTCGGCGCGGCCCCGCAGGACTCCGCCTCCCCGTCCGCCGTGGCCTCGCAGCCGGCGGCCGTTCCTCCGGCGGCCGGGCCGGGGTCCCCGTCGTCGTCCACGTCCCCGGGGCCCGCGTCCTCGAAGCCCGCGTCCAAGCCGTCGGCCGGGGCTCCGTCCTCGCAGCAGCAGCCTCCGCCGCCGGGGTCCGCCGTTCCGCCGCCCGGTAACGGCGGGGGCGTGCTGCCCGGCGGGTCGGGGGCCGGGTCCGGGGCCGGTGGCGGGTCCGGCTCGGGCGGCGGTTCCGGGTCCGGTGGTTCCGGGTCCGGCGGTGGCGGGGCCGGTGGTGGCGGGGCGGCTCCCACCTCCCCCTCCGGCGGCACGAAGACGACCCGCCCCCCGGCCCCGCGGCCGACGACGCAGAAGCCCGCCCCTCCCCCGTCGACCGGCGGTTCGGCGCCCTCGGGGACGTACGCCCTGGAGAACGGGAGCAGCGGCAACTGCCTGGCGGAGTACGACTCGGGATTCGGCAACGTCATCACGGCCGCCGCCTGCGGCTCCAAGAACCCCAACGGCACCCCCTACTGGTACTCCTGGACCTACCGGGCCGGGGCGAACGGCACGTTCCAGCTGGTCAACCGGACGAGCAAGCGCTGCCTCCAGCCCACGGGGGGCATGGGGCTCACCACCAACCCCTGCGACGGCTCCTCCGCCCAGTCCTGGAAGGTCCTCTCCTCGACGTCCTCCGGGCGGACCATCGAGAACGCGGGCGACGGGTTGTGCCTGACGGCCGGGTCGATGGCGATGACCTACACCTGCGGCGGGGCCCAGAGCAGTCAGGTCTGGCGGAACATCGGGGCGCTGTAGGCGCACGCGGGCGCGTGTATACCGATTCGCAACCGAAACCCCGCCCGGTCGAGACCCACTACGTGTACACGTCATTACGCTCAGCGTTCATGGTCACCACCCCCCATGAACCGCCCGTCCACCCCGCCCACCCCGTCTACGTCATAGGCGGCGGCCCCGGCGGGCTCGCGGTCGCCGCCGCCCTGCGCGGGCGGGGCGTCCGGGCGGTCGTCCTGGAGAAGTCCGACGCCGTCGGCGCCTCCTGGCGCGCCCACTACGACCGGCTGCGGCTGCACACCACCCGGCGGCTCTCCGGGCTCCCGGGCATGCGGATGCCCCGCTCGTTCGGCCGCTGGGTCGCCCGCGCCGACGTGGTCCGCTACCTGGAGGAGTACGCGGAGAAGCACGAGCTGGAGGTCGTGACGGGCGTCGAGGTCTTCGCCGTCGAGCGGTCCGGCGAGGAGTGGGTCCTGCACGCGACCGGCGGGCGCCGGCTCGTCGGCGGCGCGGTCGTCGTGGCCACCGGCTTCAACCACACCCCGAGCCTGCCCGACTGGCCGGGCCTGGACGCGTACGAGGGCGAGTTGAGCCACGCGCGCGCGTACCGCGCCCCGGAGCCGTACGCGGGGAAGGACGTCCTCGTCGTGGGCGCCGGGAACACCGGCGCCGAGATCGCGGCCGACCTCGCCGGGGGCGGTGCGGAGCGGGTGCGGCTCGCGGTGCGGACGGTCCCGCACATCGTGCGGCGCACGACGGCCGGGTGGCCGGCCCAGCGCACCGGCATCCTGGTGCGGCGGCTGCCGGTGCCCGTGGTCGACCGGCTGGGCGCGGTGATGGCCCGCCTCGCCGCCCCCGACCTCACCGCGCACGGGCTGCCCCGGCCGGACACCGGTCTCGCCACCCGCCAGCGGCAGGGGGCGATCCCGGTGCAGGACGTGGGCCTGGTCGAGGCCGTGCGGGCCGGGAAGGTCGAGATCGTCGCGGCCGTCGAGGGCTTCGAGGGCGGCGAGGTGCTCCTCGCGGACGGCACCCGGATCACCCCGGACGCGGTGATCGCCGCGACCGGTTACCGGCGCGCCCTGGAGCCGCTCGTGGGCGGCCTGGGCGTCCTCGACGAGCGGGGCCGCCCGGTGGTCCACGGGGCCCGCTGCCCCCGCGAGGCGCCGGGCCTGTACTTCACGGGTTTCACGAACCCGATCAGCGGCATGTTCCGGGAGCTGGCGATCGACGCGGAGAAGATCGCGCGGGCGATCGCGCGCCGGGCCGCCCGGCGGACGGCCGGGTGAGGGCGCGGCGCCCCGGGCCGTGAGGGGTGGAACCGCCGGCCCGGCCCGCGCGTCGAAGGGCCATGACGCGACGAGCCGGACAGATCCTCCTCACCCTCGCGGTGGTCGCCGGAGCGCTCACGGGCTGCGCCCGGGCCGACGGGGGCGCGCACGCCGACCGGGCGAACGCCGACCGCGTGAACTCCGACCGCGTGAACTCCGACCGCGCGAACTCCGACAGCGCGAACTCCGGGCGCGCGAACACCGGCCGGGCGGGCGCCGGGCGCGCGATCCCCTTCGAGCTGTACACGCATTGCGGAATCGACGAGGCCCGCATCGGCTCGACGTACTTCGAGGCGGAGACCCCGCTCTCCGACGGCTCGGGAAACCCGCCCGAGGGCTGGGGCAACCCCGTCCAGCGCGGCACGATGACCTTGAAGTCCGCGACGGAGGCCGTCTTCACCGACGACGCCGGACACGAGGTGAGGTTCCGTGCCCGGCCGGGCGCGGACGCCCCCAAGCGCGTCTGCGCCTGAGCACTCCGCCTGCGGCGCGGCCCGTACGGACGTCACTCCGTCGCGTACAGGAAGATCCCGCCCGTCATGAAGACGGCCACGACGGCGAGCGCGCCCCACACCAGGAGCGCGACGAACCAGCCCTGGCGCGCCGGGCGGGTGAGGAGCGCCGCCACGGACAGGGCCGCCCAGGCCACGAGCCAGCCCCGTACGCCCGCGTACGGGGCGGCGAGGGCTCCGGCGAGGGCCGCGAGCGCCAGGTGCCACCACAGGGGCCGGCCGCCGAGCCGGCGTCCGAGGTCCTCGCCGAGCAGGACCACCGGCAGGACGAGGGCCGCCGACACCACGACGGCCGCCAGGAACCAGAACACCGTCACGCACGGGAGCGTCGCGAGGAACAGTCCTCCCCCGCCGTACTCCCAGGGCTCCGGCTCCCCGTCCCGGCCGGTCACCGTCCCCACCGCCATGGCCACCCCGCCCTCCAGCAGCAGCGCCAGCGTCGAGACCCTCAGCATCCGGGCGTGCGTACGCCCCGTGTCGGGACCGCTCATCCGCGATCACCCCCCGGGGGACATCATGCTCCCGCCGGAAGCGCCGCCTCCGTCCGGGGCCGCCCGATGACCAGGGCCATCAGGGCCGCCGCCGCGCACAGCGCGCCCGAGGCGTACCAGACGACGTCGTAGGTGCCGAAGACGTCGCGGGCCAGGCCGCCCGCGAAGGCGACGACGGCCGCGCCGACCTGGTGGGAGGCGAGGACCCAGCCGAAGACGATCGCGGAGTCCGCGCCGAAGTGCTCGCGGCACAGGGCCATCGTGGGCGGGACGGTGGCCACCCAGTCCAGGCCGTAGAAGACGATGAAGAACAGCATCGGCGGGTGCACGGACGGCGCCAGCAGGATCGGCAGGAAGCAGAGCGAGATCCCGCGCAGCGCGTAGTAGACCGCGAGCAGGCGGCGGGCGGAGAAGCGGTCGGTGAACCACCCGGAGGCGACCGTGCCGACGACGTCGAAGACGCCGATGACGGCGAGGAGTCCGGCCGCCGCCGTGATCGGCATGCCGTGGTCGTGGGCGGCGGGCACGAAGTGGGTGCGGACCAGGCCGTTGGTGGAGGCGCCGCAGATCGCGAAGGACCCGGCGAGGAGCCAGAAGGGGCCGGTGCGGGCCGCCTCGAACAGGACGGTGACGGCCCGGCGGGCGGCGCCCGTGACGGGCGCGGGCTTCTCCACGTACTCCCCGCCGTACGGGGCGAGCCGGACGTCCGCCGGGTGGTCGCGGAGCAGCAGCCAGACGAACGGGACGACGGCGAGCGCGGCGAGGGCCACGGTCACGGAGGCGGGCCGCCAGCCGTGCCGCTCGACCAGCCAGGACAGCAGCGGCAGGAAGATCAGCTGGCCCGAGGCCCCGGCGGCGGTGAGCAGGCCGGTCACCAGGCCCCGGCGGGCGACGAACCAGCGGTTGGTGACGGTCGCGGCGAAGGCGAGGGCCATGGAGCCGCTGCCGAGGCCGACGAGGATCCCCCAGTAGAGGACGAGCTGCCAGGCGGCGGTCATCCACACGGTGAGGAGCGAGCCGAGCGCGATGACGCCGAGCGCGACGGCGACGACCCGGCGGATGCCGAAGCGGTCCATGAGCGCGGCGGCGAAGGGGGCGGTCAGGCCGTAGAGGGCGAGGTTCACCGAGACCGCGAAGCCGATCGTGCCGCGCGACCAGTGCAGTTCGCTGTGCAGCGGCTCGATCAGGAGGCCGGGCAGGGAGGCGAAGGCCGCCGATCCGATGATCGTGACGAAGGTGACCGCCGCGACGAACCAGGCGCGGTGGACGCGGGGGGTGCGGACCGGTCTGTCCCCGGGCGTGCGGACGGGGGTCTCGGTTGTCTGAGCCATGCCGTCGAGCATCCCGGCCGCCCCGCCCTCCCGCCATTGGCCCGGACGACAGCTTTCCAACGGATCGGGCCACGGTGCGGGATCCGGGCCGCACCGTGGACCGGCCGCGAAGGCCCGCCCCGCGCGCCTCACGCCCTCGGCAGCGTCCTGACCGGGCGTACGGCGAGGAGGGCGGCCACCACGAGGACGGCGACGCCCGCCCCCGCGAGGAGGACCCGCTCCGTGCCGACCGCCGCCGCGACCGGGCCCGACAGGGTGCGGCCGACGCCCATCATGAGGAGCGAGCCGGCCACGTCGTACGCGTGCATCCGGTTCAGCGCCTCCTGCGGGACGTGCGTCTGGACGGCGGTGGACCACATCACCAGCCAGTACGCGAAGGCCGCCCCGCCGATGAACTGGCCCGCGCCGAGCAGCTCCACGGGCGCGCCCAGACCGAGCAGGGCGAGGTTCACGGGGAGGCCGAGGAGGGCGACCGCGCCCCACGCGAGGGGGCGGCCGGGGCGCAGCCGGAGGGCGAGCAGCCCGCCGGCCGCGCTCCCGGCCCCGTTGACCGCCATGAGCACGCCGTACGCGGCCGGGCCGTGGTCCCCGGTGACCAGGCTCGCGGTGAGCGGCACCATGGGCCCGGCGACGGTCAGGCCGTACACCGTCCAGATGGAGATGACCCCCCAGAGCCAGCTGCGGGAGCGGAACTCGCGCCAGCCGCCCACGAGTTCGGCGCGCAGGGAGTCGCGCCGCAGCGTGTCGGAGGGGAGCGGGGCGAGCCGCGTCAGGGCGAGGCAGAGGGCGCTGACCGCGAAGGTGGCGCCGTTGACGGCGAAGGCGGCGCCCGCGTTCCAGACGGCGACGAGGAGGCCCGCGGCGGCCGGTCCCGCCATGGTCGTCAGGGCCTCGACGACCCGCAGGACGGCGTTGGCGCGCTGCACGTCGGGGGCGATGCGCGGGATCGTGGAGGCGACGCCCGGCTGGAAGAGGGCGGCGCCGATGCCCCCGGTGACGGAGAGCGCGTACACCACCCACAGGGGTGGACCGCCGAGCGCGAAGGTGACGGCGAGGACGGCGGCGCCGGGCAGCCGCAGCAGGTCCGCGAGGATCATCATGCGCCGGGCGGTGAACCGGTCGGCGAGGACGCCGCCGAAGAGCACGAAGAGCGCGAAGGCGGCGGTCCAGCTCCCCAGCGCGTAGCCGACGGCGGAGCCGGGGTGCCCCGCGCCGAGGAGTCCGGCGGCGTAGGCGACGGGGACCATGCCCTCGCCGAAGACGGCGGCCCCCCGGGCGACGAAGAAGAGCCGGAAGTTACGGTTCCAGAGCGGGGGCGGCCCGTCCGGGACGGGAATCCGTTCGAGGGCTTCGGTCTTGTACGTGTTGTCCGTCACGGTCAAGAACAGCTACCGGAAGCTGGTCTGGACCACCACCGATTTTCTCCGCCGCTTTCCCGGCACCGCCCTTCGGAGGGAGCACCGCCCGTGTCACCGTCGCCGCCGTCGCCGCACCGCGTCGTCGTCCTCGCCCTGCCCGGTCTCCTCCCCTTCGAACTGGGCATCCCGCACCGCATCTTCGGCCTCGCCCGGGACTCCGCGGGGCGGCGCCTGTACGAGGTCGTCACCTGCGCGACGGCCGCCGGGCCCGTCCGCACCGACGCCGACTTCGCCGTCCAGGTCGAGCACGGCCCGGAGGCCCTCGCCACCGCCGACACGGTCGTGGTGCCCGCCTCGTACGAGCTCGGCCCGGTCTACGAGGAGGGCAGGCTCTCCGCCGAACTGGCCGCCGCCCTGGCGCACATCCGTCCCGGCACCCGGCTGGTCTCCATCTGCACCGGCGGCTTCGTGCTCGCCGCCGCGGGCCTCCTCGACGGGCGTCCGGCCACCACCCACTGGGCCTCCGCCGAGCACTTCCAGCGCCTCTTCCCGAAGGTGCGGGTCGACGCGGACGTCCTCTTCGTCGACGACGGCGACGTCCTGACCTCGGCGGGCGTGGCCGCCGGGATCGACCTGTGCCTGCACCTGGTGCGCCGCGACCACGGGACGGGCGTCGCCAACGAGGTGGCCCGCCGGACGGTCGTGCCGCCGCACCGGGACGGCGGCCAGGCCCAGTACGTCGCCCGGCCCCTGCCGCGGGCCGGGACGCACACCACGACCGCGGCCCGCGCCTGGGCGCTCGCCCACCTCCACGAGCCGATCCAGCTGCGGGACCTGGCGGAGAAGGAGGCGATGAGCGTACGGACGTTCACCCGCCGGTTCCGCGACGAGGTCGGCGTCAGCCCCGGCCAGTGGCTCACCCGACAGCGCGTCGAACGCGCCCGGCACCTGCTGGAGTCCACCGGCCTGCCGGTCGACCGGATCGCGCGGGACGCCGGCTTCGGCACGGCCCAGTCACTGCGGACGCACCTGATGAGCGCGATCGGGGTGACCCCCACCTCCTACCGGCGCACGTTCCGCGTCACGGGCGCGGAGGCCGCGCCCGGGGGCCGGACGCCCGCACCTCGGGGCTGAACGCCCGCGCCCCGAAGGGCCGGAGGGCGAACGTCCGCGTCACGAAGGGCCGGTGCCGAACGTCCGCGCCCCCTGAAAGCCCGGCGTCCGGGTGGCGGCGCGCTCGCGCGCGCCCCGAGCACGGCACGGACCCGCCGCCACCCGGCCGCGACCCGCGCACGCCGAGGGCCGTCCGGCACCCCGGGCCCGAACGGGCCCCGGGCACCCGGCCCTCGGCTCCCCTCGCCGCGCATCGCTCACCCCAGGGTGGGCAGAACGGAACGAACCGTCAACAGGGCACCCGGCCGGGCGAGACCGGGACCCCCGGCGCCACCACGGGCGCGGGGGCGACCGGAGCGCGGTCCACCTCGCACCAGATGCTCTTGCCGAGGCCCTCGGGCTGCCAGCCCCACCGGTCCGCGAGACCGTCCACCAGCTCCAGGCCCCGCCCGTTGGTGTCGTCGCCCTCCGCGCGCCGGGGCTTCGGCGGGCAGTCGCTCGTGTCGGCCACCTCGACCCGCACCCCGCCCTCCGCCGCGAACAGCATCCGCAGCACGGCCGGGCAGCCCGTGTGCACCACGGCGTTGGTCACGAGCTCGGAGATGATGAGCACCAGCGTCTCCGCCAGCGGCTCGTCCGCCCCTATGCCCGAACCGGCGAGCCGTGACCGCGCCCACCTCCGGGCCCGCCCCACCTCCGCCGGGTCCGGCCCGACCTCCAACTGAACCTGAAGCACCTGCACCGTTCACACCATCCGAACCGGCGGACACATCGCCTCGCGCCTCACAGCCATCGACGCCCTTACGGAACGTGATTCCCTTGCGAGACAGCATGGTTGACGTACAGTCACCGCAACAAGCGCTTCGGGCATATTCCAGCGCGAAGGAGTACGCGTAGTCCATACTGTGCGACGCACGCTGCGGGGAGTCGAACAGGAGCGCGCGGGACGCCCTCCGGGGGCGCGAGCGGGGCGCATTCCGGGGCGCGGAGTCACCGCAGGGGCGACACCGGGACGATCCGGGTCAACGTGCACTCGCATCCCACGGAGGGTACCGGAGCCGGGGGCCGACTCCGGGCCGTGACGGCCCCGCCGGAGGACACGACCCGGTCTCGACGTTCCGTGACGTGCGCGGGGACCCGGCGCGGGGAAATCAGTGCGAAGGACCCGCGAGCGCGCCGTCCACGTCCTCGTACACCTCGAAGAGGCGCTGGACGCCGAGCGCGGCGAGGACGCGGGCCACGTGCCCCTCCCCCGCCTCCGGGAGGATCAGGCGGAGCCGGCCGCCGCAGGAGCGGAGCAGCCGGCGGGACGCGACGAGGACGCCGACGCCGCTGGAGTCGCAGAACCGCACGCCGGACAGGTCCATCACCAGGTCGTGGCGGCCGCCCGCGACCGCCGCGTGGACGCGGCGGCGTATCCGGGGGGAGGTGACCAGGTCCAGTTCCCCCTGGACGCGGAACACCGTCCAGGGACCGCGCTCGTCCTCGTCGACCTCGATCGTCGCCACGGAACGCCGCATTCCCCACCCGCACCGGGCGAAACCGGCAGACGCGGGGATGACCCTTTCCTTACCATCCGGACCCGCGTCAAGGGCGCACTTGTGGCAAACAGGAGTGCGCCCCCGGCACGGCGCACTACGTTGGAGGGGAAGCGGAGGATCGGCGGGCGGGGAGGGTCGGATGGCGAAGGACACACCACCGCGCTGGGACCGCAGGATGCAGCAGCGGCTGGCGCGCGGGGAGGCCGCCGCCCTCGGGGAGCTCTACGACCGGTTCGCCTCGCTGGTGCACAGCCTGGCCCACCGGGTCCTCGACGACGACGACGCGGCCGACCAGATCACCCGCGAGGTCTTCGGCTACATCTGGGAGAACCCCGACGCGTACGACCCCCGGCAGGGGAACATGCGCGCGTGGGTGGCCCGGCTCACCCAGCGGCAGGCCGTGCACCGGCTGCGGCAGACGGAGGTGACGGCGTACGCGGAGACGGGGCTCGGCTCCGCCGAGGAGCTGGAGCAGAAGGTGCGCCGGGCCTCGATCGCGGCCCGCGCCGACTACATCGTGACGTCGATGCCCGCGCCGCTGCGGGCCGCGCTCGAACTCGCGTACTTCCAGCGGCGGGACTACCGCCAGACCGCCGCCGACCTCGGCGTCACCGAGGACGAGGCGCGCCGGCGCCTCCGGCTCGGCCTCCAGCTGCTCTCCACGGCGCACACCCGTCCGCTCGGAGGGACCTCCCCGCCCGGCCACGGACGGGCCCTGTGACCGGGGCGGACGACGGCGCGGACGGCGTCGCGCGCGCTCCCTGGATACCGGGTCCCCGCCGGCCGGCCGACGACCACGCGGACCTGGCGGGAAGGCCGGAGGAACCGGACCTGACGGGAAGGCCGGAGGAACCGGAAGCGCGGGAACCGGAGGGGGAGGAGCCGGACGTGCCCGTCCTCACCCACGGCGTGCTCAAGTCCCTGCTCGGGGCCTGGGCGCTCTCCGCGTGCTCCGCCGGGGAGACCGCGGCCGTCGAGGCGCACCTCACCGAGTGCGGCCCGTGCGCCGACGAGGCGCTGCGGCTGCGCGACGCCGTCGCCCTGCTCCACCGGGACCGCGACCTGGACCTCGACCCGCTGCTGCGCTCGCGGGTCCTGGAGAACTGTCTGGGCCGCCGCCCCGCCCGCATCCCGGTCCCCGACTGGGTCACGCCGTACGACGCGGAGACCGCCCGGCTCGACGCGCTGCTCCGGGACATCGGCGAGTCCGAGTGGCACGCGCCGGTGCGGCTCAAGTGGTACGAGAAGGACCGGCCGGTCCGCCGCAAGGCCACCGTCGCCGGGGTCATCGGCCACCTCTTCGCCGTGGACGGCCTGGTGGCCGGGGCCCTCGGGCTCGACGACCCGCTGGGCGCCGGCACGCCCGAGCTGTCGCCGTCCGAGCGGACCGAGGCGTTCTGGTCGGCCCTGGAGCGGCCGCCGGGCCGGGCCCTGCGGGAGCCCTGGCGGGACCAGAGCCACACCCTGATCCGTACGGTCTCCTTCGCCGGGCGCGGGGTGGCCGACCTCACGGTCACCTACAAGGACTTCGCGCTGCCGCTGCGGGACTCGCTCCTGGAGCGGGCCTTCGAGTGCTGGCTGCACGCGGACGACATCGCGAACGCGGTGGCGTACCCGTACGAGCCGCCCTGCGGGGCCCATCTGCACGGGATGATCGACCTGGCGACGCGGCTGCTCCCGGCGGCCCTGGCCGGCCGCCGCCGCGCCGGTCTCGCCTCGCCCGCCCGGGGATTGGTCGCGGCGGGCGCGCCGGGCCGCTCCCTGCACCTGGAGGTCGAGGGCGCGGGCGGCGGCCACTGGTACATCGCCCTCGACTCCCCGGCCGCGGTCGGCGATCCGGACCGGGCGGTGGCGCAGGTCGCGATGGAGGGCGTCGAGTTCTGCCGGCTCGTGGCGGGCCGCGTCTCCCCGGAGGAGGCCGCGGCGGGCCAGGACGGGGACCGCGAGGCGATCCGGGACGTCCTGGGCGCGGCGGCGTCCCTCAGCCGGCTGTGACCTACGCGAAGACGACCGTGCGGCTGCCGTTCAGCAGGATGCGGTGCTCCGCGTGCCACTTGACCGCGCGGGCGAGCGCCTGGCACTCGACGTCGCGGCCGATCGCGACGAGCTGGTCCGGGGTCACCTCGTGGCCGACCCGCTCGACCTCCTGCTCGATGATCGGGCCCTCGTCGAGGTCCGCCGTCACGTAGTGGGCGGTCGCGCCGATCAGCTTCACGCCCCGGGCGTGCGCCTGGTGGTACGGCTTGGCGCCCTTGAAGCTCGGGAGGAAGGAGTGGTGGATGTTGATGATCCGGCCGGAGAGCTGCTTGCAGAGGTCGTCGGAGAGGACCTGCATGTAGCGGGCGAGGACGACCAGCTCGACGTCCTCCTCGCGCACGAGGTCGAGGAGCCTGCCCTCCGCCTCGGCCTTGGTGTCCCGGGTGACGGGGATGTGCCGGAACGGCAGCCCGTAGGAGCCGACGAGCTCCTGGAAGTCCGTGTGGTTGGAGACCACGGCCACGATCTCCACCGGGAGCGCCCCGATGCTGGAGCGGAACAGCAGGTCGTTCAGGCAGTGACCGAACTTGGAGACCAGGAGCACGACCCGCATGCGCTGGTCGGCGCGGTTGATCTGCCACTCCATGCCGAAGGCGTCGCCGACCGCCGCGAAGCTGGCCCGCAGCTTCTCCACGTGCACGGGCGCCTCGGCCGAGAAGTGGACCCGCATGAAGAAGAGCCCGGTGTCCCGGTCCCCGAACTGCTGGCTGTCCTCGATGTTGCACCCCGTGATGAAGAGGTAGCTCGACACGGCGTGCACGATGCCCTGCTTGTCGGGGCACGAGAGGGTGAGGACGTACTGGTCGGTCATCCCGTCAGCCTGCCACACCCGGCCGGGCGCGAGACGCACCGTCCGTCAGGCGGACCGGTTCAGGACCGGGTCATGATACGGAGCAGGTCGAGGGAGCGCGGGGGCGTGTCGGGGTCCTCGCCGTCGGCGAGCGCGAGCCGCACGTGGGCCTCGCGGGCGGCCCGTACGGCCTCCGGCCAGCCCTGGTGCTCCAGGTAGGCGGAGACGGGCGCGTCGGGTCCGACCTGGTGCAGGATCCGCAGGACCCTGAGGACGGCGACGTCGACGAGGGCGGCCTCGCCGGAGTCCCGGAAGATCGAGCCCACGTACTTCTCGGCGGACCAGCTGTCGAGCCAGGTGTCCTCGACCAGGCGGTAGACGGCGTCGGTGACGTCGCCGTACCCCTCCCGGCCGGCCAGCCAGGTCGTCTCGTGGAACACGGGGTCGGAGAGCATGTGCAGCGCCGAGCGCACGTTGCTGCGCCAGCGCCACCACGGCATGTCGTTGAGCGGCATGCCGCCCATGGTGGAGGAGCGACGGCCGCGACGGGAAGGGTTCCCGGAAGCGGAGACCGGACCGGTGAACGGATCGGGGGCGGGGCCGGGGGCCCGGCCGGCGAACGGATCGGGGGCCGGACCTGGGGCCGGACCCGGGCCGGGGCCGGTGGCGGGGTCGATGGCGGGACTGGACACGTTTCGATCGTACGTTCCCCTGACGGGCGGGCGGACCCGCCCCCGTCCGGCCCCCGCAATTCACCCTCCCGTCACCCACCGTCGACCCGCGCTCACTCCGGCGTTGTCCCCGGGGAGGAAATGTGCGTGTCCATGACCGGTAGGCGACTGACCCCACTCCTCGCGTACGTCACGGCCACGGCGGCCGGAGCGTCGCTGCTCACCGGGTGCGGCGTGCTCCCCGGGTCCGCGGGGGGCTCCAGGGAGCCCCTCACCGTGATGACCTGGGCCCCCGACCGGACCCGGGCCACCAACATGCCCGGCATGCCCGCCATGGCGCAGGCCTTCGCCCGCTGGGTCAACTCCCGGGGCGGCGTCGACGGCCACGAGCTGCGCGTCCTCACCTGCAACGAGCGGAACACCTCCGAGGGCGCCGCCGACTGCGCCCGCCGGGCGATCGACGAGAAGGCCGTCGCCGTCGTCGGCTCGTACAGCCAGCACGGGCGCGTCTTCATGAACTCCCTGGAGGCGGCCGGGATCCCGTACATCGGCGGCTACGGCGTCACGGAGGACGAGTTCACCAGCCCGCTCTCGTATCCCGTCAACGGCGGGCAGGCCTCCCTCGTCGCCGGGCACGGGATGCAGCTCGCCGGCGTCTGCGACAAGGTCTCCCTCGTCCGGCCCGACACCGTCGGCGGGGACAAGCTCCCCGCCCTGCTCGACTCCGGGCTGCACCGGGCGAAGCACGGCGGCGCCGTCGACATCCCGGCCGCCGAGGACGCCGCCGAGTACACCCGGCAGGCCGACCGGGCCAGGTCCGGGGCGAAGGGCGGGGACGGCTGCGTGACCGCCGTGCTCGGCGAGCGCACCCAGACCTTCTTCGACTCCTTCCGGCGCCTGCCGGAGGAGCGGGGGCGGAGCGGCCGGAGCGGGGACGGCGAGGGCGGCGGCGTCCGCATCTCCTCGGTCCTCGGCAGCGTCGACCAGCCGGTGATCGACCGCACCGGCGGCGCCCGCAGCCCCTTCGAGGGCGCGTTCGTCACCGGCTGGTACCCGGAGGCGGGCGACAGGAGCTGGGCGCCGATGCGCGAGGTCATCCAGGAGTACGCGTTCGTCGACAACCGGGTCGACCCGGCCGACACGGGCGTCCAGACGACCTGGATCGCGTACACGGTCCTCAAGGAGGTCGTGGAGTCCCTGGACCGGGACCGGATCACGGCCACGCAGATCGCCCACGCCCTCGACCGGGGCGAGCGGATCGACACCGGCGGCCTCACCCCGCCCCTGCGCTGGAAGTACACCGACCTGCTCGGCGCCTCCGGCTTCCCCCGGATCGTCAACCACCAGGTGACGTTCCAGGTGGTCCGGCAGGGACGGCTCGTGGCGCAGAAGCCGGGCTTCGTCGACGTCGGCGAGACCCTCCTCGGCGTCTCCTGAGACCTCAGAGCTGGGTGTAGGCGCGCTTCTCCAGTCCGTACTTCCCGGCGGTCGGGTTCCACAGCCCGGCCGCCCTCTTCTTGGCCCTGGTGGCGACCCCGCTGTCCTTGTTCGCCGCGGCCAGGTGGTTCGTCGAGCGGGCCCTGCCGTCCTTGCAGCCGTTCTTCGCCTTCACCTGGTCGGCCCAGGCGGCGTAGTGGTCGTCGGCGGACGCGGAGGCCTTCCACGCCTCGGTGAGCGCGGCGGTCAGCCGGTCGTGGTCCGGGACCTCGTCGACCGACAGCGACTGGAGCCTGGTGATCAGGCCCCGGCGCTGCTCGGCGGCGCCCCGCAGGTCGGAGGCCGCCTTGTCCAGGTTCTTGCACTGCTTGATGGACTCGACCGAGCTGATCACCGTGTCCCGGCTGTCGCTGCTGGTCGCGAGGAGCTTGCTCAGCTCCTGCGCCTGCGGCTCCGCCGGGTCGGCCGGCTTCTCCGCCGGCTGCCCGGCGGGGGGCGCGGAGGAGGTGGCCGCCACGGTCGAGCCGCTCTTCCCCGGCTCCTTCTTGTCGTCCTCGCCGCTGAGCAGCGCCCCGGCGCCGAGGCCGACGACCGCGCAGCCGACGACGACGGCGGCGATCAGCGCGACCGGCGACTTGCGGCGCGGCGCGGGCTCCTCGTCGTCGTAGTAGGCGTCCTGGTGGCCGTAGCCCTGCGGGGGAGGCTGCGGCGGCTGGTGCTGCTGGTACTGCTGCGGCTGCTGGTACGGGGCGGGGGCCGGGGGCGGCGTCCGGTAGCCCTGCTGCGGCTGCTGCGGCGCCTCCGTGCGGAAGAGGCTGTCGAACTCGGCGGGCGGCTGCCGCTCACCGGGCTCGCCCGGGGGCACGGGGGCGATGTACTGGGTGGCGTCGGAGGCCCCGGCCCGGCCCTGGCCGCCCTGGCCCTGGCCCTGGTGCGGCAGCGGCCCCGTGCCCAGGAACTGGGTCGAGCCCCCGTCGTCCCGCTGCGGCGGCACCGGCGCGATGTGCTGCGTGGCCTGCAGGTCGGAGGCGGCGCCCGGGTGCGGGTAGCCGTAGCCCGGCTGCTGCGCCTGGACCGGCGGCGGGTAGCCGTAGCCGGGCTGCTGCGCCTGGGCCGGCGGCGGGAAGCCGTACCCCGGCTGCTGGGCCTGGGCCGGCGGCATCGCGCCCGGCACCGGGGCGATGTGCCGGGTCGCCTGCGGGTCGGCGGCGGGCCCCGGGCCCGGGTAGCCGTAGCCGGGCTGCGGGGGTATCGGCGCCAGGTACTGCGTGGACTGCATGTCGGCGGCGCCCGGTGCCGCCTCCGGCGGCAGCGGCTGCGCGGGCGGCAGCGGCTGTCCGCCCGGCTGACCGCCGGCGGGGGCCCAGCCGCCGTCCCACGACCGCGCTCCCCCGTGGGCACCGTCGTGCGCGGGGGGCACCGCCGGGTACTGCGGCTCCGGACCCTGTCCGTTCTGCGTCACCGGGACTCCTACTGATGGACCTACGGAATCGTCGGTTCACGCTACCGGGTGGGCCCGGGGCTCCGCACACACGTGTGAGGCCGGTTACAGAACCGGTTCACGGAACCGGGACCGCCGCCGGACACCCCCTAGGCCGCGTACAGCTCCATCCGCACCCCGAACTCCCGTACCGCCGCCTCCCCCGAGAACGGCTCCAGGCGGTCCCTCAGGTCCTCCAGGTACTCCATGCCGCGCGACGAGCGCAGCGCGCCCAGGAGTTCGAGCGCCCGCGTCCCCGTCCGGCAGGCCTGCTCCACCTCGCGCTGCTGGACCTGCGCCGCCGCGAGCAGGGCGAGGCCGATCGCCCGGCGCCGCGCGCGCGTCTCCGGGTGTCCGGCGAGCGACTCCTCCGCCGCCCGCGCCGCCGCCTCCGCGCGGCCCAGGTCCCGGTAGCAGTGGGCCAGTTCGTCCGCGAGGTACGCCTGGTCGAAGTGGGTGATCCAGGCGGGCTCGTCGCCCGCCTCCGGGTCCGCGAGGTCCAGCGCCCGCACGGCGCCGCCCGCCGCCTCCTCGAAGGCGCGGACGTCGCCCATCAGGGCGTGGCCGCGCGCCTCGGCCGCGAGGAACATCGCCTCCGCCCTCGGCGGCACCTTCCCGCGCGCCCCCTCCTGCGCCGCCCGCGCCAACTGGGCGATCTCCCGGGGGTTTCCGAGCTGCGCGGCGAGGTGGCTCATCGAGGCGGCGAGCACGTAGCCGCCGTAGCCCCGGTCCCCGGCCGCCTGCGCGAGCCGCAGCGCCTGGATGTAGTACCGCTGGGCCAGGCCCGGTTCGCCGGTGTCCACCGCCATGTACCCGGCGAGCTCGGTCAGCCGGGCGGCCGCCGCGAAGAGCTGCCGGCCCACCGCCTCCCGGTACGAGCCGGACAGCATCCCCGCCACCACGCTGTCCAGGTAGTGCACCACCACCGGGCGCACGTGCCCGCTGCCGAACCGCCGGTCGAGGTCGACGAGCGCGGCCGTCATCTCCCGCACGGCCGCCACGTCCGCGACCCCGACGCGGGCCCCCGCCGTCCGGGCCACGTGCGCGTCCGGCACCGTGATCAGCCAGTCCCGGCTGGGCTCGACCAGGGCGGAGGCCGCGACCGTGGAGCCCGACAGGAACTCCCGGCGCCCCACGTCGCTGCGCCACAGCTCGCAGACCTGCTCGATCGCCCCGGGCACGGTCGGCGCGAACTGGAGGCCCACCCCGGCGGCGAGGTTCCGGCCGTGGGCCATGCCGACCTCGTCGATCGTGACCGTGCGGCCCAGCTTGCGGCTCAGCGCCTCCGCGATGATCCCGGGCGCCCGGCCGCGCGGCTGCTGTCCGCGCAGCCAGCGCGCCACGGACGTCTTGTCGTAGCGCAGGTCGAGGCCGCGCTCCGCGCCGACCGTGTTGACCCTCCGGGCGAGGCCGGCGTGGGAACAGGCCGACTCCTGGATGAGCGCCCGGAGCCGTTCGTTGACCTGACGCGGAACGAGTGGCCTGGCTGCCATGAAGTACCCCCTGAGGCCGTGCGGGTGATCACTGGGAAGGGATCACTGCCCGGCGGATATCCGGTCAATGCCGATGTGAACACGCGAAACCGGACACGTCGGCCGCGTGCCCCGCCGGCGCCCCCACCTGTGCGTACCCGCCCCCGCGCCCCGGCCCTCCGCGCGCCCCCGTCCGTGCACCGGTGCGCCCCGCGTGCGGAATCGTTGCGTCACCCCGCTTCTCCGCCCCGCCCGTAACCCCGGGTGGTGCCGGGAGTTGTGCTCACCGTGGAAGAGACCATCGGAGTCACGGAGGCCGGGCGGGTCCCCGAGCAGCGGAACGAGCAGCTGCCGGACAGCGCCGTGCGGTACGCGGAAGAGCGGCACTGGGACGTGTTTCCCGGGACCTGGCTGGAAGCCGCCGAGGGCCGGGAGCGCTGCTCCTGCGGCGCGGACGACTGCGCGCTGCCGGGCGCCCACGCGTCCCGGCCCGACTGGTCGACCCAGGCGACCGGCAGCGGGGTCGGCGCCCGGCGGATGTGGTCGAAGCAGCCGAGGTCCTCGATCCTGCTGCCGACCGGCCGCACCTTCGACGCGATCGAGGTCTCCGAGTCGGCCGGCTTCCTCGCGCTCGCCCGCATGGAGCGGATGGAGCTGACGCTCGGTCCGGTGACCTGCTCCCCGGACCGCCGGATGTACTTCTTCGTCCTGCCGGGCGCCGCCGCCAAGGTCCCCGACCTCGTCCGCAAGCTGGGCTGGATCCCCTCCTCCCTCGACCTCGTCACGCGCGGCGAGGGGTACTACGTGGCGGCCCCGCCGACCCGGATCGGCGGCCGGGGCGCCGTGCAGTGGGCCCGCCGCCCCACCCCGGCGAACCGCTGGCTGCCCGACGCGGAGGAGCTGGTCAGCGCCCTCGCGTACGCGTGCGGCCGGGAGGCGGCGGACGCGAGGACGGCCCGCGCCTCCTGACCCCTGGGGCCCCGTGGGGCCCGCCCTTAGGGTGGGGCCCGTAACGACGGGGACGACCGAGGGGCTGACGGAGCATGCCTGACCAGGCATCAGAGGGAGCGTTCGAGAAGACGGGCACGGTGCCGGGGGACGGTGCCGTGCCCGCCGTGCGGGTCGAGGGGCTGTGGAAGCGCTTCGGACAGCAGATCGCGGTGCAGGGGGTCGATCTGGTCCTGCCCGCGGGCCGGTTCATCGGACTGGTCGGGCCCAACGGAGCGGGCAAGACCACCACGCTCTCCATGATCACCGGGCTGTTGCGGCCCGACCAGGGGCGGATCCTGGTCGCCGGGGACGACGTGTGGGCCGGCCCCGAGTCGGTCGCCCGGGTCAAGGCCCGGATCGGCATCCTGCCCGAGGGCCTGCGGCTCTTCGAGCGCCTCTCGGGCCGCGAACTCCTCGCGTACAGCGGGCGGTTGCGGGGCCTGCCGGGCGCCGAGGTCGACAAGCGCGCCGCGCAGCTCCTCGACGTGCTCGGCCTGACGGGCGCGCAGCACAAGCTGGTCGTGGACTACTCGACCGGCATGCGGAAGAAGATCGGCCTGGCGGCGGCGCTCCTGCACAATCCCGAGGTCCTCTTCCTCGACGAGCCGTTCGAGGGCGTCGACCCGGTCTCCGCGCAGACCATCCGGGGCGTCCTGGAGCGGTACACCGCGTCCGGCGCGACCGTCGTCTTCTCCAGCCACGTCATGGAACTGGTCGAGTCGCTCTGCGACTGGGTCGCCGTCATGGCGGCGGGCCGGATCCGCGCCCAGGGCCCGCTGGCCGAGGTCCGCGGCGACGCGCCCTCGCTCCAGGCGGCGTTCCTGGAGCTGGTGGGCGCGAACGAGCGCGGGGCGGCGGGGCACTCGCTGGACTGGCTGGGCGGTACGGCTGCCGCCGGGAACGGGGTCGGAAGCGGTACGGGTACGGACGCGGGTACGGGCTCCACGGGCGAGGCCCGGTGATGAGCACCGCCGCCGCCCCCTCCCTCACCTCCGTGTTCGTACGGCTCAAGCTGTCGCTGCTGCGCAACGGGCTGCGGCAGTCGGGCGGGCGGACCGCCGCGTACGTCGTCTCCGCCGTCTGCGGCGCCCTCTTCGCGGCCGGCATGGTGCTGTCCTTCGTCCTCCTGCGGGGCAACGGCAACGCCGGCACGGTCGCGGTCCTGCTCACCGGGATGGTCGCGCTCTCGTGGGCGGTGATGCCGCTGTTCATGCCGGGCGGCGACGAGACCCTCGACCCGTCGCGGCTCGTGATGCTGCCGCTGCTCCCCCGCCCGCTGGTCCGGGCGCTGCTCGTGGCCTCGCTCGTGGGCATCGGCCCCGTACTGACGCTGTTCCTGGCGTTCGGCGCGGCGCTGTCCGTGGCGCACGGCGTCGCCGGGACGGCCGTCGCCGTGCTCGCCGTGCCGCTGGTGACGGTCACGTGCGTGGCGCTCTCGCGGGCCGTGGCCGCCGCCAACATCCGTCTCCTCACCTCCCGCAAGGGGCGGGACCTGGCGCTGCTGAGCGGTCTGGTCGTCGCGGTCGGCATCCAGGTCGTGAACTTCGCGGCGCAGCGGCTCAGCGAGCCCGGCGGGCTGAGCGCGATCGAACCGGCGGCGTCCGTCGTCGGCTGGCTGCCGCCCGCCGCCGCGATCGGCGCGGTGGACGCGGCGAGCAGGGGCGACCACGCGGTGGCGGCGGTGCGGCTGCTGCTCACGGCGGCGGCGCTCGCCGGGCTCCTGCACTGGTGGCGGCGGAGCCTGGTGCGGCTGATGGTCGAGCCGGACGGCTCCACGATCGGCGCGTCCCCGGACGCGGGCGCCCGGGGGAAGGACGGCGGCACGGGCCTCCTCGGCCGGGTCCTGCCGGGCGGGCGGACGGGCGCGGTCATGGAGCGCAGCCTGCGGTACGCGTGGCGGGACCCGAAGACGAAGGCCGCGTGGGTGACCTCGCTCGCCCTCGGCCTGATCGTGCCGGTGTTCAACGCGCTCCAGGGCGCGGGCTCGATCTACTGGGCGTGCTTCGCCTCGGGCATGCTCGGCATGCTGATGTACAACCAGTTCGGGCAGGACACGTCGGCGTTCTGGATGGTCGCGCAGACCCTCTCGACACCGGCCGACGCGTACGCGGAGCTCCGGGCGCGGATGCTCGCGCTGCTCGCCGTCACGCTGCCGTTCACGGTCCTCGTGACGGTCCTGACGGTCGCCGTCCTGGGCGACTGGGGGCGCCTCGCGGAGGGGCTCGGCCTGGCGTTCGGCCTGCTCGGCGCGATGCTGGCGACGGGCGCGGTGGCCTCGGCCGCCTACCCGTACTCGATCCCGCAGGACAGCGGCTACAAGAACGTGGTGCCGGGGCAGGCGGGCCTGGCCTGGATCTCGATCTTCGGCGGCATGCTGGCGGCGGCGCTGCTGTGCGCCCCGCTGATCGGCGCGGCGGTCTACTTCCACCTCGCCGACCGCCAGTCCCTCCTCTGGACCCTCCTGCCGGCGGGCGCCCTCTACGGCGCGCTCCTCGTGTGGGCGGGCCTCAGGACGGCGGCCCCGCGCACGGCGGGCCGGCTGCCGGAGATCCTGGCGGCGGTCAGCAAGGGGTGACGCCCCGCGGGAGGGGTCAGGCCGGGACGGCGTGCGGCTCCGGCGCCGTGTCGCGCCGGGCCTCTCCGTCGCGCCCGGCCTTCGCGCCCCGGCGGTCTGCGATCAGGAGCAGGACGAGGCCGAGGGCGACCCAGGCGGCGAGGGTCAGGGCCGGGAGCGCCGCGCCGGTGCCGTCGAAGAAGGCGAGGGAGCGCAGCAGGCTGCCGGAGGCGCCGGGCGGCAGGACCTGGCCGAGGGCGGACCAGCCGGAGGGGAGCCAGTACGGGCCGCTGCCGAGGCCGGACAGGGGGTTGCCCAGGAGCATCATGACGGCGGCCCCGGCGCCGAGTCCGGCGAAGCCCGCGAGCGCCTCCAGGCCGATGAAGGTCATGGACAGGGCGGCCATGCCGAGGCCGAGACCGAGGCCGGTGAGCCAGTGGTTCCCGGCCAGCGACCCCGTTCCGTACTGGAGGCACCCGGCGACGGCGAGTCCGGCGAGGAGCGAGAAGAGGACGACGCCGGCGAAGCGGGTGCGCAGGCCGGAGTGGCCGGGGAAGAGCCGGGTGAGGACGACGGCGGGGAAGATCCCGCCGAAGACCAGCGGCAGTCCGGCGGCGGCGAGTCCGGCGCCCCGGGCGTCGTCCTCGGGGAACGGCACGAGGTCGTGGACGGTGGCCTTCACGTGCTGTTGGGCCGCCGCCGCGTTGCCCAGGGCGGTCAGGGCGCCGGTGGCCGTGGGCGCTCCGGCGGTGGCCGTGTAGACGTCGATCCCGCTGGTGCCGAGGGCCAGGCCGCCCGCCACGTCGCGCTCCTGGATCGCGGTGGTGAGGGCGGCGGTGTCCTCGTAGACGGTGACGTCCCACTCGGGCCCGTCGAGCTTCTCCGCGAAGCCCTGGGCGGCGGCCTGCGGGCCGGTCACTCCTATGGGGACCTCGTGGGGGCCGCCGTTGACGCCGGGCAGGGCGAAGGCGCAGAGCATCAGGACGACCACGGCGGTCAGGCCGAGCAGGACGGCCGCGAGCTTGCGGGGCGTGCCCGGGCCCGGCCCGGAGGTGTCGGTCTCCACGGCTTCCGCCGGGGGTGTGCGGTGCTGCTGGGACATGGGGGCCTCTTTCCGGTCCGTCCGGCGGCCGCCTTTCGCGGCGGGAGCGGACTGGGCGGTTCGACTGGGCGGGGGAAACGGGAGCGGGCGCGGAAGAGCACCGCTCCGTGCCGGGCGGCGGGACAGCCGGACGGAACATCCAGCATGACACACGATTACAGGGTAGGCTTATCCATGTGTCAAACCTCAGTGATCCGCCCCCGCACGCCGTCCCCGACGACCTGGTGCGAGCCGCGCTGCGCGTCGCGCGCGCCCGGGACGTCCCCGTCGCCGACGTCCCCCTGATCGCGGTCGCCGAGGAGGCCGGGATCTCCCGGAGCACCCTGATGCGCCGCCTCGGGGGATCCCGCAGCGCCCTGGACGAGGCGGTGCGCGCCGCCGGAGTGGACCCCGGCGGGCAGAAACCGGTCCGCGAGCGGGCCGTGGCCGCCGCCGCCGACCTCATCAGCGAGCACGGGCTCGTCGCGGCCACGCTGGAGCGGGTGGCCGACGGCGCCGGATGCTCCGTGCACAGCCTGTACGCGGCCTTCGGCGGCCGGGACGGCCTGCTGCACGCCGTGTACGAGCGCTACAGCCCGATCCTGGACGTCGAGGCCCTCCTCGCCGCGCCGCGCGGGGACCTGGCGGAGACGGTCCGCACGATCTACCGCCTGCTGACCGAGGCCCTCGTCCGCGAGCCGCGCGTCGTGCCCGCCATGTTCGCCGACGCCCTCGCGCGCCCCGAGGACCCGGCCGTCCAGGCCGTCTTCCGGCACGCCTTCGCGCGCATGGTCGAAGGCGTGGGGACGTGGCTCACGGGTGAGATCGCCGCCGGCCGCATCCGCGACCTGCCCCCGCTGCTCCTCGTGCAGCAGCTGCTCGGCCCCCTGGCCTCCCACTTCCTCATGCGCCCGGCGGCCGCCCACCTGTCCGCGACGGCCCTGCCCTCACCGGAGGAGGCCGTGGAACTCTTCGCGGACAACTTCCTCCGCGCCGTGGCCCGTCGCCCTCCGGACAGCCCCTAGAGAGGCTTGTACAGGTAGACGTCCTCCGCGCCGCCCGGGACCCCGGGCACGCGGCCCTTCTCCACGTAGCCGTGCCGCTCGTAGAAGGCCGGGGCCTGGAAGGTGTACGAGGAGACGCAGGCGCGGTCGCAGCCGCGCCTGCGGGCCTCGGCCTCGGCGGCGCGCAGGAGCCTGCTCCCCCAGCCGTCCTTCCGGCTGTCCTCCCGCACCCACAGCAGGTCGACCGAGAGCAGTCCGCCCCAGGTCGAGGCGGTGAGCCCGCCCACGAGCGCGCCCTCCGCGTCCACGACCTTCACGGAGATCCCGCCCCGGTCCTCGGCGGTGGTTCCGGTGGCTTCCAGGTTGTACGCGTCGAGCCGCTCGCCCAGGTACGTGCCGAGCTCGGTGTCCTCGGCCCCCACGCTCAGGGCCGGTTCGCGGTGGTCGTCCGTCATACCGCCCGAGTCTGGCACGGCCGCCGGGCGCGGCGCGGCTCAGGTGACGAGCCCCTGGGCGACCTTGTCGAAGTGGTCCCGCCAGACCACCGCCCCGCCGCCCGGCTCCGACTCCGCCCGCGCACCGGCCCGTTCCCGGCGGCAGGAGCGGCAGCGGGTCTCGTCGCCCACCTGCCGGAAGGTGTGCTCCCGGCCCGGCCCCTCGCAGATCACGATCCCGCCCCCGGCCGGGGAGGCCCCGGCCTCCGGCGGCCGCTGCGGGAGCTTCTCCGTCAGCCGGTGCCGGAGGAACCCGACCGCCGACCGCACGCCGTCCCCGGGCAGATGGGAGGTCAGCGCGTGCCGCAGCTCCGCGACCGAGACCCCGCGCCGCAGCCACTCCGCCGCCGCCTCGGCGAGGCCCCGGGCCTCCCGGACCCCGAGCAGCAGGTCCCGGCTCTGGTGCCGGAGGGAGAGCAGCAGGCGCTCGGCCGTCTCGACTTCGGGAGCGGTCGACCCGGGAGCGGTCGCGTCGGCAGCCGCCTCTTCGGTGGGTGGGTGGGAAGGAGTCTTCCCACGGTCTTCTTCCTCCGGAGGAAGGTGACCGGCCGTCCGGGTCCTCGGTGAACCGACCGCCGGTTTCGCACCACTCGGTTCGGCGGCTCCGCCCTCCTCGCGCGCCGGTGCGCCGTTCCGGACCGCCGCCGCCTCCTCACGCGTGAGGGTGACGTTGGAGAGGAGCTGGGAGGTGCTCCAGCGGCCCCGGCGGTCCTGCGCCCTCCACTCGTGGAGGAACCCGCCCGCCGTCAGCCCCTTCTTCGCCCGCTGGTACGCCCGGGGCAACAGCCCCAGGTCGGAGGCGTGTTCGCCGAGGGGCTTGTCGCGCGCGGCGCCGGGCAGGCCCTGTACGTAGAGCAGGAGGATCTTGGCGTCGCTGTTCAGGCCCCGATGGCGTACGAGTTCGTTCGCAGCCTTGGTGTAGGAACGAACAGGAGCGATAACATGGCGAAACATTTCTGGTGTTTTCCTTTAGCGGCCAGAAGTGAAGGCCCCCGAGGAGTGTTCCTGCACCCTCGGGGGCCGCTCTTTTCACAGAGCGTGACTATGCGCTTACCGTACAGCAGGCTTGACGGACCGACGCAACAACTCCGCTTCTACGAACGGATCTTCGAGCGTCGGCCGTGACCTCCGGTCCAGCGGCCACGCGTACGCGGCGGCGGTGCGGGGCGGCAGCAGGCGTTCTTCCGCGAGCCCGCACCACTGATCACCTTCGCCCCGGAGAAGGCCGCCCCGACCAAACCCCTCGGCGGCAAGCCGGCATCCCCTCCTTCGAGGTCTCCCCGGCGGCCTGGGCCGCGTTCGTCTCGGGCGCGTGACGGCGCGCCGACCCGGCGGGGGCCCCGCCGGATCAGCGCTCGTCGGGCGGGGCTCCGGGCCTAGCGGGCCCAGGGCGGGGCGAGGGTGGTGCCGTCGGGGAGTTCGGCGGTGAGGCCCGTGCGGGCGGTGACCCACATGTGGGCGGGGCGGTCGGTCGTGTTGGCGACGGCCAGTTCGGAGCCGGCCGGGGCCACCGCCGCGTCACCGGCGGCGAGTTCGGCGCTCTCGCCGTCGATGGTGAGGCGCAGGCGGCCGGACAGGACGTAGAACGCCTCCTCGTGGCTGATCACATGGGCCGGACCGGCCGTGCCGGCGGGGACCTCGCCGCGCCAGGCGGCCAGGTCGCGGGCGCCCGTGTCCGTACGGACGTAGGAGACGAAGCGGACGCCGTGGATCTCGTGCGCGACGGCGTCTTCGGCGTGGATGAAGGGCATGATGGACTCCAGTGGACAAGTTGCTTGTCCATAAAGACAAGCAACTTGTCGAGTTATAGTCAAGAGCATGGACGACGCCCTGACCTTCTCCTCGCTCGTGCTGGCACTCTCCGGCCACCTGGTGCAGGAGATCCACGCCCGCGTGGCCCGGGAGGGGTTCGAGGACCTGCGGCCCGCGCACGGCTTCGCCTTCGCCCGGATCTCCCGGGGCGACGCCACCACGGCCGACCTGGCCGTCCACCTGGGGGTGACCAAGCAGGCCGCCGCCCAGCTCGTCGAGGAGCTGGTCCGCAAGGGGTACGTGGAGCGGCGTCCGCACCCCCGGGACGCCCGCGCCAAGCTCCTGGCGCTGACCGGGACCGGGCTCGCCGCCACGCGGGCCGCCGACCGGGCGGCCCGGGAGGCCGTCGCGCCCTGGCGGGAGGCACTGGGCGAGGAGCGCTTCGGCGCACTCGTCGCCGACCTGGCCCGGTTCACCCCGCCGGGACCGGTCCGCCCCACCTGGTGAGCCGGGCCCTGCCGGGTCTACGGGGTGAGGACGCCGTTCAGGAAGGGCTCCACGGCCTCGCGCCAGGCGTCCGGGTGCTCGTAGTGGAGGAGGTGGCCGGCGTCGGGGATCTCCGCGTACTCCCCGTGGGGGAGGACCCGGACCATCTCCTGGGCCTCGGCGCGGCCCAGTTCGCCGTCCAGGCCCCGGACGACGAGGGTCGGGCAGCGGACCTGGGCGAGCGAGTCCCAGTGGGCGTCGTGGACCCAGGTCTCGCGGGAGGTCAGCATCTGCTCCGGGTCGAACACCGGGCGCCAGCCGTCCGCGCGCTCGGTCATCACCTCGGCGAAGAAGGCGCCCCGGGCCGGGTTCGGGGTCTCCACCCAGGGGTCCTCGTCGCCGAACCAGCGGTGGACCGCCTCCAGGGACGGGAAGGGCGCCGGCCAGCCCCGGAACCAGTCCTGCCAGGCGCGCTGCGAGGCCGCGCCGAGGGCGGAGGCGCGCATGTCGCAGATGACGAGGGCGCGGACGAGGTCCGGGCGCTCGGCGGCGAGCTGCCAGGCCGTCAGGGCGCCCATGGAGTGGCCGATCAGGGTCACGGGGCCGAGGCCGAGCTGCTCGACGACGGCGGCCGCGTCCGCCACGTACGCCTCGCGCGTGAACGGTCCGGCGGCGGGCTTCCCGCTGCCGCCGTGGCCGCGCTGGTCGAGGGCGACGAGCCGGTGCCCGCCGGTGAGCCGGCCCGCGGCGCGGGCCCAGTGACCGGCGTGGCCCATCAGCCCGTGGAGGAGTAACACGCCCGGGGCGGGGGCGGGGGCCCGGCGGGCGTCTTCCGGCCCGGGGCGGCCGGCCGGGCGCGGGACGGGGCCCCGGGCGGGGCCGGGCTGCGGGACGATGCCGGGGAGGGCGGTGCTGCCGCCGCCTCCGGGCGCTTGAGCGGTGACGCTCCGGCCGGGGGCGTCCCGGTCCGCGGTGCCGTCGCCCGTGGGGCCGGGCGTGTAGTCCCAGGCCGTCAGCCGGACGCCGTCGGCCCCGGTGACGTCGAGTCGTCGCGCCATGTCTCCGGCACCCCCTCTTTTCCGTCGAACCTCGCCAGAGTATCGAACTCGCATTCGAAAATGCTCTCCTGCCACTCAACACCCCTCGTTCGAGTGACAGCCCTCAAGGATTGACGCCCGCCGCCGAGGGGAGATCTTGAGCGGGAGGCGGACCGCTCGGGGAAAAACGGTCCGAAGGGAATGACCTTGAGAGCTCGGGGCTCCAGGTCAGAACCGGGGAGGACAGGCCCCGGCGCCCCAGGGCGCCGGGGCCTTCTGTCTCCGGTGACGTCGTCCGTCGCCCTCATGGCCCCACCCCCTCCGCGCCCAACTCGTACCAGCGTGGCACGCCGAAGGGGCGGGCGTGGCCATTCCGCCGTAAACCGGGGCGCCGACGCGAGCCGGTGGCCCGGGCCTTTCCGTACGCCCGTACGCCCGTACGCCCGTACGCACGAAGGGCGGCACCCGCGCGGGGAGGGGGCCCCGCCCCACGGAGCCGTACGGCTGCGCGTGCCCGGAAGCGGCGTCTCGGAGCCGTACCAGGCCGCGTGTGCGCGGGAGGGGCGGCCCCGGAGCTGTACCAGGCCGTGTGCGCGGGAGGGGCGGCCCCGGAGCCGTGCGGCCCCCGCACACGCGGGCGGGTCGCGCCCGGAGCCGTGGCGCCCGCGCGCACGCGAAAGGGCCACCCTCGGAGTCGTACCCCCGCGTACACGCGGCAGGCCGCACCCGGAGTCGTGCCCCGGCCACACACGCGAAAGGGCCGCCCCGATCCTTTCGGGGCGGGGCGGCCCTGTTCGGCGGTGGCGTCAGCGCTTCGCGACGAACACGTGCGCCGCGACCTCCGCGTCCAGCTCGGCGGCCTCGCCGCTGCTGCCCACCAGGACGCCGCCCGGGGACTCCGAGACGGACACCACGGAGCCGGGCTGCACGCCCGCCCGCCGCAGGGTGTACATCAACTGGGCGTCCGTCTGGATCGGTTCGCCGATCCGGCGCACGACCACCGTCTTGCCCCCGCTCGCGTCCAGGTCCGCCAGGGAGACCATCGAGTCGTCCAGGAAGGCCTCGGCCTCCGCCTTCTCGCCCAGCTCCTCCAGACCCGGGATCGGGTTCCCGTACGGCGACTCCGTCGGGTGCCGCAGCAGCTCCAGGACCCGCCGCTCCACGGCCTCGCTCATGACGTGCTCCCAGCGGCAGGCCTCGGCGTGCACCTGCTCCCACTCCAGGCCGATCACGTCGACGAGCAGACACTCCGCGAGACGGTGCTTGCGCATCACGCGGGTGGCGAGGCGGCGGCCCTCGTCCGTGAGCTCCAGATGGCGGTCGCTCGCCACGGCCACCAGGCCGTCGCGCTCCATCCGGGCCACCGTCTGGCTCACCGTGGGGCCGCTCTGGTCGAGCCGCTCGGCGATCCGGGCACGCATGGGGACCACACCTTCCTCCTCAAGCTCGAGGATGGTGCGGAGATACATCTCCGTTGTGTCGATCAGTCCGGACATACGTGCCCCTCGATGAGTCGTGCGCTGGCCCTGCCCCAATTCTGACGCATCGGACGGACAACCGGGCCTCGCCGGGGTGACGCGGCCCCGGAGACGGTATTGACAGAGCAATGGTCCAGACCGCACCGTGATCGGCGACCACGACGAGAAGGAGCCGCCGCGATGGGCGAGAGCAAGCTGGCCGGACAGTTCTTCGACGCCGCGATCGGCCTGCTCCAGGAGGTGCGCGACGGGGACTCCGCCGAGATCGCCGCCGCCGGGGAGGCCATCGCCGAGGCCGTCGCGAACGGCAACCGGCTCTTCGCGTTCGGCGCGGGCCACTCCTCCCTCGCCGCGCAGGACGTCGTCTACCGGGCCGGCGGCCTGGCCCTCATGAACCTCCTCGCCGTCCCCGGCGTCGTCGGCGTCGACGTCATGCCGGCCACGCTCGGCTCCGCCCTGGAGCGGGTCGACGGCCTCGCGGGCGCGGTCCTCGACTCCTCCCCCGTCAAGGCCGGGGACGTCCTGATCATCATCTCCCTCTCCGGGCGCAACGCCCTGCCCGTCGAGATGGCCATGAACGCCCGCGCGCTGGGCCTCACCGTCATCGGCGTCACCTCGGTGGCGTACGCGACGGAGACGAAGTCCCGGCACGTCTCGGGGACGTACCTCAAGGACCACTGCGACGTCGTCCTCGACTCCCGGATCGCCGTCGGGGACGCGGAGCTGACGCACGAGGGCATCGAGGCGCCCTTCGCGCCCGCCTCCACCGTCGTCACCAGCGCCCTCATGCAGGCCACCCTGGCCGCCGCCGCCGAGGCGCTCGTCCGGCGCGGCATCGAGCCGCCGCTGCTGCGCTCGGGGAACGTGGACGGCGGGCACGAGTGGAACGGGCGCGTGATGACGGAGTACGGCGACCGGATCTTCTACCGGCGCTGAAGGCTGGGGCGGGGCCGGGGGGGGCGGGGCGGCCGGGCCGGTGCCGGGGGGCCGGGGCCGGACCCGACCCCGTCAGCGCAGGTCCAGCAGCTCCGTCACGCGGGTGAAGCCGTCCGTGCCGTGGCCCAGGTCCACGGCACGGCGGGTCAGGGCCGCCGCCGCGCGCATGACGCTCGCGTCGAGCCCGTGGCCCTCGGCGGCGTGCACCACGTGCTCCATGGTCGACAGGCCCGAGGTGAGCGGGTTGCCCTCGCCCGAGTACGTACGGGCGTCCACGTCCTCGGCCCACTCCTGGAACAGCGGCGGCAGGATCGCCCCGATGCCCCGCGCGAACGGCGCCAGCTCCCGGGCCGTGACCCCCTCCGCGCGGGCGAGCGCGAGGGCGTGCACGTACCCCGCCATCGACGTCCAGAAGATGTCGAGCAGCGCGACGTCGTACGCGGCGGCCCGGCCGATGTCCCCGCCCAGGTGCGTGTGGGCGCCGCCCAGCGCGTCGAGCACCGGCCGGTGCTCGCGGTAGAGCTCCTCGGGACCGCTGTGCAGGAACACCCCCTCGGGCGTCCCGATGGTCGGGGTCGGGGTCATGATGGCGCCGTCCAGGTAGCCGATGCCGTGCTCCGCCGCCCAGCGGTCGGTGTCGCGCGCCCGCTCCGGGACGTCGGCGCTCAGGTTCGCCACCGTCCGCCCCTTGAGCGCGTCCGTGACCTCCGGCCGCCGCAGTACGGCGTCGGTGGCGTCGTAGTTGACCAGGCAGACCACCGTGAGCCCGCTCGCCGCGACCGCCTCCTCGGCGCTCGCGGCGAGGACCGCGCCCCGCCCGGCCAGGTCCCCCTCCCGGCCCGGGGTCCTGTTCCAGACGGTGGTCCGCACTCCGGCGTCCAGGAACGCGCCGGCCAGCGCCCGGCCCATGGGCCCGAGCCCGAGAACCGTCACGGAGGGCCGGACGGAAGGCTGTTCGGCGCGCCGGGCGGAGCGCCGGGCGGGGTGCTGTTCGGGGCTCTGGGCGGGGTGCTGTTCGGGGGAAGAAGGCATGGGTGTACTTCCTTGTGTACTGAGGTGGACACGTGGGTGACCGAGCGAGGAGGGGGGCGCGCATGACACGCCGCCGGACCCAGGACACGAACATCTGCGGCGTCACCGCCGCGATCTCCGTGATCGACGGCAAGTGGAAGACGTGGCTGCTGTGGGTGCTGGAGTCCGGCCCGCACCGGCCCGGCGAACTGCGCCGCACACTCCCCGGGATCAGCGAGAAGGTGCTGACCCAGGCGCTGCGGGAGATGGTGGAGGACGGTCTCGTGCACCGCGAGGCGCACGACGTCCTGCCGCCGAAGACCGTCTACTCGCTGACGGAGCCCGGACGTGAACTGTCCGAGCTGCTCGGCCCCTTGTCGGACTGGGGCCACCGGCGTCTCGACCGGCTCGCGGAAGCGCGGACCGCTTCCTGAGGCCCTGGTGCTCCCCTCTCCGTCCGGGCCCACCACCAGGTTCTCCCGGGCCCCGGACGGCGACAAGCACCCACAAAAAAGTGGGTGTGGGGGCGGGCGGACGGCCACGGGGACGACGGTCCGCGGACCGTGCGCGTCGGGGAGAGCCGGGCCCCGGCGGTGCTCCCGGAAGCGATCCCCGCCGTACGGCCCCCCGCCGTACGACCCCCCGCCGTACGACCCCCCGCCGTACGGCCGCCCGATCCGGGAGCCCGTGGGCGGCACCAGGTGTCCGACCGTCCGGCACGACGCCGTACACGGCGGCTTCCTCAGGAGTCGTACGGAGCCGTGTCGTCCGGGTCGTACGTGTCGTCCGCGTCGTACGTGTCGTCCGCGTCGTCCGGCGTCTCCTCCGCCTTCGTGGAGAGGACCTCGCGGGCCTGTTCGGCGGCGCGGGCGAGGCTCTCGGCGACGAAGTCGAGGAAGCGGGCGACGTTCTCCAGGCGGACGGCGGCCGGGGTGCCGGGGCCGAGGACGCCGACGCCCTGCCGGGCGATCCCGACCTGGTCGTTGAGGGACCGGACGCTGGCGACCATCGACTGGTACCAGACGTCGGAGTCGACGACGTAGCGCTCGCGGCGGCGCTCGTCGCGCTCCCTGCGGACGAGGGTCTGCCCCTCCAGGAACGCGATCGACTTGGACACGGTCGCCGGGCTGACCTGGAGGTGCCGGGCGAGCTCGGCCGCCGTCAGGCTGCCGGCGTCGGTCAGGAGGAGGGCCACCATCACCCGGGCCATCATCTTGGACAGCCCCGACTGCATCATGACGGTGGTGAACAGCTCCTCGTAGGCGCGCACGGCCTCGGGGTCGCGCCCGTGCGGCTGGGGGGCCGGCTCCGCGCCCCGGGGGCTGACGGGCGGCCTGCGCCGGTGGGCGCGCTGCTCCGTGGCGCGGTGGGCCAGGTCCGCGCGGTACCCGGCGGGGCCGCCGTTGCGCATCACCTCGCGCGTGATCGTCGAGGTGGGGCGGTCCAGGCCCCTGGCGATCTCCGCGTAGGCGAGGCCGTCGGCCAGCCCCAGCGCGATCTGCTGACGGTCCTGCTGAGTGAGCCTGCCTCCGGGCATCGCGGTCTCCTTCGTTCTCCCTGAGGTCCCCAGCATAGCGTTCACTCTCATTCCATTGCAATGGAACCAGTGTCTGACGTTGCGTTAAATCCATCTCTAGTGCAACGATTTAACGCTTCTGAGCTGCGGTTACGCAATTTCTATGCAACTACATCGTTGCCAACCCTTCGAACGCAACGTAGCTTTTCCTACATCGGAAACGACGCGAAACAAGGAGAACACCATGCAGACCTTCGCCACCCCCGCCCCGATCTCCACCGTCCTCGACATCCCCGCCGGACGGATCCAGATCATCGCCGCCGACCGCACCGACACCGTGGTCGAGGTCCTCCCCGCGAACGCCGCGAAGAGCCGTGACGTGAAAGCCGCGGAGCAGACCGGCGTCGCGTACGCCGACGGCGTCCTGCGGATCGAAGTCCCCGCGAAGAACCGGAACTTCGGCCCCTCCGGGTCCGTCGAGGTGACGGTCCGGGTGCCCACCGGCTCCCACGTCGAGGCGAAGGCGGCCGCCACCGAGTTCCGCGCCGTGGGCCGGCTCGGCGACGTCGTCTTCGACGGCGCGTACCGGCAGATCAAGATCGACGAGGCCGCGGGCGTCCGCCTCACCGCGACCGACGGCGACGTCGAGGTCGGCCGGCTGAACGGCCCCGCCGAGATCAGCACCCAGCGGGGCGACATCCGGATCGTCGAGGCCGTGCGCGGCAAGGTCGTGCTCCGCACCCAGGACGGCGACATCTCGGTCGGCGCCGCCGCCGGGGTCTCCGCCTCCCTCGACGCCGGCACCACCCTCGGCCGCGTCGGCAACGACCTGAGGAACGACGGCACCGCCGTGCTCGCCGTCCACGCGACCACCACCCGGGGCGACATCACCGCCCGCAGCCTCTGACCCGCCCGCCCACACCCCATCACCCAAGGAGCACCCCATGACCGACCTGGCCATCGCGGCGACCGGGCTGCGCAAGTCCTACGGGGACAAGGTCGTGCTCGACGGCATCGACCTCGCCGTCCCCGAAGGAACGGTCTTCTCCCTGCTCGGCCCGAACGGCGCGGGCAAGACCACCGCCGTCAAGATCCTCTCCACGCTCGTCACCGCCGACGCCGGGGACCTGCGGGTCGGCGGCCACGACCTGGCCGCCGCCCCGCAGGCGGTACGGGCCGCCATCGGCGTCACCGGGCAGTTCTCCGCCGTCGACGGCCTGATCACGGGCGAGGAGAACATGCTCCTGATGGCCGACCTGCACCACCTGCCCAAGCGGGAGGGACGCCGGGTGACCGCCGAACTCCTGGAGCGCTTCGACCTGGTGGAGGCGGCGAAGAAGCCCGCCGCCGGCTACTCCGGCGGCATGAAGCGCCGCCTGGACATCGCCATGACCCTGGTCGGCGACCCGCGGATCATCTTCCTCGACGAGCCCACCACCGGCCTCGACCCCCGCTCGCGGCACACCATGTGGCAGATCATCCGCGAACTGGTCACCGGCGGCGTCACCGTCTTCCTCACCACCCAGTACCTGGAGGAGGCCGACCAGCTCGCCGACCGCATCGCCGTGCTCCACGACGGGAGGATCGCCGCCGAGGGCACCGCCGAGGAGCTCAAGCGACTGGTCCCCGGAGGACACGTGCGGCTGCGCTTCTCCGACCCCGCCGCCTACCGCACCGCCGTCGCGAACCTGCGCGGGGCCACCACCGACGACGAGGCGCTCACCCTCCAGATCCCCAGCGACGGCAGCCAGCGCGCCCTGCGCACCGTCCTGGACCAGCTGGACACGGCCGGCGTCGAGGCCGACGAACTGACCGTGCACACCCCGGACCTCGACGACGTCTTCTTCGCCCTCACCGGCACCACCGGCACCACCGGCGTCCCCGCACAGCCCTCCCAGCCCTCCCAGACCTCCCAGACCTCCCAGACCGAGGAGACCGTCCGATGAGCTCCCTCTCCCTCGCCGTGCGCGACTCGTCCACGATGCTGCGCCGCAACCTCCTGCACGTCCGCCGCTACCCCTCACTCACCCTGAACCTGCTGCTCACCCCGGTGATGCTCCTGCTGCTGTTCGTCTACGTCTTCGGCGACGCGATGAGCGCGGGCCTGGCCGGCGGCGGGGGCCGCGACGCCTACATCGCCTACGTCGTCCCGGGCATCCTGCTCATGACCATCGGCTCCACCGTCGTCGGCGCCGCCGTCTCCGTGGCCATGGACAAGAACGAGGGGATCATCGCCCGCTTCCGCACCATGGCCATCCACCGCGGTTCCCTCCTCGTCGGGCACGTGGTCGGCAGCGTGATGCAGTCGCTCGCCAGCGTCCTCCTCGTCGGCGCCGTCGGCCTCGCCATCGGTTTCCGCTCCACCGACGCCACCGCCCTGGAATGGCTGGCCGCCCTCGGCCTGATCGCGCTCTTCGCCCTCGCGCTCACCTGGATCGCGGTCGGGATGGGCATGGCCAGCCCCAACGCCGAGGGCGCCAGCAACAGCGCCACGCCCCTGATCCTGCTGCCCCTGATCTCCAGCGCCTTCGTGCCGCTGGACTCGATGCCCGGCTGGTTCCGGCCCATCGCGGAGTACCAGCCCTTCACGCCGGCCATCGAGACCCTGCGCGGCCTGCTGCTCGGCACCGAGATCGGCCACAACGGGTGGCTCGCCGTCGCCTGGTCCCTGGCCCTCGTCGCGCTCGGCTACCGCTGGTCGACCGCCGCCTTCCGGCGCGACCCGGCGTGACCGGTACGACCAGTACGACCCGTACGACCCGTACGACCAGTGCGACCCGTACGAAAAGCGGGCCCCCGGCGAGTGCGCCGGGGGCCCGATCAGTACGCCGGAGCGCCGTCCCCGAGGGCCAGGGACGCCGCCACCCCCGTCGCCACCGACTCCGCGAAGACCACGTCCTCGCGCTCGAAGGCCGGTCGGCAGGAGGCCCGCAGGAAGGTGAGGACGCCCAGCGTCCGGCCCCGGGAGCGCAGCACCACGCACAGGGAGTGCGCCGCGTCGCCGGGCCACTGGTGGGCCTCCGCCCACACCTCGGCGGTACGGCCCGCGCTCGCCCGGACCGCGCCGACCCGGTCCCACGCCTGGAGCGCCGGATGCCTCGGCCCGTACCGCAGCGGGATGCCGCCGCCCACGGGCGGGGAGGACGGGCCGGGCGCGGCCGCCGGGACGGCCAGGGACCGCGTCAGGCGCCGGTCGCCCGCCACCCGGTCCACCAGGGCGTGGTCCGCGAACCCGGCCAGGGCGAACTCCAGGAGGACCGTCGCCGCCTCCGCCGGGTCCTCGCACTCGGCCGCCGCCGCGCCCGCCCGGTGCAGCTGGCTCCACCGGAACCGCAGCCGGTCCGCCCCCCGCGCCGCGAGCCGCTCCTCGGTCACGTCCTGGAACAGCCAGGCCACCCCCAGCGGCACCGCCGCCTCCGTCATCGGGGACGCCAGCCGCAGGAAACCGCTGCGCCAGCACCGGCGCCGCTCCCCCGAGGCCGTCCGCAGCGTCACCCACACCTCGGCGGGCGCGGGCGGCGTGCCCTCCGCCAGGACGTGCTGGAAGGCGGCCTCCAGCTCCTCGGCGCCGTGCACGACGACGTCGCCGAGCGGACGCCCGAGCAGAGTCGTGCGCCCGGCCCCGAAGGCGCGGGCCGCGTGGGCGTTGACCATGGCGGGGCGCAGGTCGGCGTCGACCAGGACGACGCCCCAGGAGGCGTCGTCGAACAGGGCCTCGCTGAGCGCGACCGAACGCTCCAGGTCGAGCTGGACGTGGACCTCGCTGAACGCGCAGTACACCCCGGCCGGCGCGCCGTCCGCGCCGCGCACCCCGGCCGCCTGGCTCCGTACGAGCACCCGCCCGCCGTCCTTGCGCAGCAGCACGAACTCGTGCACCTGCCGGCCGGGCCCCTTCATGGCCCCCATCAGGCGCCCCAGGGTCTCCTCGGCGTCCGCGCTCCGCGCCGCCCACCCCTCGAACCCCCGCCGCCCGACCGCCTCCGCGGCGGACCACCCGAGGATCCGCTCGGCCTCCCGGTTCCAGTGCGTGACCGTCCCGTCGGCACCGAAGGCACAGAGCGCCGCGTCCATCCCGTCGAGCAGCGCGGCCAGCAGATCGGCCCCCGCACCGGGAACGGAAGCGGTATCACTCGTGGACTCCGCGAAAGCACTCACCCGACACCCCCCATGCTGTGAACCATTCAACTGGAACGTGACGCAGGGCACACCGTCTTCGCCCATATTGTTTCCTCCCGGAAACGAACGGGGACGGGGGAACGAGCCCTCCGGAGACGTGAATAAACCCCTTGAAGGGGACCGGGCCGGTGCCTAGTGTGGGGGTACACGCGAAAGGAGGTGATCCGGAAAAATGATTTCTTTTCGGACTCGTGAGGTGACTGCGGGCTAAGGCCTGCCGTCGCACTCTGTGCACCTCGGCAGGCCAGTCTGCCGAAGACCAACGCAGTCACCCGACCCGTGAGTCGCCGGTCAGTCCGGCCGGCTCCCGTCCGACCCAGGCGCCTGGGCGGAAGGGACCGAGGCTCACGGGTCGTCTGCGTCTCCGGGCCCCGTCAGGGGGCCAGGCGCTCCACCCGCCAGGACTCCCCGCCGTCCTCGCGGACGTAGCGGAGGCGGTCGTGGAGGCGGTTCTCGTGGCCCTGCCAGAACTCGACCGCGTCGGGGACGACGCGGACGCCGCCCCAGTGCGGGGGGACCGGGACCCGGGCGCCCTCCGGGTAGCGGGCGGCCAGTTCCCCGTAGCGGGCGAGGAGTTCCTCGCGGGAGGCGATCACCGAGGACTGGGGGCTGGCCCAGGCGCCGAGCCGGGAGCCGTGCGGGCGGGTGCGGAAGTACGCCGCCGTCTCGTCGCGGCCGACGCGGACGGCCCGGCCCGTGACGACGACCTGGCGGGCCGACGGGTGCCAGGGGAAGAGCAGCGAGGCGTACGGGTTGTCCGCCAGCTCCCGGCCCTTGCGGGAGCCGTAGTTGGTGAAGAAGACGAACCCGGCCTCGTCGTAGTGCTTGAGCAGGACCGTCCGGGAGGACGGGCGGCCGTCGGGGGTCGCGGTGGAGACGACCATCGCGTTCGGCTCGTGGATCGCCGGGTCCGCGGCGGCCTCCTTGAACCAGCGGGTGAACTGCGCGACCGGCTCGGGCGCGAGGTCGGCCGGGGACAGCTCCGTGGTGCGGTACTGCTCGCGCATGCCGGCGGGGTCCGGGACCCCGTCGCACGCCGGACAGGGCGGGAAGTCGTCGCGCGCGGAGTCGCTCGCGGAGTCGTGCGCGGAATCGGTCACGCTGCCATTCTGCGACAGCGGGCCAGTCTGCCCGGCACCGGAGACGCCCAATCCTCCCCGCCGGATCGGCGGAGTGTGCCGGATGTCACGCTTCCCCGCATCATCGGAACCGTACAGACTCTTCGGCTGGATGACTGTTGATTCCCGCCATCGACCAACCCCGTTGATCGATCATCGATAGAGGAGCCGCCTGATGTCCGACTTCGTACCCGGACTTGAGGGAGTCGTCGCGTTCGAGACGGAGATCGCCGAACCCGACAAGGAGGGCGGCGCCCTCCGCTACCGCGGCGTCGACATCGAGGACCTCGTCGGCCACGTCTCGTTCGGCAACGTCTGGGGCCTGCTCGTCGACGGTGCCTTCAACCCCGGCCTGCCCGCCGCCGAGCCGTTCCCGATCCCGGTCCACTCCGGTGACATCCGCGTCGACGTGCAGTCCGCGCTCGCCATGCTCGCGCCCGTCTGGGGCCTCAAACCGCTCCTGGACATCTCGCCCGAGCAGGCCCGCGACGACCTCGCCCGCGCCGCCGTCATGGCCCTCTCGTACGTCGCGCAGTCCGCGCGCGGCCAGGGCCTGCCGATGGTCCCGCAGGGCGAGATCGACAAGGCGCAGTCGATCGTCGAGCGGTTCATGATCCGCTGGCGCGGCGAGCCCGACCCGAAGCACGTCAAGGCCGTCGACGCCTACTGGACCTCCGCCGCCGAGCACGGCATGAACGCCTCCACGTTCACCGCCCGCGTCATCGCCTCCACCGGCGCCGACGTGGCCGCCGCCCTCTCCGGCGCCGTCGGCGCCATGTCCGGCCCGCTGCACGGCGGCGCGCCCTCCCGCGTCCTCGGCATGATCGAGGAGATCGAGCGGACCGGCGACGCCACCGCGTACGTGAAGCAGGCCCTCGACAAGGGCGAGCGCCTGATGGGCTTCGGCCACCGCGTCTACCGCGCCGAGGACCCCCGCGCGCGCGTGCTCCGCCGTACCGCCAAGGAGCTGGCCGCGCCGCGCTTCGAGGTCGCCGAGGCCCTGGAGAAGGCCGCCCTTGAGGAGCTGCACAACCGGCGCCCCGACCGCGTCCTGGCGACGAACGTGGAGTTCTGGGCGGCCATCGTCCTCGACTTCGCCGAGGTCCCGGCGCACATGTTCACCTCGATGTTCTCCTGTGCGCGCACGGCCGGCTGGTCGGCGCACATCCTGGAGCAGAAGCGCACCGGCCGCCTGGTCCGCCCCTCGGCCCGCTACACGGGTCCCGGCCGCCGGGACCCGCGCGACATCGAGGGTTACGCCGACATCGCCGGCTGACCCTCCGGGTGCAGCAGGAGCTCCGCGTGGTGGCGGGCCGCCACCGACGGGTGGGCGCGGAGCTTCCCCTTCAGGGCGTTCCTGCCGTACTCGGCGAACAGCGGGTTCGACGGGTCGGTGGTGATGCCGGGGGCCGCGGAGGCGTGCGGGAAGTCCAGCGGGGCGATCCGGGCGTCGAGCCGCGGGTTGTAGAAGAAGGGGACGGAGAACCGTTCCGTCGCGCCGGGCGGGGAGACCACCCGGTGGTTGGTGGCGATCAGGTAGCCGTTGGTGGCCACTTCGAGCAGCTCGCCCAGGTTGACGACGAACGCGCCGGGCAGCGGCGGCACGTCGTGGAAGTTCCCGTCCTCGCGCTGGACCTGGAGCCCGCCCACCTGGTCCTGGAGCAGCAGGGTGAGGAAGCCGTAGTCCTTGTGGGCGCCGACGCCCTGCTCGTCGCCCTCGCCGCTGCTGCCCGGGTAGCGCACCAGCTTGAGCTGCGGGTGGGCGTGCGGGCCGAAGATGTCGTCGTAGAAGTCCGCGGGCGCGCCGATCGAGGCGAGCAGCTCGTGCAGCAGGCGCTCGGCGACGCCGCTGAGGCGGTCGATCCAGTGCAGGGCGGCGGTGCGCAGCTCGGGCAGGGCCTCGGGCCACTGGTTGGGGCCTTCGAGCCACCAGTACGGGGCCTCCCAGGGCGCGGGGGCGTGCGCGGGGCGCTCGGCGCCGATGTCCAGCTGGTCGCGCCAGTCCCGGGCGCCCCGGGTCCGCTCGTCGCCGATGCGGGTGTAGCCGCGGAAGTGCGGCGAGTTCACGTTGTCGAGGGCGAGCCGGTCGGCCTCGGGCAGTGCGAAGAAGGCGCGCATGGCGGAGGTGAGGGCCCGTGTCTCGGCCTCGGTCACCCCGTGCCCGACGAGCTGGAAGAAGCCCACGTCGTGGGCGGCCGAGTGGAGCTGGGCGTGGAGCAGCCTGCGGGCCTGCGGGCCGCGGTCGGCGGCGGAGAGGTCCACGATGGGGAGCTGCGAGGGGTACGAGCTGCTGGTCATGAGGTGTCCGCGGGGTCTACGGGTGCCCGGGCGGCCGCCGGGGTGGGGCGGGTGCCGCGGGTGCCGGTCTGCTGGGGCTCTGTGACGGGACCGGGAGGGGTGGGTGGAGTGGTACCCCGGAAGGTCTGGGAGGCCTGGAGGGTCCGGAGGACCCGGGAGGCCGGGGCCGGGGGTCCTGGGCGGAAGGCCCGGACCGGGGCGGCCGTGAGGGTCAGACGGAGCGTCGACAGCTCATGCTCGTGACGCGGACGAAGTCCACGTGGCGACGGCGTACGAGCGGAGGCATGCGAACAGAGTACTGCGAGGGGCCCGGGAGGGATGTGGCGCGGGTCACGAAACGGGACGTTCTTCCCGGTGGGAGGCTTCTGCCGGCCGGGACGTGCCGGGGTGTGCCGGGGTGTGCCGCGGCACCCGGCGCCTGGGGTGTACCGGGGTGTGCCGCGGCACCCGGCACCCGGGGCGCACCGGGGCGTACCCCGGCACCCGGCACCCGGGGCGCACCGCCGCTACGTCAGCGCCTCGTTCACCAGGCGTGCCCACTGGGACACCACCCGTTCGCGGCGGGCGCGGTCGTCGGTGAGGAGGGTGGCGAGGCCGAGGCCGCGGGCCATGTCGAGGAGGCCCTGGACGGTCTCGCGGACGCCGGGGCGGGACTCGTCGGCGCCGAGGACCTCGACGGCGATGCGGTGGGACTCGCGGCCGACGCGGGCCTCCAGCTCGGTGACGCGGGCGCGGAGCTGGTCCTCGCCGGTGGCGGCGACCCAGAGGTGGAGGGCGGCCCGGAAGAGGGGGCCGGTGTAGAGGGCGACGAGGGCCGCGACGGCCGCCTCCCGGTCGTCGGAGGGCAGGGCCCGCAGCGCCTGGGAGCGTTCCTCGGCGACGTACTCGACGGCGGCCGTGAAGAGGTCCTCGCGGGTGGGGAAGTGGTGCTGGGCGGCGCCCCGGGAGACGCCGGCCCGCTCCGCCACCACGGAGACCGTCGAGCCCGCCCAGCCGTGTTCGGCCAGGCAGGACACGGCGGCCTCCAGGAGCCGCTGCCGGGTGGCGCGGCTCCTGTCCTGCTTGGGTGCGGTCACAGCCGCCATGCGGGGTCCCGTCGTTCGAGGAAGGCCGTCATCCCTTCGCGCGCCTCGGCGGAGGCGAAGAGCGTGGCCGACCTCTGCACCAGGTCCTCCGCGTCGCGTTCGAAGGTCTCCAGGACTTTAGCGGTGACCAGCCGTTTCGATTCCCGCAGGCCCTGCGGGGAGGCGGCGCGCAGGGCGTCGAGGATGCCGTCGAGGGCGTCGTCCCCGGCCGTCACCAGGCCCATGGCGATCGCCTCCGCCACCCCGAACCGCTCGCCCGTCAGGTAGTGGCGGGCCGCCGCGCGCGGTTCCAGCCGGGGAAGGAGGGTGAGGGAGATGACGGCGGGCGCGACCCCGATCCGCACCTCCGTGAGGGCGAAGTCCGCCTCCTCCCCCGCCACCACGACGTCGCACGCGCCGAGCAGGCCGAGGCCGCCCGCGCGCGCGTGGCCGGTGACCCGGGCGACGACGGGCTTCGGCAGCTCGACGATCTGCCGGAGCAGGGCCACGAAGTCGTACGGGCTGGGGGGCGACTTCAGGTCGGCGCCCGCGCTGAAGGTGGTGCCGGCGTGGTCGAGGACCACGGCCCGTACGCCCGGGTCCTTGCCGCACGCGGTGAGCGCGTCGGCGAGTTCGGTGACGAGGGCGGCGGAGAGCGCGTTGCGGGTGGCGGGGGAGTTCAGCGTGAGGGTGGTGACGCCCCGTTCCTCGGACGTGGTGACGAGTGTGGTCATGCGCGTTCCCTCAGTTCCCTTCGGAGGATCTTTCCGGACGCCGCCCGGGGGACGGTGTCGACGAACTCCACGTCGCGGACCTTCTTGTACGGGGAGACGCGCGCGGCGACGTGCGCGACGACCTCCTCGGCGGTGAGGCCGGGCGCGGAGGGCTGGCGGACGACGAAGGCCTTGGGGATCTCGGTGCCCTCGGCGTCGGTGACGCCGATGACGGCGGCGTCGGCGATGCCCTCGTGGGTGAGGAGCAGCGCCTCCAGTTCGGCGGGGGCGACCTGGAAGCCCTTGTACTTGATGAGTTCCTTGACGCGGTCGACGACGAAGAGCCAGCCGTCGTCGTCGACGCGTCCGACGTCCCCGGTGTGGACCCATCCTTCGGCGTCGATCATGGCGGCGGTGGCGTCGGGGCGGCCCAGGTAGCCCTTCATGACCTGGGGTCCCCGGATGGCGATCTCGCCCTCCTCGCCGGGCGCGGCGTCCTTCGCGGGGTCGTCCAGGGAGAGGATCCGCATCTCGGTGGAGGGCAGGAGCCTGCCGACGGTGCCGGGCGGGGGCGTCTCGACGTCGAGGGGGACGACGTGGGTGCCCGGGGACAGCTCGGTCATGCCGTACGCCTGCCGGACCGGCGGGAGCCCGAGCCGCTTCGAACACGCCTCGGCGAGGGCCGCGTCGAGCGGGGCGGCGGCGCTGACGATGTACTCCAGGGAGGACAGGTCGTAGTCGGCGACGGCCGGGTGCTTGGCGAGGGCGAGGACGATCGGCGGGGCCACGTACAGGCCGTTGATGCGGTGTTCCTGGACGGCGCGCAGGAAGGTGTCGAGCTCGAAGCGGGGCTGGACGACGACGGTGGCGCCCTGGCGCAGGGGCGCGTTCATGAGGGCGGTGAGCCCGTAGATGTGAAAAAAGGGCAGTACTGCAAGAATCCGGTCTCCCGGTCCCATCGGGATGAACGGCTCCAGCTGGGCGAGGTTGGTCGCGATCGAGGTGTGCGTGAGCATCACCCCCTTGGGTACCCCGGTCGTGCCGGACGAATACGGGAGGGCGGCGACGTCTTCGTCGGGGTCGACCGCGATCTCGGGGACGGGCCCGGTGGAGCCGAGGAAGGCCTGGAGCGAGCGGACGGCCTCCCCCGCCGGGGGCTGGTCGCAGAGGAGGATCTCCTCGATCCCGCCCGCGAGTTCGGCGGCGGCGCGGGCGGCGGGGAGCAGGGGCGAGACGGTGACGATCCAGCGGGCGGAGGAGTCGCGGAGCTGCTTGGCGAACTCCTCGGGGGTGGCGAGCGGGTGGACGGTGGTGACGGCCGCGCCGGCGCGGGTGGCGGCGTAGAAGGCGACGGGGAAGAGCACGGTGTTGGGGCTGTGCAGGGCGAGCACGTCGCCCTTGCGGACACCGGCCTCGGCGAGCCCGGCGGCGACCAGCCGGTGGAAGGCGTCGACCTGGGCGTACGTGAGGGTGAGCGCGCCCTCCGCGCCGGAGCCGTCGACGAGGGCCGGGGTGTCGCCGTACTCGGCGGCGCGGCCGAGGACCGCGTCGTGGATGGGGAGCGAGACGGCCGGAACGTCCTCGTACGCGCTGTGGAACACCATGGTTGACCCCCTGGAGAGGTGGAAGGTGAGCGCCGGGATCGCGGGTACCGCTGCGACTTGGGGTGACCTTGTCAGTACCCCGTAGAACAATCAAGCACGCGTGCATGATTTTGGGGCGGTGCCTGTGCGGGGTGCACGAGGAAACCGGTACGGCCCCGCACCGAAGCGCGGGGCCGTACTTGGAACGAGTCCTCGCCGCCCTGCGAAGGCGACGCGGAAGACTTACATGCGGCCGTCCCGCACCGCGCCGACCAGCGCGCCGAGGGCCCCGAAGCTGACCAGCAGGGCGGGGCCGGCCGGCACCTTGCTGTCACGGACGGCGACGACCCGCCCGTCGGCGTCGACGACGCCGCACTCGACGCACTGCGCGGTGCTGTCCGAGTACGTCGACTTCCACCAGGCGACGGGCAGGGTGGAGGCGTCGGCGATGTGGTTCATAGGGAGTTCCTTATCTCTGTGATCATTTCCGCCGACTGCTCGACGGATTCAGCGGCGGAGGTGAGCCGCTGCATCGCGTCCCGGTACATAGCGGCGGGGGCGGCGTTGGGTGCACGTGCGGCTCCCGGGGCTGCGGCGTGTGCGGGAACGGCGAGGATCGCACACAGGACGTTCACAGCCGGTGGCCCCTCGCACGAGGGCGGGACTCGATCGGAATCCGTGCGCCGCGTCGTCCGAAGCGGCCCGCGCGCCTTCGAACTTCCGTTCCCTTCAAGGTCAACAGCCGGTTAGCCTGCCCGCATGGTCTTCAAACGTCTTCTGGGCATGGGCGGCATACCGCTCGAAATCGACACCCTCGTCCAGGCCGAGCCCGCGCTGCCCGGCGGCATCCTGAGCGGGGAGGTCGTGCTGCGCGCCCCCGACCGGCGCATCGAGGTGAAGTCGATCTACCTGCGGCTCGTCACCGACGCGCCGGTGGCCCACAAGGGCGACGGCGACGGCGACAGCGGTGACACCTTCGACTACCCGAGCGTGAGCGGCTACTTCACCCTGGAGAAGGGCGAGGAGAAGCGTCTCCGCATCCGCCACCGGCTCAAGTGGGAGACCCCGCTGAGCGAGGTGAAGGGACAGAAGCTCGGGGTCCACCTCGGCCTGCACACCGAGGTCGAGGCCGAGGGCGTCAAGGCCCAGACGGACGACGACCTCGTGCACATCACCGCACTGCCGCTCCACGAGGCCGTCCTCGACGCCTTCGCCGCCGAGGGGTACGCCCTGCGGACCTCGCGCGTCCACAGCGGGAACATCCCCCGCACCGAGTACCACGTCTACCGGACGCAGGGGTTCCTGCTCGTCGACGAGCAGGGCTCCGGGCAGGACCGCCCCAAGGAGCTGGAACTGAACTTCCACACCAACGCGGTCGGCTGCGAGATCTTCCTCCGCAAGGCCCGGATCGGCGAGCGCTACTGGAAGCAGAAGCCGCCGGCGCGCCGCTACGTCGCCGCCCATCACGAGGTCGGCCAGGTGGACTTCGGCGAGGCCGTCCGCCGCTGGATCGGCGAGGTCGGCCTCCTGGGCGACAGCCACGCCGCCGACGACGAGGACTGACCGTTCCCGTTCCCGTTCCCGCAGGCCGTGACGGCAGGACCCGCCCCGGCCCGCGGGAGGCCTCACCCGTCTCAGTACGACTTCGGCAGCCCGAGCGTCTGGTGGGACACGTAGTTGAGGATCATCTCGCGGCTGACGGGGGCGATCCGGGCCACCCGGGCCGCCGTGATCAGGCGGGCCAGGCCGAACTCCTTGGTGAGGCCGTTGCCGCCGAGGGTGTGGACGGCCTGGTCGACGGCCTTCACGCAGGCCTCGGCGGCGGCGTACTTGGCCATGTTCGCGGCCTCGCCCGCGCCGAGGTCGTCGCCCGCGTCGTAGAGCCGCGCCGCCTTCGCCATCATCAGGCGGGCCAGCTCCAGTTCGATGTGCGCCTGGGCCAGGGGGTGCGCGACGGCCTGGTGGGCGCCGATCGGGGCCTTCCAGACCTGGCGCTCCTTCGCGTACCTCACGGCCTGCGCGAGCGCGTAGCGGCCCATGCCGATCGCGAACGCGGCCGTCATGATGCGCTCCGGATTGAGCCCCGCGAAGAGCTGGAGCAGGCCCGCGTCCTCGTCGCCCACGAGCGCGTCCTCCGGCAGCCGCACGTCGTCGAGCGTCAGCTCGAACTGCTTCTCGTCCGCGTCGAGTTCCATCTCGATGTGCCGGCGCCCGAAGCCGGGGGCGTCGCGCGGGACGATGAAGAGACAGGGCTTCAGGCTGCCCGTGCGGGCGTCCGACGTGCGGCCCACGATCAGGGTCGCGTCCGCGATGTCCACGCCCGAGACGAAGACCTTGCGGCCGTTGAGGACCCAGCCGTCCTCCGTGCGGGTCGCGGTGGTCGTGATGCGGTGCGAGTTCGACCCGGCGTCGGGCTCCGTGATCCCGAACGCCATCGTCCGCGTGCCGTCCGCGAGCCCCGGCAGCCACGCCCGCTTCTGCTCCTCCGTGCCGAAGCGGGCGATGACCGTGCCGCAGATCGCGGGCGACACGACCATCATCAGGAGCGGCGCGCCGGCCGCGCCCGCCTCCTCCAGGACGATCGACAGCTCGGCCATGCCGCCGCCCCCGCCGCCGTACTCCTCGGGCAGGTTCACGCCCAGGTAGCCGAGCTTCCCGGCCTCGGCCCACAGCTCGGCCCGGTCGAAGCCGGGGCCGTGGCGGTGGCCGAGCGCGGAGACGGCGGCGCGGAGCGCGGTCAGCTCTTCGGTCTCGATCATGGTGCTCATGCGGACGGGTCCTCCTGTGCATCGGTCGGTACGGATGCCTGTGCGTGTACGACGGCGAGCAGGGCGCCGACCTCGACCTGGCGGCCGGGGGCGGCGTGGAGCGCGGTGAGCGTGCCGGAGGCGGGAGCGGTGACGCGGTGCTCCATCTTCATGGCCTCCAGCCAGAGGAGCGGCTGTCCGGCGGTGACCGGGTCGCCGACGGCGAGGCCGTCCGCGACCCGGACGACGGTGCCGGGCATGGGGGCGAGCAGGGAGCCGGGCGCGGTCTGCTCGCGGGGGTCGGTGAAGCGGGGGCGGGCGGCGAGGCGGTGGGGGCCCGCGTGGACCGTTCCGTCCTCGTAGGCCGTCACGTCGAAGTGGCGGACCACGCCCGCCGTTTCGAGGCTCACCCGGTCCGGGGCCGCCGCCACGACCCGTACCCCTTCCGGCGCCGTGACCTCGTAGCCGCCGTCCCGCGTCGGCCGGTAGCGGACCTCGTGGTCTTCCTGGTGGCTCCCGTCGGGGTCCCCGTACGTCCGCGTCTCGTCCTGCGAGCGGAGGTTGCGCCAGCCGCCGCCGAAGCGGCCCCGGCGGGCGGAGGCGGCGGCGAGGGCGGCGGCGACGGCCGCGAGCTCCCCGCCGTCGGGGGCGGTGGTGAGGGCGGGCAGGTTCCGGTCGTAGAAGCCGGTGTCGAGGGCTTCCACGGTCGTGTACTCGGGGTGGCGCAGGGACGCGACCAGCAGGTCCCGGTTGGTGACCGGGCCGTGGATCCGGGCCCCCTCCAGGGCGTGGGCGAGCTTGCGGACGGCCTCGGCGCGGGTGGCGGCGTGGACGGTGACCTTGGCGATCATCGGGTCGTAGTGGACGCCGACCGCGTCCCCGGAGGCGTACCCGGTGTCGAGCCGGACCCGCCCTTCGCGCGGCACGTCGAAGAGGCGCAGGGCGCCCGTCTGCGGGGCCCAGCCCCGGGCCGGGTCCTCCGCGTAGAGCCGGGCCTCGATCGCGTGGCCGCGCGGGGCCGGGGTCTCCGGCGGCAGCTTCCCGCCCTCGGCGACGGCGAGTTGGAGGGCGACGAGGTCGACCCCGTAGACCTCCTCCGTGACGGGGTGCTCGACCTGGAGGCGGGTGTTCATCTCCAGGAAGTGCGCGCGGCCGTCCGCGACGAGGAACTCGACCGTGCCCGCGCCGACGTAGCCGACGGCCTTGGCGGCGCGGACGGCCGTGTCCAGGAGGGAGGCCTCCAGGGCGGCGGGCAGGCCGGGGGCCGGGGCCTCCTCGATCACCTTCTGGTGGCGGCGCTGGAGGGAGCAGTCGCGGGTGCCGAGCGCCCAGACCGTGCCGTGGGCGTCGCAGAGGAGCTGCACCTCGACGTGGCGGCCGTCCTCCACGTACGGCTCGACGAAGACCTCGCCGTCCCCGAAGGCGCTCGCCGCCTCCGCCGACGCGGACTCCCACTCCCCTGCCAGATCCGCCAGTTCGCGGACGATCCGCATGCCCCGGCCGCCGCCGCCCGCCGCCGCCTTCACCAGGACGGGCAGGTCGGCCTCCGTGACCCGGGCCGGGTCGAGGGGCGCGATGCCGAGGAGCTCCTTGGCGCGGGTCTTCGAGGCCATGGCCTCGATCGCGGCCGGGGGCGGGCCGATCCAGACGAGCCCGGCGTCGATCACGGTACGGGCGAATTCGGCGTTCTCGGAGAGGAAGCCGTAGCCGGGGTGGACGGCGTCCGCGCCCGCCGCGAGGGCCGCCTTCACGATGAGGTCGCCGCGCAGGTACGTCTCCGAGGGCGCGGCCCCCGGCAGCCGTACCGCCGCGTCGGCCTCCCTGACGTGCAGCGCGTCGGCGTCCGCGTCCGAGTACACGGCGACGGTGGAGACGCCCAGGTCACGGCAGGTGCGGAAGACCCGGCAGGCGATCTCGCCCCGGTTCGCGACCAACAGCCTGGAGATCATGACTCGCCTCACATTCGGAAGACGCCGAAGCCGCCGCGCGCGCCCTCGACCGGTGCCGTGTGGATCGCGGAGAGGCACAGCCCGAGGACCGTGCGGGTGTCGCGGGGGTCGATGACCCCGTCGTCGTAGAGCCGTCCGGAGAGGAACATCGGCAGCGACTCGGACTCGATCTGCGCCTCGACGAGCGCCCGCAGACCGGCGTCGGCCTCGTCGTCGTACGGCTGCCCCTTCGCGGCGGCGGACGCGCGGGCGACGATCGACAGGACGCCCGCGAGCTGCTGCGGGCCCATGACGGCGGACTTGGCGCTGGGCCAGGCGAAGAGGAAGCGGGGGTCGTAGGCCCGGCCGCACATGCCGTAGTGCCCGGCGCCGTAGCTCGCGCCCATCAGCACCGACAGGTGCGGGACCCTGGAGTTCGAGACGGCGTTGATCATCATCGCGCCGTGCTTGATGATGCCGCTCTGCTCGTACTCCTTGCCGACCATGTAGCCGGTGGTGTTGTGCAGGAAGATGAGCGGGACGTCCCGCTGGTTGGCGAGCTGGATGAACTGGGCCGCCTTCTGCGACTCGGGCCCGAAGAGGACGCCCCGCGCGTTGGCCAGGATGCCGACCGGATAGCCGTGCAGGGACGCCCAGCCGGTGACCAGGCTCGGCCCGTACAGCGGCTTGAACTCGTCGAAGTCCGAGCCGTCGACGATCCGGGCGATCACCTCGCGCGGGTCGAACGGGGTCTTGAGGTCGCCGGGGACGATCCCGAGGAGTTCGTCCCCGTCGTACTTCGGCGGCTCGGCGAACGCCGGATCGGGGTGCGCCTTGCGGTGGTTGAGGCGGGCGACGATCCGGCGGGCCTGGCGCAGCGCGTCGGCCTCGTCCACGGCGTAGTGGTCGGCGAGGCCGGAGGTCCGGGCGTGCATCTCGGCGCCGCCGAGCGACTCGTCGTCGCTCTCCTCGCCCGTCGCCATCTTCACGAGCGGCGGCCCGCCGAGGAACACCTTCGACCGCTCCTTGATCATCACGGCGTGGTCGGACATGCCGGGGACGTACGCGCCGCCGGCCGTCGAGTTGCCGAAGACGACCGCGACCGTGGGGATCCCGGCGGCGGAGAGCCGGGTGAGGTCGCGGAAGAGCGCCCCGCCCGGGATGAAGATCTCCTTCTGGGAGGGCAGGTCGGCGCCGCCGGACTCCACGAGCGAGACGACGGGGAGGCGGTTGGCGTACGCGATCTCGTTGGCGCGCAGGGCCTTCCTCAGGGTCCACGGGTTGGAGGCGCCGCCGCGCACGGTCGGGTCGTTGGCGGTGATCAGGCACTCGACGCCCTCGACGACCCCGATGCCGGTGATCAGGGAGGCCCCTACGGTGTAGTCGCTGCCCCAGGCGGCGAGCGGCGACAGCTCCAGGAAGGGGCTGTCGGGGTCGATCAGCAGCTCGATCCGCTCCCGGGCGAGCATCTTGCCGCGCCCCCGGTGCCGGGCCGTGTACTTCTCGCCGCCGCCAGCGAGGGCCTTGGCGTGCTCGGCGTCGAGGGCGGCGAGCTTGTCGAGCATGGCGGCGCGGGCGTCGGCGTAGTCGGGTCCGCCGGTGTCGAGGGCGGAGGCGAGGACGGTCACGGGGATTCCTCTCGGGAGGCCTTCGTTACGGCGGTCACAGCAGGCCCTCCGGTACGTCCATGTGGCGGGAGCGCAGCCATTCGCCGAGGGCCTTGGCCTGGGGGTCGAAGCGGGCCTGGGAGGCGACGCCCTCGCCGAGGATCCCGGCGACGGTGAAGTTGAGCGCCCGCAGGTTCGGCAGGACGTGCCGGGTGACGGGCAGGTCCGCCGTCTCGGGCAGCAGCGCGCGGAACCGCCCGACGGTGAGGGCGTGGACGAGCCAGCGCCACTCCTCCTCCGTGCGCACCCACACGCCCACGTTGGCGTCGCCGCCCTTGTCCCCGCTGCGGGCCCCGGCGATCCGGCCGAGGGGGACGCGGCGGACGGGCCCGCCGGCCGGCGGCTCCGGAAGCTCCGGCTCGGGTACGGGTTCCAGGGCGCGGGTCCGTACCGGTACGGGAATCCCCTGACGGGTCCCGTCGGGGAGCACCGCCGTGTGCGGGACCTCGGCGGCGTCCACGTACACGGTCTCGAAGACCCCGTAGGGGGCGCCCCTGGCGGGCGGGGCGGTGACGTGGAAGCCGGGGTAGCTGGCGAGGGCCAGTTCGACGGCGGCCCCCGTCAGGGTGCGGCCGACGGCGTCGGGGCCGGGGTCGCGGACGACGAGCCGCAGCAGGGCGCTCGCGGTCTCCTCGGTGTCGGCGTCGGGCCGGTCGGTGCGGGCCAGCTCCCAGCGCACCTCGGCCGGGCGGGACCCGCCCCGGGCGAAGGCGTCCTCGATCTGGTCCCGCACGAGCGCGGCCTTGGCCTCGACGTCGAGGCCGGTGAGGACGAAGACGACCTCGTTGCGGAAGCCGCCGAGGCGGCTGAGCCCGGCTTTGAGGGTGGGGGGCGGGGCCTCGCCCCGGACGCCCTCGATCCTGACCCGGTCGGGGGCCTCCCGGGTGAGCCGTACGGTGTCGAGCCGGGCGGTCACGTCGGGTCCGGCGTAGCGGGCGCCCGCCGTCTCGTAGAGGAGCTGGGCCGTGACCGTGCCGGTGTCGACGAGGCCGCCGGTGCCGGGGTGCTTGGTGATGACGCAGGAGCCGTCGTCGTGGAGTTCGGCGACGGGGAAGCCGGGGCGGCGCAGGAGGGCCGGGTCGTGGTCGCGGAAGAAGGCGTAGTTGCCGCCGGTGGCCTGGGTGCCGCACTCCAGGACGTGCCCGGCGACGACCGCGCCCGCGAGCCGGTCGTACTCCTCCGGGCCCCAGCCGAAGTGCCACTGGGCGGGCCCGGTGACGAGGGCGGCGTCGGTGACGCGGCCGGTGACGACGACGTCGGCGCCGGCGGCGAGGCAGGCGGCGATGCCGGCGCCGCCGAGGTAGGCGTTGGCGGCGAGGGCGCCGTCCCGGGCGGGCAGCCGGTCGCCCTCCACGTGCGCGACCCGTACGGGCAGGCCGAGCTTGTCGGCGAGGGCGCGCAGGGCGTCGGCGAGTCCGGCGGGGTTCAGGCCGCCGGCGTTGGTGACGATCCGGATCCCGCGCTCGTGGGCGAGGCCGAGGCCCTCCTCCATCTGGCGCAGGAAGGTCTTGGCGTACCCGGCGGCCGGGTCCTTGAGCCGGTCGCGGCCGAGGATGAGCATGGTCAGCTCGGCGAGGTAGTCGCCGGTGAGGACGTGCAGCTCGCCGCCGGGGCCGCCGCCGGTGAGCATCTCGCGGACGGCGTCGAAGCGGTCGCCGTAGAAGCCGGAGGCGTTGCCGATGCGGAGGACCACTAGGCCTCCCCGGGCGCGGTGCGGGCCGGGCGTCCCGCGCCCGCCGGGCCGGCGAAGGCCTGGGCGATGGTCAGCCAGTGCGCGGCGTCGGGGCCGTGGGCGACGAGGGCGGTGTCGTCGCGGTGGACGCGCTGGGTGACGAGGAGGCAGAAGTCGAGGGCGGGCCCGGTGACCTTCTGGGCGGCGCCCTCGGGCCCGTACGCCCACGACTCCCCGCTCGGCGAGACGAGTTCCACCCGGAAGGGCTCGGCGGGGGGCTGCTCGCCCCGGACGAAGTAGGCGTAGTCGCGGGCGCGGTGGCCGATCCAGGCGACGTGCCGGAGGCGGGCGCCCGGCGCGCGGACGGTCCCGAGGGCGTCGGCGACGTCCTGGCCGTGCGCCCAGGTCTCCATCAGCCGGGCGGTGGCCAGGGCGGAGGCGCTCATGGGCGGCCCGTACCAGGGGAAGCGGGCGCCGGGCGGGGCGGCGCGCAGGACCTCCTGGAGCCGTGCGCGGCCCGCGCGCCAGCGGGCGAGCAGCTCGGCGGGCGGCAGCGCGGCCCCCTCCTCGGCGCCCTCGTCGACGAAGCGGTCGGGGGCGACGAGGGCCTTCTCCGTCTCGGCGGCGAAGGCCTCGGCGTCGGTGGCGGCGAGGAGGGTGGCGCGGTCGGTCCAGGCGAGGTGGGCGATCTGGTGGGCGATCGTCCAGCCGGGGGCGGGGGTCGGCTCCCTCCACCGCTTCTCGCTCAACTCCCCCACGAGACGGTCGAGTTCTTCACTCTCGTCGCGCAGGTCGTCGAGGACGACGACGGGGTCGGACACGGTGCGCTCCCCTCGGGGACGGGCGGTCCCGGTCACGGGCCTTCGCGGAGGAGCATGGCAGCGACACCAGAAACAAGCAAGCGTGCTTGCTTTGGTTTCGGAAAGAACTCGGGGAGGAGGCGGGGGTGTCACCGCACCCGGGACCGCCGCACCAGCGAGGCGAGCGCGGTGGCGCCGACGACGAGGAAGAGGGACCCCGGGGGGAGGATCGCGCCGGGCCGGTCGTCGATGGAGCCGATGCCGTTCCCGACGGCGACGACCCACCCCACGGTCCCCACCAGCACCATCGGGCCGACCCTCCGCTCCCCCGCGATCCGCATGCCGAGCCACAGCACCAGCGACATGAGCAGGAACGTGTTCATGAGCGCCGAGGTGAACGCCTGGTCGGAGGAGTACCCGCCCCCGGCCCCGAGGCTCGCGGAGGCCTGGGCGGCGAGCGACAGGTAGAGGGCGTCGGACAGGACCAGATGGGACGCCGCGACCCCGACCGACGAGACGATCAGCGCTTTGAACAGGCGGGGGACGGCGGGAGTGGATGCGGGCGTTGCCATGGCACCCGACTATACGCACGGCGTATACACCGAGTGCATAGACCCCCTCGGGGCGCCGGCCACGGTCCGCGCGGAGGGCACGCCGGTGCGCCCTGCTCGGTGGTGGTGGTGACCGCCACTGCCGGCAGCCCCCACCAGCGCCGGCGGCCCCACCGGCTCCAACACGTCCGGCGCCGCTGTCGGGCCTCCTCCACCACGGACGAGATCGCCATACCGGTCACTGCGGATTACCGTTCCACCAGCCTTGGCCGGAGCGGTCGGCCCACCCGAGTGGAGGGTTCGGCTCAACCCGTCCCGCGATGTGCGTGCCAGATGGTGGCGGCAGTCACGAGGCGCAGGGTCCACGGGTCGGGGTCGTCGTTGCTGACCTCGGACCGGACGTCGGCGTTGGCGGCGGCGAAGGCGGTGACGCCCTCGGTGGAGGCGGTGTGCCAGGAGGGGAATTCGGCGGCCCAGTGCTCGACGGACGCGGGGGCGTGACCGGCGGCGATGAGCCGGACGACCCGGTAGCCGGCGTCGAGCCAGGCCGCTCCACGAGTCGCCCGGGCCCAGTCGACCAGGCGGGCCCAGTCGACCAGGCGGGCCCGATCGCCCTGGGGAGCGTGATCGTCGACGAGGACGTCGGGGTTGTTCAGGTCGGTGTGGAGCAGGTGGGCCCCGGCGAAGAGGCGGAGGTCGTCGCGGTGGGCGGCGTAGTGCTCCAAGCGCTGTCCGGCGTGGCGCAGCTCGATGCCGGGGCAGGAGGTCTCGCCGAGGCGGCGCAGGAGGGAGGCGACTTCGGGGAGGTCGGGAGAGCCGGGGGCGCAGTCGGCGCGGTGGCCGCCGAGGACTTCGAAGCCCAGGAGGTCCCAGCCGGCGGCCTCGACGTGCCGGCGGAGGGCGGGGCCCAGGCCGGTGAGGAAGGGGGCGACGGCGGCCTCCCGGCGCTGGGTCCGGGCGCGGAGGTGATCGGTGCGCAGCCCCTTGATGTGCCAGGCACCCGTGGCGGAGGTGACGCGGGCCGCGATCTCGCTGTTGAAGCCCTCGGCGGCCTCCTCGACCGCGAGGAGGTGGCCAGTGCGCTCTTCGACGGCGGCGCGAGCGGCGGGCGGCAGTCGGTCGAGGCCGATGCGGATGGCCGCCATGGGGCTTCGCTCCTCCACGGGGGCGGGTGCGGGTGTGGGCGTGCAGTGGTGCGGGGCTTCCGGACGGAAGGACATCCGGAAGCCCCCGCGGTTCTGTGCGGCCGGTCGTCCACCGGTACGGATTGTCGTCGTCGCAGCCCGGGACGGCCCCTTCGGACAGCACCTCCAGGTCGTCCGGGAGGATCACTCCCTCGGGCTCCTCCAGGACCGGCGGCCGGGGGCCGATCTCCACCGTGACAACGGTGCCCTGCCGTAGCCGAGGCCGGAGCCGGAGCCGGAGCGTACGAGGACGGCGTCCCGCATCACCATGCCTGCCAGGTCCACGTTCCAGGCCGTGCGGGCGTGGTCGAGGAGTCAGGTCGGCAGAGGGCTGCTGCTCTCGGCGATCGAGGCCGGCTCTTCGTACGGCATCCGGGGAATGCGCATGCCTCCCCCGGAGCCGGGGCGGGCGATCAGGAACGTTCCGTTGTACGGGCTCGCGATCAGCTGGTGCACGAGACCTCCTCCAGGGCGTCTTCCCAGGTGTGCTGCTTGGCGTGGCCGGCGAACAGACAGCAGCCCTCACCGTCAGGCCCCGGGGCGGCCACCGGGCAGTCCGGCAGAACGACAAGTTCCGCCTCGTCCGTCCCGTGCCAGCGGAGCCACAGCGCGGTCCCGTACGAGCCGGTGTCGCTGAGGAGACCGAAGTGGTCACCGTCCTCGTGCGCGGACAGTTGGCACTGAACCACCCTGTCGACGTGATCAACGGCCGGCTTCTCCCGGGCTTCTCGCAGCAGGTCCGGGGACACCCGACGCCAGTGAACGCACCGCATCACGACACCGCCCAGAGGGATTCGGCGGAGTTCCGCTCCGCGCATCGGCGACAGGCACACGGCGGAAAGCGGCCGGGGTTGTCCGGGAGCACCGGATCGTCGCCCACCCGCACCTCTGTGAGAAGGCCCCACGTTCGGCCGGAGTCGCGCGAGACCCGCAGCGTCATCCGTACGTCGTCCTGTCCGTTCGCCATGAACAGGAGCATCGCGATCCGGGCAGTGGCCCAGAAAGGCCAAGCGGGTTACCCAACTTGGGTAACATCACACACGGTTGACAAAGAGCAGCGATCCGTAGTCCTCATGCCGGAGCGTGCCGATGCCCGAGCCTTCTCGCTCGAAGGAACTCCCCGTCAGCCTGCTCACGGATCCAGTGATGATCGAGGCATGCCGAGTCAGGGATTTCGGCCGCGTCTTTCAGCTGGTCAAGACGCGGGCAGGCATTTATCCGTCGATGATCGCACGGTGCTGTGACCTGACCCCCAGCCGTGTCGGCGAGGTGATCGACGGCCGCCGACAGCTGCTGCACATGGACGTGGTCGAGCGCATCTCGGACGGCCTGCGCATCCCCGGACACATGCTCGGCCTGGCCCGGCGCACGTGGGAGACACCGCAGAACCTGACTGTCGTGCCGCGCGAGCCCACCGAAGCAGCATCCTCCACTGACACGCACTTGGCCGCGGGTCTGCCGGGAACGGACGTGGACAGCGTCCTCGCCCTGGCAGCCGAACGGCACCTCAGCCCGTCGACGCTGAACGCGCTGCACTCGTCGATCGCAGACTACTGGCGCCGGGACGACGAGCACGGCGGCGAGACCTTACAGCCGGCGGTCGTCGGACAGCTCCGTTATGTCGTCGGCCTCCTCAAGGAGGAACGCTCCTCACCCATGCGGGACAGCCTGCACGGCATCGCCGCGGAGCTGGCCCGGCTCACCGGATGGACGTACTTCGACGCCCGCCAGTACCACCAGGCACGGGCCTACTTCACCGAGGCCCTCGGCTTGGCCAAGGCGGTCGACGACCACCAGTTCATGGCCAATGTGCTCGCCTGCATGAGTCTCCAGGCCACCTACCAGGACAAGCCCGGGGACGCCCTCGCCCTCGTGGCGGCGGCTCAGGACCAGGCCCGGGCCGCCATGGGGACGACGCCGCGCGTCCTGGCCATGCTCGCGATGCGCGAAGCCTTCGCCCACGCCACCCTCGGGAACCGCGGTGCCACCCACACCGCGATCTCGGAGGCCCACACCCACTTCGGACGGATCGGCGCTGACGACCCGGACCCAGCGTGGGTGGCGTACTTCGACGAGACGAAGTTGGTCGTGGACACCGGCATCGCACACGGCCGCCTGGGCGAAGCCGTCCTCGCCGAACCCCTGATCGCGGACGCCCTGTGCCGAGAACACGCGACGAACCACCGGGGCCGCGCCTTCCACGCCTTCTGGCTCGCCCGCACCCAGCTCCAGCGCGGCAAACTCGACGAGGCGTGCCACACGGCCGTGAATGCCCTGGTCCCGGCGGCGGCAGTCAGCTCGCAACGAGTCGCCGGCCACCTCCGCGAGTTCTACGAGCAGTTGGAGCCCTTCCGCCGGGAACCCGCCGCGCTGGCGTTCGAGTCCCGGCTCCGGGAAGCGCTGCCCCGCCAGGTCAGCGGATCGCCTCGTCCATGAGCACGTAGAGGAGCCCGACGAGGGAGCCGCTGCTGACGATCTCGCGCCGGTCGATCATGCCCCGCACGTCGGCCAGCGGAATCCACTCGACCCGGTCCGACTCGTTCTTCTCGGTCGGCGGTCCCTCGTACGTAGCCCCGTCGGCCCGGAAGACGTGGTGCTGGGAGTCGGTGATGCCGTTCGCCGGCTCGGCGTAGATCAACGGCTTGACCGGACCGGGCCGCCAACCGGTCTCCTCCAGCACCTCACGCGCGGCCGCTTCGGCGGGAGTCTCGCCCACCTCGACCAGGCCCATCGGCAGCTCCCAAGCCCAGGCGTCCGTGATGAAGCGGTGCCGCCACATCATCAGAACCTCACGCCGCTCGTTGACCACGGCTGCCACGGCCAGGTGCCGAAGCTTGACGACGTGGTGCTCCCAGCGGTTCCCGTCCGGGGTCTCGATGTCCGTGAGCCACACGTTCACCCAGGCGTTCTCGTAGATCGGACGTTCCCCGTGGATCTTCCACTGCATCGCTGCGGCCCCTCTCGATCGGCCTCCAGCATCGCAGAACCACCTCTAGATTCCGCTAGGTTCAGCCAGATTTTGTGTCAGGCTGACGAATACTGGCGCTTCTGCTTCCCCAGCTCTCTTGGCCCAGGTTCTGTCAGTGGCCGCTGTTAGCGTCCGGCCGTTCCGGAAGAGCTGTGTGGAGAGGGAGTACCACTGGGGTCCGGGAGGTGACTGGCGGCCGGAGGAAGAGCGGCTGCCGTGGCCCGAGACCGAGGAGGAACTCTGGGAGCACGAGCTCGTGCAGCACGACGGGACTCACTCGATCCTCGACATCTTCCAGATCGTCGGGCCGGACGAGGAGCCGGATTACTCCACGATGAAGCAGGTGACCGAAGAAGAGGCGCTGCGTGTCCTGGGCACGCGGAAGCTCACCCGGGCGCATGTGCCGAGGTTCGGGGAGTTCGAACACTGGCGTTGGTACGGGCGGTGCGCCGTGCTCCACGACGACCAAGGGGAGCCGCGGGAAATCCACTTCTGGGGTTTCTCCGGCGACTGAGTCGGCCCGGTGGCCCAGGCGTGGACCGACCGGGGCGGCGATGTGCCCGCAGGGCAGGGGATCCGCCCGAGGGGTCGTCGAAGGAGTACCCGCCGATCCGGGAGAACACGAGCCGGAGCAGCGGGGCGATGTCGGAGGCGGTGGCCACGGTGGACCGGGCGTTCCCGGTGAAGCGGCGCTGGTCGATGACGGCGGTGAAGGTGAGCCCGCTCGTCGACCGCACCTCGGGCGCCGGCATGTGCGGGAGCATGTTCCGCACGAAGGAGGGGTACGAGTCGTTCACGAGGCGCTGCGCCTCGGCGGCGACGGTGACGTTCCCGAGGTTGTTGGCGGCCGCTCCCACGACCCGGATGACGGCCTCGTCTGCGGCGTTGCGGGCGTTCAGGTTCATGGGCGCGGTCATGGGTCGGCCGGGGGCCGGGGCGGGGCGCCACGCGCGCGGTGCGGCGGGGACGACACGGAAACCCCCCTCACGGAACCCGTACCGTGAACCGGTGCCGTGAGCGAGGGACACGCGGCCCGCACCTCCGCCAGGTGTACGGGCCGCGCTCTGTGCCTCACCGGGCCCGCGGTACGGGGGGAACCACGGGCCCGGCGTTCTGGAGCGGTCCCACGCGCTCCCCCTCCGTGTGCCCGGGAAGTCGCGGGGCATGCGCACCGCCCCACCGGGTTTTTCGGAACGTCCTCCCGGCCGGCGGCCTCACCCGCTCACGGCGGCGAAGCGGCGCGGCCGCGGGACGAGCTCGCCCCCGCAGTTGGGACAGATGCTCCCCAGGGCGTCGGCGCACCCCACGCAGAAGCTGCACTCGTACGAACAGATCCGCGCGGGCCCGTCCGCCGCCAGGACCACCGTCTCGCAGCGCTCGCACCGGTTGCGCATCTCCAAAGCCATGACCGGCTCCCCTCCCTCGTACGGTTGCGACCACCCCATGCTCTTTGCCCGTCCCGGCCTCCTCAACAGTGCGGCGGCCAGGATTCGACGAGATCGGGCCGATGTCCGACGAGGTGGAACGAAGACCGGGGCGGGACGGACCCCCTACCGCTGCGCCCACCACGTCCCCGCCGCCCCGGTGGCGGTGGTGAGCAGGGCGACGAACCATCCCGGTATGCGCTGGACGGTCAAGTGCAGCCCACCGAAACGGAGTTCGAACGCGGGGCGGGTCTCTGCCTTCGCCTTCATGTCATCAGTGAAGCACCCCGTCACCCCTATCCGTCATGAGCCGCATCTGTATAAAAGAGGGTCTGTCAATTCGACGTTACGGATAAGCGGGCATGGTGAATTGGCGATATCGACACCGGTCTGCGGAATGAACGAAAGGGCCTCCCGGCCGTCCGGCCACGGGGAGCCTTCGTCAGCCCGGCCGGTACTCCGCGTGCGGGACCGCGCGCTCCCATGCCGCCTCGTACGCCGTGACCTACCGCGCGGCCGGTTCAGGGTCGCGCAGGACCTCCATGCGCGGGCCGGTCCACCGTCCCTCGCCGTCGAAGTGGTGCGGGATCACGGTCCGCTCGTCCACGACCCAGCCGTCCGGTGCGGGAAACGGCAGGTCACGGGCGCGCGACCGTGGCAGCCGCTGGACGTCCTCCCCCGCCGCGACGTTCGTGAACGTGCCGTCGTACTCGTACCGGACGTAGTCGCTCAGCGGCTCGGAGACGATCCGGGCCCGACGGGTCGAGACCCCCCGGGCCACGGTGTCCGCGACCAGCTGGTCGTACGGGTGCCACCAGGACGTCCGGTCGTCCCAGTCGATGCGTCCACCGCGCCGCCACGCCTCGAAGCGGTCGGTCGGCGCGTACGCGTCGCGCAGCTCCAGGTGGACGGCGGGCCGCTCGCAGCGGCCGAGCGACTCGGCGAAGTCGGGCGCACTCGACGGCATCACACGCCTCCCGGGCCATCGGCATCAGGCGTCTCGCTCACCCGCCCGTACTGTCGCGTCGGCGGCACGGGTGAACTCGACGTGATCTGCGAGCGGCGACGGGCCGCCGTCCTCGCCGTCCTCGGCGTGGACTGGCCCCCTCCGGCGCTCCGTGCTGCCGCTGCGGACGGTGGACGGACGTGCCCGTGGAAGTCGGGTGCCACCTCCGCGCGAGCGGCCCGACGTCATCCTGTACGCCTGCCCGAGCCACGCCGTGGACGTGGTCCCCGGGCCCGTGCCCGTGCCCGGAGAGCTCGACCGGGGCGCGTGACCCCACGCGGGCAGAGGGCGCCCCGTACGGCCGGGTGCCGTGCGGGTGTCCGCCGCCCCGGGTTCCGGGGAGCCCACCGCACCGCGGTCACGGGCCGGTGCTTCCCTCGAATTCGCCCATGTCGATCAGGCTCACCCGGTGGTCCCAGGCGTCCCACTGCACGTGTTTCCGCGAGCCCCGGTAGTAGGCGCTGTGGCTCATGAGCTCGCCGTACGCCTTGTTCTCCCGCACCCGGTCGGGTCTGCCGAACGCGGCCAGGAGTTCCTCGTACGAGGTCAGGTGGGCGAAGTGGGACAGGTGCGGGCCGTGGAGGGCGAAGCCCACGACCGTCCCGCCGCGCACCTTGTAGGTCAGACTGTCGGCGCGGTACAGGAATCCGTCCGAGCGGACGGTGTGGTCGACGACCTCGTCGAGGGTCAGCCGCCGCCCCTCGGCGTCGAAGTACTCGCTTTCGGTGGCGGTCCCCCCGCGGTACCGGGCGACCAGGGAGGACTGGGCCTGGACGATGCTCCGGCGCGGGACGTCGGTGGCCGGTGCCCCCAGGGCCGTGCCTCCCATCCCGACGGTCGTGAGGTCGATGTACGGCTGGAGCAGTACGTCGAGGTCGTCGAGGATTTCGATCATCGCCGGAGTCTAGGTCCCGTCCCCGCGCCCCGGAGCCGTCGAGCGCCGGACTCAGTGCCGGACCAGGCAGAACGGATGCCCGGCGGGATCCCCGTACACCCGCCAGCTCCGCGTTCCCTCCCCCGCGTCCAGGAGGGTCGCGCCCAGGGCGAGGAGCTGTTCCTGGGCGGTGTCGAGGTCGGGGACGCCGAGGTCGAGGTGGGACTGCTGGGGGCGCTCGGGGTCCGGCCACGTCGGCGGGCGGTGGTCGGGGACGCGCTGGAAGCAGAGGACGAGCCCGCCGGGGGTGTGCAGGGTGGACCAGTCCTCGTCGAGGGACCAGCGCCGGTCCGGCCGGTCGACCTCCCCGCCGAGCAGCGCCCGGTAGAACTCCGCGAGCGCGCGGGGCTCGGGACAGTCGAGGACGAGGCACTGGAGGTCGGCGATCACGCGGGGAGTCTAGGGGTCACCCGGCCGCCCGGCCGCCCGGCCGCCCCACGGCCCGGCCATCCCGCCGCCCGGTCGCCCCACGGCCCGGCGGTCCTGCGGTCCTGCGGTCCTGGGCGGCCCCCCGCCGCACCCGGCCCGGTCAGCCCGCCTCGGGCGCGTCGACGATGTTGCCGTCCTTGTCGACGGTGTGGGTGCGCCAGTACACGTCCCACTCGTCGTCGACCTTCTGCGGCACCTTGCCCTCGGGGTGGCGCGTGTAGCCCTCCGGGACCTTCTCGCCGTCCTTGACGCAGGCGGAGCCGGTCCCGCCGACGGTCATGACGGGGTACTCGCCCCCGGCGCAGATGTCGTCCTGGAAGGAGAGGCCGGAGCAGCCGGTGAGGGCCAGGACCGCGGCCGCTCCCGTGAGCGCGGCGGCCGCGGAGGCGCGGATCCGGCGGCGGAGGGAGGGGGTCCTGCCGGTCAGGGGGGTGGTCACGGGAGTCTCCTGTCGGTCGTCCGGTCTGATCCCCACTCTCGTTCCCGGAGATCGCCGGAGCGTGAGTACCGGTACTCACACGGGCGCCGAATCCCTACTCAACAGAGCCGATACCGGCCACAGTCGGCCGGAAGGCGGGAGGAGTGCCCCTTCCCGGCGCGGCCCTCATCTCTTCGGGCGGGTCGCGCGGACCGCGCCGATGCTCGCCGCGATCACGAGCGCGATGGCGAGGGCGTCGGCGGCGGACAGGGCCTGGCTGAGGACGAGGAAGCCGGCCAGGGCCGCGATGGCCGGTTCCAGGCTCATCAGGATCGCGAAGGTGGGCGCGGGAATGCGGCGCAGCGCGAGGAGTTCCAGGGTGTACGGCAGGACCGACGACATCAGGGCGACCGCGAGGCCCAGCGCGAGCGTCGACGGTACGAGGAGCCGGTCGCCCGCCTCCGCGAGGCCGAGCGGCAGGCTGAGGAGGGCGCCGAAGGCCATGGCGAGCGCGAGCCCGTCGGCCTGCGGGAAGCGGCGGCCGGTGCGGGCGCCGAAGACGATGTACGCGGCCCACATGCCGCCCGCCCCGAGCGCGAACGCGGCGCCCAGCGGGTCCAGGCGGTCGAAGCCGCCCCCGCCGAGCAGGACGACGCCGACGAGCGCGAGTCCGGCCCACAGCAGGTTCGTCCAGCGGCGCGAGGCGACCACGGAGAGGATCAGCGGGCCGAGGACCTCCAGGGTCACGGCGGCGCCCAGCGGGATCCGGCTCGACGACTGGTAGATGAGGACGTTCATCCCCGCCATGGCGGTGCCGAAGGCGACGATCGTGCCCCAGTCGGCGCGGCCGTAGCCGCGGACCCGGGGCCGGCAGACCACGAGCAGCACGACCGCCGCGAGCACCAGCCGCAGGGTGACCACCCCGAGGGCCCCGGCGCGCGGCATGAGGAGGACGGCGACGGCGGCCCCGAACTGCACGGAGAGCCCGCTCGTGACGACCAGCGCGACCGGGCCGAGCCCGCGGCCCGCGCCCCCGTCCCGTACGGGAACCCCCCGGGGTTCCGCGGCGACCGGCGCGACCGGGGTCACGTCCCTGACCGGACTGTCCACCGGCTCCTCCACATCGACGTCACGCTCATCACGGTGCGCCGCACCGGACCCCGGTACGGCACCACCTCACCGTACGGGCCCCCGCGCGGCAGCGGAAATGCCTCTTGCGCTGCGGTTATGCTCCGCACGCATGAGCATCGAGCTGCGCCACCTCCGCTGCTTCCTCGCCATCGCCGAGGAATCCAGCCTGACCGGGGCGGCCGCCCGGCTCCACCTCACGCAGCCCGCCGTCTCCCGCACGCTCGCCGCCCTGGAGCGGCACCTCGGCATCCGGCTCGTCGACCGCTCCACCCACCACCTCGCCCTCACCGCCGAGGGCCTCGCCTTCCGGGACCGGGCCGCCGTCGCCCTCGCCGCCTTCGACGCGGCCGTCGACCCGGCCGGGCTCCGCCGCCGCCCCCTGCGCCTCGGGCACGCCTGGTCGGCGTTCGGCCCGTACACCACTCCCCTGCTCCGGCGCTGGCAGCGGGAGCACCCCGGCACCCCGCTCGAACTCCTCCGCGTCGACGACCGCACCGCCGGTCTCGTCCGGGGCGAGGTCGACGCCGCCCTGCTCCGGGGCCCGGTGGACGCCCCCGGCCTGGTCACCGAGGAGCTGGCCACGGAGCCCCGGGTGGCCGCGCTGCCCGCTGACCACCCGCTCGCCGGCCGGTCCCGGCTCGCGCTCGGCGACCTGGCGGGCGAGACGGTCGTCCTCAACACCGTCTCCGGCACGACCACCCTCACCCTCTGGCCCGCCGCCGCCCGCCCGGCGGCCACGCTGACCGTCGCCAACACCGACGACTGGCTCACCGCCATCGCCGCCGGCCGGGGCGTCGGCGTCTCCTCCGCCTCCACGGCCGCCCTCCACCCGTACCCCGGCGTCGTCTACCGCCCCCTGCCGGACGCGCCCCCGCTCCCGGTCGTCCTGGCCTGGCGCGACGCCTTCCCGCACCCGGCGACGGCGGCGCTGGCGGCCCTGGCCCGCGAGATCGCCGGCCGCGAGATCACCGGCCGCGAGGGGCCGGACATCCGCTAGGGGGTGTCCGTGTCACCGGCGCGGGTGACGACGAGCGAGACGTTCTGCCCGCCGAAGCCGAAGGAGTTGCTGAGCACGGCCTCCTGCGGGGCGTCCCGTCGCTCCGCGACGACGTCGAGGTCGATGTCGGGGTCGACGCCGGCCGCGGTGAGGTTGCGGGTCGGCGGGATGACGCCGTGCTCGACGCTGAGGACGGCGATGAGGGCCTCGATCGCGCCGGCGGCGCCGAAGAGGTGGCCGAGGGCGGCCTTGGGGGCCGTCACGGTGGCGCGGCCGAAGACCTCCCCGATCGCGCGCGCCTCGGCGACGTCGCCGACCGGGGTGCCGGTGGCGTGGGCGTTGACGTGGCTGATCCGTCCGGGCTCCAGGCCGGCCTGCGCGAGGGCCTTCCGCATGGCCGAGATCTGGCCGGAGCCGTCGGGAGCGGGCGCCGTGATGTGGTGGGCGTCGGCGGCGATGCCGGCGCCCGCGAGCACCGCGTGGACGCGCGCGCCCCGGGCCTCGGCGTGTTCGGCGCTTTCGAGCACCACGACGGCCGCGCCCTCGCCGAGGACGAATCCGCCGCGGTCCGCGGCGAACGGCCGGGAGGCCGATGCGGGGTCGCCGGTGTGCCGCGACAGCGCCTGCGCCTGGACGAAGCCCGCGACGGTGATCGGGGTGATCGCGGCCTCGGTCCCGCCCGCGATGACCACGTCCGCCTCGCCGGCGCGGATGAGCCGGGCCCCCAGGGCGATCGCCTCGGCACCGGAGGAGCACGCCGAGACGGGCGTGTAGACCCCGGCCCGCGCGCCGTATTCGATGCTGATCAGCGCCGCCGCCGCGTTGGGCATGAGCATCGGGACCGTGCGCGGCGAGACGCGCCGCGTTCCGGCCGTCTCCAGGACGTCGTCCTCCCTCAGCAGGGTCCGTACGCCCCCGATGCCCGTGCCGATCGCCGACGCGAGCCGGTCCGGATCCACCCGTGGGGCGCCGGCGTCGGCCCAGGCCTCGGCCGCCGCGGTGAGGGCCGCCTGCTGCGAGCGGTCGAGCCGCCTGGCCCGTGCCGGGGGCAGGGACGCGGCGGGGTCGGCCGCCATCGTCCCCGCGACGGTGCCGGCGAGGCCGGCGTCCTCGTGGCCGGGCAGGACGCCGCCGCGGATGCCGGACTCGCCGGCGAGCAGGGCGCTCCAGGTGGTCCCCACGTCCCCGCCGAGCGGCGTGATCGCGCCGAGTCCGGTCACGACGACTTCGGTCCGGTGCATGCCCTTCCACCTTTCTTGTATGCGATACAAGCGAATGAGGCTTTGTTGTATCACATACAATTCGCGGGTGGAGAAGAAGCGAACCGAAGCCCGGTCGACGGCGGAACGGCCGACGGCGGAACAGTCGACGCCGGACCGGTCGGCGGCGGAACAGTCGGCGCCGGACCGGTCGGCGGCGGAACAGTCGACGCCGGACCGACCGGCGGCGGAACGGTCGACGCCGGACCGGTCGGCGCCCGCCCCGTCGACGCCCGCCCCGTCGACTCCTCCGGCCCGGACGCGCGACCGGGGCCGCGCGACGAAGCGCCGGCTGATCGAGGCGACCGCGCGGCTCTGCGAGGAGCGTTCCGGCGCCGAGCCGAGCGTCGCGGAGATCGCGGACGCGGCGGGCGTCTTCCCCAACCAGGTCACCTACCACTTCGGCTCCAAGGACTCGCTGCTCGTGCACGCCGCCTTCCTCGGCCTGCTGCACGACGCCCGGCGGATCGAGCGCATCGGCCGCCAGGCCCCCGACGCGGCGGCGTTCCGGCGCAACATCGCCCGCGCCGTACTGGCCATGCCCTCCCTCCCCGCGGTCGCGCGGGCACTCGCCGCCGGGATCTCCAGGCCCGAACTGGCGCCCGTGGTCGACCAGCACCTCCAGCTGCTGTTCCGGCAGTCCGAGCGCTTCGTGGGCCGGCTCGTCGCAGGCCGCGGCTGGCGGGTCCGCCGGCCGCTCGACGTGGAGGCCAGGACGTTCTGGAGCACCGCGCTCGGCGCGGTGCTGCTCGTCCGCGCCGGGGCGCACGGCACCGTCGCCGACCTCGACCTCGCCGGAGCGCTGACCGTCCACGACGGACCCGAGGGCGGTTAGGGGCGGGCGTCAGGAACCGGCGTCAGGAACCGCCCTCCTCGACGCCCTCCGCCAGCAGCTCCGCCACGTGCCGCCCCCGCCCGCCCGTCAGGTCCCCGATCTGCGTGCGGCACGAGAAGCCGTCCGCCAGGACGGCGGCGTCCGGGGGCGCGTCCCGCAGGGCCGGGAGGAGCTGGTCCTCGGCGCAGGCGACCGAGACCTCGTAGTGGCCCGGTTCGAAGCCGAAGTTGCCCGCGAGGCCGCAGCAGCCGCCCGCCAGGTCGCCGGTGAGGCCCGCGCGGGCGCGCAGCCGCCGGTCGGCCGCGTCGCCCAGGACGGCGTGCTGGTGGCAGTGGGTCTGGCCGGTGACCGGGCGGTCGAGGCGGGGCGGGTCCCAGTCGGGGGCCAGCTCCTCCAGGGCCTCGGCGAAGGTGCGGACGGAGGCGGCGAGGCGGGCGGCCCGGGGGTCGTCCGGCAGCAGCTCGGGCAGGTCGGTGCGCAGGGCCGCCGCGCAGGAGGGTTCGAGGACCACGACGGGAAGGCCGTCGCCGGGCGGGCCGAGGACGTCCAGCGTCCTGCGCATCACCCTCCTCGCCGCCCCCAACTGCCCCGTCGACACGTACGTCAGCCCGCAGCACACCCGCCCCTCCGGCAGCCGCACGCCCAGCCCCGCGTCCTCCAGGACCCGGACCGCCGCCCGGCCGACCTCCGGGGACAGGTGGTCGGTGAAGGTGTCGGGCCAGAGGGTCAGGGCCGGCGGGCGGTCCGAGGCGCGCTCCGCGAACCAGGAGGTGAACGACGCCTCCGCCACCCTCGGCATCGTCCGCTCCGGTGTCACCCCCGCCAGCCGCGCCGCGAACGGCAGCCGCATCGCCGCGTTCAGCCCCCGCCCGAACACGTCCAGCCAGTGCGGCAGCCACCCCATCGTCCAGTGCGAGCGCGGCCGGCGCAGCGGGCCGAGCGGGCCCGCGTAGTGCCGGTCGAGGAACTCCGCCTTGTACGCGGCCATGTCGACGCCCACCGGGCAGTCGCTGCGGCAGCCCTTGCAGGACAGGCACAGGTCCAGGGCCTCGCGGACCTCCTCCGAGCGCCAGCCGCCGGTGACGACCTCGCCGAGCGCCATCTCGTGCAGCAGCCGCGCCCGTCCGCGCGTCGAGTGCCGCTCCTCGCCCGTCGCCCGATAGGAGGGGCACATCACGCCGGGGCCCGAACTCGGGCCCTCCACCCGGCACTTGGCCACTCCCACGCACCGGGCCGCCGCCCGCCCCACCGCCGCCAGCGGAAGCTCCGGCCGCGAAGGCCCCGTCCCCGGCGCTCCCCCGGCCCGCAGCCCCTCGAACCGCAGTCCCTCGTCCAGCCGTCCCGGCCTGACCAGCATCCCCGGGTTCAGGCCCCCGTCCGGGTCCCACACGTCCTTGACCGCGCCGAAGAGCCCGACCAGCTCCTCCCCGTACATCCTCGGCAGGAGTTCGGCCCGCGCCCGCCCGTCGCCGTGCTCGCCGGAGAGCGAGCCGCCGTGGGCGACCACCAGGTCCGCCACCGCCTCCGAGAAGCGGCGGAAGTCCCGTACGCCCTTCCCCGTCCACAGGTCGAAGTCGATCCGGACGTGGACGCAGCCGTCCCCGAAGTGCCCGTACGGGATGCCCCGGAGGCCGAAGTCGGCAAGGAGGGCACGGAACGCGCGCAGGTACGCGCCCAGGCGCGCCGGCGGCACCGCGCAGTCCTCCCACCCCGGCCACGCCTCGCCCCCGCCGAGCGCCCGGGTCGCCGTCCCCGCCGCGTCCTCCCGGATCCGCCACAGCGCCCGCTGCCCGGCCGGGTCCCGCACGACGGCCGCGTCCACCGCGTCCGCCGCCCGGACCAGCCGCCGGGCCGCCCCCTCGCCGTCCACCTCCACGAACAGCCACGCCCCGCCCCGGGGCAGTCCCACGGCGTCCGGCACGAGGTCGAGGGCCATCCCCTCCACCGTCAGCGGCCGGTGCTCCAACAGCCCCGGCGCCGCGTCCGCCGCCGCGCCCTCGTCCGCGTACCCGAGCACCACCAGCACGGGCTCGGCGGGCAGCGGCACGAGCCGTACGGTCGCCTCCGTGACCACCCCGAGCGTGCCCTCGCCGCCGCAGAAGGAGCGGACCACGTCCACGCCCCGCTCCGGGAGCAGCGCGTCGAGGGCGTAGCCGGAGATCCGGCGCGGAAGTCCCTGCGGGTAGCCGGTCCGCAGCAGGGCGAGGTTTCCCTCCACCAGCTCCCGCAGTCCGGGCGGCGCGCCCCGCCCGTCCCGCCCGAGCGTCAACTCCGCGCCCCGGTAGGTCACCACATCCAGCGAGCGCACGTTGTCCGCCGTGGTGCCCCACGCGACCGAGTGCGCCCCGCACGCGTTGTTGCCGATCATCCCGCCGAGCGTGCAGCGGCTGTGCGTGGACGGATCGGGGCCGAAGGTCAGCCCGTACGGGCGGGCCGCCGCCCGCAGCCGGTCGAGGACGAGCCCCGGCCGGACGACCGCCGTCCGCTCCTCCGGGTCCAGGGAGACGATCCCGCCCATGTGCCGTGTGAAGTCGAGCACGACGCCCGTGCCCGTGGCCTGTCCGCCGATGGACGTGCCGCCGCCCCGGGCGACCACGGGCGTGCCGTGCGCCCGGCAGACCTCCAGGACCGCCGCGACGTCGGCGGCGTCGCGCGGGGCGACCGTACCGGCCGGAACGCGGCGGTAGTTGGAGGCGTCCATGGTGGTCAGGGCCCTGGCCGTGACGGAGAAGTCGACCTCCCCCGCGACGGCCGAACGCAGGGCGGCGGCGAGCTCGGACGCGTCTTCCCGGTGTCTTCCCACAAGTCCAGGATCCCGCGTCCTTCGTCTCATCCGGCGGACATCCGGCGACCGGCCCCTTCCCGACCCGATACTCTCCGCCTCGTGGCTGATATCCAGATTCCCGCTGACATCAAGCCCGCCGACGGCCGTTTCGGCGCGGGCCCCTCCAAGGTGCGTACGGAGGCGCTGGACGCCCTGGCCGCCACCGGCACCTCCCTCCTCGGCACGTCCCACCGCCAGGCTCCGGTCAAGAACCTGGTCGGCGAGGTGCGTGCCGGCATCCGTGACCTCTTCTCGCTGCCCGAGGGCTACGAGGTGATCCTGGGCAACGGCGGCTCCACCGCCTTCTGGGACGTCGCGACCCACGGACTGATCGAGAACAAGTCCCAGCACCTCACCTTCGGCGAGTTCTCCTCCAAGTTCGCGAAGGCCGCCAAGCTGGCTCCCTGGCTGGCCGAGCCGTCCGTGATCTCCTCCGACCCGGGCACCCACCCGGAGCCGGTGGCCGAGGCGGGCGTCGACGTCTACGCGTACACCCACAACGAGACCTCCACCGGTGTCGCCGCCCCGATCGAGCGGGTCGCGGGCGCCGACGAGGGCGCGCTCGTCCTGGTCGACGCGACCTCCGGCGCGGGCGGCCTGCCCGTCGACATCACCGAGTCGGACGTCTACTACTTCGCCCCGCAGAAGTCCTTCGCGGCCGACGGCGGCCTGTGGCTGGCGGCCTTCTCGCCCGCCGCCCTGGAGCGCGCGCGGAAGATCCACGACTCGGGCCGGCACGTCCCGGAGTTCTTCTCGCTGCCGACGGCGATCGACAACTCCCTGAAGAACCAGACGTACAACACCCCGGCGCTCTCGACCCTCTTCCTGCTCAACGAGCAGCTGAAGTGGATCAACGGCCAGGGCGGTCTGGACTGGGCCGTGGCCCGGACGAAGGAGTCGTCCGACGCGCTGTACACCTGGGCCGAGGAGTCCAAGTACGCCTCCCCGTTCGTGACGGACGCGGCGAAGCGCTCGCAGGTCATCGGCACGATCGACTTCGCGGACGAGATCGACGCGGCGGCGGTCGCGAAGGTGCTGCGCGCCAACGGGATCGTGGACACCGAGCCGTACCGCAAGCTGGGCCGCAACCAGCTGCGGATCGCGATGTTCCCGGCGGTCGACCCGGCGGACGTGCGGGCCCTGACGGCCTGCGTGGACCACGTGATCGAGAAGCTGTAACCCCCCCTTTCCGCACGGCGAAGGGCCCGGCACCGCACGCGCGCGGTGCCGGGCCCTTCGCCGTGCGTCCGTACGTCCGTGCGTCCGTGCGTCCGTGCGTCAACGGCTCAGCGCCTGGTAGCGGCGGACCGCCAGGGGCAGGAAGAGCGCCACGAGGGCGAGCGGCCAGAGGACCGCCATCAGGACGGCGTGCTGCTCGACCCAGGAGCCGCCGCCCGCGCCCGGGTTGCCGAAGAGCTCGCGGGTGGCCGACACGGTGGACGAGATCGGGTTCCAGGCGGCGACGGGCGCGAGCCAGGACGGCATCAGGGACGGCGCCACGTACACGCTGGAGAGCATCGTGACCGGGAACAGGACGACGTAGAGGGCGCCGGCCGTCTCCGTGTTCGGGACCACGAGGCCGCACCACACGCCCATCCAGATCAGGCTGAAGCGCAGCAGCAGGAGCAGTGCGAAGCCGAGGAGCGTGGCGCCGGGCCCGCCGTCCGAGGTCCAGCCGATGGCCAGGGCGGTGACGGCGAGGAGGGCGAGTTCGGCGGTGGCGATCAGGAGGTCGGACAGGGCGCGGCCGGTGGCGACGGCCGAGGGGGCCATCGGCATGGACCGGAAGCGGTCCACGACCCCCCTGCCGCTGTCGGAGGCGACGGCCGAGGCCGTGCCCATGAGCCCGAAGGCCATGGTCATGGTGAACATGCCGGGCATCAGGAACTCGCGGTAGTCGCCGTCGCCGGGCACGCGCATCGCGCTGCCGAAGACGAATCCGTAGAGCAGCACGGAGACGACGGGGAAGCCGAGCTGCCAGAGGATGGCGGTGGGGTTGCGGCGGTAGTTGAGCAGGGTGCGGCGGACGAGGGTGAGGCAGTCGGCGACGGCCCAGTAGGCGCGCCCGCCCGTGACGGGGGTGCTCACGCGGCGGCCTCCTGACGGGCGTTCTCCCCGTGGGCGGTCTCCCGGAGGCCGGGGCGGTCGGCCTCCTGGCCGGTCAGGCGGAGGAAGACGTCGTCGAGGGCGGGGCGGCGCAGGGCCAGGTCCTCGACGGCGATCCGCTCCTCCTGGAGGGTGCGCGCGACCTCGGTGAGGGCGGCGACCCGGTCGGTGACGGGGACGTGGACGCGCCGCTCGGCCTCGTCGGTGCGGGGTTCGGCGTCCGCGACCCGGGCGAGGACCGCGCGGACGGCGGGCAGGTCGGCGGCCTCGGCGACGACGACCTCGACGCGGTCGCCGCCGACGAGGTCCTTGAGGCCGTCGGGACTGTCGTCGGCGATGGCGCGGCCCCGGTCCACGACGGTGATCCGGGAGGCGAGCCGGTCGGCCTCGTCCAGGTACTGGGTGGTGAGCAGCACGGTCGTGCCGCCGGCGACGAGGGTGCGGACGGCGTCCCAGACCTCGCCGCGGGCGCGCGGGTCGAGCCCGGTGGTCGGCTCGTCGAGGAAGAGGACGGCGGGGGCGAGGATCATCGAGGCGGCGAGGTCGAGCCGGCGGCGCATGCCCCCGCTGTACTGGCCGGCGCCCTTGTCGGCGGCCTCGGTGAGGGAGAAGCGGTCGAGGAGTTCGGCGGCGCGGTCGCGGGCGCGGCGGGCGCCGAGGTGGAAGAGGCGGCCGAAGACCTCCAGGTTCTGGCGGCCGGTGAGGCCCTCGTCGACGGCGGCGTACTGGCCGACGAGCCCGATGCGGGCGCGGACGGCGCGCGGGTCGCGGGCGACGTCGGTCCCGGCGACCTCGGCGCGGCCGCCGTCGGCCCGGAGGAGGGTGGCGAGGATGCGGACGGCGGTGGTCTTGCCGGCGCCGTTGGGGCCGAGGAGGCCGTGGACGGTGCCGGAGCGGACGGCGAGGTCGAAGCCGTCGAGGGCGTGGGTGGTGCCGTCCCCGCCCCGGTACTCCTTGCGCAGGCCTTCGGCGAGGACGGCGTATTCGGGGACGCGGGCGGTCGTGTCGGCGCGTTCGGGCATGACGGCGTGCTGGGGCACGGGGGCCTCCGGTCGGGTCGGCATCGCGGAACACTGAATCGAGTACACCGTACTCCATTACGAGTACACCGTACTCAGTTCAAGAACGGCGCGCTTTAAAGTGGCCGCATGACCAAGAGCAGCCTCGACCTCCTCTGGGGCACGGGCGAACGCCCCAGCCGCGGCCCCAAACCCGGTCTCACCGTCGACCGGATCGTCACGACGGCCGTCGCCCTCGCCGACGCGGAAGGGCTCGACGCCGTCTCGATGCGGCGGGTCGCGGGCGAGCTGGGGGTGGGCACGATGTCGCTCTACCGGTACGTCCCCGGCAAGACCGAGCTGCTCGACCTGATGCTCGACCGGGTCCAGGGCGAGGCCCTGCCCGCCGAACCGCCGGCCCCCACCGCCTGGCGGGACACCGTCACGGCCCTCGCCCGCACCACCCTCGGCCTCTACCGGGCCCACCCCTGGCTGCTCCGGGTCAACCAGGCCCGCTCCGTCCTCGGCCCGAGCGCCCTGCGCGGCCTGGAGCTGTGCCTCTCGGGGCTCAAGGGGCCGCACGGCATGGGCCTGAGCGACCCCGAGACCATCTCGGTGATCATCACCGTACAGGGGTACGCGGCGGGCACCGCCCGCATGGAGCTCCAGGCCTCCGAGGCCGCGCGGGAGACCGGCATCGGCGACGACGCGTTCTGGGACGCGCAGCGGCCCTACCTGGAGCGGGCGATGCTCTCGGGCGACTACCCGCTGATGGCGTCGCTCGCGGACGACACCTTCGCCCGCGAGACCGACCACTTCGCCTTCGGCCTCGAACGGCTCCTGGACGGCTTCGAGGCCCTGGTGGACCGACGGAAGGGGATCAGCGGCGCCTGACCAGCCGCTTCCCGGCCACCACCAGGAGCGTGGCGCCGGCGAGCACGAGGAAGCCGACGGTGGCGTTCCCCTGCCCGCCCCCGCTCCCGCCTCCGCCCAGGGCCGCGGACGGCGACGCGGAGGCGCCGGGGGGCGCGGTGCCGCCGCCCGGGGTCTCCGCGTCCGGCCGCCCGCCCGACGGCGGCTCCACGCGCAGGACGCGGCTGCTCCTCCCCTCCGAGCCGAACATGAGGGCCGAGCCGTCCGCCGTGTACGTCACGGACTCCGCCTGCCCCTGGAAGGGAACCCCCACGGGCGCCCCCTCGCCTTCGGGGCGCCCGTCCTTCCACGCGTACTCCCGGGCGGTGAAGTAGCCGCGCAGGACGAGCCGGCCGCCGTCCGGGGAGAAGGCGCCGTCGGTCACCCACGGCACCTCGCCCACGCGCCGGAAGACGTTCGCCCCGGACGACGAGAGCCGCTCGGGCCCCGCGTACAGGCCGCCGCCGTCCTCGTTCTTGCTCGCGATGTACACCCGGCCGGTCTTCGGATGGACCATCAGGGCCTCGGCGTTGCGCGGCCCGTCGGCGTACTTCACGACGTACTGCTTCGCCGCCACCTTCTGGTCCTTCAGGACCTTCGGCTCGGGGAAGCGGTAGATCCAGACGTGGTCCCAGGAGCCGTCGAGGTTGTCGCCGACGTCGCCCACGTAGACGTCCCCGTCGGGGCCGACGGAGATCGCCTCCATGTCGCGGGGGGTGCCGACCCCCTGCATGGTCAGGGTCGCGACCGTCTTCCCCGTACGGGAGTCGACGCCGTAGATCAGGGGCGCGTCCTGGTCGTTGTGCGTCCAGTAGATCCCGGGGTGGGCGCGGCTCGCGGCGAGGCCGCTGGACTCGGTGATCCGGGTGTCCTGGATCGTGAAGTCCCGGTCGGGCTCCTGCCCTTCGGCACGGGCATGACCGGCCGGGAGCAGCACCAGGGCCGCCGCGCCGAGGGCGCACAGAGCAGATCGCATGCCCCCAGCCTGCCACGGGCGACGGGAACCCGGTTGACCATGATCGGGGACGCTGTCAGGGTCGCGTCCATGCCTACCTTCCTCGCTCACGACGGCACGGAACTCGCTTACCACGCATCCGGATCCGGGGCCCCGCTGCTCTGCCTCCCCGGCGGCCCGATGCTGGACTCCGCCTATCTGGGCGACCTCGGCGGCCTCGCGGCCCACCGCCGCCTGATCCTGCTCGACCCGCGCGGCACGGGCGACTCCGCCGTGCCGGACGACCCGGCCTCGTACCGCTGCGACCGGCAGGTGGCGGACGTGGAGGCGCTGCGGACGCACCTCGGCCTCGACGCCGTCGACGTGCTCGGGCACTCGGCGGGCGCGAACCTGGCCGCCCTGTACACCGCCCGGCACCCCGGGCGCGTGGCCCGCCTGGTGCTCGTCACCCCCGGCACGGCGGCGGTGGCGCTGGACACGCCCCCGGAGGAGCGGCTCGCGGCGGCGCGGCTGCGGAGCGGGGAGCCGTGGTTCGGCCCGGCGTACGCGGCCCTGGAGGAGGTCACGGCGGGGCGGGGCACGGCGGAGACGTTCGAGGCGGTCGCGCCGTTCCTCCACGGCACCTGGGACGGGGCCGCGCGGGAGCGGCACGCCGAGGACCGCCGGCGGCGGAACGACGAGGCGGGGGCCCGCACGAACGAGGGCGCCTTCGACCCGCCCGCCACGCGCGCGGTGCTCGCGGGGTTCGACCGCCCGGTCCTGGTCGTGGCGGGCGAGGGGGACGTGAACACCCCGCCGCCGACGGCCGCCGCGTACGCGGCCCTGTTCCCGAAGGCGGAACTGACCGTCCTGCCCGGGGCGGGCCACTTCCCGTGGCACGACGACGCGGAGGGCTTCGCGGGGGCGGTGGACGCCTTCCTCGCCGCCTGAGGTCCTCGCCGACCCCGCCTCGGAACCGTACGGGGTCCACCTCCGCGCCTCCGCCGTTTCCGCGCCTCCGCCGTTTCCGCTCCTTCGCGGCCTCCGCTCCTTTGCCGTTTCCGCAACAGGACTGGCCCGGCGCGCAGGCGCTGCACGACGGTGGGGCCATGACGGACGACACCGCAGCAGAAGCGCACCCCTCCGCCGACGCCCCCGCCGCCGACGGCTACGTCGGCGACCCCGCCGTGCGCGACGAGTGGGACACCCGCTACTCCGAGCGCCAACAGCTCTGGAGCGGGCGGCCGAACGGGGCGCTCGTCGCCGAGGTCGCCGACCTCTCCCCCGGACGCGCGCTCGACGTCGGCTGCGGCGAGGGCGCGGACGCCATCTGGCTCGCCCGCGCCGGCTGGGACGTCACCGCCCTGGAGGTCTCCGGGGTGGCCCTCGCCCGGGCCGCCGCCCACGCGCGGGACGCCGGCGCCGGCGTCCGCTGGGTGCACGCGGGGCTGACCGAGGCGGCGCTCCCGCCCGCCTCCTTCGACCTGGTCTCCGCGCAGTACCCGGCGCTGCTCCGCACGCCGGGGTCGACGGCCGAGCACGCCCTGCTCGCCGCCGTCGCGCCCGGCGGCGTCCTCCTGCTCGTGCACCACGCGGGCGTGGACGGGCACCACGCCGAGCGGCAGGACGACGCCTTCGACCCCGCCGCCTACGTGTGGCCCTCGACGGTCGCCGCGCTCCTCGGGGACGACTGGCGGATCGAGGCGGACGAGGAACGGCCCCGTGTGGCGCCCGAGGGCGGCGCGGGCGCCCACCACACCCACGACGTCGTCCTGCGGGCCCGCCGCCTGCGCTGACGCGCGGACGGGCCCCGGGGGTGTTCCGGATCACAGCGGGCCCCGGAAGACGGTCCGCGATGATGTGACCATGCGTTTTCTGTTCGTCGGCGACAGCATGACCATCGGACGCGCCGGCGACTGGACCTGGCGCTACCGGATGTGGCAGCACCTGGAGACCGTCCTCCCGGGCGGGTACGAGATCGTGGGCCCGCGCACGGGCCTGTACGACCCGTCGGCCCCGGACGGCCCCCACGACGGCGAGGCGTACGCGGCGCCGGACTTCCCCGCCCCCGCCCGCCGTCACCTGGCCGGCTGGGGCGAGGGCTGGCTGCACATGGCGCCGGTGATCGGGGAGACGGTCGCGGCGGCCGGGGCGGACGTGCTCCTCGTCTCCCTCGGCCTGATCGACCTGGGCTTCTACACGAACAGCGACCAGACGGACGAGAACGTCCGGGCCTTCGTCGGGGCCGCCCGCGCCGCGAACCCGCGCGTCCGGGCGGTCCTCCTCCCGGTCATCCCGAACGTCCGCGCCACCTACGACGCCCCCTTCGCCGCCGAGTGCGCCCGCTTCAACGACCTCCTCGCGAAGGCCGTCGCCGACCTGGACACCCCCGCCTCCCCGCTGCTCCTGGGGACGGTCCCGGCGTCGTACGCCCTCCCCGCCGACACCTACGACGGCACCCACCCGGGCCCCACCGGCGAACACAAACTGGCGGCGGCCTTCGCGGACGCGATGCACCGGGCGTGGGGCCTCGGCGGCCCGTACACCGCCCGGCCCTGACGCCGGCCCCGGACCGGTCCGCGCCGGTCCGGGGCCGGGAACGTCACCAGGCGAAGGCCTCCGGGGACGGCCCGGGGCCGGGGAAGACCTCGTCCAGGGCCGCCAGGAACTCCCCGTCCAGCTCGACCTCCAGGGCGCGCAGGGCGCCGGCCAGCTGCTCCGGGGTGCGGGGCCCGACGATCGGCCCCGTCACGCCGGGCCGGGTGAGCAGCCACGCCAGCCCGACCTCGCCCGGCTCCAGGCCGTGCTTGTCGAGCAGGTCCTCGTAGGCCTGGAACTGCGCCCGGGCGGCCGGGTCGGCGAGCGTGGCCGCCGCGCGCCCCTCCGTGCGCCGCTTGCCCTCGGCCTCCTTCTTCAGGACGCCGCCGAGCAGACCGCCGTGCAGCGGCGACCAGGGGATGACCCCGAGCCCGTACTCCTGCGCGGCCGGGATGACCTCCATCTCGGCGCGCCGCTCGAAGAGGTTGTAGAGGCACTGCTCGCTGACGAGCCCGACCGATCCGCGCCGGGCGGCGGCCTCGTTGGCCTGGGCGATCTTGTACCCGGGGAAGTTCGAGGACCCGGCGTACAGGATCTTGCCCTGCTGGATGAGCACGTCGACGGCCTGCCAGATCTCCTCGAAGGGAGTGGCGCGGTCGACGTGGTGGAACTGGTAGAGATCGATGTAGTCGGTGCCGAGCCGCTTGAGGCTGCCCTCGACCGCCCGCCGGATGTTGAGGGCGGAGAGCTTGTCGTGGTTGGGCCAGGCCTCGCCGTCGGCGCCCATGTTCCCGTACACCTTGGTGGCGAGGACGGTCTTGTCGCGGCGGCCGTGGCCCTGGGCGAACCAGGAGCCGACGATCTCCTCGGTCCGCCCCTTGTTCTCACCCCACCCGTACACGTTGGCGGTGTCGAAGAAGTTGAGCCCCGCGTCCAGCGCCGTGTCCATGATGGCGTGGCTGGTGGCTTCGTCCGTCTGGGGCCCGAAGTTCATCGTGCCGAGGACGAGGCGGCTGACCTTGAGTCCGGTGCGTCCGAGCTGCGTGTACTCCATGGGGGACAAGCCAACTGCCTGGAGTGCGCTCGAAGCAAGCGCCCGCGCGCCGCCTACTGACCGGCCAGCGACGCCACCGCGATGATCGCGAACATCAGTACGAGCACACCGGCCATGATCCGGTTACGAGTCTTCGGGTCCACCCATCGAGGTTAACCCGGCCCGTCCCCGCCCCCGCCCAGGGGCCACCCCCCGGCCCTCTCGTACCGGGGCTGCTCCCCCCGCACCCCGCTCACCGGCAGGTTCGACCGCACCAGGGCCAGCTCGCCCACCTCCCACCGGCCGCCCTCGAACCCGTCGAGCACGTCCAGGAAGGGCCCGGTGTCCATCCCGTCGCCCCGCCCGCGGCCGACGGTCAGGTGGGCCCGGTACCGGCGGTGCTCCTCCATCGCGATCCCGGCCCGGCGCGCGGCCGCTTCGGACCGCTCGGCGAGGAGCCGCAGCGCGTCCAGGTCCCCGGCGACCCCGGCCCACAGCGCCCGCCGCCCGAAGTGACCGCCCCCGTGGAGCCGCAGCGAGAACGGCGGCGTGCGGGACGCGGCCCGCTCCAGCCGGGCCCGCAGCTCGGGCAGCGCCGCGTCCTCCACCTCCCCCATGAAGGCGAGCGTGAGGTGCCATCCGGGCCGCGAGGTCCAGCGCACCCCCTCCGCCCCGGGCAGCCGGCGCAGCCGGTCGACGACGTGTCCGAGCTCGTCCAGCCGCTCCGGCGGCGGCAGGACGGCGGCGAAGAGCCTCATGGGAGGAGTCTGACAGCCCGCCGGCCCGGACCCCCGGACCGGCGGCACGCCCGTCAGAACACCCGGTCGTACTGCGTGTCGGCGCCGACCGCCGTGGCGGTCCGGGCCGCGAACGGCGCCCGCCAGTCACCCGTACCGGCGTAGAAGTACGCCTTGCCCGCCGCACTCCGCGCGTACAGGTCGGGACGCCCGTCCTTGTTCCCATCGCCGATCCCCACGACGTCCCGGTACTCGTTCCAGCCGCCGCCGACCTTCACCCGGGGCGCGTACGTGCCGTCGCCCTTCCCCAGGTACAGCCACAGCACCCCGGCCCCGTCCCGCGCGACGAGGTCACCGGCCGGAGCCCCGGCCACATCGCCCACGGCGACCAGCTCGTTGTAGACGTCCCACCCGAACCCGATCCTCTTCCGCGGCTTGTACGGCGCGGACGCGGCCCCCGTCCCCTCGTACAGGTACAGGTCACCGGCCTTCTCCACCGCGACCAGGTCCGCCCGCCCGTCGCCCGACAGATCGCTGCCACCGGCGAGCAGGTCGTAGACGCCCCACCCGGCACCGATCTTCCGGGGCTGGTGGCCCGACCGCACGTCGTCGCCCTCGTGCAGCCACAGGACGCCGGCCTTGTCTCGGGCGACGGTGTCGAAGACCTCGGTGCCGGCGACGTCGCCCGTGGCCTCCACGCGGTCGTAGGCGTTCCAGTCGCCCCACCAGATCACCGAGCCGTACTCCTGACCGGTGACGAGCCGGCCCGTGGCGTCGTCCCAGCGCGTGTCGAACGCGTCGACCGCGCCGTCCGCCCGGCGCGCGAACAGGTCCACCGAACCGTTGGCGCTGTAGTCGTGCGGCTGCGGCGAACGCTTCAGTTCGAAGCTTCCGGTGGCGGTGACGGCCGGCATCCCGTTCCAGGGCTTGGCCGTCACGGTCCAGTCGTACGTGCCGTTGGGAGCGGCCTCCAGGTGTTCGCCGCGGTACCCGCTCTCCCCCGCCCAGTCGATGCCCAGCGAGCCGTCGGGCAGAACGCCCGTGCCGGTGGTGCGGGGCCGGAGTTCCGTCACGAAGGTGCCCAGGCCGTCCCTGCGCTTGAATTCGATCGTGAGATCGATCTGGCTGGTGGAGAACTTCCAGCTCAGCGGGATCTTGGCGACGCCGTCGAAGTTCAGGACGGCCGGGACGGCCGCGCTCGTGAAGCCGACCGGGGTCGTGGGGGCCGGCGGCTCGCCGGTGGAGGCGATCAGCTCGGCGGCCGGCCTCCCGTCCGCGCCGACGGCGATCCGGTAGACGCCGCGCCCCCGGTCGGCGGTGGTGCCGAAGGCGAGCACCGTCCCGTCGCCCGACTTCCGCACGCTCTCGGCGTGGTCGAGGAGCCTGACCGGGGCCCCGTCCACGAGGGGGTGGGCCACGAACCCGCTCCCGGCCCCGCCGCCGTTCGAGACGAGCCAGTCGCCGATCAGCTCGCCGCCGTCCCCCGGGCCGAGGTCGCGCGGCAGCGGCGTACGCGTCACCTCGGCCGAACCGCGCTTCGCCGAGGCGAGGACGGTCTTCCCGTCCGCCTTCGCCCGCTCCACCCACACGACGCGGTCCCGCGTGATCGAGGCGCCCATCATGGAGGCGTCCGGGCTCACGGGGTACTTGTCGCTGACGCGTGCCCCGGCGATGTCGACGACCACCAGGTTGGTGCCGCCCGGTTCGCCGGTGCGGCGAACGACGAGAGCGGTCCCCGGCAGGCTGTCGACGACGGAGAAGGAGGACTCGTGAATCCACTCCAGCCCCTCCACGTCACGACCGCCCTCCGGGGTCACGAGCCGGATGTCGAAGTCGAGGTACTCCTCGAAGAGGGCGGTGCCCACCCCGTACCTGGCCTCTCCCTCGAACCCGCCGAAGGTGACGGGGGCCGCACCGGTCGCCATGTCGTACGCGGTCGCCGACTCGGTGCCGAACCGCTGGGGCCTCGCCTTGGTGACCAGCACGACGTCCGAGGCCGAGCCGTGGACGCCGGACCCGCTAGAGGCGATGACCTTCGACACCCCGTCCGAGTAGCGCGTCCACCGCGCGACGCCGTCCGCGTCCACCGTGAGGAACCCGGTCTTCCCGGCACCGGCCACGTGTCCGCCCGACGCCAGGAACGGGACCTGGATCGGAGCGGCCGCCCGCGCCGTCACGGCCACGGGCACCGCGGCGACGGCGGGAACGGAGAGCAAGGGGGCGGCGACCGCCAGAACGACCCCCACCGACAGCACGACACGACGAGACAAAACAGTACGCAAGGCGCGTTCCTCCCCCACTTGACGAATACACCCCTCTCGGCCCCCGGTCCCGCCGAATGGTTGTACGACTAACCTCGACGTCCATGAAGATCCGTAGGGGCGGGCCCGAAGACATGCCCGCGACACTCACCATCCTGGACAGCGCCGTCGTGTGGCTCAACGGCAAGGGGATCACCGCCCAGTGGGGCACGGAACCCTTCACCACACGCCCCGCCGCCGTACGCCAGGTCGAGGAGACGGTGGCCGAGGGCGACCTCTGGCTGGCGGAGGTCGACGGCGTCCCGGCGGGCACGATGACCCTGACGCCGCACCCCGGCAAGCACGTACCCCCAGCAGAAGAACCGGAGGTGTACGTACGGCTCCTGGCGACGGACGCCCGCTTCCACCACCACGGCGTGGGCGCGGCCCTCCTGGCCCACGCGGCGGCGGAGACCCGCCGCCGGAAGGTCTCCCTCCTCCGGGTGGACTGCTTCGCGGGCAGCGAGGGCCGCCTGATCGCGTACTACGAGAAGCAGGGCTTCACCCGCACGGACACCTTCGCGGTGGGCGACTGGCAGGGCCAGATCCTGGAACAGAGGGTCTGACGAAGAGACGGGCCGGGCCCCGGAACGGCGGGCCCGACGACGACGTACGGGAGGGGGCGGGGCCGGAGCGGGGGAGGCCCCGGCCCCGTCACCACCGCCCGCCCCGGCACTACGCCGCGGTCACCAACCGCTCCCGGGGAACGAACCGAACCCGCGGATGCCCCCGCCGCCACCCCACGGCGACCTTGAGCCCCCCGACCCGGGCGAGCACGAGCCCCACCACCACGGCGGCGGCAAGCGAGATCAACCCGCCGGCGGCGAACCCGACCCGGGCGCCGTACGCGTCGGTGACCCACCCGAGCAGCGGCGCCCCGATGGGCGTCCCCCCGGCGAAGACCATCATGTAGAGGCTCATCACCCGACCCCGCATCGCGGGATCCGTGGCCATCTGCACGGCGGAGTTGGCGGTGACGTTGACCGTGAGACCGATCATGCCGATCGGCACGAGCAGCAGCGCGAACATCCAGAACGCCGGCGACAGGGCCGCCACGACCTCCAGGACGCCGAAGACACCGGCGGCGATCACCAGCATCCGCAGCCGGGTCGAGCCGCGCCGGGCGGCCGCGAGGGCGCCCACGAGCGAGCCGGCGGCCATCAGCGTGTTGAGGAAACCGTACGTACCGGCCCCCACGTGGAAGACCCCGTCGGCGAAGGCCGTGAGCCAGATCGGGAAGTTGAACCCGAACGTCCCGATGAAGCCGACCAGCACGATGGGCCACACCAGATCGGGCCGTCCGGCCACGTACCGCAGCCCCTCCCGGAGCTGTCCCTTCCCGCGCGGGACGCGCTCCACCTTGTGGAGCTCACCGGTCCGCATGAGCAGCAGACCCACCAAGGGCGCGACGAACGAAAGACCGTTCAACAGGAAGGCCCACCCGCTTCCGACCCCGGCGATGAGGACACCGGCAACGGCGGGCCCGACGAGCCGCGCGGACTGGAAGTTGGCGGAGTTCAGCGAAACAGCGTTGCGAAGCTGCTCGGGCCCGACCATCTCGGACACGAAGGACTGCCGCGCCGGATTGTCGACGACGGTGACCATGCCCAGCAGGAAAGCGATCAGATAGACGTGCCAGACCTGCACGTGCCCGGAAAGGGTCAGGACGGCGAGCGCCACACCGCACAGCCCGAGAGCCGCCTGGCTGACGAGGAGGAGCTGCCGCTTCGGGTACCGGTCGGCGATGACGCCGCCGTACAGGCCGAAGAGCAGCATCGGCAGGAACTGGAGGGCCGTCGTGATGCCGACGGCGGCGGCCGAGCCGGTGAGGCTCAGGACGAGCCAGTCCTGGGTGATCCGGGCCATCCACGTACCGGTGTTGGAGACGATCGCTCCGGTGAAGAACAGCCGGTAGTTCCGGATCTTGAGCGAAGAGAAGGTTCCCCCGCCCCGGCGGGTGTAGGTATCGGGTTTGTGGACGGGTGCGGAGTCTGCTCCGGGTCCCGTACTCAAAGTGCGTCGCCTCCTCGGCTCGGGGTCTACAGGTGTGCGAGCTTCTCCAGGACGGGGGCGGCCGCGCGCAGCTTGGCCCATTCGTCCTCGTCCAGACCCTCGGCGAGCGCGGCCAGCCAGGCGTTCCGCTTGCGGCGGGACTCCTCGAGCATGGCCTCGGCCTGCTCGGTCTGGCTGACCACCTTCTGCCGGCGGTCGTCGGGGTGCGGCTCCAGCCGGACCAGTCCCTTGGCTTCGAGCAGCGCGACGATGCGGGTCATCGAGGGCGGCTGGACGTGTTCCTTGCGGGCCAGCTCGCCGGGGGTCGCGGAGCCGCAGAGCGACAGGGTGCCGAGCACCGACATCTCGGTGGGGCTCAGCGACTCGTCGACGCGCTGGTGCTTGAGGCGTCGGCCCAGCCGCATGACGGAGGAGCGGAGCGCGTTCACGGCCGCGACGTCGTCGGCGGTGCCGCGGGACAGGTCAGGCATGTTCGTTAGCATAACTCATTACTCTGCCTAAATACCACTGGAAACCCACCGACGTCGCACGGATCACACAACCCACCCCCCGCACCCGCGCGCGACCACACACGCCCGCCCGTGACAACACACACCGGCGCAGATCACGCTTCGGCATCCATGTATCACCCAAACGAGTGAGTCGGATCCAGAAAGTGACGCAAAGAAGCCCCGGCTGCCCCGACCCTGACGGCATGGGATCGACAGTGCTCAGCCTGCGCATCGACGGTGAGCTGCTCGACCGGCTCAGGAGTCACGCCGCGAAAAGGGGAATGAGCGTCCAGGACTACGTGGCCCGGACGCTCATTCGCGAGGATTTCGACGAGCGGTTCAAGACCGCCGTCGACGAGACGGAGAAGTTCTACGGTGCGGAGGGGGAGGAGGCGGAGCCGCGGCAGGCACCCGCCCCGCCCCGGGATCACGTGAGGCCGAGCGCCGGCATCGCGTAGTAGAAGACGAACACCGCCGACACGACGTACATGGCCACCGGGACCTCACGGCCCCGGCCGGCCGCGAGACGCAGCACGCTGAAGGCGATGAAGCCGATGCCGATGCCGTTCGTGATCGAGTACGTGAACGGCATCATCACCATGGCCAGGAACGCCGGCACCGCGATGGTGAAGTCGCTCCAGTCGATGTCCCGGACCGAACCGGCCATGATCAGGAAGCCGACCGCGAGCAGCGCGGGCGTGGCGGCCTGGGACGGGACCATGGTGGCCAGCGGCGTGAGGAACAGCGCCACCGAGAAGAGACCGCCGGTGACCACGGAGGCGAGGCCGGTCCTGGCCCCCTCGCCGACGCCGGCCGTGGACTCCACGAAGCAGGTGGTGGCGGAGGAGGAGGTCGCGCCGCCGGAGGCGACGGCCAGGCCGTCGACGAGGAGGACCTTGTTGATGCCGGGGAAGTTGCCGTCCTTGTCGGTCAGCTTGGCCTCGTCGCCGACGCCGAGGATCGTGCCCATGGCGTCGAAGAAGCAGGACAGCAGCACGGTGAAGACGAAGAGGACGCCGGTCAGGACGCCGACCTTGTGGAAGCCGCCGAAGAGGCTGAACTGCCCGAAGAGGCCGAAGTCGGGCGAGGCGACCGGGTTGCCGGGCCACTCCGGGGTGGTCAGGCCCCAGGACGGGACGTCCGCGACCGCGTTGATCACCATGGCGACGATCGTCATGACGACGATCGAGATGAGGATGGCGCCGGGGACCTTGCGGACGATCAGCGCGAGGGTGAGCAGCGCGCCCAGGACGAAGATGAGGACCGGCCAGCCGGTGAGGTGGCCGTCGCCGCCGAGCTGGAGCGGGACGGTGGTGTGCGCGGCGTCGGGGATGCGGGAGACGAAGCCCGAGTCGACGAGGCCGATCAGCAGGATGAAGAGGCCGATGCCGATCGCGATGCCCTTGCGGAGCCCGGCCGGGACGGCGCTCATGACGCGCTCGCGCAGACCGGTCGCGACGAGCAGCATCACGACGATGCCGGCGAGGACGACCATGCCCATGGCGTCCGGCCAGGACATCCGGGGCGCGAGCTGGAGCGCGACGACCGTGTTGACGCCGAGGCCGGCGGCGAGCGCGATCGGCACGTTGCCGATGACGCCCATGAGGAGGGTGGTGAACGCCGCCGTGAGGACGGTGGCGGTGACCAGCTGGCCGCTGTCGAGCTGGTGCCCGTACATGTCCTTGGCGCTGCCGAGGATGATCGGGTTCAGCACGATGATGTAGGCCATCGCGAAGAAGGTGGCGAAGCCGCCCCGGACCTCGCGGGCGACGGTCGAGCCGCGCTCGGAGATCTTGAAGAAGCGGTCGAGGCCGGAGGTCGGTTCGTGGGAACCGGACGGCTCGGGGGAAGGGGCCTTGGCGGTGGCCGTGGTGCTCATGGGAATCCTCGTAGGAGAGTGTCCGTTTTGGCGGTTCATACGAAGGAAACCCGCCACAGGCAAACCGTTTCAGTATGAACACATGAACGAGCGAGCGTCCATCTCCGCGCGTAGACAAGAATTCGCGCCACCTAGACTGGCCCCCATGGCGAAGTGGACACCGAAGCACGAGGCACCCGAGCCCCTGGAAGGGCCCGTCGTCGCCACCATCACCGGCGGAACGGTCCTCTGGTTCGTCCTCTTCCTCGTGCAGCTCCCCTTCTACGGCTGGTTCGACGACCGGGACCTGACCTGGTGGGTGTGGACCTGCCTGGCCGGGGCGGGACTCGGCCTCATCGGCATCTGGTACGTACGGAAGCGGGACGCGGCGCTCAAGCGGCACGCGGCGGCGACGGCAGCGGCGACGCCGACGGGGGAAGCCCCGGAACGACCGGCTCCGTAACCCCGCCCGGCACCGGAAGCGGCACCGGCGGGTGGTACCACGGGACCACCCCCGTCCCCCCGGGGTCCGATCCCCACCCCCATATCCCCCTCTCCGGCAGGTGAACGCCCCCTTCCGGTCGTACCGTCGAGAGCATGACGCAGCGGGCGAAGATCGACACGGACAACGGCGGGACGGCGGGGAACGGCCCGCCCGTCGAGCACCGCCCGGCCGGACTCACGTCCGCCGAGGTCGCGGAGCGGGTCGCGCGCGGGGAGGTCAACGACGTCCCCGTACGGAGTTCCCGCTCGGCCGTCGACATCGTCCGGGCGAACGTCTTCACCCGCTTCAACGCGATCATCGGCGTGCTGTGGGTGGTCATGCTCTTCGTCGCCCCGATCCAGGACAGCCTCTTCGGCTTCGTGATCGTCGCGAACACCGGCATCGGCATCGTCCAGGAGCTCCGCGCCAAGAAGACCCTCGACGGGCTCGCCGTCATCGGCGAGGCCAAGCCGACGGTCCGGCGCGACGGGACCGCCGCCGAGCTGTCCACCTCGGAGATCGTCCTCGGGGACCTGATCGAGCTCGGCCCCGGGGACAAGGTCGTCGTCGACGGGGTGGTGGCGGAGGCCGACAGCCTGGAAGTGGACGAGTCGCTGCTCACCGGCGAGGCGGACCCGGTGGTGAAGAAGCCGGGCGACCCGATGATGTCGGGCTCGTTCGTGGTGGCGGGCGGCGGCACGTTCACGGCCACGAAGGTCGGCCGCGAGGCGTACGCGGCGCAGCTCGCGGAGGAGGCGTCCCGCTTCACGCTCGTCCACTCCGAGCTGCGCAGCGGCATCTCCACGATCCTCAAGTACGTGACGTGGATGATGGTCCCGACCGCGACCGGTCTGATCATCAGCCAGCTGATCGTCAAGGACACCAACCTCAAGGACTCGATCGCCCGGACCGTCGGCGGCATCGTCCCGATGATCCCGGAGGGGCTCGTCCTCCTCACCTCCGTGGCCTTCGCGATCGGCGTGGTCCGCCTCGGCCGCAAGCAGTGCCTCGTGCAGGAGCTGCCGGCCATCGAGGGCCTGGCGCGGGTCGACGTCGTGTGCCTGGACAAGACGGGCACGCTGACCGAGGGCGGCATGGACGTGACGGCCCTGCGCCCGCTGAACGGCTCCGACGAGGCGTACGCGCGCAAGGTCCTCGGCGCGCTCGGCGCGTCCGACCCGCACCCCAACGCCTCCCTCCAGGCGGTCGTCGAGGCCTACCCGGACGCGGACGGATGGCGCTGCACGGAGGCGCTGCCGTTCTCCTCGGCCCGCAAGTACAGCGGCGCGACGTTCGACGAGGGTGGCGGCGAGGAGTCGTCGTGGCTGTTCGGCGCGCCGGACGTGCTCCTGGCGGAGGGGCACCCGGCGCTCGCCGAGACCGACCACCTGAACGAGCAGGGCCTGCGGGTCCTCCTCCTGGCCCGTACGGACCGCGGGCCCGGCGCCCCCGGGGCGGCGGAGGCCGCGCGCCCGACCGCGCTCGTCGTCCTGGAACAGCGGCTGCGCCCGGACGCGTCCGACACCCTCGCGTACTTCGCCGACCAGAACGTCGCCACCAAGGTCATCTCGGGCGACAACGCGGTCTCGGTGGGGGCGGTGGCCGGAAAGCTGGAGCTGCCGGGCGCGGAGAACACGGTGGACGCCCGCACGCTCCCCGAGGACCGGGAGAAGATGGCGGAGGTGCTGGAGGAGAACGCGGTCTTCGGCCGGGTCACCCCGCAGCAGAAGCGGGACATGGTGGCCGCGCTCCAGTCGAAGGGGCACACGGTCGCGATGACCGGGGACGGCGTGAACGACGTCCTGGCCCTGAAGGACGCCGACATCGGCGTCTCGATGGGCTCGGGCTCGGAGGCGACCCGGGCGGTCGCGCAGATCGTCCTCCTGAACAACTCCTTCGCGACGCTGCCGTCGGTGGTGGCGGAGGGCCGCCGGGTCATCGGCAACATCACGCGCGTGGCGACCCTCTTCCTGACGAAGACGGTCTACTCGGTGCTGCTGGCGGTCCTGGTGGTCTGCTCCCAGGTGGAGTACCCCTTCCTCCCCCGCCACCTGACCCTGCTGTCCACCCTGACGATCGGCGTCCCGGCCTTCTTCCTGGCCCTGGCCCCGAACAAGGAACGGGCGAGGCCGCACTTCGTGCGCCGCGTGATGCGGTACGCGGTCCCGGGCGGGATCATCGCCGGGGCGGCCACCTTCACCACGTACCTCCTGGCCCGCCACCACTACAGCGGCGAGGGCGCCCTGGAGGCGGAGACCAGCGCGGCGACCCTCACCCTCTTCCTGGTCTCGCTCTGGGTCCTCGCGATCATCGCCCGCCCCTACACCTGGTGGCGCCTCGCCCTGGTCGCCACCATGGCCGGCGCCTTCCTCCTCGTCCTGGTCGTCCCCTGGCTCCAGGACTTCTTCGCCCTGAAACTGGTCGGCACGACGATGCCCTGGGCGGCGGCCGCGATCGCGGCGACGGGCGCGGCCCTGCTGGAGATCGCCTGGCGCTGGGTGGACCGGAGGTTCCCGGCGTAGGGGTACCGGGGGTACGGTCCCCCCGTGCGGAACGCGCGTGCGACCGGCCCCCGGGGCTTCAGGTAGCCCGCCAGGAGATGCCTGGCGGTGGCCGCCCGATGGAGTCTCCGTGGCTCGTACCGCTCATCACCCTTCCCTCGCCCGCCGGAACGGTTCTGCCGACCGGCTGCCCGGGGAGCCTCTTCACGCCGTCGTCCTGGACGACCTGAGGTACGGCGCCGGGGACCTCGACGCCGCCGACGCCGTCGACGTACCCCCGGCCCGGCACCGGCACAGCGGGGTCTGGTTCGCCCAGGGGGCGTCCCTCGCGGGCCTCAGTCGAACCAGCGGTCCCTCGACAGTTCCTCCGTGCGGGTCGGGTCCTCCAGGAGGGCGGCGACCTCGAAGCGGCGGGGCCACTGGCCGGCGGCCCAGGCGAGGCCGGCGGCGACGCCTTCGAGGGTGGCGGCGTGGACGGTGCCGTCGGGGGTGCGGCGCCAGTCGAGTTCGGTGCCGCCCGCGCGGAGCTCCTCGTGCTCGACGTAGAAGCCCGGGGTGGCGGGGCCGAGGAGGGCCGTGACGGAGTCCGGGACGCCGTGCTCCTCGCCGGTCGTCGTGACCTCCGCCTCGACCGTCTCGCTCAGGCGGCGCACCTGGAACAGTTCGGCCAGGTCCGCCGCCCGGGACGGGGAGACCGGGAGGAGGGGCAGCCCGGCCGTCAGGGCGAGGAGGTCGGGGGCGTCCGCCACCACCGCGTCCGCCGCGTCGACCACGGTCACGACGCCGTCGACGACCGCCCGCAGCTCGTCCGGGAGGGTCACCTGCTCCGGGTCCAGGTCCGCGAGGGCCGTGTAGAGGGCGTGCAGCTGCGGGGCCGTCACCACCCGGTCCGGGTCGGCCAGGCGGGTCAGGAGCTCCGCCGCGCCGCCCGGCTCGTCCAGGAGCGCCGGGACGGAGGTGCGGACGCCGAGGGCCCGCAGGACCTGCTCGTCCTCGAAGCCGGTCGCGTCGGCGGAGTCGTACAGGCCCATCAGGAGGGGGTCGGTGCCGGCGGCGCGCAGTCCGGCCGGGCGGCGGCCGTCCAGGACCGGGTGGTCCCGGAGCCACCAGGCCGTGTACGAGCGGACGGTCTCCGTCGAGCCGTCCGGCAGGAGGACCCGTACGGGCTCGATCAGGGCGTCCCGCAGGGGCGGCGCGGCCAGCAGGGCGAGCGCCTGCGGCCAGGCGTCGTCGTCGACCAGGTCCAGGTCCCGTACGGCGACGATCTCCGTCGCCACCGGCGGCACCGGCGACTCCGGGAGCCGGTCGAGGACGTCCTCGCACCACACGTCGACCGCGTCGAGGAGCCCGGCGTCGTCCGGCTCCGGGTAGTCGCCCTCGCGGGGCTCGACCTCGTCCGGGTCGAGGACGAGATCACTCGTACGGACGAGGGCGAAGGTGGCGAGCACCCCGCACGCGGTGAGGGGCTGCTCGCCCCAGCGGGCGGCCAGGCCGGCGTCCACGAAGGCGATCTCGTCCTCGCGGACGACGGCGGCGAAGGGCGATCCGGGCAGGACGAGTTCGCTCGCCGGGGCGAGTTCGCCGTCCTCGTCGGGGAGGGCGAGCGCGCCCAGCCACGGCTCCTCGCCCGGGGCCAGGTCCGCGTCCCTGACCAGGGTGAGGACGGTCTCCGCCAGCTCCTCCGCGTCCAGGGCGTCGATGTCCTCGTCCCAGATCTCGCCCACGTCGAGGGAGGCCGCGACCGCGAGCCGCACCTGGTGGGTCGTCAGGATCGCGCGGGGCGTGGCGGGCAGGGCGCCGAGCTTCTCCAGGAGCGGGTGGGCGGCGTCCGGGTGCGCCACCTTCAGGCCGAGCCGGGCCAGCTCGGGCGGGGTGCCCTCCTGCGGCAGGAGGACCTGGCGGGGGCCGATCACCGTGCGGGACCGGGTGCCCCCGTCCTCCTCCGCCAGCGGCACCGGCAGGCCGGTGAGCCGGTCCGGGTCGACGCCGGCCAGCGAGTCGTAGAGCCGCCACCACCAGCCGGCGGGCCGGTCGACCCCGGCCAGGCGGTCGATCGCCTCGGTCAGCGGCACCCGGCCGACGCCGAGCGTGCGCAGCTCCGGGCGGCGTTCCAGACCGGCCGGGAGGAGGGTCGGGAAGACCTCCGCGAGCACGTTCACCGTCTCGGCGCCCGCGCCCTCCACGACCTCCGCCTCGATCGGGCGGAGCGCGGGCAGCTCCTCGGTGGGGACGGCGGGCGCCAGGAACCCGATGCGCGGCAGCCGGTCGAGGATCGCCTCGCGCAGCGCCCCGTCGAGCGGGCCCTTGCCGAACGGGCCGGGCACGAGGTCGAGCGCGGCGGTGGTCACCGGCCGCCAGTCCGCCAGGAGTTCGGCGTACGCGTCGGCCGCCCGCTGAACCAGGAAGTCGGTGAGCGGCCCGGGCGCGGGGTGGCGGCGGGCGGTGTCGAGCGGCAGGGACGCGATGAGGAGGGCGGGGATGCCCAGGGGTTCGTCCGTGGGGGTGGGGGCGTGCACGACGGGGGTGGTCCGCGGGTAGCGCGGGGCCCCCTCGTCGTCCACGGGCACGGCCCAGGTGATCGACCAGAAGGGGCGCAGCCGCTCCTCGACCGGGCGGTCCCGGAGCAGTTCGGCGTCGAGGGGGCCGCCGTGGGCGACGGTCCGCCAGCGGTGCGCGCCGGTGGCGGAGTCGCTCGCGGAGTCCTCGATGCGGACGTAGCCGTCGGCCTCGGAGCGGCGGAGGGTTCGTACACCTTCGGGTGTCTCCACGACGATCTCGGAGAGACCCGGAAGAGTGAGCAGCAGGGCGTCGTCGACCGACGAGAGGAGCCGCTCGGTGAGGTCCCGGGCGGCCGCGTCGCGCAGCGGCAGGACCACGACGGTGTCGTATCCGTCGGGCGCGGTGCCCTCGGCGGGCAGCGGGAGGCGCAGCAGGGGCACGTGGCCGTCGCGGCGGCGCAGTTCGTCGCCGAGGCCGGGGCTGTACCGGGCGGCCTCGGCGGCCATGTCGCGGGCCTCCGCGAGGGACCAGCGGACGCCGCCGTGGCGGCCGAGGACGGCGGGCTCGTCGGTGACGGCGAGGACGGCGGCGAAGCCGACGCCGAAGCGGCCCACGGCCCCCGCGCCCCCCTCCCCGCCCTGCTCGCGCTTGGCGGAGGCGCGGAGGGTGGACAGCGACTCGGCGCCGGTGGCGTCCAGGGGGGCGCCGGTGTTGGCGGCGGCGAGGACGGCGGGGCCCTCGGCGCCCGCCGGGTGCAGGGTGAGGCGGAGGCGGCCGGTGACGCCGGCGCGGTGGGCGGCGTCGGCGGCGTTCTGGGCCAGCTCGACGACCAGCCGGTCGCGGTAGCCGCCGAGCGCGAGGTCCTCCTCGGCGTTGGCGTCCTCCCGGAACCGGGCGGGCGAGGCCCCCCAGACGTCCAGGACGCCGCGGCGCAGCCGTGCGGTGCCGAAGGGGTCGGTTCCGTCGGTCGTCGTCCGGACGCTGACGCTCACGTCTGACTCCACTCTGCGGGGCGGTGAATCGGGGCGGGGCCGGTACGGTGCCGTTCCGGAGGTCCCCGGGCCCGAAGGTACCGCGCCGCGCGGCACCGCCTTCCCGGCGGAGGGGCCGCCCCTACGAGTGGCCCAGGTCCTCCAGGACCGCGTCCGGTTCCGTGGTGGAGCCGGAGTCCCCGGCGGGGCGGAGCGGGAAGGCGTCGACGGCCGTCGAGTCGTGGACCGGGGGCGCGGGGCGCGGCGGCTTCGGCATGACGGCGGCCTCCGAGTGGCCGCCGCAGCCGTACGCCAGGGAGACGACCCGGCCGTCCGCCGGGGAGAACTCGTTGGCGCAGAGGCCGAAGCCCTGCTTCAGGGAGCCGGCGAGCGGCACCAGGAAGGCGCAGGAGTCGCAGGTGGCGGGGGCGGCCTGGGCCATCGCGGTCCTGGGGCCGAAGGCCTCGTCCCAGCGGTCGGCGGCCACGCGCAGTCCATAGCGGGACAGGACCCGGGCCCGGCGCATGCCGAGCTCGTCGGCGACGGACGCGATCGCGCCCCGCGAGGGGGTACGGGCGACGATCTCGGCGTCCTCGACGTCGAGGTGGTCCGCCAGCTCCTCCGAGACCGCGGAGTTCGGCGGCGGCACGTCCTCGTCCATGGAGCCGGGCTCCAGGCGCGGGTCGTCCTGCTCGGTGGGCAGGAGGTCGCCCGGTCCCATGTCGCCGGGGCGCAGCCGCTCGCTCCACGGCACCCACTCGGGGGCGAGGAGGGCGTCGGAGCCGGGCAGCAGGACGGTTTCGTCAAGCGTGACGTTCTTGGCGCGGGAGGCGCGCGCGACGGTCACGGCCCAGCGCCAGCCCCGGTAGCCGGGCTCCTTGCACTCGAAGAAGTGGGTGACGACGCGGTCGCCCTCCGCGACGACCTCGACGTGGGCGCCCACGATCCCCGGCGCGGCCGCCTCCTCGGCGGCCTCCCGGGCGAGTTCCACCGCCTCGGCGCACAGGCGGTCGGGGGTACGCGTGGCTCGCGGGGCACGCGGGGTACCGCTTCGCGTCGTCGCAGCACTCACAGGTATCGCTTCTCTCCTACGCCGTCTCACAGGTGCGCCGGCCGGGAGGCGGGAGCGAAGCAGCGGGCGGCGGGCGGAGCGGACCGGGGGGCCGCATCGACGTCCGCACCCGACGTGTCTCGCGCGTCTCGGGCACACCTAACGCCATCCATTCTGCGGTATGCCGAAGAGGCGCGCGGCCGAGAGCTTCCGCCGGTGACGCGCTACGCACGCTACCCCGTTCGCGGGCCGCCGCCCACCTGCCCGCCCCAAGAGGGCCGCGTCACGGGCGACACGACCGGTCGCGAAGCCCCGGGAACCCCGGAGACGCCGGGGCCGCCCCCGACCGGGAAAGCCCCCGTCCGCCGGGCCCGACCGCGCGCCCGCCCGCTCGCGGAAGCGCCGGTTCCGCCGGGCCGGGCCGTACGGGCCGCCGTCCTCGCGGAAGCCGGAGATCAGCGCGGGCGCCGGGCCCGGCCGCCCGGTCGCGGGGTTCCGGGCGCCCGGTCGCGGGGTTCCGGGGTTCCGGCCGCCCGGTCGGCGGACGTGCGGGCCCGGGCGACACGCCCGGAGTGCGGGGGTCCGTGCGGTGCGTCCGAGGGGGCGCGGGTCCTCGGCCCGGGGCGGGCGCGGTCCGGACGGCCCGGATGTCTCCCGCGTCACGTCACGGTTCGCACCTCGCACTTGGGGCACTATGACGGGGTGGCAGCCGCACGGTCCCCCGTACGATCCGAGGATCACGCCGGGCCGCTCCGGAGAGCGGGCCGGGCGGTCGGGCGTGCCCTGCACCTGCCGTTCACCGGCACCGCGAAGGGCATCCGGAAGGCCACCCACGCGCACGGCGCGGGCGAGTCGGGGCTCGGCAAGCTGATCGAGCTGCACGCCGTGAACGGCGCCGGGGACGTCATGATCACCGTCGCCCTCGCCTCCACCGTCTTCTTCTCCGTGCCGACCGACGAGGCCCGCGGCCGCGTCGCCCTCTACCTCGCCATCACCATGGCCCCGTTCGCCCTCCTCGCCCCCGTGATCGGCCCGCTCCTGGACCGCATCCCGCACGGTCGGCGCGCGGCGATGGCGGGCGCGATGGGGACCCGCGCGGTCCTGGCGATCATGATGTCCGGGGCCGTCGCGACCGGCGGCATCGAGCTCTATCCGGCCGCGCTCGGCGTGCTCGTGGCCTCGAAGGCGTACGGGGTGGTCCGCAGCGCGGTCGTGCCCCGACTGCTCCCACCGGACTTCTCGCTGGTGAAGGCGAACTCCAGAGTCACCCTGGCGGGGCTGCTCGCCACCGGGATCGCCGCGCCCATCGGCGCGGGCCTCCAGATGATCGGGCCGGGCTGGCCGCTGTACGGCGCGTGCGCGCTGTTCCTGCTCGGCGTGTTCTGGGCGCTGCGGATGCCGCCGAAGGTGGACTCCGCGAAGGGCGAGCGGCGGGCGCACCTGCTGACCCACGGCGAGAAGAAGCCGAGCCTGCGGACGGTCGGCCCGGCCGTCCTGCACGGCCTGGCGGCCAACGCGGCCCAGCGCATGCTGTCCGGCTTCCTGATCTTCTTCCTGGCGTTCCTGCTGCGCGAGCACCCCCTGTCGGGGCAGAGCGCCGCCGTCTCCCTCGGCATCGTGGGCGTGGCGGCGGGCGTCGGCAACGCGTGCGGGACGGCGGTCGGCTCCCTGCTCCGCGACCGGGGCCACGGACCCGAAGTGATCATCGCCACGATGATCAGCGTGGTCCTGGGGACGGCCGTCTGCACGGCGGTCTTCTTCGGCGGCGTGATGGTCGCCGTCCTCGGCGCGGTCGCGGGCCTCACCCAGGCCCTGTCGAAGCTGTCCCTGGACGCGCTGATCCAGCGGGACGTGCCGGAGGTGGTGCGGACCTCGGCGTTCGCCCGCTCCGAGACCGCCCTCCAGATGGCGTGGGTGGTGGGCGGCGCGATCGGCATCGCGCTCCCCCTGAACGGCACCCTCGGCATGTCCGTCGCCGCCGCCATCCTGGCCCTGGGCGCCCTGCTCGCCGTCCGCGGCCTGCTCTCGGCCGCCCGCCGCCCGGGCCCGAAGAACCGTTCGAAGACGCGGGTGGCGTGACGGACGGCGCGGAAGACCGCGCGAACGGGGCGCCGGGCGGTACGGATGGCCCAGCCCTTCCCCTACGGGGAGGCGGCACGCCGTACCCCCGCGTGGCGCGGAAGCGGCGGCCAGATAGCCTTCGGCTCATGACCGTTCCGTTCTTCTCCGGCTCGCGCCGCCGGACCGCCGTCGCCCTCGGGGCCGTCTCCGCCGGGCTCCTCGTCCTCTCCGCCTGCGACAAGCCGACTCCGCTCGCGACCCTGACGGTCGGGACCGAATCGGTCCACTCCGAGGCCGCCTGCTACAACGGCGGTGACGCCATCAAGGAGTCGCAGGTCCAGGAGTGCCTCAACAAGAAGGCCGAGAAGTCCCTCACCGTCGCACCGGACGACAAGATCCGCTTCGGTGTGGACCCCGAGATCGCCGACAACGGCTGGACGATCTTCCTCGGCGGCCAGCAGGCCGAGGCCGAGCCGTACAAGAAGACCTACCGGACCATTCCGGCCAGCGCCTTCTTCGCCTCCGGCCAGACCGGCGAGACCGTGGACAACGCCCAGGTCACCATCGTCGAGAACACCGGCAAGAAGCTGACCGGCATCTGGCACTTCCAGCTGAAGAAGGAATCCTGATCCGCCGGTGGTCCACCGGATCCTGATCGTGACGGCCGTGGCGGCGGAGGCGGACTCCGTCACCGCCGGCCTCGCGTCCGCCACCCCGGAGCACGCCCCGGAGCGGGTTGCGCTGCCCGGGGGATTCGCCCTGCGCCGCCACGCGGACGGGGACCGCGCGCGCGTCGACGTCCTCGTCGGCGGGGTCGGCCCCGCGGCCGCCGCCGCCGCGACGGGCACGGCCCTGGCGTACGCCTCGCTGACGGGCGCGGAGCACGGCACGGAGCACGGGCGGCGCCCCTACGACCTCGTCGTCTCCGCCGGGATCGCCGGCGGGTTCCAGCCGTCCGCCCCGCCCGGGTCCCTCGTCGTCTCGTCCGCGATCGTCGCCGCCGACCTCGGGGCGCAGACCCCCGACGGGTACCTCGCCGTCGAGGAGCTCGGCTTCGGGCGGTCCGTCCACCCCGTGCCCGGGTCGCTGACCGGCCGCTTCGCCGCCGCCCTGGCCGCCGGGGGCCCGCCGTGCGCCGTCGCCCCCGTCCTCACCGTCTCCACCGTCACCGGCAGCGCCCGGCGCGCCGCCGAGCTGGCGGAGCGGCACCCCGGGGCCGCCGCCGAGGCGATGGAGGGCTTCGGCGTCGCCGAGGCCGCCGCCGCGTACGGCGTGCCCGTCGTCGAACTCCGGGCCGTGTCGAACGCCGTCGGGCCCCGCGACCGCGCCGCCTGGCGCGTCGGGGACGCCCTGGACGCGCTCCGGCACGCCGTCCTGCTCCTCGGCCGAACCGTCTTCGTGGAGGCGCCGTGCACCTGAAGATCGCCTACTCGCCCTGCCCCAACGACACCTTCGTCTTCGACGCCTGGGCCCACGGGCGCGTCCCGGGCGCCCCCCGGCTCGACGTGACCTTCGCGGACATCGACGTCACCAACGGCTGGGCCGAGAGCGGCACCGACGCGCACGACGTCCTGAAGGTGTCGTACGCCGTCCTGCCCTGGATCCTCGACGAGTACGCGCTGCTGCCCTGCGGCGGCGCGCTGGGCCGGGGCTGCGGGCCGCTCGTCCTCACCCGGGACGCCGGGACCGCCGCCGGCCTGGCCGGGCGGACCGTCGCCGTGCCGAGCGAGCGCTCGACCGCCTACCTGCTGTTCCGGCTGTGGGCGGCCGAGGCCGTGCCCGGCGGGGTCGGCGAGGTGGTCGTGATGCCGTTCCACGAGATCATGCCCGCCGTCCGCGACGGCAAGGTCGACGCGGGGCTCGTCATCCACGAGGCCCGCTTCACGTACCAGGAGTACGGGCTGCACCGGCTCGCCGACATGGGCGAGCACTGGGAGTCCACGACGGGCCTGCCCATCCCGCTCGGCGCGATCGTCGCCCGCCGCTCGCTCGGCGCGGAGACCCTCCGGCTGCTCGCCGACTCGGCCCGCGCGTCCGTGCGGACGGCCTGGGACGATCCGGCGGCCTCCCGGCCGTACGTCATGGAGCACGCCCAGGAGATGGACCCGAAGGTGGCGGACCAGCACATCGGGCTCTACGTCAACGAGTTCACGGCCGACCTCGGCGAGCACGGCTACGCGGCGGTCCGCGGGCTGCTCACCCGCGCCGCGGCCGAGGGACTCGTACCGCCCCTCGGCCCGGACGCGCTCGCCTTCCCCTAGGGGGCCAGACCGTAGGGGGGGTCTAGACGTCGAGCTGGTCGGCGACCGCCCGCAGCAGGCCGGCGATGTTCTTGCCCTGGGTCTTCTCGGGGTAGCGGCCGCGCTCCAGCATCGGCGTGATGTTCTCCAGGAGCGTCGTCAGGTCCTGCACGATGGACGCGAGTTCGTCGGGCTTGCGGCGCTGGGCCGCGGCGACGGACGGGGTGGGGTCGAGGATCGTGACGGAAAGCGCCTGGTCGCCGCGCTGACCGGCGACGACTCCGAACTCCACCCGCTGGCCCGGCTTCAGCGCCTCGACTCCGGCGGGGAGCACCGACGAGTGGACGAAGACGTCGCCGCCGTCGTCACGGGAGAGGAAGCCGAAGCCCTTCTCGCTGTTGAACCATTTCACCTTGCCGGTAGGCACGTCCGTCCTCGTCCTCGTCGATGGGGATGGCAAACGGCGGGTCGACCGACCCGCCGGCACCAAGGCTAATGGTCCGGAGGCCGGTGACAAGACGTCGCCGATGTGTTCCTGAGGCCTGGGAACTACCCTGGTCGAATGCGTAGTGAAACCCGCGCCGTGCCGGCGGACGACAGCGCCCCGGGCGACGGCCTCGTCAAGGCCGGTGGCGTCCTCTTCGTGATCGGCGCGGTCGCGACGCTGGTCACCGTGGCTCCGCTGTTCCTCGGGACGGACCCCTTCCCCACCGTCGCGTACACCGTCTCCATGCTGATGGGGGTCGGATTCCTCGTCGCCGCCGCCGGTGTGATGCGCTCGATCGCGGCCCAGCGGCGCCAGGCCAGGACCGGCGCGGACCCGTCCGCTCAGGCCAGGTAGCCCTCCCACCAGGCACGGAAGTCCGTCAGGTCCGTCAGGACCACGTCCGCGCCGGCCTCCCGCAGCTCCTCGGCGGGGCAGGGGCCGGTCGCCACGGCCACCGAGAGGGCACCCGCCGCGGCGGCGCCCCGGACGTCGCCGGTGTGGTCCCCCACGTACACGCGGGCGCCGTGGGCGCGCAGGGCCTCCGCCTTGCCCTCGGCCCACAGGCCGCCGACGACCGCGTCGGGCTCGATGCCGAGGTGCGCGAAGTGCAGTTCGGCGTGGGGGCCGTTCTTGGCGGTGACGACGAGCGTCCGGCCGCCCGCCTCGCGGACGGCCCGGAGCGCGTCCTCGGCGCCCGGCATCGGGACGGTGGGCCCGATCGCGTACTCCGGGTAGAGCGCGCGGTAGCGGGCCGTCATCTCCGGGACGCGCTCCTGCGGGAACCAGTACGCCATCTCGTGTTCGAGCGGCGGCCCGAGGCGGGTCACGACGAGACCGGCGTCGATCACGACCCCGGTCTCGGCGGCGAACGCCTCCCACGTGGCCCTGATGCCGGGGCGGGTGTCGAGGAGGGTCAGATCGAGGTCGAAGCCGACGGTGAGGGGCGCGCTCGGAGAGGTCATGGCTCCCATTCTGGGCCAGGGGTCCGGGGGCGGGGACGGGTGTCCGGGCCGGCTGTGGGAGCGGGGGCCGGTCGGGGGACGGTGCTCTGACCGGGGTACCGGCCGGCGGCCCGGCGGCTCAGTGCCTGCGGGACCGCCACAGCAGGAACAGGGCCGACGCGACCGCCGCCCCCCGCAGGACCCACGGCCAGGTGTCGGCGATCGCCGCGCCCATCGCCTCGCCGCCCGGGACCACCGGATCGCCCCAGCGGCCCTCGACGCGGCCCCAGAGCCAGAGCGCCCCGGAGCCGGCGGCGAGTCCCGGGATGACCATGACCGCGGCCTTGACCTCGCCGGGCGTCAGCCGGCGGGAGGCGTACGCGAGGAGCCAGCCCCCGGCGAGGGCGAGGAGCGAGCCGAAGACGGCGCCGCCGAGCAGGAGCAGCGCGGCGAGCAGCACGAAGGGGCTGGCGAGCCGGGGCCGGGGCGGCGCCTCCACCACCGCCTCGGGGACCGGCGCGGGAGCGGCCTTGCGCGGGCGCAGGAGCCGGACGAGCCGCTCGCGCCTCCCGGACGCGGGGGCCTCGGCCTCCTCCTCGTCCTCCTCGGGGGCGGGCGGCCTGAAGAGGTCCGGGCGCTCGATCCCGCCGACGAAGCCGGGGAAGCCGTCGGCGGCGTCCTCCGTCCGCCACCAGTCGGGCTCCTGCGCCCCGCCGGACGACAGCGGCCGGTCCGGGGCCGACACGCCGGGACGCGGCCCCGGGATTCCGGACCCGCCGGAGCCGTCGCGGGGTGACCGGGGGGCGGGGGCGGAGCCGTCGCGGGGCGCCGGGGAGCCGGTGGCGGAGCCCGCCGTACCCGTACCTGCACCCGTGCCCGTCCCCGTACGGGAGGCGCTTCCCGTACGGTCCTTCCTCCCCGTACGGGAAGAGGCCCCCGGCTCCGGGGCGCCCCCGCGCGGCCGCGGCACCGGACCCCGGCCCGCCCCCGGTTTCCCGGCGCCCCCCGGCGCCCCCGCGCGGTCCACGACCTCGTCCGGGGTGCCCAGGGCGCCGAGGATGCCCCGTACCGTCGCGGGGGTCTCCTCGTCCCCGGTGGCGCGCCGGCGGTCGATCTCGTCGCGGAGGGTCGAGACGAGCCGCATGCGGTCGCCCGCCGGGAGATGGCGCTGCTGGGCCAGATCGCCGACCCGGCTCAGGTAGTCGTAGACCAACTGGTCGCTCTCGATGCCCACGGTGCCCCTCCACGGCCGGTTCGCCCGGTACGGCCCGACGTTAGCGCCTGCGCAGCGGTTAACGTGGTCCGGATGGGGATCGGTGGGCTCGACCGGGAGGCGCACGTGGCCGAGGGAACTGGCGCCGCCGCGGCGCCCCGCACGCTCGCGGAGGCGCTCCGCGCGCGGGGCGACGAGGGGCTCGCCGCGCTGCTGCGCGCCCGCCCGGACCTGCTGAACCCCGTGCCGAACGACCTGACGCAGCTGGCGACCCGCGCCGGGACGCGCGGCTCGGTGGTGCGGGCCCTGGAACGGCTCGACCGGTTCGCGCTCCAGACGGCCGAGGCGCTCGCCGTCGCCCCGGACCCGGCCCCGTACCCCGTGCTCCTCGCCCTGCTCACCGGCGACGAGGGCGACGCGACGATCGAGGCCGCGCTGCCGGGCGCGGTGGCGCTGCTGCGCGAGCAGGCGCTCGTGTGGGGAGAGGAAGACCGGCTGCGGCTCGTGCGGACCGCGCGGGAGCTGCTCTCGCCGTCGCCGCAGCACCCCTCGCCGACCGGCCTCGGGCCGACGGTCGCCGAGGCGACGTCCGGGATGTCGCCGGGCCGGGTGCAGGAGATCATCGCGACGGCCGGGCTCGCCGCGACGCACGACCCGGTGTCGGCGGTGGCGGCGCTGAGCGGGCTCTTCACCGACCGGGCCCGGATGGGCGCGCTCCTCGACGAGGCGCCGCCGGAGGCGCTGGCCGTCCTGGACCGGCTCGTGTGGGGGCCGCCGTACGGCGAGGTGACGGCGAACCCGGCGCCGCCCGTGCGCTGGCTGCGCGACCGGGGCCTGCTGCTCCCGGTGTCGGCGCGGACGATGGTGCTGCCGCGCGAGGTGGCGCTGCACCTGCGGGGCGGGCGGGCGCACCGGGCGCCGGAGCCGGTGGCGCCGGAGGTCGGCGTCCTGCGCGAGCACCGTCCCCAGGTGGTGGACGGCGCGGCCGCCGGACAGGCGCACACGGCGCTCGCGACCGTCGAGGAGCTGCTGAAGTCCTGGGACAAGGGGGGCCCGCAGGTGCTGCGGGCGGGCGGCCTCTCCGTGCGGGACCTGCGGCGGACCGCCGCCGCCCTGGACGTGACGGAGGAGGTCGCCGCCTTCTGGCTGGAGCTCTGCCACGGGGCGGGGCTGCTCGCCTCGGACGGGGAGGCGGACGAGCGGTACGCGCCGACGCCCGCCTACGACGACTGGCTGGACCTGCCGCCCGCCGAGCGCTGGGCCCGGCTCGTCACGCCCTGGCTGGCCGCGACCCGCGCGCCGGGCCTGGCCGGCGGCCAGGACGCGAAGGGCCGCACGCTGTCCGTCCTCGGCCCGGACCTGGACCGGGCGGCCGCGCCCGAGGTGCGGCACCGGGTGCTCGGTCTCCTGGCGACGCTGCCGCCGGGCGCGGCGGCCGACCCGGAGACGCTGTTCGCCCGGCTGCGGTGGGAGCGGCCGCTGCGGGGGGCCGGAAACTCCGGGAACTCCGGGAACTCCGGGAACTCCGGAAGCTCCGGAAGCTCCGGAAGCTCCGGGAGCTCCGGTGACGAAGGGGCGGGGCGCGCCCTCCCCGGCGACCTGCGGTCCCGGCTCGCGCGCTGGGCGCTCGCGGAGGCCGAACTCCTCGGGCTCACCGGCCGGGGCGCCCTGTCGGCGCCGGCCCGCGCGCTGCTCAACCTGCCGCTCGCCGAGGCCGCCTCGCCCGCCGACGAAGGCGGCGGGGTGGAGGAGTCGGTGGCCGCCGGGCGGGCGGCGACGCTGCTCGCGCCGCTGCTGCCCGAGGCCGTCGACCACGTGCTGCTCCAGGCCGATCTGACGGCGGTCGCGCCCGGCCCGCTGCGGCGGCCCCTCGGGGACGCGCTCGCCGTGCTCGCGGACGTGGAGTCGAAGGGTGGCGCGACGGTCTACCGGTTCACGCCCGGCTCCGTGCGGCGGGCGCTGGACTCCGGTCTCGCCGCGTCCGACGTGCACGCGTTCCTCGCCGCGCACTCCCGCACGCCGGTGCCGCAGCCGCTCGCGTACCTCGTGGACGACGTGGCCCGGCGCCACGGGCACCTGCGGGTGGGGGCGGCGTCGGCGTACGTGCGCTGCGACGACGACACCGTCCTCGGCGAGATCCTGGCCGACCGGCGCTCCGCCGCCCTGGGCCTGCGGCGCCTGGCGCCGACCGTGCTCGCCGCGCAGGCGGACCCGGCGGCGCTGCTCGACGGGCTGCGGGCGATGGGGTACGCGCCGGCGGCCGAGTCCGCGGAGGGGGACGTCCTGATCACGCGCGCCGACGCGTACCGCACGCCCGCGCGGACGGCCCCCGTGCCCGTCCCGGACGGGCCGCCCGCCCCCGACGCGACCCTCCTGGGCGCGGCGGTGAAGGCGATCCGGGCCGGTGACCGGGCGGCGACGGCGGTCCGCAGGGAGCCCGCGGCCCCGACGCCCGCCGGGGCCCTCCCCCGGACCTCGTCCGCCGAGACCCTGGCGACCGTCCAGGCGGCCGCGATGACCGGCTCGGCGGTCTGGATCGGCTACGTGAACGCGGACGGCGCGGCGAGCCAGCGCGTGATCGCCCCGGTCCGCGTGGAGGGCGGCTTCGTGACGGGCTACGACCACACGGCCGACGAGGTGCGCACGTACCCGCTGCACCGGATCACGGGCGTGGCGGAACTGGCGGACGACCAGGTGTGACGGCGTCCCGGGCCCTGCCCGCACCCGTGGCCATGCGGCACACTGGAGGATTGGCCGTCGCCGGAGCGGCCCGGGAAGGACCTGATCGCGCGTGAGCGGACCCCTGATCGTTCAAAGTGACAAGACGCTGCTCCTGGAGGTCGACCACGAGCTGGCCGACGCCTGCCGCCGGGCCATCGCGCCCTTCGCGGAGCTGGAGCGGGCGCCGGAGCACATCCACACGTACCGGGTGACGCCGCTCGGGCTGTGGAACGCGCGGGCCGCCGGGCACGACGCCGAGCAGGTCGTGGACGCGCTCGTCGAGTACTCGCGCTACCCCGTGCCGCACGCGCTGCTCGTGGACGTCGCCGAGACGATGGACCGGTACGGGCGGCTGACGCTCTCCAAGCACCCCGTGCACGGGCTCGTGCTGACCACCACCGACCGGCCCGTCCTGGAGGAGATCCTCCGGTCGAAGAAGGTGCAGCCGCTGGTCGGGGAGCGGATCGACCCGGACACCGTGGCCGTGCACCCCTCCGAGCGCGGGCAGATCAAGCAGACCCTGCTGAAGCTGGGCTGGCCGGCCGAGGACCTCGCCGGGTACGTCGACGGGGAGGCGCACCGGATCGACCTCGCCGAGGACGGCTGGAGCCTGCGGCCCTACCAGAAGCAGGCCGTGGAGGGCTTCTGGCACGGCGGCTCCGGCGTCGTCGTGCTGCCCTGCGGCGCGGGCAAGACGCTGGTCGGGGCCGGGGCGATGGCCCAGGCCAAGGCGACCACGCTGATCCTGGTGACCAACACCGTCTCCGCCCGGCAGTGGAAGCACGAGCTGGTGAAGCGGACCTCGCTCACCGAGGACGAGATCGGCGAGTACTCCGGCACGAAGAAGGAGATCCGGCCCGTCACCATCGCCACCTACCAGGTGCTCACGACCCGCCGGAAGGGCGTCTACCCGCACCTGGAGCTGTTCGACTCCCGCGACTGGGGCCTCATCGTCTACGACGAGGTGCACCTGCTGCCCGCGCCCGTCTTCAAGTTCACCGCCGACCTCCAGGCGCGGCGCCGGCTCGGCCTCACCGCGACCCTGGTGCGCGAGGACGGGCGCGAGTCGGACGTGTTCTCGCTGATCGGGCCGAAGCGGTTCGACGCGCCGTGGAAGGAGATCGAGGCGCAGGGGTACATCGCGCCCGCCGACTGCGTCGAGGTCCGGGTGAACCTGACCGACTCGGAGCGGCTCGCGTACGCGACGGCCGAGCCGGAGGAGAAGTACCGCTTCTGCGCGACGACGGCGACGAAGCGGAAGGTGACGGAGGCGCTGGTGAGGAAGTTCGCCGGGCAGCAGACCCTCGTCATCGGGCAGTACATCGACCAGCTGGACGAGCTGGGCGAGCACCTCGACGCGCCGGTCATCAAGGGCGAGACGCCGAACAAGGAGCGGGAGCGGCTCTTCGACGCGTTCCGCACCGGGGAGATCGGCGTGCTCGTCGTCTCGAAGGTCGCGAACTTCTCGATCGACCTGCCCGAGGCGACGGTCGCCATCCAGGTCTCCGGCACCTTCGGCTCCCGCCAGGAGGAGGCCCAGCGCCTCGGCCGGGTGCTGCGGCCGAAGGCCGACGGGCACCAGGCGCACTTCTACTCGGTGGTCGCCCGGGACACCATCGACCAGGACTTCGCGGCGCACCGGCAGCGGTTCCTGGCGGAGCAGGGGTACGCGTACCGGATCGTGGACGCGGACGAGCTGCTGGCGCCGTAGCGCGCCGCTCAGTCCAGGGCGGCGAGGAGCGGGCCGGCGAACGCCAGGGCGTACTGGGCGGCGACGAACGCCCGGCGGGGTGCGGCGAGGGCCGTCGCGCCCGCCCCGGCGCCGAGGGCCAGGGCCCAGAAGCCGGCGGCGAGGAAGCCGTCGTCCGTGCCGTCGCCCTCGACGGCGTCGGTGAGTCCGAGGGCGGCGGTGAGCACCAGGCACGCCGCGAGGAGGAGGAAACCGCAGAGCGCGAGGACGCGGAGGGCGCGGCGGTTCGGGGCGGTGGGGCCGGCGGGCCCGGTGGCGGCGGACTCGGTGGTGGCGGACTCGGTGGTGTGCGGCGTCGTCATGCCCCGATCCCATCAAAGGGGGCGGGGGCGGCGTCAGGCGTCGGGGTACTCAGCCGGGCGGGGCGCGTACTCAGGCGGACGTGCGCTCGGGCGCGTACCTCGGGCGGGGGTCTCTCACCCCCGCCTCCGGCGGGCCGTAGTCGCCGAGGAGGACGACCCCGGCCGCGGCGCCGCCGAAGGCGCGTATCGCGCGGAGGGCGAGGCCCACGCGGTGGAGGCGGGGGACGGTGGTCACGAGGGTGAAGGTCGTCGCGGACATGCTTCCATCATGGAATCCGGACATTACGAACACATCGGTCTGAGGGCCGATCCGGGGCGGACCCGGGGTCGGTCTCACGTCGGACCCCGTCCCCTACGGGGTGGACGCGCGCGGTACGGGGTGGAGAAGCGCGCGCGGTACGGGGTGGAAGCGCGCGCAATCCATTCGCACCGCGCCCCGCCCAGGGTCTACACTCGCCAGCTTCCCCGCCTCCCCCGTGGAGAGCCGCCGTCCGGTCGGAAACCGGCGGCCACTTCGCCGTGTCCGCGCATCCGCCCCGGAGGCTCCGCCGTGTCCGTGCCCGTGCCCGACCTCGATTCCGACCAGCCGCCGTCCACCGGCGATCCGCTCGCGCGCGAACGGGCCCACCTGGCCGCCTCCCGCACCGCCCTGCGCGCGATGCGCGAGGACGCGCAGGCGCTCGACATCAAGGACGTCACCGCGAACTGGGTGAACGCGGTCGTCCTGGAGCGGCAGATCGAGGACCGGATCAAGGCGCTGGCCGACCTGGCCGGGACGCCGCTCTTCTTCGGGCGGCTCGACTACCTGCGCACCACGCAGGAGGGGCAGCGGTTCTACATCGGGCGGCGGCACGTCCACGACGCCGGCGGCGATCCGATGGTGATCGACTGGCGCGCCCCGGTGTCGCAGCCCTTCTACCGGGCCTCGCGCAAGGACCCGCAGGACGTGGGGCTGCGGCGCCGCTTCGGCTACACGGGCGGCGAACTCACCGCGTACGAGGACGAGCACCTGTCCGACCCGGAGGAGTTGGAGCGGACGAGCCGGCTGCTCCAGGCGGAGATCGAGCGGCCGCGCGTGGGTCCCATGCGGGACATCGTGGCGACGATCCAGCCCGAGCAGGACGAGATCGTCCGGTCCGACCTGTCGGGGTCGGTGTGCGTGCAGGGAGGGCCCGGGACCGGCAAGACGGCCGTGGGCCTGCACCGTGTCGCGTACCTCCTCTACGCGCACCGGGAGCGGCTCGCCCGCACCGGGACGCTGGTCATCGGGCCGAACCGCTCCTTCCTCCACTACATCGAGCAGGTGCTGCCCGCGCTGGGCGAGCTGGAGGTCAAGCAGGCGACGGTGGACGACCTCGTGGCGCACGTCGAGGTGCGGGGGACGGACGGGGCGGCGACGGCGGTCGTGAAGGGCGACGCCCGGATGGCGGAGGTGCTGCGGCGGGCGGTCCGCTCGCACGTGAGGCTGCCGGAGGAGTCCCTGATGGTGGTGCGCGGCTCGCGCCGCTGGCGGGTCCCGGCGTACGAGATCGAGGAGATGGTGCGGGAGCTGCTCGACCGCGACATCCGGTACGGGGCGGCCCGCGAGGCGCTTCCGCAGCGGATCGCGCACGCCGTGCTCGTGCGGATGGAGCAGGCGGGCGAGGCGCCGGACGACCGGGTGCAGAACGCGGTGGCGCGGAACGCGGCGGTGAAGGCGGTCGTGAAGGAGTGCTGGCCGCCGGTGGACCCGGCGAAGCTGGTGCTGCGGCTGCTGAGCGACGCCGACTTCCTGGCGGAGCACGCCGAGGGGGTGCTGACGGAGGACGAGCAGAAGCTGCTGCTGTGGGAGAGGCCGGGCCGGAGCGTGAAGTCGGCGAAGTGGTCGGCGGCGGACGCGGTGCTCGTGGACGAGGCGAAGGACCTGGTGGAGCGGACGCACTCGCTCGGGCACGTGGTCGTGGACGAGGCGCAGGACCTGTCACCGATGCAGTACCGGGCGGTGGGCCGGCGCTGCACGACCGGTTCGGCGACCGTCCTGGGCGACCTGGCGCAGGGGACGACGCCGTGGGCGACGGAGAGCTGGGCGCAGGCGCTCGGGCACCTGGGGAAGCCGGAGGCGGTGGTCGAGGAGCTGACGGCCGGTTTCCGCGTGCCGCGCGAGGTCATCGCGTACGCCTCGCGGCTGCTGCCGCACATGTCTCCGGGGCTCGCGCCGGTGGAGTCGGTCCGGGAGAACCCCGGTTCGCTGGACGTCCGGCACAGCCGTGCGGAGGACCTGGACGCGGCCGTGGTCGCGGCCTGCGTCGAGGCGCTGGGCCACGAGGGCTCGACCGGCCTGATCGCCGCCGACGCGCGGATCGCCCCGCTCGCGGAGGCCCTGGCGGCGGCGGGCCTGCCGCACCTCTCCCCCGGCGAGGAGACGACGGCCGACTCCCGCCTGACCCTGGTCCCGGCGTCGCTCGCGAAGGGCCTGGAGTACGACTACGTGGTCCTCGACGAACCGGCGGCGGTCGTCGACGGCGAACCCGACGAACGCACGGGCCTGCGCCGCCTGTACGTGACGCTGACACGAGCGGTGTCGGGGCTGACGGTGGTCCACTCGGCTCCGGTCCCGGAGCAGTTGGGAGAACTCTGATCCGGGGTGGTCAGGCGAGGTCCGCCAGGGCCTCGGTCCGGGTGCGGCGGGCGACCGACGCCAGGACCGGGTTCTTCTCCCGGTAGTACGCCTCGGTGACGACGCCCCAGCACAGGGCCCAGCCACGGCCCCGGGCCCAGGTGGCGTCGTCGACGCGGGAGGCCTCGCGGAAGAGGGGGCGGGTGGCGGGGGTGAGGAGGGACCAGGCGGCCATCATGTCGCAGGCCGGGTCGCCCGTGCCGAGGCCGCCGAAGTCGATGACGGCGGACAGGCGGCCGTTCCTGGTGAGGAGGTTGCCGGGGAGCAGGTCGGCGTGGACCCAGACGGGGTCGCCCCGCCACGGCGGGAGGCGGAGCACCGACTCCCAGGCCCCGGTGACGGCGGCGGCGTCGAGCGTGCCGTCCGCGCCGAGGGTTCCGATCGCCGGCGCCATGGCGCCCCGCTCCCAGTCGGTGACCGGTCCGCCCCGGAAGGACACCGGGCCGCCGGTCGCGTCCACCCCGCGCAGGGAGACGCCGAAGCGGCCCAACTCGGTGGCGGCGTGGGCGAGATCGGTGATCGGGGCGTCGTGCGCGTCGTCCCCGTCCAGCCACCGGTACACCGACCAGGGCCGGTCGAAGCCCTCCCCCGGCCCGCCGTGTCCGACGGGCACGGGGACGGGCAGCGTCAGGTGCGGGGCGAGGCGCGGCAGCCAGTACCGCTCCTTCTCCGCCTGTCCATCGGACCACTCGGCCTTCGGCAGGCGGACGGCGAGGTCGTCCCCGAGCCGGAACACGGCGTTGTCCGTCCCCGCCGAGTCCACGGCCCGTACGGGCAGGTGCGCCCAGGCGGGGAACTGAGCGGCGATCAGGCGCTCGACGAGGGCCGTGTCGAGGACGGGGGAAGCGGGCATGCGGGCGAGGCTAGTCGTCCGCGTGCCGCGGGGACCAGGCGTTTTCCCGCCCGCGGGTGGCCCCCGGCGCTCAGGAGAGCGGCGCGTCCACCGCCTCCCGCCACGTGCGGACCGCGGCCGCCGAGACCGGGGCCGTCCAGCCCTCGGGGCGGGCCGCGCCGCCGATGTGGAAGGCGTCGAGGCCGGCCGCGCGCAGTCCGGGGAGGTGGTCGAGGCGGAGGCCGCCGCCGACGAGGACGCGGGCCTCGTAGCCGGGCTCGCCCGCGCGGGCGGCCTCGGCCTTGAGGGTGGCGAGGCCGTCGTCGACACCGGTGGCGGCGCCGGCCGTGAGGTAGGTGTCGAGGCCGGGCAGGTCGGCGAGGGCCTTGCGCAGCCCGTCGCGGTCGGCGGCCCGGTCGATCGCCCGGTGGAAGGTCCAGCGGCAGCCGTCGAGGACGGCGATCAGCCGCTCGACGGCGACCAGGTCCGGCTCGCCGTCGGGGGTCAGGAAGCCGAGGACGAACTCGTCCGCGCCGGCCTCCCGGAGGTCGGCGGCGCGCGCCACGAGGGCGTCGGTGCCCTCGGGGCCGCCGGCCGAGAAGCCGTCGGCGAGCCGGAGCATCACGCGCAGCGGGATGTCGACGGCGGCGCGGATCGCGGCGAAGCCGGCCCCGGACGGGGTGAGCCCGTCCGCCGCCATGTCGGTGACGAGTTCGAGCCGGTCGGCGCCGCCGGTCTGGGCGGCGACCGCGTCCTGCTCGTCGAGGGCGATCACCTCAAGGACTGCACGGTTGCTCATCGAAGCCCATTCCTCCATGAATGACGGCTATAGGTCTAGTCCAATGACCAGCCTAGCCGTGCTCGTGGCCGCCCGCATCGTGCTCGGCCTCACCCTCCGCGGAAACGGGTGCCCCCGAATCGCCCACCCGTACCGTGAAGGCCGCCGTCCGCACCTCTCCCCCGTGCCGGAAGTCCAGGAACAGACGGTACGCGCCCGCGCTGGGCGCGGTCGCCGTGAAGGAGACGTCCGGGCCGGGACCGCCCTCGTTCGGGTGGACGTGGAGGTAGGCGAGGTCGCCCTCGCGCAGGGCGACGAGGTGTCCGTACGCCCCGAGGTACGGCTCCAGGTCGGTGACCGGCTTTCCGTCCTTGGAGACGGTGAGCCGCAGCTCGCCGGGCTTCCCGGGGTCGAGGGTGCCGCCGAGGCGGACCTGATATCCGTCCACGTCCGCGGTCGGCGCGGCGGCGGGCAGCGGCTTCGGCGCGTACTCCCCCGGTACGGAGACGTCGGCGCCGAGCGTGAGGGCCCGGGCCCCGGGGGCGGCGGGCTTGAAGTCCGCGAAGGCCTTGTAGGGGCCGGCGGCCGGCAGGTCGGTCTCGACCGACCAGGTGCCGTCGGCGGCCTTCACCGGGTGCAGGTGGCGGAAGACGGTGAGGTCGCGCGAGGCGACGACGAAGTGCATCTCCTTGTCGTGCTCGGTGGTGAAGGCGGTGACCTTCCTGCCCGCCGCGTCCTTGACGGAGAACTTCAGGACGGTCCGGCCGGGAGCGGGGGCGGGGGTCGGGTCCTCCAGGGCGAGGGTGTAGCCGCCGTCGGAGATCTGGAGGCCGCCGGGGGTCTCGGCGGCGGGGGCCGTCTCCTCCTCGTGCTCCACGTGCCCGTCGGCCGCCGGGGCCTTCGCCGGGGCGGCGGCGGGACCGACGGCCGTACCGACCCCGTACGCGGTCCCGAAGGTCGCGGCGAGCGCGGCGGCAAAGGCGGTGATCTTCGCACCGGTGTTCATGACTGCTCTCCCGTAGCTCGTACGCGGGCGGCGCGGGTGGCCGCGCCCTGAACCGTTCGATGCACTTCACCATACCCCTGGGGGGTACCAAGTCAAGCCGAGGATCCGCTTGCCACGCATACGACAGGGGGGTATACATGGAGTCGTGAGCGGATACCCCCCTAGGGTATCGAGGGAATGGAACCGACCGAGGAGGAAGCCATGGGCTCCTGCTGCACCCCCGACCACAGCTGTTCGACCGGCGCGGACGGCTCGACCGGCGCGACCGCCGTCGCCGTCGTCACCGCCACCACGACCGTCTACGCCGTCTCCGGCATGTCCTGCGGCCACTGCGAGGCCGCGGTCACCGGCGCCGTCGGCGCGCTCCCGGGCGTCGTCTCCGTCGACGTCGACGTCGCCGGCGGCCTGGTGACCGTGACCACCGGCGGCGCGCCCGACGACGCCGCGATCGCCGCCGCCGTCGACGACGCGGGCTACGAGCTGACCGGCCGCGCCTGACCGCGCCGGTCCACCGCGCCCGCCCCGGCCGCCGGGGCCCGCCGCACCGCACCCCACCCGGGCCCCGGCCCCGGACCCGTACCCCCCGAGGAGCAGAGTCCATGGCAACGACGACATCCGGCACGGCTCAGGTCGAGCTCGCCATCGGCGGCATGACCTGCGCCTCGTGCGCGGCCCGCATCGAGAAGAAGCTCAACCGCATGGACGGGGTCGAGGCCACCGTCAACTACGCCACCGAGAAGGCGAAGGTCACCTTCGACGCGGACGCGGGCGTCGGCGTCGGCGACCTCATCGCCACCGTCGAGGCCACCGGCTACACCGCCGCCGAGCCCGAACCCCCGAGGCCCGGGGCCGCCGACCCGGGGCCCTCCGACGAGGAGCGGGCCGACGAGGAGCTGCGGCCCCTGAGGCAGCGGCTGATCACCGCCGTCGTGCTCGCCGTCCCCGTCGTCGCCATGGCCATGGTCCCGGCCCTCCAGTTCACGTACTGGCAGTGGCTGAGCCTCGCGCTCGCCGCGCCGGTCGTCGTCTACGCCGCCTGGCCCTTCCACAAGGCCGCCTGGACCAACGCGAAGCACGGCGCGGCCACCATGGACACCCTGATCTCGGTCGGCACGGGCGCCGCGTTCCTGTGGTCGCTGTGGGCGCTGTTCCTCGGCACCGCCGGCACGCCCGGCATGACGCACCCCTTCGAGTTCACGATCGCCCGCACCGACGGCGCCGGGAACATCTACCTGGAGGCCGCCGCCGGCGTCACCGCCTTCATCCTGGCCGGCCGGTACTTCGAGGCCCGCTCCAAGCGGAAGGCGGGCGCCGCGCTCAAGGCCCTGCTGGAGCTGGGCGCCAAGGAGGTCACCGTCCTGAAGGACGGCCGGGAGGTCACCGTACCGACCGCCGAACTCCGGGTCGGGGACCGCTTCCTGGTCCGCCCCGGCGAGAAGATCGCCACCGACGGCACCGTGGTCGAGGGCTCGTCCGCCGTGGACGCCTCCATGCTCACCGGCGAGTCCGTCCCGGTCGAGGTCGCGGTCGGGGACGCCGTCACCGGCGCCACCCTCAACGCCGGCGGCCGGCTCGTCGTCGAGGCCACCCGCGTCGGCTCCGACACCCAGCTCGCCCGGATGGCGAAGCTCGTCGAGGACGCGCAGAACGGCAAGGCCGCCGCCCAGCGCCTCGCGGACCGGATCTCGGCCGTCTTCGTGCCGGTCGTCATCGCGCTCGCCCTCGGCACCCTCGGCTTCTGGCTCGGCACCGGACAGGGCCTCACCGCCGCGTTCACCGCCGCCGTCGCCGTCCTGATCATCGCCTGCCCCTGCGCCCTGGGCCTGGCCACCCCGACCGCGCTCATGGTCGGCACCGGGCGCGGCGCGCAGCTCGGCATCCTCATCAAGGGCCCCGAGGTCCTGGAGACCACCCGCCGGGTCGACACGATCGTCCTGGACAAGACCGGCACCGTCACCACCGGCCGGATGACGCTCCTCGCGGTCCACACCGCCGACGGCGTGGACGAGAAGGACGTCCTGCGGCTCGCGGGCGCCCTGGAGCACTCCTCCGAGCACCCGATCGCCCGGGCCGTCGCCACCGGCGCGGCCGACCGGGCGGGCACGCTCCCCGTCCCCGAGGACTTCGCGAACGTCCCCGGCCTCGGCGTGCAGGGCGTGGTGGAGGGACACGCGGTCCTCGTCGGCCGCGAGAAGCTCCTGGAGGAGTGGGCGACGCCCCTCCCGTCCGGCCTCAAGTCGGCGAAGGACGCGGCCGAGAAGGCGGGGCGGACCGTCGTCGCGGTCGCCTGGGACGGGGAGGCGCGCGCGGTCCTGGAGGTCGCGGACGCCGTCAGGGACACCAGCGCCGAGGCGGTCCGGCGGCTGCGCGGACTCGGCCTCACCCCGATCCTGCTCACCGGCGACAACAAGGCGGTCGCGGAGGCCGTCGCCGCCGAGGTCGGCATCGACGAGGTGATCGCGGAGGTCATGCCGCAGGACAAGGTCGACGTCGTCAAGCGCCTCCAGGACGAGGGCCGTTCGGTCGCCATGGTCGGCGACGGCGTGAACGACGCCGCCGCGCTCGCCCGGGCCGACCTCGGCCTGGCGATGGGCACGGGCACGGACGCCGCCATCGAGGCCGGCGACCTGACCCTCGTACGGGGGGACCTGCGGGCGGCGGCCGACGCGATCCGGCTCTCCCGCCGGACCCTCGGCACGATCCGCTCGAACCTCTTCTGGGCCTTCGCCTACAACGTGGCCGCGCTGCCGCTCGCCGCGGCCGGACTGCTCAACCCGATGATCGCGGGCGCGGCCATGGCCTTCTCCTCGGTCTTCGTGGTCGGCAACAGCCTGCGGCTGCGGGGGTTCAGGGCGACGGACGGGTGACGGCCGGCCGCCGTCGGTCGGTGGCCGCCGGTCGCCGGTCGCCGGTCGCCGGTCGCCGGTCGCCGTCGGTCGGCGGTCGGTGGCCGCTGGCCGCCGGTCGCTGGCCGTCGACCGACGGCGACCGCGGGGGAGGGCTCCGGGCCCGCCGCCCCCGGCTCCGTACACTCCCCCGCATGACTTCTGTGGCGCTGGCGGTCCACGACGGGACGATGCTGTTCGAGACCGCGGCGGCCTGCGAGGTGTTCGGCGTCGACCGCGGGATCACCGACGGCTGGTACGACTTCAAGGTCTGCGCCGCGCGGGGCACCGCCGCCGCCCGGGTCGGCGGCTGGCTCCGGATCGACGCCCCGCACGGCCTCGACGACCTCGCCGGCGCGGACACCGTCGTCGTCCCGTCCTGCTCCGACGTCGACGCCGCCCCGCCCGCCGACCTCCTGGAGGCCGTGCGCACGGCGCACGCGCGGGGCGCGCGGATCGTGTCGCTGTGCACGGGGGCGTTCGTCCTGGCGGCCGCGGGCGTACTGGACGGCCGCCGCGCCACCACCCACTGGGCGCACACCGACGACCTGGCGGCCCGTCACCCCCGGGTCGAGGTCGACCCGGACGTCCTCTACGTCGAGGACGGCACCGTCCTGACCTCGGCGGGCAAGGCCGCCGGGATGGACCTGTGCCTGCACCTGGTCGCCGCCGACCACGGCGCCGCCGTCGCCGCCGAGCTGGCCCGGCGCCTCCTGGTCCCGGCCCGCCGCGCGGGCGGCCAGGCGCAGTACGTCGCGGCCCCGACGTCCGCCGACACCGCCGACGCCCTCGCGGACCTCCTCGCCTGGGCGGGCGCCCGGCTCGACGAGCCCCTGACGGTCCCCGACCTGGCCCGCCGGATGGGCATGAGCACCCGGAACCTCACCCGCCGCTTCACCGCCACCACCGGCACCACCCCGCTGCGCTGGCTGCACACCCAGCGCATCCACCGGGCCCAGGAACTCCTGGAGACCACGGACGACAGCGTCGAACTCATCGCCGCCCGCACGGGCATGGGCACGGCGACGACCCTGCGCCGCCACTTCCACAACGCGCTGGGGGTGCCGCCGGACACGTACCGGCGCACGTTCCGGAGCGCGGCGCGGAGCACGGCGACCGCCCCCTGACGCACCGGGACCTCCTCGCCCTCCGGCGGGGCGCCGGGAAGGCGGCCGCCGCCGTACGACACCGGCGCCCACGGCCCGGCGGAATGGCTCCTCCGCACGGTCACCCCGGCCCGCCCCGGCCCTCCGCCTGAGCGGCGCGGACGGTGCCGGCGGGCGCGCTACGCCGTGGCGATCCGTACGGCCGCGAGGGCGACGCCGAGGTGGGCGGTGACGAGCACGAACCACTCGTAGGCTCCGAGGCGGGGACGGTGGCGGGCCATGAGGCGCCAGTTGTCGACGCCGAACGCGACGGTGAGCAGGAGGAGGGGGATCCAGAGGAGGGCCCACCAGGTCCAGACCCCGCCGAGCCTCAGCACGGCGCACGCGATCGCGGCGAACAGGCCCGCCAGGTACCAGCTCGGCTTCTCCGCGCCCTCCGCGCCCTCCGCACCGTCCTCCGGCGCCGCCGCCGGGACGCTTCCGTTCTCTGCCCGCATCCGATTCCACTCCCCCGTACGCATGTCGACGTGCAGCCCGGGAAGCGGCCTGGTCAGGGCCTTTCGGGCGGCACCGGCAACGTAACCCGGCGCGTTCGCCCGGTCAAAGGGCGTTCGGGGCGGGCGCGTTCGGGGAGCGCGGTTCCCGGTGCGTCCCTAGGATCGGTCCATGGCCTCTCACCCCTGCTCCCGCCCGGGGACCTCGTCCCTCTCCCTCTGGTCCAGGGACTCGTTCCTCTCCATCGGTTCCGTGGGCTCGATGCTCTCCATCGGCTCGGTGGGCTCCTTCCTCTCCATCGGCTCGGTCGGCTCCGCCCACTCGTTCGCCTCGATCGGCTCCTGGGCGAGCGTCGGATCGGTCGGCTCGGCCCTGTCCGTGGGCTCGGTCGGGTCCTGGCTGAGCGTCGGATCGGTCTTCTCGGCCCGGTCGAACGGGGCGGTCCTGTCCTGGCGCTCGCGCGGCGGGGTGCTGGCGGCGGGGGCCCTCGTGGGGGGGGCGGGGGGGGGGGCCCCCGGGGCGGGGGGGGGGCGGGGGGGCCCGAGGGGGCCCCCCCCCCCCCCCCC
>NZ_LGEG01000223.1 GCF_001280125.1 Streptomyces sp. NRRL F-6492
GGGGGCCGCGGGGGTGGCCCCCGTGTCCCTCGGAGCGGCGGGGGCCTCCGCCGCCCCGCCCCGGGCGGCCCCGGGGGCCCCCGCCCCGGCGGCCCCCGCCCCGGCCGCCCCGGCCGCCGCGACGGGGACGGTCGTCCAGGAGGGCGGCCGGCTGACGGTCCCGGCGGGCGAGGAGGGCCCGGTCACGCTGCGGCTCAGGGCCACCCTGCCGGACGGGACCACGGGCCCGGTGCGGGCCCGCCTCGCCCTCCCCGTCAAGCAGTTCCCGCCGGCCGGGCCCAACCCGCACCGGCTGGCCGCGGCGCTGGTCTCCACCTGCGCGGTCGACGGCGGGGCGTTCGCGCCCTGCGTCTGGGACGCGCCGTGGCTCGACGGCGAGGACTACCCGTACCCGGTGCGGATCGACCTGCCGGCCACGGAGGCCGCGGCCACCCTCACCTACGCGCTCACCATCGACACCTCCCTGGACCAGGCCTGGGTCGGCTCCCTCGACGCCCCGGTGGAACTGACCGACTCCACCGGCACCGTGGTGGCCCGGGGCACGGCCGGGCTCGACTTCGTCGCCGGCACGCCGGCGCCGAAGTTCCTCGGCACCGTGCACGCCCGCGACAAGGCCGGCGTGCTCTGGCGGTACGAGGGGACCGGCCGCGCCGACAAGCCGCTCAAGCCGCGCAAGAGGATCGGCGGCGGGTGGAACGCCTACACCTCGGTCGTCCCGCTCGGCAACCCCCTGGCGGACGGCACCGGCGACCTCGTGGCCCGGGACGGGTCCGGCGTCCTCTGGCTCTACAGGGGCACCGGTGACCCGAACGCCCCCTTCGCGCCGCGCACCAGGGTCGGCGCCGGGTGGAACGCGTACACCGCCATGGCCGGCCGCTCCAACGGCTCCCTGGTCGCCCGGGACGAGGACGGCGTCCTGTGGAACTACGAACGGACCGTCAACAGCCCGGCCCCCTTCCACCGGCGGGGCAGGGTCGGCGCGGGCTGGAACGTCTACGACATGCTGGTGGGGTACGGCAGGGGGCCGGTGGCCCGGGACAGGTCCGGCGTCCTCTGGAAGTACGACGAGACCGGCGGCGCCGACCCCGAGGGCCACCCCTTCCGGTGGCGCACGAAGGTGGGAGGCGGCTGGAACGTCTACACGGCCGTCGTGGGCACCGTCGACCTCGGCCCGCGCGACTACTACGGCGACGCCGTCGCCCGGGACCGGAGCGGTGGACTCTGGTTCTACCAGGGGGTCCACCGGGGAGGAACCACGGTGCCGGGCCCGGCCCGCACCCGGGTCGGCGGCGGCTGGAACGTCTACGACCTGCTCTTCTGACCCCTTCCCCGGCACCCCGTGGGCCCCGCGCGGCGGGACGCCGGGCCCGGGAGGGAATCCCGGGCCCGGCGCCCCCGCCCCTCGGGCGGCCGACGGGGGATCAGTCGCGGCGGCCCCGGTTGCCGGGGCGGCTCGCGACCCAGGCGCGGATCGTGTCCGCGTACCAGAACGGCTTGCCCGACTCGACGTGGTCGGGCGGCGGGAGCAGTCCGTGCTTCCGATAGGAGCGGACGGTGTCCGGCTGCACCCGGATGTGCGCCGCGATGTCCTTGTACGACCAGAGCCTCTTGTCCGTCATGCCTGGCACCTCCCTGCGCACCGCGCAGCGGCGGCGGGGGTGCCGTTCGGGGGCGCTGCGGGTGGGCGTTGGCGATCACTGAGCCTGTGCCCCCTGCAACGACCTGCTCAGACAGGAGGAGAGCGGCTGTCACGCGCCTGTGACGGGAAACCCGCGTAACGGAGAAAAGCGTGACGAAGGTGGGACGTACGTGACGGAAGTGACGCATCGGGCCACCGGTGTGTCCGCGTGCGCCACCCCGGGCCGGAACGGTATGCGCGCGGTACGGGCCCGGTCACACCCCGCAGGAGCGCAGGAAGCGCCGGGTCCGCAGCGCGATCGGGTACGGGACGTCCGGGTCGCACGGGTACATGTCCTGCTCGACGATCGCGAAGAGGTCCACGTCCAGCGCGCGGGCGGCGGCCAGCACCGGCTCCAGGGCGGGCACCCCGGACGGCGGCTCGCACATCACGCCCCGCGCCACCGCCGGACCGAACGGCGTCCCCTCGGCGACCACCTCCGCCAGGACCGCCGGGTCGACCTGCTTCAGGTGCAGATAGCCGATCCGCTCGCCGTACGTCTCGATCAGCCGGACGCCGTCCCCGCCGGCGTACGCGTAGTGCCCGGTGTCCAGACAGAGCGAGACGGCCTCCGGGTCGGTGGCGTCGAGGAAGCGCGTCACGCTCTCCTCGCCGTCCAGGTGCGTGTCCGCGTGCGGATGGACGACGATCCGCAGCCCGTACCGCTCGCGCACCTCCCGGCCCAGACGCTCCGTCAGCCGGGTCAGGTCCCGCCACTGCCCGGCGGTGAGGACGGGCTCCTCCAGGACCTCGCCCGTCCGGTCGTCCCGCCAGAACGACGGGATGACGACCAGGTGGCCCGCCCCCATCGCCTGCGCGAGGGCCGCGTTCTCGGCGACGTGCGCCCAGGTCCGGTCCCAGACGTCCGGGCCGTGGTGCAGCCCGGTGAAGACCGTCCCCGCCGAGACCCGCAGACCGCGCCGGGCCGTCTCCTCCGCGAGGACCGCCGGATCGGTGGGCAGATAGCCGTACGGGCCGAGCTCGATCCACTCGTACCCCGCGCCCGCCACCTCGTCGAGGAAGCGCTGCCAGGGCACCTGCCGGGGATCGTCGGGGAACCACACCCCCCACGAGTCCGGTGCGGACCCGACCCGGATCCGGGACGGCGACGACGGTGCGGACGGCTGGGGCCGTGCGGACGGCTGGGACGACGGCTGCGGCGACGGCTTCGTCATGACAGCCACCCTGACCGGGGCCGGGAGCACCGTCAAGCGCGCCGGTGGTCCGCATGTCCGGACATGTCGTTGACACCCTCCGGGTAGGGGGTTAGACCTGGGGACGGGGCCGAGGGCGAGAGGTGGCGCGTGGAGACGGAGCCGTACGACCTGATCACCATGGGGCGCCTCGGCGTGGACCTCTACCCGCTCCAGACCGGCGTCGGGCTCGACCGGGTCGAGACCTTCGGCAAGTTCCTCGGCGGCTCCCCGGCCAACGTGGCCGTCGCCGCCGCCCGGCTCGGCCGCCGCACCGCGCTCGTCTCCCGCACCGGCGCCGACCCCTTCGGCGCCTTCCTGCACCGGGAGCTCCGGGGCTTCGGCGTGGACGACCGCTGGGTGACGGAGGCCGCCGCGTACCCCACGCCCGTCACCTTCTGCGAGGTCTTCCCGCCCGACGACTTCCCGCTCTACTTCTACCGGCTGCCCAAGGCCCCCGACCTGGAGATCCACCCGCACGAGCTGGACCTCGACGCGATCCGCGCCGCCCGGGTCTTCTGGGCCACCGGCACCGGCCTGTGCGCCGAGCCGAGCCGCACCGCGACCCTGGAGGCGCTGCGGGCCGGGTCCGGCGCCGGGGGGACCACCGTGTTCGACCTGGACTGGCGGCCGATGTTCTGGCCGGACCCGGCCGGGTCCCGCCCGTACTACGCCGAGGCCCTGCGCCACGCCACCGTCGCCGTCGGCAACCTCGACGAGTGCGAGGTCGCGACGGGGGAGCGGGACCCGGAGGCCGCCGCCCGCGCCCTGCTCGCCTCCGACGGCGGCGCCGTCCGGCTCGCCGTCGTCAAACAGGGCCCGAAGGGCGTCCTCGCGCTCGCCGCCGACGGCACCCGCGCCGAGGTGCCGCCGCTGCCGGTGGAGGTCGTCAACGGCCTGGGCGCGGGCGACGCGTTCGGCGGGGCGCTCGTCCACGGCCTCCTCGCCGGCTGGGACCTCGAACGGACCCTGCGCCACGCCAACGCCGCCGGCGCGATCGTCGCGGGCCGGCTCGCCTGCTCCTCCGCCATGCCGGACCCGGCGGAGATCGCCGAGGCCCTGGCCGGGGGCACGGGCACGATCCGTACGGGAACGCTTCCGGAAAGCGGGTAGGGATGTCAGCCATGAGCCCGAGCCCCGACCGCCCCGCGCCCCGCGGCGCCTCCCTCCACCTCCCCGCCGGGGCCGCCGCCCGGGGTCCGTACGCCGTCGACATCGACCCCGGGCGGGCCGGATGGGCGTACTCCTCGCTCCGCGTCCTCACCCTCGGGCCGGGGGAGACCCACTCCTTCGCGAGCGGGGATTCCGAATGGACCGTGCTTCCCCTCGCCGGTGCCTGTAGCGTGCGCGTCGACGGCGAGATCTTCGAACTCCGGGGCCGCGCGAGCGTGTTCGCCGGAGTGACCGACTTCGCCTACGTACCGCGCGACGCCCACACCCAGATCGCCTCCGGCGCCGGGGGCCGCTTCGCTTTGGCAGGAGCGAAGTGCGAGCGACGACTCCCCGCCCGCTACGGCCCCGCGCCGGAGGTTCCCGTCGAGACCCGGGGCAGCGGCGACCGCGCCCGCGAGGTGCGGAACTTCGCCTCCGCCGACGCCTTCGCCTGCGACCGGCTCATCGCCGTCGAGGTCGTCACGCCCGGCGGCCACTGGTCCTCCTATCCGCCGCACAAGCACGACGAGCACCGCCCCGGCGCCGAATCCGTCCTGGAGGAGATCTACTACTACGAGGTCGAGGGCCCGCACGGCCTCGCCTACCAGCGGATCTCGCCCTCCCGGCCCGGCGGCGCCGACCTGCTCGCCGAGGTCCGCGACGGCGACGCGGTCCTCGTCCCCGACGGCTGGCACGGCCCCTCGATCGCCCAGCCGGGCCACGACCTCTACTACCTGAACGCCATGGCGGGTCCCGGACCCGAACGGGAGTGGAGGATCAGCTTCCACCCGGAGCACGCGGAGGGATACGCATGAGCGCCCGGCCGACCACCGCGGGACGCGGGAAGGCACGCGCGAGCGGCGTCCGGCCGGTCCCGGAGCACCCGGAAGGACACGCATGAGCACCGTCCGGCTCACCACCGCCCAGGCCCTCGTCCGCTTCCTCGCCGCCCAGTACACCGAGCGCGACGGCGAGCGCCGCCGCCTGATCGCCGCCACCTGGGGCATCTTCGGCCACGGGAACGTCGCCGGGATCGGCCAGGCGCTCGTGGAGCAGGCCACGCGACCGGGGGACCCGGGCCCCATGCCCTTCCACCAGGGCCGCAACGAGCAGGCCATGGTGCACGCCGCCGTCGGCTACGCCCGCCAGTCCCGCCGCCTCTCCGCGCACGCCGTCACCACCTCCATCGGCCCCGGCGCCACCAACCTCGTCACCGGCGCCGCCCTCGCCACGATCAACCGCCTCCCCGTCCTGCTCCTCCCCGGCGACACCTTCGCGACCCGTCCCGCCGACCCCGTCCTCCAGCAGCTCCAACTCCCCTGGGCGGGCGACGTCTCCGTCAACGACTGCCTGCGTCCCGTCTCGGTGTACTTCGACCGGATCACCCGCCCCGAGGCCCTGGTCCCGGCCGCCCTCGAAGCCGTACGGACCCTCGCCGACCCCGCCGCGACCGGCGCCGTGACCCTCGCCCTGCCCCAGGACGTGCAGGCGGAGGCGTACGACTGGCCGGAGGAGTTCTTCGCCGAGCGGACCTGGCGGGTCCGCCGCCCCCGCCCCGACGCGGCCGAACTCGACGCGGCCGTACGGGCCGTGCGGTCCGCCGAGCGGCCCCTGGTCGTCGCGGGCGGCGGGGTGCGGCACAGCGGCGCCGAGGACGCCCTGCGGACCTTCGCCGAGCGGGCCGGACTGCCCGTCGCCACCACCCAGGCCGGCAAGGGCGTCCTGCCGTACGACCACCCCTGCGACGTGGGCGGCGTCGGACACACCGGTACGGACACCGCCGCCGCCCTGGCCCGCACCGCCGACCTCGTCATCGGCGTCGGCACCCGGTACACCGACTTCACCACCGCCTCCGGCACCCTCTTCCCCGGGGGAGCCCGCTTCCTCAACCTCAACATCACCGGCTTCGACGCCCACAAGCAGGCCGCGATGCCGCTCGTCGCCGACGCCCGCGAGGGCCTGACCGCCCTCACCGGGGCCCTCGGCGACCACCGGCGGGACACGACGAGGTGGGCCGCCGCCGGACGCGACTGGCAGGAGCGGGTCGACGCCGCCTACGCCGTCCCCGACGAGGACGCCCGCCCCACCCAGACCCAGGTCCTCGGCGCACTCGACACCCTGGTCGACGGGAGCGACATCCTGATCAACGCCGCCGGATCGCTCCCCGGCGACCTCCACGGGCTGTGGCGGCCCCGCTCCGCCGACCAGTACCACGTCGAGTACGGCTACTCCTGCATGGGATACGAGATCCCCGCCGCGATCGGCGTCCTCCTCGCCGCCCCCGGCCGGCCCGTCTGGGCGCTCGTCGGGGACGGGACGTACCTGATGAATCCCACCGAGATCGTCACCGCCGTGCAGGAACGCCTGCCGCTGCGCCTCGTCGTCCTCCAGAACCACGGGTACGCCTCCATCGGCGGCCTCTCGGAGGCCGTCGGCGCCGAGCGGTACGGCACCGACTACCGGTACCGGGACGCGGACGGCGGCTTCACCGGACCGCCCCTCCCCGTCGACCTCGGGGCCAACGCCGCCTCCCTCGGCATGCGGGTGCTGCGCCCCCGCACCGTGCGTGACCTGCGGGAAGCCCTCGGGGAGGCGCGAGCCGCGACGGTTCCCACATGTGTCTACGTCGAGACCGAAACGCCCGACACAGTGTCGGGCCCGCCTCCGGCCCCGGCGTGGTGGGATGTGCCCGTGGCCGAGACCTCGACCCGCCCGTCGGCGGTCAAGGCCCGGGAGGAGTACGACCGGCACGTCACCGCCCGACGCCGCCATCTCTGAAGGAGCATTTCGTCATGACGAACACCGTCAAGACCGTCGACCACTGGATCGGTGGCAAGACCGTCGAGGGCACGTCGGGCGACTGGGGGCCGGTCACCGACCCGGCCACCGGCGCCGTGACCACCCGGGTCGCGCTCGCCTCGGTCGAGGAGGTCGACGCGGCGGTGGCCGCCGCCAAGGCCGCCTTCGCCACCTGGGGCACCTCCTCGCTGGCCCAGCGCACCACGATCCTCTTCAAGTTCCGCGCGCTGCTCGACGCGAACCGCGACGCCATCGCCGAACTGATCGTCGCCGAGCACGGCAAGGTCCACTCGGACGCGCTCGGCGAGGTCGCCCGCGGCCTGGAGATCGTCGACCTGGCCTGCGGCATCACCACCCAGCTCAAGGGCGAGCTCTCCACCCAGGTGTCCAACCGGGTCGACGTGGCGTCCATCCGCCAGCCGGTCGGCGTCGTCGCCGGCATCACGCCCTTCAACTTCCCGGCCATGGTGCCGATGTGGATGTTCCCGATCGCCATCGCGACCGGCAACACGTTCATCCTCAAGCCGAGCGAGAAGGACCCCTCCCCGTCCCTGAAGATCGCCGAGCTGCTCGCCGAGGCCGGCCTGCCGGACGGCGTCTTCAACGTCCTGCACGGCGACAAGGTGGCCGTGGACCGGCTCCTGGAGCACCCGGACGTCTCGGCGATCTCCTTCGTCGGCTCCACCCCGATCGCCCGGTACATCCACACCACCGCCTCCGCCAACGGCAAGCGCGTCCAGGCGCTCGGCGGCGCCAAGAACCACATGCTGGTCCTCCCGGACGCCGACCTCGACGCGGCGGCCGACGCGGCCGTCTCGGCGGCGTACGGCTCCGCCGGCGAGCGCTGCATGGCGATCTCGGCGGTCGTCGCGGTCGGCTCGATCGCCGACGAGCTGGTGGACAAGATCCGCGAGCGCGCCGAGAAGATCAAGATCGGCCCCGGCGCCGACCCCACCTCCGAGATGGGCCCGCTCATCACGGCCGTCCACCGCGACAAGGTCGCCTCCTACGTCCACGGCGCGGCGGACGAGGGCTGCGAGGTCGTCCTCGACGGCACCGGCTACACCGTCGAGGGCCACGAGGACGGCCACTGGATCGGCCTCTCCCTCCTCGACCGCGTCCCCACCACGGCCAAGGCCTACCGGGACGAGATCTTCGGCCCGGTCCTGTGCGTGCTGCGCACCGAGACGTACGAGGAGGGCCTCGCCCTCATCAACGCCTCGCCGTTCGGCAACGGCACCGCGATCTTCACCCGCGACGGCGGCGCGGCCCGCCGCTTCCAGCTGGAGGTCGAGGCCGGCATGGTCGGCGTCAACGTCCCGATCCCGGTGCCGGTGGGCTACCACTCCTTCGGCGGCTGGAAGGACTCGCTCTTCGGCGACCACCACGTCTACGGCAACGACGGCGTGCACTTCTACACCCGCGGCAAGGTCGTCACCACCCGCTGGCCCGACCCCTCCGACGCCCCGGCCGGCGTCGACCTCGGTTTCCCGCGCAACCACTGACGCGGACGGACGCCCCGGACATCGGACCCCCGGCCCCTTTCCACCGGCCGGGGGTCCCCGCCGTCACTCCGGGGCCCGCCCGTACCGCTCCAAGGCCGCCTTGCTCGTGGACCGGTCCACCAGCCGCAGCTCCCAGGGCCCGGTGTTCACGTCGAAGTCCTTCCCGAAGCCGACCCACTTCCCGGCCATGCGCCGACCGGTCGGCTCGACCAGAAGCTGTACGGCCCCGTGGTACCGGGCGCCGTTGTAGTAGCCGTCAGTGGCCGTCTGCTCGACCCACGTCCCGGTGACCACGTTCCGGTCGACGGTGAGATCCAGGGTCAGCGGGCTGTCCGGGTTGGTGCTCGCCCCCGGGAGGGACTGCGCGGTCAGCCGGTTCCCGTGCTGAACGACCACAACGTAGTGCTTGGCCTCGTACGTTTCCGAGCGGCTGGACGAATAGAACTCGTACCGGCTGAGCCAGACACCCGAGAACGTCTCCTCGGTGGCCTGAGCAGCCGCCTGAGCGCCCACGACGACGGAAGCCCCTGTCCCCGCCGTATCCATGTCGTACCCTCCCGTCCCGTCTGCGCGCACCCGTGCCATCGGCACCGGCAGCGTGAACCCGAGGGCCTCGACCGGACGGCCCGTGACCCGCTCCAACGCCCGCGCGTACACGCCCCTGGGTGTCCTGCTCGTACCCGACTCCCAGCGCTGCACCAGACGCTTCGACGCCTCGTTCGGCTCCCCTGACTCCTGCCCGGCCCGGCGCAGGGCCTTGGCGAAGTCGTCTTGGCTCAGGCGCAGGCCGATACGCACGGCTCGCAGTACATCGTTCGGCACCACGGTGGATGTCGTCATGAGGTCAAAGCTAGACCGAACTCTTGTCCAATGACACCCGATTGACGCCCTCGGAGGCGTCATCGACGCCCTGGTAAGTGACGTCCACGCGACGCCCGAAGCGTCGTCGCTCCGACTGCTCGTCGACGGGAACATCGACCCGTCAAGTGCCCCTGACGATCCGCAACGACAAGGAAGGCACAACAGTGACGATCACCCGGCACGACACCATCGGAGTCCTGAACCTGATCAGCCCGGCCCTCCGGGCCGACCTCGTCACCATGGTCCGCGAGGACTACTGGCCGGAGGTCACCGAGGAGCAGGGCAACCGGGGCGTGGACCAACTCGCGGCGTTCCTCGCCGTCGCCGCGACCACCACGGAGAAGGTGACCCCCAGCCTCCGCGTGGACCTGTTCTGGCACGCGTTCGTCCTGCACACCAAGTCGTACGCCGACTTCTGCGCCGCGCTCGGCGGCGGGTTCGTCCACCACGTCCCGGACCGCGGCAGCGGCCGTGACCCCGAAGAGGGCCGGGCCGCGATGCGCCGGACCGCCGACCTGATCCGCGAGGCCGGACACCGGACCGACCCCGAGTTCTGGCCCCTCGACGGCGCGGCGGACTGCACCCAGTCCTACGCCGGGTGCTCCGACAGCCCTGTCAGCTAGCCGGGCCCACCGCGACAGCCGCCCGGTATCGTGCCGGGCGGCTGTCGCCATGACCGAGAACGGACACCGATGACCGACACTCGCAGTGCCGCGTGGGACACGTACGCGCGGAGCAAGCCCCAGCGAAGGCGGACCAACGCCAAAGGCGAGACCACCTGGTTCAACTGGACCCAGTACGCCGATCACGGCCCCGGCGCCGACGTGCTGGCACTCGACCCGGGTGACACCGCGCTCGACCTCGGGTGCGGATCGGGCGGGAACCTCGCCCACCTCGCCACGCTCGGTATCAAGGCCGTCGGCGTGGACATCTCCGCGAAGCAGCTCGGCAAGGCCCGGGAGCGGTGGCCGGACGTGGCCGGTATGGAACTGCACCAAGGGGATGCCCTGGCCTATCTCGGCGAGACCTCCACCCTCTTCGACGCCGTGTTCAGCGTGTTCGGCGTCGCATGGTTCACCGACCCCGGCGTACTGCTGCCGATCGTTCACGCGAACCTCAGGCCGGGCGGCGTGTTCGCCTTCTCCCAAAGGCCCCCGGTGGAAGGCTGCTACGGCTGTCAGGCCTCGTACATCCCGCGTGGCGCGGACGAGGACCCCGCGATCGTGAAGCGGTGGGACTACGCGCCCGAGACCTGGTGCTCGCTCCTCAAGGACCACGGGTTCTCCGATGCCACGGCCACCGTCCTTCCAGCCTCCGGACGAGACAGGCGCACCACGGGCACGCTCCTGGTGCGCGCCGTACGGGGAGGCCGGACCCGGCTGTTCTGAGTCGGGAACGGTTTTGGGTTCCGATGGGCGTTCGGCAACCCCTCACGTGGGTCCACATCACGGCCGAGTACGACCTGACGGACGAGGGGAGGCCCACCGGCTCCTTGAGGCCGGCCGGAACACGGGGAAGACCGTACTGAGGGTGGGATGACGAGGCAGGCGTCCACGGCGAGAAGCGCCCGACCGGGGCGACCGGTCGGGCGCTTCCTGATGCCGCGTGCGGGGTCGTGCTACGGCCGCGTGAACTCGCCGTCCACCACACCGCCCTCGAACGCGGCCCACTCGCCGGGGGTGAAGACGAGGGCGGAGCCGGTGCCCTTGTCCTTGCTGTCACGCATGGCCACGCGACCGTCGCCGAGGAACGCGACCTCGACACACTCGGCCTGGCCGTTGCTACGGCTGCTCTTGCGCCACACCGCGCCCGTCAGGTCGGAACTCTTCACTTTCCACAGCTCCCTTGTTGCTTTGTGCAGAAGGCTCTGTGTGTCCTCGTGGTTCAAGGCAGAGCTCCAGATCGCCGTGAACACGCTGTCGTAGCGATCGATCTCGTGGGGCTTGTCGAGGTACAGAGCCCCGGTGAAGCCTTCCACGTAGACCGTGGGTGGCTCCGTGTCCCGGCCGTCGGCCGTGGTCGGGAAGCGCATTTTGACGAACGGGCCGGACATGATGCCCGCGTGCAGGCCGGCGCTGAACGGCACGACGCGGACAGCCACGTTGTCCAACTCGTTCAGCTCGACCAGGCGCCGCAACTGATCGCTCATCACCTCGGTGCCTCCTACAGGGCGACGGAGAACGGCCTCATTGAGGGCGACTTCCACCGTGGGCGCCGCCGTCACCCTGGTCACGAGCGCTTGCCGCGCGATGCGCACTTCTACGCGCCGCGCAATCTCCTCGTCAGGTACGCCGGGGTTGTCCTCGCGGACCAGTGTCTCGGCATAGGCCCGCGTCTGAAGCAACCCGGGCACCAATTCGGATGAGTACCAGGACAGACGTTCGGCGGCCTCCTCCAACCCGATGCAAAGGTCGAAGCCCTCAGGGATCACATCGCCATAAGCGTGCCACCAACCCCGGCTCTTGGTCTCCTTCGCCAGGCCCATCAGACCCTTGGCCAGCTCATGTCCGCGCCGCACACCTTGCACATCGCCTCGACGTCGAGGCTGCGAAGCGACACCTGGCCGGTCTCGATGCGCCAGATCTTGGGTTCCGGAATGCAGTCGCCAGGGATTCCGAATCGCGATGTCGCATAAAGGTTCGGATCCTTTGAATCGAATACTCGACAATGTAGTCCTGCAGAAAAGAGTCCTACGGTGCTTCACTCGGTAACCCCACAGGACCACTGCGAACACGCCGTGTGATCGCAGGCGTGGCGAGGGAGCGTCCAGTGCGATGAAACCGCTGATCTTCGGTTACGTGCGGGTGCCTGACGACATGAGCGACGACGAGGCGAAACAGAAGCAGGACGACCTGAACGCCTACGCCGAAGCCAACGGCTTCCAACTGGCGACCGTGTTCCACGAGTACGTATCAGGGGTCCGGTCGGCGTTCACGGAACTGGTCGAGGCGGTCGAGCGCGCCGGGGCGAAGCACGTGGTCGTGCCGTCCTACCGGGCGCCGGCGCTCAGCAGGTCGCTCCAGGACGCCATGCTGGTTCATCTGTCCTGCGCCACCGGCGCGGAGGTCGTCAGCCTGGACGAGTGCTCGTGAGGGGCGGGAAGCCGCCGTACCGGCCGCAGAGCGTCCGCTTCTCCGACCAGCTGTCCTTGGCCGCCGTACGTTCGGCCGTCTCCGTGTCGCGCCACTTCCTGCGGCTCGCCCTGTCCAAGTGGCAGGCCGTGCTCATCGAGGACGACGTCCTTCTCATCACCTCGGAACTGGTGACCAATGCCGTCACCGCCACGGGGGTGCTGACGGGGCATCCGACGTGGGGCGAGCTGGAGGGGATCGGTTTCGTCCACGTGCGCCTGGTCGGCCTCCGGGACAGCTTCGTCATCGAGGTGGAGGACGTGTCGGACGGCCTGCCCGTACCCGCGCAGGCCGACGAAGAGGCCGAGAACGGGCGCGGTCTGCTGCTCGTACAGCAGTTCGCGGATCGCTGGGGCTCCTACCGCACGGAAGGCGGCAAGGCGGTGTGGGCCGAGCTTGCGGTTCGTTCCCCGCAGCCGACACCGACGCCGCTGCCACGACGGCAGAAGGCGCTACGGTCCGGCGCCGGACCGATGGCGGGCCCGGACGCCGGGCTCTTGCGCCGTGTGCTCACGGGACTCGAAGCGGGCTTATGAAAGCGACCGCCGACGCCGCCCCGGTCGGTCCGGGCGGCGTCGTTGCCGTGACGGTCGACATCCGTTCGCGGGCGGGTCGCAGCCGAAGAGCACGCGGTTCACGAACGGAGGCGTTCTTCCTGCGGGTCGAAGCAGACGAGTCCGTGTTCGCGAGCCAGCCCGACGGCGTACTCGGACACCTCCTCGGCCTTGCCGAAGGACATGAGCAGGTACACGATCGGGCCCGACGCCTCTTCGGTGACCGGTGGCGACGCCCACACGACACCGTGGTCGTCATCCGGGTAGCGCGCGACGAGGGCTTCCACATAGGCCGTGACGCGCGGTGTCGGAGGCACGACGACGTCGTCCGACTCCAGGTAGCGCTCGTAGAGCTCGTCGTAGGTCGATCCCGCTCGGCGGTCGTCACGCGGACGGTCACCGCTCCACACGGCAAGGTCGTAACCCATGGGCGCATCGTCGCAGGCAGCGGCGCGGACCGGGTCGCCCGGACGCCACTCTCGCCGTTCGGCTCCCCGTTCCTACTCCCCGCCCTCCCCGCCCAGCTCCCAGCCCAGCATCGCGAACACCCCCTCGTCCGCCGCCCCCGTCGTGCGGTAGGTCGCCAGGGCGGGGGCGTTGTCCGTGTCCACGCCCACCCAGGCGCCGTGGCAGCCGCGCTCCCGGGCCGCCGTGAGGAGGGCCTCCGTCAGGGTCCGGCCCGTGCCGCGCCGCCGGTGCGCCTCGTCCACCGACAGTTCGTAGAGGCACATCTCCGTCCCCTTGTCCGGGTGGATCATCTCGACGCCGGACACGAAGCCGGCCGGGAAGCCGTCCTCCGTGTAGGCGATCAGCATCAGGTGCCCCGGCGCCGCCAGGAAGCGGGCCGCCCACTCCTCCCGCGCCGGGCCGTCGTAGAGGTGCTCCGCCGCGAGCAGCTCGGCCACCGTCGTCGCCCGCCGGATCTCGATCACGTCTCTCCTCCGTACGCCCGCCGTACCGCGCCCGCGGTACGCGGACCGTACTCCGTACGACCCCAGGAGGTGCGGGACCTCCGTCTCCGGGGCGCCGCGGTCCACAGGGGCGCCGCTTAGGCTCGGGACCATGCGACTCCGACTTCCCCGGTGGGCCGCGGTCACCGCCGCGCTCACCGTCCTCGCGGGTGCCGGCACCTGGACCGCCGTCGCCTCGGACGATCCACCGCCCGTGCACCGCGCGGACCGGACGCTCGACGTCGACGGCGTACGGCTCGACACCTCGTACTTCACCGGCGACGGCGACGGGCGCAGGCCCGCCGTCCTGCTCGGGCACGGCTTCGGCGGCTCCAAGGACGACGTCCGCGCCCAGGCCGAGGGCCTGGCCCGCGAGGGCTACGCCGTCCTCACCTGGTCCGCCCGCGGCTTCGGCGCCTCCACCGGGGAGATCGGCCTCAACGACCCCGACCACGAGGTCAAGGACGTCAGCGGGCTCATCGACTGGCTCGCGGACCGGCCCGAGGTCCTCCTCGACAAGGCGGGCGACCCGCGCGTCGGCGTCAGCGGCGCCTCCTACGGCGGCGCGATCTCCCTGCTCGCCGCCGGGCACGACCCGCGCGTCGACGCGATCGCCCCCCGGATCACGTACTGGAACCTCGCCGACGCCCTCTTCCCCGACGGCGTCTTCAAGAAGCTCTGGGCCGGGATCTTCTTCTCCGCGGGGAACGGCGCGGGCGCCGGGAGCAGGCCGGGCGCGGGAGACGGACCCGTCGGCGGTGAGACCCCCGCCGTCGGCGGAGCCGCGGCCGCCGCGGCCCCCGGCAAGGCCCCCGCCTGCGGCCGGTTCACCGCCGAGCTCTGCTCGCTCTACCAGCGCGTCGCCGTCTCCGGGAAGCCCGACGCCGCCGCCCGCGCGCTGCTCGAAGCACGCAGCCCCTCCGCCGTCGGCAGCGGGATCAAGGTGCCCGCGCTCCTCGTGCAGGGCCAGTCCGACTCGCTCTTCACCCTGGCCCAGTCCGACGCCATGGCCCGCACCCTCGCCGCCAACGGCGCCCCCGTCGCCGTCGACTGGACCGCCGGCGGCCACGACGGCGGCGACCAGGAGACCGAGCGCGTCGAACGGCGCGTCGGCGCCTGGTTCGACCGCTGGCTGAAGCGGGACGCCTCCGTCGACACCGGCCCCGCCTTCCGCGTCAGCCGCACCGGCGGCGTCGACTCCACCAACGGCCGGGCCACCACCCGCGCCGCGACCGCCGACCGCTACCCGGGCCTCGCCGCCGGGACCACGGACGTCCCCCTCGCCGGCGCGCCGAGGACCTTCGCCAACCCGCCGGGCGGCGCGCCGCCCGCCGTCTCGGCCGTCCCCGGCCTCGGCGGCGGCCTCTCCGGCCTCTCCTCCCTCGGCGTCGGCCTCTCCCTCGACTTCCCCGGCCAGCACGCCCGCTTCGACGCGAAGCCGCAGGCCGAGACGCTCCGGATCACCGGCGCGCCGACCGTCCGCGTCAAGGTCACCTCGACCGCCGCCGACGGCTCCGCCGTCCTCTTCGCCAAGGTGTACGACGTCGGCCCCGACGGCGGGCAGCAGGTGCTGCCCGCCCAGCTCGTCGCCCCCGTCCGCGTCGAGGACGCCCGGTCGGGCCGCGACGTCACCCTGACGCTGCCCGCGATCGACCACGAGGTGGTGGCCGGGCACCGGCTGCGGCTCGTCGTCGCCGCCACCGACCTCGGCTACGCCTCCCCGGCCGCCCCCGCCGCCTACACCGTCGCCGTCGAGGGGCCCCTGACCGTCCCCACCGCGCCCGGCCTCACCACCCAGGCCGCCGCCCTGCCCCGGTGGGTGTGGGGCCTGCCGCTGATCGGCCTGGCCGTCGCCGCCGTCCTGCTGCTCACGGCCCGCCGCAGGACCGCGGCCCCCGCCCCCGACCCGGAACTCGTCTCCGTACCGCTCCTGATCACCGGCCTGTCCAAGAAGTACAAGGGCGGCGAGCGCTACAGCGTGAAGGACCTCTCCTTCCGGGTCGAGCAGGGGCAGGTCCTCGGGCTCCTCGGGCCCAACGGCGCCGGCAAGACCACCACCCTGCGCATGCTGATGGGCCTCATCGCCCCCGACGAGGGCGAGATCCGGGTCTTCGGCCAGGCGATCCGGCCCGGCGCCCCGGTCCTCTCCCGCGTCGGCGCCTTCGTCGAGGGCGCCGGCTTCCTGCCGCACCTGTCGGGCCGGGAGAACCTCGACCTGTACTGGAGGGCCACCGGCCGCCCCGCCGAGGACGCCCACGTCGACGAGGCCCTGCGGATCGCGAACCTGGGCGGCGCCCTGGAACGCGCCGTGCGCACCTACTCGCAGGGCATGCGCCAGCGCCTCGCCCTCGCCCAGGCCATGCTCGGCCTGCCGGACCTGCTGATCCTGGACGAGCCGACCAACGGACTCGACCCGCCGCAGATCCGCGAGATGCGGGAGGTGATGATCCGGTACGCGGCCGGGGGCCGCACCGTCATCGTCTCCAGCCACCTCCTGGCGGAGGTCGAGCAGTCCTGCACCCACCTCGTCGTCATGGACCGGGGGCAGCTGGTGCAGGCCGGGCCGGTCGCGGAGATCACCGGCTCCGGCGACACCCTCCTCGTCACCCTCGCCGAACGCACCCCCGACGGCGCGCCCCTGCCCGTCCTCCCGGACGCCCTCGTCGAGAAGATCGGCGCCCTGCCGGGCGTCGGCTCGGCCGCCCGCACCGACGCCGGACTCCTGGTCCGGCTCGACGGCGCCGACGCGACCGCCCTCATCGCCGAGCTCGTCCGCCTGGACGTGCCGCTGACCGGGGTCGGACCGCACCGGCGCCTGGAGGACGCGTTCCTGACCCTGATCGGAGGAGGAGCCGCATGAGCAGCACCGTCCCCACCACCCCGCCGCCCGAGGGCCCCGCCGCCGAGTCCGCCCCCGGCTACCGGCCCGGCCGCACCCTGCCCCTGCGCGTCGAGGCCCTGCGCCAGTGGAAGCGGCGCCGCACCCTGGTGATGGGCGCCGTCCTGGCCGCCCTGCCGTTCGTCCTGATCGCGGCCTTCGCGATCGGCGGCGCCGGGGACGGCGACCGCGACGGCCGCGTCACCCTCCTCGACACGGCGACGACCTCGGGCGCCAACTTCGCGGCCACCTGCCTCTTCGTCTCGGCCGGCTTCCTCCTCGTCATTCCCGTGGCGCTGTTCTGCGGGGACACGGTCGCCTCCGAGGCCGGCTGGTCCTCGCTGCGCTACCTGCTCGCCGCGCCCGTGCCCCGGTCCCGGCTCCTCGCCTCCAAGCTGGTGGTCGCGCTCGGCTACAGCGCGGCCGCGATGGTCCTCCTCCCGCTGGTGGCCCTGGCGGCCGGCACGGTCGCCTACGGCTGGGGCCCGCTCCAGCTGCCGACCGGCGGCTCGGTGCCGGCCGGGGACGCCCTGTTCAGGATCGCGATCGCCGTCGCCTTCGTCTTCGCCTCCCAACTGGTCACCGCCGGTCTCGCCTTCTGGCTGTCCACCCGCACCGACGCCCCGCTCGGCGCGGTGGGCGGCGCCGTCGGCCTGACCATCGTCGGCAACGTCCTGGACGCCGTCACCGCGCTCGGCGACTGGCGCGACTTCCTGCCCGCGCACTGGCAGTTCGCCTGGGTCGACGCGCTCCAGCCCCAGCTGGAGTGGGGCGGCATGGTGAAGGGCACGGCGATCTCCCTGACGTACGCCCTGGTCCTCTTCGCCCTCGCCTTCCGGGGCTTCGCCCGCAAGGACATCGTGTCCTAGCAGCCGGGCCCGAGGGCGACATGTGTCCGAGGGTTTCGAGGAGCCGTCACAACCACCCCCTTCGAGCCGCTTCCGCGCCCGCGCGGAAGCGGCTCGTCGTGCCGAGGGCCGCCATCAGCTCGCCGACCCGGCGGCTGTAGGTCCGCGCGGACATGCCGAGCCGGGCCGCCGCCGTCTCGTCCGTGAGCCCCGCGAGGAGGGCGTCGAGCACCGGGCGCAGCTGGGGCGGCAGCTCGTCCGGCGGCGGCGACGGGGCCGGCACCGTGTACACCACCGGGTCCTCGGCCATCGCCCAGCAGACGTGATGGGCCCGGACGAGGGCCTGCACCACCACCGGGTCGCGGATCAGCAGCAGCCCGTTGTAGAACAGCTCCAGATCGAGCGGGACCGCCGCCACCGTCCGGTCCACGAGGATCATCTTGAACGGGATCGCCTCCACCAGCCGGGCCCGGCCGGGGATCCGGAGCCCGTCCCCGATCCGGGCCAGCGCGTGTCGCGGGACGATCCGCCGCACCTCGTCGGCCCGCTCCGCCGCGGCCCGCATGCACGCTCCCGCCAGCTCCAGGAACGGCTCGGGGATCGCGTAGTCCGCGGACGCGACCGGGTCGTCGAAGGTCAGCAACTCGTGCCGGGTGGAGGCGGCCAGCCCGGCGAGCGCGGCACTGATGCGCCGCGCTCCCCGGACCGGACGCCCCGCGGGCCGCTGTCCCTCGGTCGCGGCCCGGTTCATCGCCGAACGGGCGAGCATCACGGAGCCCGCGCTCTCTGCCACCGCTGACCACCCCCGCCGATCGATGTCCACTCCATGTACGCATGTGACTGCACACGGTGACAACCCCTGTTGAGAAGGATGGCGAATCCATGCCACCGGGGTTCACCCGTGTCGCCGTTGCCGCATCGAGATCCATCCGCAACCCCTTCGACTGCTCTTTTCGGAGCCTCCGTTCGTCACATTCACAAGTGCCTTACGAAGAGGGGGAGATGGAATGGAACGAAACGAGACGAGAGGGACCCGGCCCCGCCGGTCCCGGGTCCCGGCCGTGATCGCGGGGTTGCTCGCCGCCGGAATCGTCCTCACGGGCTGCGGCGCGTCCGGCGACGGGAGCAGTGCCGACCGGAGCGCGAAGGGGGACGGCCGCACCGCCCCCGCCCCTCCCGACGGCGGACGCACCGGGACGGGCGCCCCCGAGGAGGGCGAGCGGCGGTCCCCGTCGCCCGCGCCCGACTACCTGTCCACCTTCGCCCTGGACGTCGACACCGCCTCGTACGGCTACGCCCGCCGCGCCCTCGCCGAGGGGCGGCTGCCCGATCCGGCGACCGTGCGCCCCGAGGAGTTCGTCAACAGCTTCCGCCCGAACTACCGGCGCCCGGCGGACAACGGCTTCAGCGTCACCCTCGACGGCGCCCGCACCGGGCGGGACGGCTGGTCCCTGGTCAGGGTCGGGCTCGCCACCCGGGGCGCGGACCGGAGCGGCGAACGCCCGCCCGCCGCGCTCACCTTCGTCGTCGACGTCTCCGGCTCCATGGACGAGCCGGGGCGCCTCGACCTCGTCAAGGAGTCCCTCGGACTGCTCGTGGACCAGCTCCGCGACGACGACTCGATCGCCCTCGTCACCTTCAGCTCCGAGGCCGAGACCCGGCTGCCCATGACCCGTGTCGGGGAGGCCAGGGGCCGGATCCGCGAGGTGGTGGCCTCCCTCGCGACCAGCGCGTCCACCAACGTGGAGGCCGGTGTCCGCACCGGCTACGACACCGCCGTCGCCGGCCACCGCGAGGGCGCCACCAACCGGGTCGTCCTGCTCTCCGACGCCCTCGCCAACACCGGTTCCACCGAGGCGGAGACGATCCTCGCCCGCATCGGCGAGGAGCGCGGGGAGTACGGGATCACCCTCTTCGGCGTCGGGGTCGGCAGCGAGTTCGGCGACGCGTTCATGGAGAAGCTCGCCGACAGGGGGGACGGCCAGACGACGTACGTCTCCACCACGGCGCAGGCCCGCAAGGTCTTCGTCGACCAGCTGCCCGCCCACGTCGAACTGCGCGCCCGCGACGCCAAGGCGCAGGTCGCCTTCGACCGGCGGACCGTCGAGAAGTTCCGGCTGATCGGCTACGAGAACAGGGAGGTCGCCGACGAGGACTTCCGGAACGACCGGGTGGACGGCGGCGAGATCGGGGCCGGCCACACGGTCACCGCGCTCTACGCGGTGCGGACCAGGCCCGGGGCGACCGGGACCGTCGCCACCGCCACCGTCCGCTGGCTCGACCCCGCCACCCGCGCCCCGCGCGAGCGCTCCGGCACCGTCGCGACCGGCGCGCTGACCGCCGACATCTGGGGCGGCGGCCACGACAGCCTGCAACTGACCGCGATCGCCGCCTACTTCGCGGACACCCTGCGCGGCGGCGCGCTGCCGGGAGCGCCGGCGCTCGGAACGCTCGCGGGGCACGCCGACGCGATCGCCGGGCGGTCCGGCTCGGCGGTGGTGCGGGAACTCGCCGAGTCGGTACGGCGGGCGGAGACCCTGCGCGGCCCGGCGGAGGAACCTTCGGAGCCGGGCGGGCCGGGGGAGGGGGAGCTGCGGTCGGGCGACCCGTACAGCTGACGGGCGATCCGCACGGCTGACGGGCGACCCGTACAGCTGACGGGCGATCGGCGCACACGACCGGACGCGTCGTCACCATCCGGCGCGCACGACCGGACGCGCCGTCGCGCGCCCCCACCCGTCTGACGCGTACATCGGTCACCTACACCTGACGCCCGGGGCGGGCAGCGGGACAGAATGGCCGCATGGCCACCCTGCTGCTCGCCCTCGCCGTCGTCTGCACCGGCCTCTACGCCGGTTTCATGCTGGTCTTCCTCACCGGGATCATGCCCGCGCTCGCCCGGCTGACGGACGCCGGATTCGTCACGGCGATGCGCCGGATCAACGAGTACGTGCCGAGGGCCGTGTTCCTCACCGTCTTCCTCGGCGTCATCGTCTTCCCCGCCGCCGCGTTCCTCGTCCCCGCCGCCGGGCGCACGGACGCGCAGAAGTGGCTCGTCCTCGCGGGACTCGTGTGCGCGGCCCTCAACCACGCGGTCACCCTCGGCGGCAACATCCCCCTCAACAACGCCCTGGCGAGCGACCCCGAGGGGGATCCGGCGGCGGTCCGGGCCGCCTTCGAGAAGCGGTGGAACGGCTTCCACCGCGTCCGTACGGTCCTGATCACCGTCTCCTTCGGCCTGCTCACCGCCGCCGCGGTGCTCTGAGGCCCGCCCCGCGTCCGGTCCGCGCCCGTCCGGCACCCGTCCCGCGTCCGTCCCGCGTCCGTCCCGCGTCCGGCCCGGAACCGTACCGGGCCGTCTGTTTGTGGCGCGAAGTCGCGGGTCGGAGCCCCTCCGCACTCCGCGAAGGACCCCCGAAAGCGTACCTCCGAGTCCGGAAACAGTCTTTCGCCATGGGTGCGTTATCAGCCAGTGACGAAAACCAGGCGTCCCAATAGCACGACAAAGGGGGTGAATCACCCCGATATCCCGGGAGGTGATTCCGTACCCTCCGGTTTCTTATTGACATGCCTACGGGGGTCTTTTCTAATCATCGAGAGTCATCCCGCGCGCAGACGCCGCGCAGGCACTGAGGGGGCAAGGTGGACGTCCGGATCCTGGGGGGACTGTCGGTACGTGAGAACGGGGCCTCGATCACCCCGACGGCGGCCGCGCCCCGGCAGCTGCTCGCCCTGCTCACGGCCAGCGCCGACCAGGTCGTCCCCGTGACGGTCCTGACCGAGGAGCTGTGGCCGTCCGGCGCGCCGCGCGGCGCCCGCGCGGAGCTCCAGGCCCACATAGCCGGGCTGCGCGCCCTCGTCGAGGACGCCCTGCGCGGCACCGGCCCCGCCGGCCCGGGGGCCGACTGGTCCGGCCGTCGCACCGCCGACGCGGTCCTCGTCTCCCAGCCCGGCGGCTACCGGCTCGACACCGGCGGCGGCGCCCACGACGTCTGGCAGTTCGAGCGCGCGGCCGGCGCCGGCTACCGGGCCATGGAGGCCGGCGACCTCCCGCGCGCCGCGCTCCGCCTCGGCGAGGCCCTGGCCCTGTGGCGCGGCGACCCGTACGCGGGCGTCGCCGCCGGACCCCGCCTCCGCAGGGAGATCGAGCGCCTCGAAACCTCCCGGCTCAGCGTCCTCGACCAGTGGCTCGAAGCACAGCTGGGCCTCGGCCGGCACGCCGAACTCGTCCCCGAGCTCACCGGACTCGTCGCCCGCTACCGCGCCAACGAGCCCCTCCACGCCCACCTCATGGTTGCCCTGCTGCGCTGCGGCCGGCACGACGATGCCCTCACCGTGTACGAACGGCTGCGCCTCGCCCTCAAGGCGGAGAGCGGCATGGAGCCCTCGGCGCGGCTGCGGCGCCTCCAGCGCTCGGTCCTCGCCGTGCGGCACACCGGAGGACGCCCCGCCCTCGGCCTCCGCATCCCCACCCAGTACGCCCCGCCCCGCCCCCGCCTCGTCCCGGCGGGCTCCGTCGGCTGACGGCCCGGCCGGCACCCGGACGGCCGCTCCCCGGGCCGCCGACCGGCCCCTTCCGGTCCACCGGAGGGAATGAAGTGCCGCAGCTCACCGTTGACCGGCTTCCGAAGCCGAATTAGTTTTCGGCAGACAGGGCGGGTTTCCTCCGAGGTGCCCGATTTCGCTCGACATACGGGGGCTTGGACCATGACGACGCACGGCGCGGACGGAGCCGGTGGTGCCGACGCGCTGCTCACGGTCCTCGAACTGCTCGCCCGGCAGGCCCCGCCCGCCCGCTTCGACGCCCTCCTCGACGAGGCCCGCCGCGACGACCTCGGCCGCGCGGACCTCGACCGCCTGCAACGGGCCGTCGTCCTCGCCGGCCAGGTCCACGCCGAACGCGCCCACGAAGCACGCCGCGAGGCCGGACTCGACACCCTCACCGACACCGCCCGCGACCTCACCCTCTCCTACGACCTCGACGGCCTGCTGCACGTCATCACCCGCCGCGCCCGCCGGCTCCTCGGCCTCGACCTGGCGTACGTCACCCTGCGCGGCCCGCACGGCGACTGCTACGTCCACACCGCCGAGGGCACCCGCACCGGCCGCGCCGAGGGACCGCGCCTCGCCCCCGGCCTCCGGATCGCCGAGGGGTACGGACTCGGCGGCGCCGTCCAGCTCCACGGCGAACCGGTCTGGACCCCGGACTACCTCGCCGACGAGCGGTTCGCCCCCTCCGGCTCCCTCGACGCGGGCGTCCACGCCCCCGCCTTCGACGAGGCCGCCGAGACCGCCCTGCGCACCGAGGGACTGCACGCGATCGTGGCCGCGCCGCTGCGCAGCGGCGACACCGTCATCGGCACCCTGTTCGGGGCGGACCGGCGCGTCCGCCACCACACCGCCGAGGAGATCGGGCTCCTCGCCGCGCTCGCGGACCTGGCCGCCCTCGCCGTCGAGAAGGCCGGCCTCCTCGACCGGACCCGGGCCGAGGTCTCCGAACTGGAGCGGGACAGCGCCCGGGTGCGCACCCGGCTCACCCGGATGCGGCACGTCAGCGAGGCCCACGGCCGCATCATGAACCTCGTCCTCGCGGGCGGCGACCTGTGCAACGTCGCCAAGGCCGCCGCCGACGCCCTCGACGCGAGCGTCCTGATCCGCGACCCCGGCGGCCGGTGCCTCGCCATCGTCGGGGACGTCCCCGGCCTCGACGAGGAGGCCGTCGAGGAGGCCGTGGAGAAGGCCTCGCTCGACGCCCACGCCCGCCGCCGCCCGGTCCTCGCCGCCGACGACATCTGGGTCGCGCCGGTCATCGCGGGCTCCGAGGACCTCGGCGGCCTCGTGGTCCACGCCGCCGGCGGACTCACCGGCGAGGACGAACGGCTCCTCGAACTCGCCGCCCAGTCCGTCGCCTTCCTCCTCCTCATGCGGCGCTCCACGGCCGTCGCCGAGGGCCCCGTCCGCGACGAACTCCTCGACGACCTCATCGCGGACCCGCCGCACGCGCCGCAGCAGATCGCCCAGCGGGCCGGCCGCCTCGGCGTCGACCTGCGCCGGCCGCACGTCCTCGTGCTCGCCCGGCCCGAGGGCGGCGAGCAGGGCCGGGCGGTCGTGTGGGCGTCCTCGTACGCGTACCGCCTCTCCGGTCTGAAGACCGTGCAGGGCGGCTGCATCGTGCTGCTGCTGCCGGGGGACGACGCCTCGGCCGCCGCCCGGGCCGTCGCCGCCGAACTGTCCCCGCTGCTCGGGCACCCCGTCTCCGTCGGCTCCGCCGGGCCCGGCTGGAGCCCGGACGCCGTGGGGCGGATGCACCGGGAGGCCTGGCGCTGCCTCGACGCGATGAGCGCCCTCGGCGGCACCGGCTCCGCGGCCTCCGTGCGGGACCTGGGCTTCCTGGGGCTGCTGCTCTCCGACGACAACGACGTGGACGGCTTCGTGGAGTCGGCGATCGGGCCCGTGCTCGACTACGACGCCGAGCGGTTCACCGACCTCACCCACACCCTGGAGGCGTACTTCGCCTCCGGCGGCAGCCCGACGAACGCGGCCGAGGCGCTGCACGTCCACCCCAACACGGTCTCCCGCCGCCTGGAGCGGATCGGCGAACTCCTCGGCCCCGAGTGGCAGAAGCCCGGCCAGGTCCTGGAGGTCCAGCTGGCGCTCCGGCTCCAGCGCACCCGGGAGGCCCTGGCCCGCGGCCGCGTCGCCCCCGAACCGCTCCGCGCGCCGGAGCGCGGCGCCTGATCCGGGGGCCGACGAGCTGCGGGCCGGCGGGACCCGACCCGCAGCTCGCCGAGCGCCGTTCGTCCCCGGACCTCAGCTCGCCGAACTCCGGTCGCCCCGGCCCTCAGCTCGCCGAGCGCCGCGAGCCGTAGCCCGAGCCGTACCCCTGCGCCGAGCCGTAGCCCGACTCCCACTGGGCGGCCAGGAGCGTCGCCGCGTGGGCCGCCGAGGCCAGGGTGATGTGCCGGTGCCAGCCGCGGAACGAGCGGCCCACGAAGTCCCGGAGGCCCGCCCCCTCCCCGACCTCCGTGAAGTCCCGCTCCACCCGGCGGGCGAGCTTCGTCAGCCGCAGCAGGGTGCCCACCTGAGAACCGGTCAGGTCGCTGATCCACACCCGCGACGGGGCCCGCCGCGGATCGTCCCACTCGCCGAGCAGCACCAGCGGACGCATCCGCTCCCCGCCCGGCGTCGGCAGCGCCACCCGGACGGCCGTGGCGAGCGAGGTCCGCGAGGTCCGCACTCCCCCCACCGTGTCCACCCAGCTCACCGGCCTGCGCAGCCCCTTGAGGGACTCCAGTATCTGCACGGCGGACAGCGGGCCCGCCCCGAAGCCGGGCAGCGAGCGGTCCGCGATCGCGAGCCGGGAGCCCGGCCCGATCCGGGCCACGACCGGCACCCCGGCCCCGGCGAGCCGGGTGAGGGCCGCACGGCCCGCGCCGCCCCGGATGTCGATGAGGACCGGCTTGCGGGAGACGTCGGACCAGCGGGCGGTGTCGAGCGCCGCCGCGACCGCGCACTCCTCCAGGGTCTCCTCGCCGGCCTCCTCGGGGACCTCCGCGCGGTCGCGCCGCGTGCGGTCGTTCACCCAGGGGTCCGGCAGGAAGAGCCGCCAGTTGACCGGGACGCTCAGGTCCTCGCCCGCGAACCACACGCCGAAGGCCTGCTGGCCGTGGAAGACCTGCCCGCGCTCCGGGTCGAAGCGCCGGTCCACGCCCACCGAGTGCTCCCCGGCCTTCGGGATCGGCATGGGCCGCACCACCCAGGCCTGCGGGCAGCCGTTCCGCTCCAGGTGGCGGCCGAGCGCCGCCCGCATGGGCTGCCAGTCCCAGGTGGAGCTGGAGACGAAGTGGTGCAGGCTCTGCTCGGCCGCCGGACCGCCGATCTGCGCGGCGATGTTGCGGATCGACTTGCGGCCCTGCGCGGTGAGCAGGCCGTGCAGGTACTGCTCGGCCTTCAGGCGCTGGTCGCGGCGGGCGAAGCCGGAGAAGAGCGCGGCACACAGCTCGGCGTAGACGTCCTCGCGCGTACCGGCCGCGCCGACGGACCTGGCGGCGCCCAGGGGTACGGCCGGGGCGACGGCCCCGGTGGCGGCCCTGCGCTTGGTTGCGACGGATGTACTCACGAGACTCCTGCCCGAAGGGTGCGCAGCTCCTTCCCGCTGCACCACCACCGTCGCCCGTCACCGCCCCCGGGGACGAGGTGTACCCGGCACCCGAATCGGCCGCCGGATGGTGGCCGGACCACCTCCCCCTCCGTCCGCGCAGGTCACGGGCCTCTCCACCGCCGCGCGGCGGACCCCCGCGAGACCCTTCGGGACGTCTCGCGGGGATCTGACAGACTCACCGGCCGGGCTTTGACCCGTCGCACTGCGTGGCCGGACCATCGCAGAGCGAGGCGGCACGGGCCGGGCCGGTTAATGCCCCAGGCCGGGAACCGGGCCCGTGCGCCTCGCCTTTCGCACGGATCCGCCCCGGCTCGGGCGGTGATCCAGTCGCCGGTCGCGATCACCGGCTGTATGCCCTGGCGGTGGACGGTGCCCTCGATGAGGCCGTACATCCGGTCGGCCGCGAAGTGCACCTCGTTCTCGTCCTCCAGCCCGAACGGCTCCGGGTCCACCAGGAAGTGGTGCTTGTCCGGCAGGTCGAGCCGCACCTCGTCGACCGTGGGGACGTGGTCCGGGACCCGGTCCGCCATCGCGTGCGGGGTCTGCTGGAGCGAGTGGCCGTACGTCTCAGCGAACGCCTCCAGCAGGCGCCGGCGCGCCTTCCCGTACGAGCGGTCCCGGTCGTGCTCCGGGTCGGCCGCCGCCGTGGCCGAGTTCGCCCAGCGGGCGGTCACCTTGGTGGCGAGGCCCGTCACCCCGCGGGCAGCACCCGGGTCTCGGCCGCCGGGAAGCCCTTGGCCCACCAGTGGTCGTAGCGGCGGTAGACCAGCGGGTCCCGGGCGGCGAGGAGGCCGCCGAGCGCCGCGGCCTCGGCGGCCAGACCCTCCCAGACCCCGGCGGGCAGCGGGTGGAAGGCCGTGGCCTCGATCCCGCCGTCGACGGGCCGCCAGACCCCGGCGACGTACCCGTCGACGAGGAGCGTCGGCAGCGTGTCGCCGTTCGCCCGGATCACCGGCCCGCGGTACGCGGGCGGGATGATCCGGGAGCGGTCCGCGTACACGAGGAGGACGCTGTCCCACATGGCGAGGAGGCGCGGCGGGGCCGGGGTCTCCCCGTCGGGGAGCGGCGCGCCCGGGACGTCGTACAGCACCGTCCCGTCGGCCCCCTCCAGCCGCACCAGCTCCCCCTCCAGCGTCCGGACCGCCTCGCGCACCAGACGGCGGGGCGCCGTCGTGAACTGCGCCATGTCCGCCGCGGACGCCGGACCGAACCCCTCCAGGAAGCGCCGGAGCAGCACGGCCAGACCGGCGGCGGACGCCTCCGGGTCGGTGAGCGCGGGCCGTTCGGACGCCGTGACGAAGGACTGCTCGCTCCCGAACGCCCACGGCGGGCCCGTCGGCGCGTGCCACAGCGGCGCGTACTGCCGCACCATCCGCCAGACCACGGGGTCCACCGGCCCGCTCCGGCCCCGGGCGACCAGCTCCCGCAGCTCGGCCCCGGGCCGGGCCTCCGCGGCGTGGGCGAGCAGGCCGGGCAGGAGCGCGTCGGCGTCGGCGGCGGTGAACCCGGCCGCCTCGAACCGGGGGTCGTGGAGCCGCCCGCCGCGCAGCGTCGGCTCCATGGCCTCCCGGAAGGACCGGTAGTCGTCGGCGTGCACCTGGTGGAGGGTGAGCCGCATCAGCGTCGACCGGACCACCCGGAACCCGTTCAGGGCCTCGTCGAATCGCTCCGGAGCGAAGCCCGCGACCCGGTTCCACAGCGCCACGTACGGCGAACCCGGCCGCTGCGCCTGGAGCGCCACCACCCGCCGCACGGCGTCCTCGACGCGGACCGGCTCGCGGGCGAGGAGCAACTGCCGGGCGAGGGTGGAGCGGTTGAGGGCGCGCGGGGTGATCACCATGGGGGTGATTCTCTCTCGCGGGAGAGGTGTTCGAACGGACTTTCGGGGAGGGTGGCGGGGGTGGCCGGTGGGTTTCCGGTCGTCGCCGGTTCACCCGGGGCACGCCCCGGCGCCACGCGGTCCTCACCCGGCCCCGTGAGGATCGGCCGCATGACCCTCACCTCGCGGGCCCCGCGCCCCGCCGCGGCCGCCTCCGCCGTCGCCCTCGCCGCCGTCGCGCTCCTCGTCCCGGGCGCGCCGGCGCACGCCGCCTCCAACGCCGTCCCCACGTACGAGGTGAAGATCAACCTCACGGCCGCCGCCCTCGACTCCTCCCACGCGCCGAGCGCGGCCGTGAAGTCGGCGTTCGGCATCACCGGTTCCGCCAAGGCCCGTTCGTACGCCTACTACGACACCGACGGACTCGCCCTCGACGCCGAGGGGTGGAGCGTCCGGCTGCGCCACAAGGACGGGTCCTCGTTCGAGGAGACGTACAAGAAGCGCTTCCCCGTCACGAACGGCGACCTCACGGCCGCGCTGGACACGGCCAGGGCCGCCGGCTTCGACAGCGCCGACACCACCTACAAGGCCGAGGTCGACTGGGGCTACGCCAAGCAGACGCTGAGCTTCAGCAACGAGAAGAGCCGCAGCGCCAAGGGCTACGCGGGCACCGCGCTCCCGGCGAGCGCCACCGGCCGCGACTGGCTGGCCGCCGACGTCCCCGGCAAGCTGGACAAGTGGGGCGGCACCGGCTGGGGCAAGGGCCTCCTCCAGCAGTCCCGCGCCCACGGACCGGTCACCGCCAAGGTGTACGGCGGGGAGTGGGGCGCCTCCGACGACGCGAGCATCGAGGTGCTGCCGGTGGTCGGCGCGGACGGGACCGGCACGGAGTACGTCGTCGAACTGTCCTTCAAGACCGACTCCCGGACCGACGCGGCCGAACTGCACGCGGACGCCGTGGCCCTCGCCGAGTCCAAGGGCTGGCTGTACCACGGGGACATCCTCAAGACGCGGCTGATCCTCGACCGTTACTAGGGGGTGTCCGGAAGGTCCCGGACCTCGTGGCTCCCGGCGTTCACCCAGGGATCGCCCCGGCGTCGTGAACGCGTCGCCCCTTGTTGTGGCCGGAAATGGACCATGGGCCCGCCCCCACGGGCGACATTCCATGTGTTCAAGGGAGTTCCTCCAGATGATTCCGCGCCTCCTGCGCCGCCGGCCCGCCGCCGTGGTCCTGCCGTTGTCCGCCGCGCTCGCCCTCACGGTGGTCGGGGGGACGGCGGACGGGGCGTCGGCGCACCGCGGCCACGGCGGTCCCGCCGGCCGCGTCGTCTCCGTCTCGACCCTGCCCGACATCCCGCTGGCCGCCTTCAGCAACGGCATGGTCCCGGGCGGCGTCGCGGACGACCGGGACGTCGACCTGGGCGGCATCGGCAGCGACCTGTTCCCGGCGGAGCGGCGCGGCGAGTACTGGACCGTCACCGACCGCGGCCCCAACGGCCAGATAGAGATCGGCAAGGACAAGCGCCGCACCTTCCCCGTGCCCGGCTTCGACCCGGCCATCGTGAAGATCCGCGCCGTCGGCGGCCGGATCCAGGTCCTCGGGTCCATCCCGATCACCACCTCCCACGGCGCCCCCGTGACCGGCCTGCCCAACCAGCCCGGCCGCGACGAGGCCCCGTACACGTACGACGCCTCCACCCCGCTCCCGTACGACCCCAACGGCCTGGACACCGAGGGCATCGTGCGGGACCGGGACGGCGGCTTCTGGCTGGTGGACGAGTACGGTCCGTCCCTCGTCCACGTCTCCGCGAAGGGCCGGGTCCTCGCCCGCCACGTGCCGAAGGGGCTCGGCCTGACCGGTGCCGACTACCCGGTGGTCGAGTCGCTGCCCGCGATCCTCCTCAAGCGCAAGATCAACCGCGGCTTCGAGGGCCTCGCGCTGCTCCCCGGCGGCGACCTCGTCCTCGGCCTCCAGAGCCCGCTGCTCAACCCCGACGAGGCCGCCGGCAAGGACTCCCGCACCACCCGGCTGCTGCGCTTCTCGCCGCGCGCGAACCGGGTCACCGCCGAGTACGCCTACCGCTTCGACCCGGTCGGCACCGTCGAGCCCGGCCAGACCAAGACCTCCGAGCTGAAGCTCTCCGCGCTCGTCGCCCTCGGCGGCGACCGCCTCCTCGTGCAGGAGCGCACCGACAAGTCCGCCCGCCTCCACGAGGTCCGCCTCCGCCGGAGCGACGACATCCTGGGCTCCGTCTGGGACACCGGCGTGCGGCCCGGACTGGAGCAGCTCGACGACCCGGCGGCGGCGGGCGTGCCCGTCCTGCGGAAGAGCCTGGTCGTCGACCTCAACACGGTGAAGGGCGTCCCCGGCAAGATCGAGGGCGTCGCCGTCGAGGGCTCCTCGACCCTCGTCCTGCTCAACGACAACGACTTCGGCATGACGGACGGCCCCGGCGCCTTCGACGCGAGGGGCCGCCTGGTCGACAGCGGCGTGGAGACCACCCTCGTCAAGGTGCGGCTGGACCGCCCCGTCCGCTGACGTCCCGATCCCCCCTCGCCCGCCCCACGGGATCCTCACCGCAGGGTGAGGGGGGTCTCCGACCCGACGCGGGTCAGCTTCTCGGGGTTGCGGACGTAGTACAGGCCGGTGATGCGGCCGCCCTCGACCCGGAGCACCATGACGCCGTCGAACTCGCCGTCCAGGTGCACGGCGAGCGCCGGGTCGCCGTTGACCGAGGTCGGCTCGCAGGTGACCGCGAACCCGGCCTTCGCGGAGCCGCCGAGGTAGAAGCGGGCCACCTTCCCGGCGCCGACGACCGGCCGCACCGCGGCCCGCTTGACGCCGCCGCCGTCGCTCACCAGGACGACGTCGGGCGCGAGCACGTCGAGGAGGCCCTGGAGGTCCCTGGCCTCGACGGCGTTCCGGAACGACTCCAGGGCCGCCCTGGCCTCGGACGGGGAGACCACCCGGCGGGGACGGCGGGCGTCGACGTGCCGGCGGGCGCGGTGCGCGATCTGGCGGACGGCGGCGGGGCTCTTCCCGACGGCGGCGGCGATCTCGTCGTACCCCACGTCGAAGGCCTCGCGCAGCACGAAGACGGCGCGCTCGGTCGGCGACAGCGTTTCGAGGACGAGCATCATCGCCATCGACACGCTCTCGGCGAGCTCGACGTCCTCGGCCACGTCCGGCGCGGTCAGCAGCGGCTCGGGCAGCCACTGGCCGACGTACGCCTCCCGGCGGCGGCTCGCGGCGCGCAGCCGGTTGAGCGCCTGCCGGGTGGTGATCCGGACCAGGTAGGCGCGCCGGTCGCGGACCTGCTCCAGATCGACCTCGATCCAGCGCAGCCAGGTCTCCTGGAGGACGTCCTCGGCGTCGGCCGCCGAGCCGAGCATCTCGTACGCGACGGTGAAGAGCAGATTGCGATGGGCGACGAAGACGCCGGTGGCGGCACCGGGCCCGTCGCCGTCGCCCTCGCCGTCGCCGTCGCCGTCGCCGGTCGCGGGGGCTCCGGGGGCCGCCGCCTCGGACTCGCTCACGCCGAACTCCCTCACGTCGGGCCGCCGCACGTCGGGCTGCTTGGTGTCGGGCTGCTTCACGTCGGTTCCTTCAGGGCCGGGACGGGCTGTCGGCGGTCCGCCGGAGCGCCTCCGGGGCAAGAGCCTCTCCCGTACGCCCGGCCCGCGCCAGCCGCCGGCGCCGCGTGCTGCCGGGAACGCGGTGCAGACGGTACGAACCGGGGTCGCCGGCCTCGCCGGCCAGGTGCCGGACGATGCCCTCGCACACCTTCTCCTTGAGCTTCGCGCCGAGGCGGCCGTCGATGTGGAACCGGACGGCGGTGTCGCGCCGGGCGAACTGGAAGACGCCCTCCTGCCGCCCGAGGCTGATGCACTGGCCGGCGAAGGACTCGTTGAGGGGCTTGGGCCGTTCCCCCGCGATCCGGGCGAGCACCGTGTCGGCGGCCCGCGCGCCCAGCGGGATCGCGGCCTGGCAGCTCATCCGCAGCGGCAGGCCCGAGGGCGCCGCCGAGTCCCCGGCCGCGACGACGCGCTCGTCGTCCACGCCGGTCAGCGTCTCGTCGGTGAGGAGACGGCCCAGGGCGTCGGTGCTCAGCCCGCTGCGCGCCGCCAGGTCCGGCACGCCGAACCCGGCCGTCCAGACCGTCACCGCGCTCGGCAGCTCGCGGCCGTCGGCGAGCCGTACGGCCTCGCGGGTCACCGCCGTCACCTTCGTACCGGGCCCGTCGACCACGGTCACCCCGAGCCGGGCCAGCCGCCGGGCGACCGAACGCCGGCCCCGGGAGTGCAGGTACGGGCCGAGCACGCCGCCGCAGACCAGGGTCACGGCCCGCCCGGCCTCCGCCAGCTCGGCGGCGGTCTCGATGCCGGTCGGGCCGGCCCCGACGACCGTCACCGGCGCCGTCGCGGGAGCGGCGTCGAGCGCGGGCCGCAGCCGCTCGGCCTCCTCCAGGGAGGCGAGCGGCCGGGCGTACTCCGCCGCTCCGGGCACGCCGGGATCGGCGCTTCCGCTGCCCACGGCGTAGACCAGGTAGTCGTAGCCGACGGTGCGGCCGTCGGCCAGCGTGACGCGGCGCCCGGCCGTGTCGATCCGCTCGGCGCTGCCGACCACCAGCCGGACGCGCCCGCCCAGTACCTCCGGGTAGCCGACGACGGCCTCGCCGGTCCCGCCCACCAGCTCGTGCAGCCGGACCCGGTGGACGAAGGACGGACGCGGGTTGACCAGCGTCACCGTCACGTCGTCGCGCCGCGTCAGCCGGTTGGCCGCCATGACACCGGCGTACCCGCCGCCGATCACGACCACCTCGGTGTTCTCGGTCATGGTGTCTCCTCCGCTCAAGGGGTCGGCCCTCTGTGAAGGGCTCGTCCTCAAGACACCGCGCGACCGGTTCCTGTGACACTTCCGGCGCCCTGTGACGCGGGTCACCCGCCGCGACCGGCTCCCAGGGCCACGCCCCGGGGGATACCGCACAGGTTTACCCGGGATCAACTCCTGGTGGGACGCGCACGGATACGGCCGGACTCTAACGTCGTGCATGTCCATGACCGACCTGTCCGACACGGGGTCCGGGGCCGCACGGGCCCGGGGCGACCGGAGGGGGATCACATGTTCCGTTCACGCCCGAGGCCCGCGTCCGCTGTTCCACGCCCGAGGTCCGCGTCCGTCGTCTCGCGCCGGAAGTCCGCGTCCGTCGTCGCCTCGGCCTCCGCCGCGCTCTTCGCGGCGGGCCTCGTCCTCGCGCCGGGCGCGTCCGCCGACGCCTTCCGCTGCGGCTCGTCCGGCAGCGACCCCAGGGCCTGGTGCGCCTACGTGCAGAAGGCGCCCAGCGGCCTGAAGGTCCACAGCAGGCCCAGCACGACCTCCACCACCCTCTGGACCCTCGCCAACGGCACCAAGGTCGAGGTCGACTGCTGGACCACCGGGACCTCCGTCAACGGCTACAACGTGTGGGCCGGCCTCTACTCGGCCTCCGGCTACCGCTACGTCAGCGACTACTACCTGACCACGGGCCGGATCCAGAACTACGTGCCCCACTGCTGACCACTCCCGGCACGCCCCCGCGTGCGCGGTACGGGGGTCCGCGCACGCGGGGCTCTTCCACCCCGCCGGCCTGCGTCGCGGCGGTCTGCGTCGCGGCGGCCTGCGTCGCCCCGGTCTGCGTCGCGGCGGCCGGAACGAACTTGGCCGACCGTACGGCGCCGACCGATGATGTCCGCATGACCGACGACCCGGCGCTCCACACCCTGACCCTGCGGCACAGGATCCCGGACGACTGGGCGGCGGACCCCTGGGCCGAGGTGCGGCCCCTGATCGACGGCGTGGACGTCCTGAAGGAGGTCCACCCGGACGGCATGGCGCCCAGTTGCCGGTACTGGACGGGGCCGGCCGGGACCTGGCCGCTGGCGGCCGCGGAGGAACCCCGCAGGATCATGATCACCGAGCCGACCTGCACGGCCGGCTGCTGCGGCGCCCTGTACGTCACCGTGCGCCGCGAGGGCGGCCTGGTGGTCTGGGACTCCTGGGAGAACACCGGCGGGAGCGGTGCCGTACCGCCGCCCTACCGCTTCGACGCCGCCCGGTACGAGGCCGAACTCGCCCGGGCCGCGGCGGACCGCGACTGGGAGGAGCGGGTGGACACCGTCGCCCGCCTCCTCGGCCGCATCCTCGACGACAGCGGCTGGTTCGCGCGCTGGGACTGCGTCCTCACGAACGTCTCGCCCCGCCGTGAGGAGCCCGGCGTGCCCGAGGAGCTCACGAACCCGGAGGGCGTCGACGTCGACTTCCACCACGACCGGGGCCCGGGCAACCCCCCGGACGTCTACCGGTACGAACTCCTCACCACCCACGACGGCTCCCCGGAACAGGAGGCCCACCGCCTCGCCGCCCCCATCCTGGCGGCCGACCCCCGTGGAACCGCCTGGAAGCCGGAACGCTGAGGGCCGTTCGCGCGACGGCGGGCCGGGAACCCGTCGCGGAGGGCGGACCGGGCGCGCCGAAAGGCCGCCGAAGCCCTCCTACTCGTAGTCCGCGGCCGCGCGGAGAGCGCGGGCCATGAAGGTCCAGTCCCCACGGGGAGGGACCACCTCGCCGGCGTTCCGATAGGCACCCGGCGAGTCCTCCACCCAGGCGGCGAGCGCCTCCAGGAAGGCCTCCAGGGTGCCGTTCTCCCACTCCCGGACGCCGAACTCCCGACGCAGCTCCCGGAGGAAGCCGACCAACTGCTCACGGCTGCGCATCTCGTCGTCCGGTTTGAAGGCCATGGCGGCACGCTACCTCCCGACCAGCGAAAAGACCCTCCCGAAGGAGGGTCCCGGTCGTGCGGAGAAAAGCGCCCCCGGCAGGACTCGAACCTGCGGCCAAGTGCTTAGAAGGCACTTGGTGGGATCCGCGAGTGGTGCTGTGTGACCTGCGTCTTTGTTGGCATTCACAGGTTCCGCGCTCGATCTCCTGGCGTTTTTCGGGACAGTCCTCTAGCTGTGCTTCACTCGCTGACTGGGCAGCAGACGGAGGGCGAGGATGGATTCGCCCGCGTGGGCGGACACGGGGCCGCCCCACTTCTCGTCCCGGGCGAGCTGGGGATTGGCATGCCTACCCACGTGCACGCGGAGGCGATACTCCTCCTTTTCTGCTGCAAGGAGGTCGAAGAGTCCCTCGTCCATGCCGGAGAAGGCTTCGACGCGGAACCGTTCAGATGAAACACGTGATCGGCGCCAGCGCAGGTGCGTCCGGAGCGCCACTGGCCGATGTCCCGGGCGCTGTCGGCAGCGGCGTGCTCGATGTAATCGAAGCGGTCGTTGCCTTGTCGTTCGGTGAGGCAGAGGGAGGTACCTTGGTCGGAGCCGGTGAAGGCCATGACTGAAACGTTCGGTTTGCCCGTTCCCGCCATGGGGAAGCGCCGAGGATAGAGTCGGAAAGACAGGAATGGGTTACCGCAAGGCTGGATGACCCAGAGGAAGCTGTCCCTAACCTGCTGGAGATATGAGCGAACAAGGACTGCCTGAAGCGTCGGCCGAGCAGTGGACACCACCGGAGGGATCATGGGCGTCGTCGGCGGCGACCCGGCAGAGCATGCTGGGCAACCGAAGCCGTGATACTGCGCCCGAGTTGCTCCTCCGCTCGCTTGTCCACGCTGCTGGCCTGCGCTACCGCGTAGCGGCAAAGCCGCTCCCGAAGATGCGCCGCACAGCCGACATGCTCTTCCGCCCTGCGAAGGTTGCAGTCTTCATCGACGGCTGCTTCTGGCACGGCTGCCCAGAGCACTTCGTGATGCCCAAGACGAACCAGCCGTACTGGGAAGAAAAGATCGGCCGGAATATCCAGCGCGACCGGGACACAGACAACCGCCTCGCGGAGGCAGGCTGGCTGGTACTCCGCTTCTGGGAACACCTCGAACCAGAGGCGTGTGCTGCCACCGTCATCAAGGTAGTGGCAGCTCGGCGGCAGGAGGTGCAAGCCTCGAAGCGTCCGAGGAAGACCTCCTGAGCGCCGCATGGCCGACGGCAGCGGTTAGCTGAACTCCACCGGGTTCACTAAGAAGAGATCGTACCGCTGGTGGCCTTTTTAGCCCCTGTGCAAGATGGAGCTGATCAATTAGGGCGGGATCCGGTCAGCTCCCGTCATAGGCCACCTGCAGCCGCGTGGTGCTCTTAGCCGTGTGCAGAAAGGCGTCACCCTGTCCAGCCAGAGCTTCGGCTCCGGTCTCGTCCAGAATGATGCGGCTATCAGTTGCCGTCTTGACACGCAGAGCGAGTTGGGCAGGGAAGTTAGAGCGAATCGTCGTAGAGATGACGTCCGCACTCGGTCGCTGAGTGGCCGTGATGACATGGATACCCGCAGCGCGAGCCTTCTGCGTCAGACGCTTGAGCAGCGTTTCGATCTGCTTCTTCTCTTCGGGATCGCTAGTGAGATCGGCATACTCGTCCAGGACGATGACGATCCAGGGCTTTCGATCTTCCTTGTCAACCTTAGCGTTGTACTCGACGAGCTTGCGTGTGCGGATCGCCTTCATGTCCTTGTAGCGCACGGCCATCTCTTCGACGGTTTCCTCAAGCATCTCGATGGCGTCGGCAGCGTCCATACCGATCACACCGTCGAGATGCGGGTCGTCTTCGAAGTCGACAAGCTCGGTGCCCTTAGGATCGACGAGCCGGAGGCGCAGGGCACTCTTGTCGTACCGGACCAGGCCCTTGAGGATCGTGTCCAGCGCGACGGACTTTCCTGATCCGGTAGTGCCGGCCACCAACAAGTGCGGTGAGTCTGCGGAGGACAGATCAATTGTGACCGGGTTGCCTTCGATGTCGGCGCCCAGCGGGGCGATGAGGCTCTCGGGATCGACTGGGCACCGTTGCCATAGCGCCTTGGCGTCGACGCCGTACTTCTCGTCGTCGATTTTGGGGATCTCGAAGAGCACGGAGCCGCGATCGCTGCGAGTGCGAATACTGAACCCGGAGGGCAGTGCCAGGGCAAGAAAGATCTCGTCGCGTCGGTTGGTTAGTTTGTCCACAGTGACCCCCGGATTGGGGATGAACCGGAAGATATAGAAGCCGGGCCCCTCCTGCCATTTGCCGACCTCTGGTGCGGTGACCGCGACCTTGTGGCGGGCGAAAACGTCGACGATCTTGTTGTATCGAAGCGCCAGCTCTTCATCGGAGAGCCCACTGCGGGAAGCCTTCAGAGGGGCAGGATCCGCCTCTGCGCCAGGGGGATGCGCAAGTATGGCTCCTGGCAGGACTGTTCGAGCAGCGACTCCGCCAACCTCGGCAGTTGCCGTTGCTTCCTGGGGAGTGGGCTGTGCTGCGACAAAGCCCACAGAGGAGGCGTTGACGGCATTGTCGCCCACCTTCACGGTCCCGCCGGGGGTTCCAGAGAGAACAAGGGGATCGGCATTGTTGGGGTCTTGTTTGGCGCGCAGAGCACCGATGAGGTTTAGCAGTTCCCGTTTGTTCAACCTCACCAGGGTGTGCCTGCCGAGGCTTCCGACTGCGGGTGCCGGCTGATCGTCCTCTGCCGAGATAGCCACGGCAACGCCAGTGACGTGGCCAAGCTGGACATCCTCAGACCGCAGGGCATCAAGGACCTTCGCCTCGACCTGGCGGTGGTCGTCATTGCCGATCAGGGTGCGAGCTGGAAGGTCTTCGGCCTGCGTGGTCTTTCCACTGGTCTGAGCGATCGCGGCGGCGAGCTCGTCCAGCCAGAAGGGACGGTCGTGGCGAGCTTCGCCGTCCGAACGGAAGGCATCCCTGCACAGGTCGGTCGTGCGGTTGAGCTGTTCCTCAGCCGAACCGACGTCGAAGGTCTGGCGGAACTTGGACTCGGCGACCAGGACATCCAGGCGAACAGTGCCGTCGTCCTGGGCCGTCAGCACAAACCGGCCGAGGTCGGCACGGGTCTTGTGTCCGCGGCCGAACCAGCGGTGGTGCTCGTCGAAGCTGATCCAGGTGACCAGGCTCGTGCCCTGCCGAGAGACGGGAAACTGCTGGTCGATGACAAACCGCGTGGCAACCAGGCCGACGACTTCGTTGACCGTGGTGCCAATGCCGAGGGAGCGCAGCACGGCGCCAGGGGCCACGTTGCGGCCGACCTCGTAGATTCGTTTAGCGGTGCTTTCCGAGTCCTGCGGGGTGACGACACCGATCTGCTCAAGGCGGCGGCGCAGTCGCTGGACGACGAACTGCCGACCGGTCTGCGAGCTGACAATGAGAGTGTAAGACTCGTTCTTGCCGACGCTGGGCTTGACGAGAATGACGTCAGGGCGGTTGTGCAAGGCATCGATCTGCTCACGGCCGATGAAGCTGTCGAGAGTGACGACCCAGTGGGCCACACGGTGCAGGGTCTCGAACAGGCTCTGGTGTTGGTCGAACTGCACCTGCATCTCGAAGTAGTCGATGCCTTCGACGCTCTCCCGGGAGACCGGGGAACGGCGGTCGTAGCGCACGCACAAGGTCGACCAGGACTCAAGAGTCTCGTCGGCGGTCTCAGGCAACAGCGCTCTCACGACGTTCTCGCTGGTCTGAGCGAGGTTATGTGAGGCTGGGTGCTTCCAGGGGTTGAAGGAACCCGACAAGGACTCCTTTTTGGTGCTCTCCTTCATACTGGTCTGCGTGCCGAACAATGCCGGCGCCAGAGCGAGGTCGATGGTGTCCTCCAGCCCTGACAGATCTGCTTCCTGGTCGGGCTCCCACGCCTGAAGGATTAGTTGGACATCGGGCAGAAAGCTGTCGTCGGACATCTCAGCACTGGAGAACTGCAGGTCGAAACCCTGGATGATCTCGTGGTGGGTGGCCTGCGGAGCCAATACAACTAGATCGACTTTCAGACGAGGATTCTTGGCCCGCATCTGCTTTGCCACGCGCATCGGCAGGACAGGGTCGCCGTTGCGGTCCAGAAGCAGTACGCGCAGCCCATCAAGCTTGTGGGGATAGGTCGTCAGGTAGTCGGTGATGACGCGGACCATCTCGTCGATCGCGGTCTCGTCAACGCTGGAGAGCCAGTCCTTGGACTCGTTTCCGCCGTAGCGTACCGGTGCGTACTCCTCATGACCAGCCGATTCCCGCATCGGAATGGCAATCGTGCCGCCGGGACCGACGAGGACCGCCGGTGTCCCATGAGGGGAGATACGGTCGATGGCGTCGAAGAAGAGCTCCTCGTTTTCCTGGTTAAGGCTCAGACCTCCCTCCTTGTTCAGGGCGGTGCCGATGCTGCTAGCAGCCTCCTCGTAGTTTTTCGCCAGCCAGCGCAGCTTTAGTGGGTGAGTGGCCAGCATCATCATGCGGTGGTTGGCCAGTCCGACGACATCAGTCAGGACGACAGCCTTGAGGTCTGCGTTCGGAGCGTTGTCGGGAACCAGAGTGGTGCGAGCTTCGCGGAGCACACCTTCCCACTCACGTACGTAATCGTTGATCTTCCCGGCGTCAAGCCCGTCGCAGAACCGGTTGAAATGCTCCAGCCTGAGGCGCTCCAACTGACTGGCGAACCGTGACGCGGGCACGGGCACGGGCTCGTCGGCCTGCCACTGCCGAGGGTCATTGAACTTCTCGAGGAAGGTATCGAAGGTCAACTTGCTGGCATGGCCAGGGGGAGTTCGCCACCCGTGGATGAGGGCCGCCAGCGCGATCTGCCCCGGGACGCCAAGAGGGTCCCAGCGAAAGCGTCGCTGGGCCCCGTCCATCTCGACCAGGATACGCAGCGGGGCCCACTCCGTGTTCGGGTCGAACGGCTCGTCTTCCTCCGGCGGATCCGGTTTGATTCGGTCCAACAGGCACTTCTTGACTTCCAGGGTCAGGCGAAGACCGGTGGATTCCCTGACGTCATCCAGGGTGTTGGCGTACAAAAAGGCAAACAGCCAGCGGCTCCACTGCCCGGCTTCCTGGTTTCCTTCAAGCCCGACGACGACGGAGCCTTCGTCTTCATCGGAGAAGTAGGTCAACTCGCGCAGCAGGGCACGCAGCGGGTCCTGGACGAACTGAGAGTCCGGAAAGGCAAGCTTCTCGACTTTGCGGCGCGACCGCTTGGACAACAAGTCAGCCAGCGGCTCCGCTCCGCCGATAGGAACCTCGTCAAGAAAGCGCTGTGCGGCTTCCTGATCTCCACGGTCGAGCGCATCTTCGACCATCATGGCGTCGAACTCGTCGACCCGATCTGCGTCGACCTTCTCGATCTCCTGCCGGACCTGCTGGCCCAGGCGGATCTTCTTGGACTTCTGTTCAAAGACTTCCAGCCAGAGGGTCAGGTCCTGCTCGCGGCGCAACTGACGAGAATCCTGCGGAGTAGAGCCACTGCGATTGAGGTTGAGTACGAGGCTGCGCATGAGTGCCTTGGCAGTCTCGGAATCCGTACCGATGTGGTCCAGGGAGTCATCGCTGAACTCGGTTGCACTTATGCGTTCTATCAGGTCGTCCTCGGTGATCTCCTTACCCGTGGGTTGTTTGAAGGCACTGACCGAGACGTTCTTCTTGATCCGGGTGGGCAGCGCAGCGGGCTTGATGAAGAGTCCGCGGTCTGGGAAGAGATCAAGGGCCGGCAGAGCTGCAGAGATCTCCGGGCAGACCATGTCAGGGGTGTGGACCTGAGTTGCTGCTACCTTCTGCGCAGTGTCGACCAGGAATGCCGCCCAGCGGTGCAAGGACCGGGGCTCCTCATCGGTGACGGCGCCCCAGATCTCCGGCAGAAAGGTGCCCATCACAGCCGGGACGGCGCCGATACCTCCCGCCTCCTGCCATGCTTCCGCCATGAACCTGTCGAACCCGCGCTCGCCGGCAGGATCGCGGTAATTGCCCAGGATCGTGGCGTCGTTCAGGGCGTTCATGGCCGCCAGCCCCTGTGCGTCCGGAGACTGCCCCCACTCGAACAGCAGTACTGCTTTACCCTGTCCCGAATTTCGCCACTTGGTCAGTTGGTCCTGCGGCCCCAGCAGGTATTCAGCAGGTACACCTTCGATTGGCTCTGATGTGCCGACCTTGACGACAACCTGACGGTCCGGCGCGCCCGACAGGTGCTGGGCGGTGCGGCGGAGAGCCTCAGCCACGGTTGGCCGGTCGAAGCCACTGACCAGTAGCACGGCGCGGGCTCCGTTGGTCTCAGTGACCTTGCGGAGTGCTTCGTCGGCAACGAACCGGCCGAGCGCTCGGATGCTGCTGTCGGTCACCGGGGTTCCCCTCGAACCATGCTGGTTGCATCTGAATACTGAGTGAGCAGACCGATAGCGGCAAGCTTCTCTCGGAACGCCTTGCCGTTGTGGTCAAGGACCGATGGGTCGACCTCGTAGGCCAACGGGCTCACTGCCGCGACTTTGTCCTCCATCACAAGCCCATACTTCTCGTACAGCAGCGTGCAGAACTTGTCGAACTCCATCTCCGCATCCTGCGCGACGGTGGCAGAGACCAGAGCCTCAAGCATCGGAGGCTTCATGGTGAAGTGCCGGCGCCCGGACGTCGCATTTAGGGCTCCGACTGCGGCAAGGGTTTCGCTGAAGAAGGCTCGGGGTGAGGCGACCGCGGCCCCACCTTCCTTCGTAAATCTCTGGTAGCGCCGCTTTTTTTCCTCGTCGCCTTCGGCTTCGCTGATCATCACCTGAGCCTGGATGTTGATCGCATTGATGATGTCGTTGCGGAAGCCAGCGAGATTCTTCTGCGATTCTCTGCGCAGCGGAGTTGCCTCGTTTCCGAAGTCCAACAGGATCGACTCGCGGATGGTAGCACCGAGCTTGGTGCGTGCGAGGTGGAGCTGGTGGCGTGCCAAGCAATAGGGGACCCAGTGCATGAGGCTCTCAGTGCGCTTGGCCCTCGGGACCGTAGTGGTTCGAGTGACGATGTTGCGGGTCCCCTCCCTCAGCAGATTAGGCCACGGGCTGAGGTCCTCATACAGCTCGATTCCTGTGTCTGAGCCCTCCACGGGCGCTTCGTCGTAGTCGAAGTCGTGCGCGCTGAGGGCCTTGGCGAGGTTGCCCAACGGGGTTTCGCTGTCCTGCACGAGGTCGCGCAGGCCCTGTCGGGTCGCTTCCTTGCGGACAGGATCGAGGTCGGCACGAAGGACTTTGTAGGCCCAACTCCCACCATCGCGAAAGAGGTAGCGCTCGATACTCGGAGCGTTGATGCCGACAGCGACCTTGGTAGCCTGCTTGCGCTTCTTCGCGCTCTTCTTGGTATCAATTTGCTTGACTCGTCGTTCGACTGCGTCGTAGTGGATGAGCTCACCGACGAACGGATAGATGTGCGCGCCGAACCAACTGGGCTGGCTGCGGCGCCCTGGGATCTCAACCAAAAGGGACGAGAACAGGGCGTGGAGCGTTTCCATCGTCTCGGGAGAGTCCAGTTCGACGGCCTTGCCGAGTTCCTCATCGCCCTCGACTATGCGGGTCTTGGTCGCGATCCGCCGGGCCAGGTCGTGCGAGGTCCTTTTATAAGCCGTGCCAGCTCCGTCGTCTAGAAGCCCTGCGAACTTTTCCGGGTCTTCCTGATGCGCCAGGTAGACGCCGCGGGCGATCGCGAGCATCTCAAGCGGGACATAGAAACCGCGACCTTGCTGTTCGAGATTCACCCCGAAGAGGCGAAGAACGACCTCGGCCTTGGAACGATCAGCCATTACGCACGCACCGACCTGATCTTGTCGCCGACGTCGATCATGAGCTTTCGCATGACGTTGCCCACCAGTACTTGGATCTCGTCGTCCTTGTTCGACGAGTCAGCCAGCTCAGCCAGGGACCCACTCAGGCCGCGGATCTCCGCCTCGTGCTGCACCTCGCTGCGCAGGCCCGCGGCCCATCGAGTCAACAGCTCGAAACGCAAAAGGTCCGCTTCCACTGAGACTGCATCCTGGTCAGGGGCGAGGGCCGGGATACGGATGTAGATGGCCCGGTTGAGCCACTCGACGGCATTCCGCATCTCGGGGGTGGCGCTCGTGCCGGCTTCCCTTTGCCACTGGGTGACCTGGTCGACCACCTCGACACCCTTGCTGGGCACTCGCCGGGAGATCACGGCCGCGCGGGCGCGGTGCGTGAAGAAGGCGGGGTCAAGTACCAAGAAGTCAGGATTGCTCGCTGCTCGGTGGATGCCCTGGACGGCTTCCAGACCCTTGAGGAATCGGTCTCGCACTCTGGTATCTGCCAGGTCCCGGTTCTTGTCCTGGACACGCACAAAGTCGTCGCCAGCTAGCAGGCCCATGCGGGCGAAACGGTCCGTGTCGTCGTCACTGTTGAAGAAGTCGGCTCGCCGTAGGAACGTGTATAGGCCCCGCAGCTGTTCAGCCTGCTTCTGAGCGTCCCGATTCGTGCGAACCTTCTGCAGGTAGCTGCTGGCATCCGCGGGAGGGAAGTCACCCGCCGTGTCTGGGTCCAGTCGGTCGTCGACCTGGCGACGGGAGACCCGGCCCGGGTCCAACTTCCGTAGCGCGAAGAAGGCAGGAACCAGATGACGTTGTTGCTGACTCAACCGGTCCCCGAAGAGCGCTTGGTGGTACAGGTAGGGAGCTTGCCACAGCCGGTTCGAATGCGACCGCTGGTACCTGGCGTGGACGTCATCGCAGGACAGGCCGCCGGTGAGCATGTAGCTGGTCACCGACAGCGCCTGACGTGTCGTGATTACGGACCCGGTCCGCTCGGCCGCAGCGAACATGTCCCGGATCGCGGCCCGGCGCTGAGGCCCGCGGGTGGGATCACTCAGTTCGTTGCGGTTGGCCAGGATCGGGCAGACCTCGCGTGCATCACAGGTCTCGCACCGCTTCCACCGCGACGACTGGGTAGTTGTCCACTGCTTCAGAACCCAAGGGATGAGCCCGCCGTTGGAGCTGTCGGCCGCTACGGACTGGTAGTTGAGGTTGATGACGGTGACTGCACCATGAGGATCACTGACCTGCCCGCGAACTATGCCTTCCGTTAGGGTCTGCACCAGAACCTTGGCACGCCCAGTGCCGACTTTGCCAAGGTTGTCATCCTCGGCAACGCACTTGCGCAGTTGGCCCTCGTTCGCGCAGATGATCGCGACGCCTTTGTCCGGAGGGTCGAGAAGCTCTACGAGCTTGTGAGCACCGGCCTGCGGGCTGAGCTCGCTCAAATCGCTGAGGATGTACAGCGGGCGGCCGCTACGGGTCTGGCCGACAGGGCGGCTCGCGCCTTTTGCCTCGGACAGCTCGAGGAAGACCGCCTTCCGGACATCTGGCGTGATCGGCTCATCGCCGGCCCGCAGTTTGGACAGAAGGCTGGCGCACAGGCTCGTCTTGCCATGCCCAGCGTCTCCGGTGAGGACGATAGTCTTCGTGGTCTGTCGCTCGATGGCACTCAGCAGGTAGTCCAGCGTCACAACGGGGAACTGCGGCTGTGTCCAGTCTGCCTGCAGCTCGTAGACCATCTCAGAGGCGTCGACGTCGAACGGCTGGTAACGACGTATCCGTTGGACGTGCTTGTTGACCTCTAGTGGCATGTTGCTGTCTTTCGTCGACCGAGCCGGGAGCGCTACAGAATTTTAGCTGCCAGCACGCCCGACGGTAGATCAAATGCCACGACTAGGCGCGAAAGCGTCCCTGGCTCGCCAGTGCGTTGCTATGCCGCAAGTCTTGAGGATTGTCAATCCACTCGCACTGTGAAGTCCTTCCTGTGCAGCCAGCTCCAAAGTGAAGCCGGCCCAGTACTCGGTCTCGTAGCCGATCGGGATCTTGGATCCGCACACGCTGCGTAGTCGGTGGATGTTGTGGGAGATCACGCCACGGACGTCGCCGCTGCGGGAGGCCGCAATATGTTCAGCGCGGCTACGACCAGGTCCGCGTCGTGGCGAGCACCCATTGCGTAGCCGAGCAGGCGCCAGAAGGGCAGGTCGATCACCATAGCGAGGTAGCGCTTGCTTGCCCTCCTCGGTGGCGATCTCTGTCATGTTGCCCGCCCAGGCGGGATCAGGTTCCCAGGAGGTGAAGTCCCGTTTGGCGAAGTTCGGCGCGGTTGGCCGCTTGCCTTGCCTGGTCAGTCCGCTTCGTCGTATGACCACCTGGACGATGAGGCCGAGCTCGGCCATCAGCTTCGCTACGGTGTTCATTGAGATGCGGGATGTCGTGCTCAGCCCTGTTGTCGCTGATTACCCCGGCCGCGGCGGCCACGTCCTCCGCCGTCAGCCGGGCGATCAGCGCGTCCTTGACCTCCGGTGTGGCCTTCCCGGCCCGCTTCGCCCGCGAGAGCCAGCTTGTCGACATCGGCTCGTTGAGCCCCAGGCCCTATGCGACCTCGAGGGCCAGCTTCCCGGTCTCCGCCACGATCCGTAACCACCCTCTCTCACGAAGCTCCGCCGTGAACTTACGACGCTTCTCCGCCATGACAACCAACATCCCCTGCTGTCACGGACCCCATGCTACGAGGAGAAACCTCACAATTGGTGATCACTGCGCTTGGTACTGCGGCGCTCAAGGTTGCCTGCGATCCCTTCGAGGAAGTGCGAGACGTCGGCCTGTCGGCGCCGCGGTAGCGACAAGGTGCGGCGTGGTGGTCGTTGACGAGCTCGTTCAGAGGCCCCGTTGCCCGAAGGTGAGCTGTAGAGCTGTCGCGGTCGGCACGTCAGGCGAGGGATGGGTGCCAGTCTGCAGCACGTGATCATCCTTGATCGAGTACGATGACCGCTCGTTCCGCCGGTTCTACAAGCAAGTGCAGATAGGGGTCACACGTGGGTGAGCGACACCCCTTGCGGGCCAAGCGGCGGCCGAAATTTGAGGAGGGTGTCGGCTCCCTGCGAGTCGTGGACCTCTTCGCCGGCTGCGGTGGCCTCACCCTCGGTATCGCCCAGGCAGCACACAAGCATGGCGTCTCGCTCGATGTTCGCCTCGCGGTTGATTTTGAGGCGGCTCCCACCAAGGTCTTCAAGGCTAACTTTCCCAGGGCCAACGTCCAACAGGGAACCGTCGAGTCCTTCTTCGATGGTGACCTTGGCGCCCCGTTGACCGCTCAGGAGGACGAGACCCTCTCCACGGTGGGAGAGGTGGATCTCCTGATCGGAGGGCCACCGTGCCAGGGACACAGTAACCTCAACAACCACACCCGCCGCGATGACCCCAAGAACCGTCTGTACCTGCGTATGGCTCGTGCCGCAGAGGTTCTGCGACCCAGCGCAGTCGTTGTTGAGAACGTGCTGGCCGTTGTCAATGACAAGCAGCAGGTGGTATCCCGCGCCATCGTTCACCTCAAGAAGCTTGGATACGATGTCGCTACCAGTCGTATCGACCTACTCAAGCTCGGGGTTGCTCAGACACGCAAGCGCCACATACTGCTGGCCGTCCGTGAAGACGCGTTGCCTTTTGGTTTCTCGGCTGCTGACCTGCTGAAGATCGAAGACCACAATGCCGAACCGCATGACCTGCGTTGGGCAATCGGCGACCTGCTCGACGTTTCCGCCAAGTCATTCTTCGATGAAGCTGCCGTACCCAACGCGGAAAACCAGCGGCGTATGAAATATCTCTTCGATAATGACGAATACAATCTTCCGAACGAAGAGCGCCCCGTGTGTCACCGGGGCAAGCACAATTACGCCGCAATGTATGGCCGCCTGTGGTGGGACCGTCCGTCTCAGACCATCACCAGCGGTTTTGCGACGATGGGTCGCGGACGCTTCGTCCACCCTGCCGTCCCTCGGTGTCTGACCGCCCACGAGGCCGCGCGCATCCAGGGCTTCCCGGACTATTTCAAGATCGTCGATGAGAGGGTCAAGCCTCGCTACGAGCTGACTCGCACCGAGGTTCAGGTCATCATCGGCAACGCCGTGCCCCCGCCCCTGACTGAGGCGCTGACCTCCATGCTCTTCGATGCAGACATTCTGCAGGTGAAGGACGATGTTTCCCGGCAGCTTGATGAGGACTTCGCCGCCTCTGCTGTAGGCCTTGCCTGCTGAGCCTGCAACGGACTCTTCCATCTGGAGCATTTGATGCGGGTGAATGCCTGCCGCGCCGAGGGAAGGGCCGGGTGGCCAGGAGGCGTCACCCGGTCGGATATCCCGGAGGAGGCTGTCCCTGAGCTGCCGGAGACATGGACTGCACTATTAAGTGGCTTTCAAGGACGCTCCTGAAGGTGCGCCGAAGGGCCGGTATAGCCTTCTACCCTAGAAGTGGCCGTCTTCATCGATGGCTGCTCCTGGTGCGGCTACCCGGAGCTTTTCGCGATTCCCAAGGAGAACCAGTTGCGCTAAAAGGTAAGTTCGGTTGGAATATTCACCGGGGCTGGTGCAGGGGTAACTGTCTCGTGGAGGCGGAGCTGATCTGCTAGAACGCATCAGCTGTAGCGTCACAGTCTGCGGCGGCGTGCGCGCGGCTTTGGATCCTTGCGATCTTCTGAAGGATATTTTCATGAGTCCTGAGAAATGCGAGTGAGAAAAGAAACTCGCAATACCACCACACCCTCACCACTACCAGGTGGCGGCCTCCTCGGGCTTGGCGACGGGGTCGGCCGGTCGGGCAACCTTTCTTCCCCGTGCTCGGGATGGTCTCCGCCTCGTGGTGCGAGGCCGTCTTCCTCGGTGCTAGCGGTTCTTTACGCTCGCGTGATCCCTGGCTCCGCATCTCCGCCAGTGCGTTGCCCGCTGCGAGGGCAGCGTCGCGGGGCTTTGCATCTGGCACGGCATCCCACATTTGTGTGGGTGTGGAGCGTGCCCCGTTAGCTGGGGCCGAGATCGAAAAACGTTGGTGCGGGTGGGCGGAGTGGTCTGAGGCTGGTGTCCGGCGTCGGTACTCTGGAGCGCATGTCTACTGCCCCGGTTCGCGTTCGTTTCGCCCCGTCCCCGACCGGCATGTTCCATGTCGGTGGTGCGCGGTCCGCTCTCTACAACTGGGCCGTGGCGCGACAGTCCGGCGGCACGTTCGTCCTGCGGATCGAGGACACCGACGCGGCCCGGAACAAGCCGGAGTGGATCGACGGGATCATCAACGCGCTCGCGGCGATCGGCATCCATGGCGAGGACGCGGCCTTCGAGGGGCCGTACTTCCAGTCGCACAACGCCGACCGGCACCGCGAGGCGGGTCTGCAGCTCTTTGCGGCTGGCCGGGCGTACTACTGCGACTGCACTCGGGAGCAGCTGAAGGAGCGCACGGGCTCGGATCACCTCGGGTACGACGGGTTCTGTCGGGAGCGGGGGCTGGCCTTCGAGGAGGGGCGGGCGCTGCGGTTCCGGACGCCGGACGAGGGCGAGACCGTCGTGGTCGACCTGATCCGCGGGGAGCCGGCGTTCCCGAACAGCGCAATCGAGGACTTCGTGATCGCCCGCGGTGACGGGTCCCCGGTCTTCCTGATCGCCAACGTCGTCGACGACCTGGACGAGGGCATCACGCAGGTCATCCGCGGCGAGGAGCACCTTTCGAACACGCCGAAGCAGCAGCTGCTGTGGGAGGCGCTCGGCGCCAAGCCGCCGGTGTGGGCGCACCTGCCGGTGATCGTGAACGAGAAGCGGCAGAAGCTGTCCAAGCGCCGTGACAAGGTCGCGCTGGAGGACTACCTCGCCGAGGGCTTCCTGCCCGAGGCGATGGTGAACTACCTCATGCTCCTGGGCTGGGGTCCCGGCGACGACCGGGAGATCATGCCGTACGAGGAGCTGGAGCAGCTCTTCCGGATCAAGGACGTCAACACGGCGCCGGCCTTCTTCGACGTGAAGAAGCTGACGGCGTTCAACGGCGACTACATCCGCGCGCTCTCGCCGGAACAGTTCGTCAATGCCTGCGCGCCGTGGCTCGTCGCTCCGCACGCGCCGTGGGCCCCGGAGGCGTTCGACAAGGACGTGTTCGAGGTGGCGGCAGCGCTGGCTCAGACCCGGATCGCGCTGCTGTCGGAGATCACCGGCTACGTGGACTTCCTGTTCCTCGACGAGCCGGTTGAGGACGAGGCGTCGTGGAACAAGGCGATGAAGGCCGGCGCCGGAGACGTCCTGTCCGATACCCGCGCAGAGTTCGCCACCGTCACGAACTGGAAGGCGGACGACCTGAAGGCCGTCCTCCTCGCCGTCGGCGAGAAGCACGGCCTCAAGCTGGGCAAGGCCCAGGCGCCTATCCGGGTCGCGGTCACCGGCCGCACGATCGGACTCCCGCTGTTCGAGTCCATGGAGATGCTCGGCCGGGACCGCGTGCTGGCCCGTCTGGACGCGGCGGCGAAGAAGCTGGCCGCCGCGCAGGCGTAGCCGCCGGTCAGGCGATCTTCGCGAGAAGGTCGCCCCAGGCGTTGCCGAAGTAGTTCAGATCGAAGCGGGCCAGGGCCTCGTACGGGGCCTTGGCCTCGGTCTGGCGCACCGTCGCTCGTTCCCGGACCTGCACAGGCAGTCTGCCGAGGTCCGGGGCGGGCTGGCCGGTCAGCGTGGCGAGGTCGCCCAAGCCGGCCACCGGGCGGATCAGACAGGGCAGGCCGAGAAGCAGGGCCTCGGCCGCGCAGCGGCTCCAGCCCTCCCGCATCTGCGGGAGGAAGACGCCGACGTCGCACGCGTAAAGCAGCCGCAGGTACTGCTCGCGGTCGACGTCGTAGTGGGCGCCGTTGAAGCCGATGGTGTTGCTGCCGCTGGTGATCACCCGCAGCCCGGGCGCGTCGGCCAGGGCTGCCGAGACCTTCTCGGTGCCCTTCCAGTGCACGGCCTTGCCCGCGTAGACACCGATCACGCCCGGCGGCAGACCGAACTCTGCGCGGCACTCAGTCCGGTCGAAGCCGCGGGCCTGCTCGACCTCCGCCATGTCGAAGGCGTTGTAGATCACCCGCACGTTGCGGACGCCTCGGGCCTGGAGGAAGTCGGCCCAGTACGGGGCGACGCAGACCACGGCGGCGCACTGGGGCAGTACGCGGAACAGGTGCTCCCAGAGCATGGCCTCGACGGGGGCGGAGTCGTGCTGCAGCGGCTCGTAGTGGTGCAGGAGGAACACCGTGCGGGCCCGCATCTCCCGGGTGAAAAGCAGCAGGCTGAGGTCGTCCCACACGAAGGTGCCGCTGGCGCTGTCCAGTGCCCGGATGGCCGGGGCCAGGCGGGCGAGGTGGCGGAGCTTGCGCCAGCGGCGGACGCGGTAGGTACGCTTGTGGTCCGGGATCGTGCGCCATTCCACGTCGTCGGCCGTCGCCTCGTGGAGCATCCGCAGGTAGACCCGGCCGCCGGTCCGGCCGACCGGCTCCATTGAGTAGACGACCCGTTTCACGGACATACCTCCTGTTGGTGGCGGATGTACTCGGCGTGGAGCAGCGCGTGCATGGCCTCCAGGTGGGGGCTGAGGTCGCGGGCGGCGTCGGCGAGCGGGAGATAGAAGTCCTGCAGGCTCTGGAGGAACCGTCGGCGCCTGTCGTGGTTGGGCGAGGCGGCGAGATCGCGCAGGTTGTGGAGGCGGTCGGCGAGCCGAACGAGGAGGTCCTCGGGCAGGAGCGCGGCCTGCTTGAAACGCCAGCGGGTTTCGTCGCCGGCGGCCTTGGGGCGCTGTTCGAGGCGGTGGTCGGCCGTCATTGCACGCAGGCGGTCGGCGAATGGGGCGCCGAGGTGCTGGATGAGCAGCGCCTCCGACTCGGGGGTCACCTCCAGGGCGTCGTGAAGGAGGGCAACGAGAAGGGTCTCGACCTGGCTGACCCTAATCTCCGTGGCGAGCAGCGTGATGATGGCGAGCGGGTGTTCCAGGTAGGGCGTGCCCTGGTCGCGGGTGTGGCCGTCGTAGATGGTGAGGGCGAGGGCGCCAGCGACGCGGGCGCGGGACTGCTCGTCCGCGCTCAACGCGGCGGCGCCGAGCACGGTGAGGATGTGGTCCAGGTCGATGGGGTTCATCCGCTTCACCTCGTACGGGGGGCTGTGGCTCGGGGGTCGGGCACGTGGTCGGCAAGGAGCAAGGTGCCGCCGACCGCCAAGGCGTCGAGCCCCAGGTCTGCCGTCGCTGTCACGGCCTGTTCGGCGGTCCGCAGGATCGGGCTTCCCTTGCGGTTGAAGGAGGTGTTCAGTAGCAGCGGCAGTCCGGTGCGCTCGTGGAACTGCTTCAGGAGTTCGCGCAGGCCCTGGTGATCGGGGGCGATGGACTGCACGCGGGCGGTGCCGTCGTGGTGGGTGATCGCGGCGATGCGATCCGCTCGGCATCGGCGGACACGGGCGACACGGTTCATGAAGGGGTCACCCGCCGACATGAACCACTCCCTGGCGTGCTCGGCGAGGACCGCTGGCGCGAAGGGGCGGTATGCGGCTCGCTTCTTGATCGCGTTGAGCCGGTCACGCGTGGCGGCGTGGCCGGGGTGGGCGAGGATCGAGCGATGGCCGAGGGCTCGAGGCCCGAATTCGAGCTGTCCCTGTACCCAGCCGACGATGTGGTGTTCGGCGAGGAGCGCGGCCACCGTGGGCGCCAGACCCGGGCCGAGGCCGGTCAGGGCGCGGTATCCGGGCGGCACCGCAGTGGTCGCAAGGGTGCCGGGGTGCGGGCCCCAGGCCGCGTCGGTCGGCACCGGGAGGCGCTCCTGGCCGAGCTGGTAGTGCCAGCCGTAGAGTGCGGCGCCCACGGCGGTGCCCGCGTCGTGCGGGGCCGGTGCAACGAAGAGGGTGTCGAAGCCGCTGTCGGCTGCCAGCTGGCCGTTGAGATGGGAGTTCAGGGCGCACCCGCCCGAGAACACCAACGTCGATGCCCTGGTGAGTCGTCGCAGGTGACGGACGACATGGACGACGGACTCGGCGAAGACCTCCTGGACGGCGGCGGCCAGGTCTGCCCACTCGTGGTCCGGCTGCTCCGTGACGTTGTCGGCGGTCCAAGCCCGGCCGCCGAGCAGCAGCGGTGTGCTGCTGTCCGCTGAGCCCCAGGGGTGGTCGATGCGGACCTCGCCGTCGTCGCCAAGCTGGATCAGCTCGCGGATCTGCGCTCCGTAGCGCTGGGGATCGCCGAAGGCCGCGAGCGCCATCATGCTGCCCTCGGGCTCATCGCCGGGCGGGATCACCCGCCGCGCGAGGTTCCGGTAGAAGTGCCCGAGGGAGGAGTGCACGCGCCGGGGGCCGGCCGGGCTGGGCACGACGGTCGGCATGCCCTGGTGGAGGCGGTCGATGCGATCGGGTCGCAGGTCGTACCCGGTGATGCGTTCCCGGCCCGGGCCGAAGTCGGAGCCGAGGGAGGACCCGCCGGCGTCGATGACGAGGCCGGCCGCGTGGTCGTGGCCAGAGAGCAGGTAGCCGGAGAGCACGTGCGCCGTGTGGTGGGAGAGCAGGCGGAGGTGTTCGCCGAGCGGGGCGGGCAGGAGGGCGGCGAGTTCGTCGCGCTCCTCGGCCAGCCACCAGCCGGCAGCGGGGTTGGGACGCATGGAGGCGGCCCAGACGGCATCGACGTCCTGCGGTTCGAGGCCGGCGGCCTCCAGGCACCACTGGAGCGCGCGGGTCGGGGCGGTGAGCGTGCCCTTGCGGGTGGGGTGGTTGTGCTTGACGCCGCTCCAGCGTTCCTCTTCGGCCGCGTAGAGGCGGCCGTCGACGAGTAAGGCGGCGCTGGTGTCGTGGTGGAAGTTCAGTCCGAGGACTGCGGGCATGGTGGTGTACCTCCGGTCTGGGGTCAGACGGTGAGGGCCGGGGCGGGGAGGAGGACGGCGCCGGAGTCGGTGTACTCGTGGCAGCGCAGGCAGAACCGGAAGTGGTGGCCGCGGGGCGCGAACACCTTGACCGCGAAGTCCTCGTCCCAGATGCTGAACTCGCTGTCGGCCTTCGCCATGGCGTTGAAGCAGCGGTAACAGGAGCCGTCCATCTCGATCATCAGGTGCTGGTCGAGGTAGCGGTCGCAGATGCCGCGCAGCTCGTTCGCCGGCTGGCCGACGTCGACGTGGTGCACGTGGTTGGTGACGTGGATGGCGCCGTGCCTGTCGCAGAGCCTCGCGAGCTGCGTGAGGCGGGAGGAACTGATGCCTTCCAGGACGCTGTTGATGACCACGGTCTTGCCGGCCTCGCGGAGGCGGGGCACCACGGCGTGGACCTCGTCGTAGTTCTCGTGCTCGTCGTCGCAGCCGATGAGGATCTGGTCGTACGAGCGGAGGGTGGCCTCCATGATCCGCTTGTTGCGGGCCAGGGTGATGGCGTTCGTGCCCAGGACCATGACCTTGTCCGGCAGGCGGGTGCGGGCCGTCTCGCTGAGGGCGGGGAAGTCCCGGTGCACGGTGGGCTCGCCGCCGTTGATGTGCAGCTGTTGGAAGGGGATGGTCTCCAGCCGGGCCAGGACGGTGGAGAACAGCTCCTGGGACATGTTCTCGCCCTGGGCACCGTCGGCGAAGATACAGAAGTCGCAGGACCGGTTGCACTTGGTCGTGATCTTGATCTTCGCCGTCTTCAGGGCGCGGGGCAGGGGCGCACGCGCGGGCATGGCGGAACTCCTTGGGTCAGGGGTGGACGTCAGCGGGCGTGAGGCTGAGGAAGTCCTGCACGGTGGACTTCTGCCGGTGCCAGAGCGCGAGGGTCGCGCGCAGGGTGCCGGCGGTGGTCGGGCCGGTGGGGATCAGCGTCGCCATCCGGGCGGCCAGCCGCTGGACAGAGGTGCTCTGGTCGGCCGCGAGCGCGTTCAGGGTCCGTGCGGCGGACCGGAGTTCCTTCGCCTCGCGCCGGATCAGGTAGTCGGTCGCCACGCTGGGCGGCGGGTCGAGGTAGTACAGCCAGCGTGCGACACGGATGCGGAGCATCCCGGCGGTCATCACCCAGTCGGTACGGGTGTGCTCCTCGCCCTGGCCGGCGGGCCCGGCGGCAGGAACGCGGCGCATCGCAGCCTCCAGGGCAACATGGGCCGTGCGGAGCAGGTGACGCGGACTCCGCAGACGGGCATCGGGTCGATCTTCGGCGTGCCCGAGGAACAGCTCGGCGTACCCGTCCAGCCCGTCCGGCCGCCACTGAGTGAGGGCGGCCGTCTTGCCGGGGCAACGGGTTCGTGTCGCGAGCGCGGCGGCGGCGAACCAGCACGGAGCGAGGTAGTGCCAGGCCACGCAGTGGCGCCGGTACGCGCCGATCTTCTCCATCACGTTGTCGGCGCTGTCCGCCGCCAGCTGGTACCGGCCGCCCAGCCGCCCCTGGAGGATGCCCCGGTAGAACCGCTCGTCGACCTCGCACCACGGCGCCATCTGGGCCCGGGACTTCCAGCGCTGGAAGTCCCGGGCGCTCCCGCTGATCAGCGACCAGGTCGCGAGCTCGGGCGCGGAGACGAGCCGCCCGTCCACCTCGGCCACGATGAAGGCGAAGCCGGGCGGATGCTCCAGGAGACGCCGGTGGGAGACCTCCCTGCCGACCAAGGCGGTGTGCGCGGCGGCTAGGCGGTGGTTCCACTCCTCCCAGTCCGCCGGGGCCTGGGAGAGGAGGACCCGTACGTCGATGTCGGAGTGGGGAGCCAGCAGGTCGGCTGGCTGCCACTTGTGGGTGAGCATCACTGCGCCGACGCCGCGGGCGTCCAGCTCGCGTTCGTACAGGGCTCCGAGTCCCATGTAGAGGGACGGTGCTTCGATCACCGCCATCACCGTTCCCCCGAGGAGGCACGGGTGCAGGCGGGCCGGGCCGTGTCCGTGGTGAGCAGCGGCAGCACGGGCAGCACGGGGGTGCCTTCGGGACGCTCCATCCGGTCCCAGCGCAGGTCGTAGTCGACGTAGTGGAAGCCCTGCCAGGCGTCGTTGGTGTTGCGGTCGAGCATGGCCTGGAAGAGGTGGGCGAAGGCGTCGCCGAGGGTGCCCTCGGCGAGATGGGGCTTCAGCGGGATGTCGCGGTTGTGGAGGATGCAGGGGCGGGCCACACCGGTGGGTGTGATCTTGATGCGGTTGGCGTCGGAGCAGGTGGCGCAGCTGGAGTTGGAGATGAAGCCGATCGAGCCCGCCCAGCCGTCCGGGCGGAGGTACTGCCCGGGGCTGCGGACCCCGAGCTCGTCCCTGCGGACCTCTCCTGCGTTCGCGAACCACTCGTGGAGACGGTCTCGGACCTCGGCCTCGTTGATGAACTCGGTGTCGAAGAGTGCCTGGGCGGGGCCGATGTTCTGGAGTTCGATCAGCCGGACGGCGATGGGCAGGTCGCGGGCGAGTTCGGCGACGGCGAAGGCGTCGTCCAGGTAGGTGCGCTGGAGGACACAGTTGATCTTCACGCCCAGGCCGAGGGAGAGGGCGGTGTCGAGGGTGCGCCGGGTGATGCGCGGGTCGCCGCCGCCCATGATCGCGGCGGATCGGTCGGGGTCGAGGCTGTGGAGGCTGAGGTTGAGGTACGTCAGGCCGGCGCGGTGGAGTTTCTCGACGCTCAGGCCGCGGCGCAGGTTCCCGTGGCTGGTCATGCCGATCGTGGCACCGGACCCGAGACCGTCGGCGAGGCCCGAGATCACATCGAGGATGTCCGCCCGGAGGGTCGGCTCACCGCCGGAGCAGTGCGCCTTCTTGATCTTCCAGGCGTCGGCCTCGGCGGCGATGGCCGCGTAGTCGGAGGCGGTCAGTGGGCGGTCCTTGTGCCCGTAGTCCGGCATGCAGCGGGGCTTGCAGAACACGCAGTCCAGGTTGCAGAGCGAGTTCAGGGTGAAGGCCAGGTAGGGGTGGTTACGGCCGGTCGCGGCGAAGGCGGCGGCCAGGTCGCGGTGTCGTGTGGCAGGCATCGGTTAGCCTCCTACGAGGGGAAACGGGCAGCGGTCACTTCGGCCAGACCGTTGAGCGGCTGGCCGGTGAGGTAGCGGCGCAGGTTGTCGGCGAAGAACGCGACCGCCTCGTTCATGTACGTGCGGCTGAGAGTGGAGCTCTTCGGCGTGAGGACGACCCGGGGGTGGAGCCGCAGCGGATGGCGGGCGGGCAGCGGTTTCGGGTCGAAGACGTCCAAGGCGGCGCCGCGAAGGTGGCCGGCGTTAAGGGTGGCCAGGAGTGCTGCCTGGTCGACGGTCGCCGCGCGGCCGAGGTTGAGGAAGAGGGACCTGGGCTTGAACGCCGTGAAGAGGTCGTGGTCGAAGAAGCGGTCCGTGGCCCGGGTGGCGGGCAGCAGATCGACCACCACGTCGGCGACGGCGACCGCCTGGTGCACCGCCGACGTGTGCATCCACATGATCCCGCCCTCGGCGGCCACCGGCGGCGTCCGTCGTACGCCGATGACGTTCATCCCGAAGGAGCGGGCTGCACGAGTGAGGTGTCCGCCGATACTGCCGCAGCCGACGATGGTCATCGTCGCCCCCGCGAGGTCGAAGAACTCCTCGGCCAGGTCGTCCTTCCACCAGGTCCGGTTCCGCTGGGCGAGCTGGCTCATGAACAGCCCGCGGGAGAAGCCCAGGACTATCCCCATGGCGTGCTCGGCGATGGGCCTGCCGTGGAACCCGTACGAGCGGGTCAGCGCCACCCCGACGGAGTGGGCCTCGGCGACGGGCAGATGGTCGGTGCCGGCGGCCGGGGAGGCGATCCATCTCAGGTGAGGCGCGCCGAACAGCCACGACGGCTTGAACGTCCAGCCGAAGTAGACGTGCGCCTCGGCCAGCTGATGCGGCACGGCCTCCTCGCTCGCTGTACGGAACTCGACACCAGGGAAGGCGGCCAGCAGCGCGCGCTCGTGCTCGGCGGACAATCGCCAGAAGGAGTGCGGGGACTCCAGGCTGATCAAGACCACCGGCCTGTTCATCGTGCTCGGCCCTTCGCGCTGGACGCCGGCACCAGAGCCCAAGGGGCGATGCGTTCGATGACGGAACCGATGCTGGTCTCGTAGTCGTGGCGCGAGCGCACCAGGGCCGTCCCGGCGCTCCGGAGCCGGTCGCGTTCGCGGGGCAGGACGGTCAGGGCGCGGTGAAGCGCCGAGGCCAGAGACCTGGCATCCCGTGGTGCGGACGTGAAGCCGGTCTCGCCATCGACGACCGTCTGGGCCAGCCCGCCGGCCGTGGTCGCCACCACCGGGCCCGCTCCGGCCGCGAATGCCTCCAGGGGGATGCGCCCGAAAGGCTCCTCCCGCGAAGGAACGACAACCGCACGCAGGGCCGGGTTGTGCAGCCAGGCGCGGATCGCGGGGGTGAAGCGGGTGATCAGAGTCGCGTCCAGGCCGTACGCCCGGATGTGCGCCGCCAGGTCCTCCTGATACAAGGTCGGGCGCTCGTGTGCGTCCGAGGTCACCGCCGCCAGGACCAGGTGCGGAGCGCGGACCCCGCGCTCCTTGAGAAGGTGCAACGCATCCAGGAGGTCGTCGAAGCCCTTCGTCGGCACGGCACGGCCCATGGCGAGAAGGAAGCCGGCGCGAGCTTTGAAGGGCAGGGGCGGCGCGCTCGTGGGCGGGGCCATCTCTTCCTGAATCAGCCCGTTCGGGACGCTGACGATGCTTCCTCGCGGGACGGCGTAACTGACGACGAGGTGGCCCCGCATGTGGGAGGAGATGGCACCGATCCGCCCGCCTCGGACGGTCGCTGCCCGCAGCGCGTCCCGCTCCCAGCGGACGCGGGACATGTCCTTGGGCCTTGTCAGCGCGGTCGTGGAGCGGGGTACGAGCAGCAGATCCGTGGTCGGCGATGTGTAGGGGGCCAGCCCGAGGAACGGGACGTCGAGGCCGATGAGGAGGCACCGGCTCGCTCGATCAGCGATGCGTATGGCCGCTTCGCCTGCCAGATCGCACAGCTGCGTGGAACCGTGGATTGAGTCCGGCGCCGCCTGGACCTCCGGGATCGTGATGACGTCGGCCTCGGCCTGCCGCAGCATTTGCTGAACCTCGCTGGCCCACCGCCGGTCGTGCGCTCCTGCCGTGTCCGACACGTACGGGGTGATCACGGAGAGGAGGCCAGGCGGCAGCAGGCGGGCGAGGGCCGTGAGGAAGGCCCGGTTGCTGAAGCCCGTGCCCGACGCTGCACCGTAGAAGCCCTCGTGGAGGGCGACGATGACACGAGGCTGGCGGACCGCCTCCGGTACGGCGGCCGTGGGCGGGAGTGGCGGAGTGGCGTGGTCGATGCGCACCGTGTGGTGCCTCCTTCGAAGAGAGGGAGCGCGGGCGTGGGCGTCAGGTGCTGGCGGTCGACGGGCTGGGCTGGCGGGTGAGTCGGCACCAGGCACGGGTGCCGTGGGTGCCGGTCGTCAGCGACCAGTCGTCGGCCAGGGCCTCGACGATGACCAGCCCTTGTCCCGATTCGGCCTCCTCCTCGGAAGCTGGAGGGGAGGACGGCAGGGAGCGGGAGCAGCCGCCGTCGGTGACGGTGATCTCGACCTTCAGCCCGCCGGTGGTCGGTGTCGTACGGTCGACGCACAGGACCAGGGGCGGGCTGCCCGAGGCGAAGGCGTTCGTCGCGAGCTCGGACGTGATCAGCCGGGCGTCTTCGAGGAGGTCCGCCTCGGCGCCGTGGAGGGCGACCACCACAGCCTCCCGGGCGATCTCGGTCGCTTTCGGTCCGTATGGCAGATCTGTGATCAGCGTGGTCGCGTCGGTGCTGCCGATGCGGTCTTGCCTGGCGACGGAGACCGGTTGTCCGACGTCGCGCTCCAGCACAATGCCCGGACGGCTTCCAGAGGCGCTCGTGCGGTGTCTCAAGGCCCACTCCTTTCTCCGTCGGCACCGAAGGCGGCGCCTTCCACCGAGATCTCAGAACACCGGATGAGGCCGGTCGCGCAGGACCCGATCAACGGGTCAACTCGGTCAACTTCCTTGCGAAGGAGGTGAATCAGCCGTCCGAGGGCGTCACCATGAGGGAGCGCGAGAAGTGATGGACGAACCACTGGGGCAAGAGGTGGTTGCACGTGGCACCGCAGGCAGGGGAACCCAACGCCGTACTGGCGCGGTACCTCGACGAACTCGGGTGGAGCCCGAAGGCGCTCGCTCGCAAGCTCAACAGAGTGTTCGGAGTGGGGACGGTGGCCGAGTCGGCGCCGTACCACTGGCGGGACGCCGGCTCACTGCCGCGCTCACCGTTACCGATGATGGCCGCCTATGTGCTCTCCCAGGAACTGGGTAGACCTGTCTCGGTGGCCGAACTCTGGCAGGGCCGCGTAGGCGACTCCTCGGCGCTCGTTCCGGCCGACACGGATCTCGCACGGCCCTGGACCGTGCAGGGCATGGAAGCGATCGTGGAGGACTGGGTGATGGGAGGGCTCGTCGACCGACGCCGATTCCTCGCGATCTCGGGCGCGGGGCTTCTCGCGATCGTCGCCCAGTACCTCGATGGCACTGCGGGGCGCGGTCAGTACGCGCCCAGGATCACGCCGTCCGTGGGTTCCGATCCGCTCGTGGACCAAGTCGAGCAGCACCTGCCCATGCTCTCCGCGCTCGACGACGAGCATGGTGGAGCCCGTCATCTCCCTTACGTGGGTGCGCAGTTCCGTGCGGTCGGTTTGCTGATCCGCGAAGGCGGTCATGCTCCCGTCGTCGCGAGCCGCCTCATCCGCGCGCTCTCGGAGATCGGCCAGTTGGCCGGCTGGATGGCCTTCGACGCCGCTGACCATGGTCTGGCGCAGCGCTACTTCGCCACGGCGCTGCGGGCGGCGCACCAGGTCAACGACCTGCCCCTGTGCGCCCACATTCTCGGTGACCTCTCCTTCCAGGCCGCGAGCCGGGGCCACCCGGCGGACGCCATCGCCCTCGGCGAGGCCGCCCGCCGCGCCAGCGACGCCGCCCCGCCGGTCGTCCGGGCATCCGTCCTGTCCCGGCTCGCGTACGCGTACGCTGCCGCCGGCCGTGACAACGACTTCGCCCACGCCCGCGGGGCCGCTCGCGAACTGATCGCCAGCCGGGACGGCGGCCGAGAGGAACCCCGATGGATGTACTTCCTCACCGACAACCACCTGGACTGCCAGGCCGGTTACGGCCTCATCCAGATGGGCCGCGCCCAGCTGAAGGCGGACGGCGGCGCGAAGGGACGGCGCCTCCTCGCCCAGGGGGCGGAGATGCTCCGGTCCGGGGCGTACGACGTCCCGCGCGGCGACCCCAGCCAGCGCAGGGCCATGTTCGAAGGGGCCTGGCTGGCCCTGGGCCACAGCGCCCATGGTGACCTGGAGGTCGCCTGCGAGGTCGGCCAGATCGTCGCTGACCGCCTCGACGTTGTGCACTCGCCTCGCAGCGAGGCCCTGCTCCACCAGCTCGCCGCAGACCTGCGCCGCCGACAGCGCAACGCCCACGTGCGCAGCTTCCTGCCAGTCCTGGAGCACGCCCTCGCCGAACACGCCCCGTCGACGCAACCCGGTCGTTAGGGTCAGGATCATGATCGCAGGGGAGCGCGTTGTCGTTGTCGGGGCCGGGGTGGCAGGGCTCACCACCGCTGTCGTTCTCGCCGAGGCCGGAGTCTCGGTGCACGTGATCGCCGAGCAGGTGCCGGGTGTCACCTCACTGGCGGCAGGGGCGATGTGGGGCCCGTACCTAGTCGAGCCGAAGGACAAGGTCAACCAGTGGGGACAAAGGTCGCTGGAGATCTTTCGGAAGCTGGCCGAGGACCCGTCCACGGGCGTCCGGCTCACCAGCGGCATCGAGGCGTCCCGCACGGCCGAGGCTCCACCGGACTGGGCCACCGCACTGCCCGGCTTCCGACCGTGCGAGCCGGCCGAACTGCCGGCAGGGTTTTCGGTTGGTTACCGGTTCACGGTGCCGCTGATCGACATGCCCGTCTACCTCGCCTACCTTCTGCGCCGGCTCGACATCGCTGGAGGAACGGTCGAGCGGCGGCGTCTTGCCTCGCTCGCAGACGCCACGCCCACTCCCGTGATCGTCAACTGCACGGGCCTTGGTGCGAGGAATCTGCTCCTAGACCCTGACCTTCGTCCCATCCGCGGACAGCACGTCGTCGTCACCAACCCGGGGCTGACCGAGTTCTTCTCCGAGGACACCGGCCTCTCCCCGGACCTCCTGTGCTTCTACCCCCACGGCGATACCGTCGTCCTGGGTGGCACAGCCATCGACGGTGAAGGTCACCTCGCCCCCGACGACACGGCGGCGGCCAGTATCCTGGCCCGTTGCGCCGCCGTCGAACCCCGCCTTACTGGGGCCCCCGTCCTGGAGCATCGGATCGGTGCCAGACCGACCCGAGCCTGGGTCCGCGTGGAAGCAGAGTGGGTGGAGGGCGGCACCGTAATCTTGCATAACTACGGGCACGGAGGCGCCGGCGTCACGCTCTCGTGGGGCTGCGCCGAAGAAGCCGCAAGTCTCCTGACTGCCGGCGGGGTAGACGGGCGGTGAACGACCACCCGAGGAAGCCCTTCCTCTACGTCGTCGTCTGCGCCGCCGGCATCGCGGGCGACGCCCACAAGCTGATCACCGCGGCGCAGGAGCGGGGCTGGGGCGTCGGAGTCGTCGCGACGCCGCAGGGACTCGGCTTCCTCGACACCGAGGCGATCGAGGCCCGGACCGGCTTTCCGATCCGCTCGGCCTGGCGCAGACCGGGCGACCCGCGTCCGCTCCCGCCCGCCGACGCCATCGCCGTCGCGCCGGCCACGTTCAACACCGTCAACAAGTGGGCGGCCGGAATCGCCGACACCCTCGCCCTGGGCATCCTGTGCGAGGCGTACGGGGCGGGGATCCCGACGGCCGTGCTGCCGTACGTGAACGCCGCCATGGCCACACACCCGGCGTACGGGCAGAGCCTGGAGCGGCTGCGGGGGATGGGCGTGCTGGTCGGGTCGTACGAGCCGCACCGGCCGAAGGCGGGTGGGGGAGCGGACCGCTTCCGGTGGGAGGAGGCGCTGGAGCTGCTGGAGGCCAAGATCGACTGAACGCGGTCCGGCCTGCCCTCTCAGCATCGTGGCGCGCGTGTTTCGTTTCGGAACACGAGCGCTGTTCCTTCGGGGAACACGGTGGCTGTTCCTTCAGGGAACGCGTTCGGTGTTCCCTGAAGGAACAGGACCCGTCTCCGCACGCCAGTGCGGGGGAGCGTGCTGCAGAGTCGGGCAGTGGCTGCCTTGTTCAGTTACTGAACACCACCGCTGTTCAGTAACTGAACAGTGGTCCGCCGGTGCTCCGAGGCGGCGTAAGAGGTGCGTTCCGTACTGGAACGAGGTCGCTGTTCCAACGCGGAATGGCGTCCCTGAGAGCGAGCCGCGACCTATTTACTCGGTGAACATCGCGGACGTTCACCGAGTGAACGGCCCGGCTGTCCACTCGGTGAACGTGGGATGCGCCATTTAGAGGTTGTCTCACATGGTCTGAGCTGCATGGGGCATGATGGCGCTTGTGGCTGTCGATCTTTCCTCTCGTCTTGTTCCTGACGGGTTGTGGGCTC
>NZ_LGEG01000224.1 GCF_001280125.1 Streptomyces sp. NRRL F-6492
GTCGCCCAGCTCATCCACGCCCACCCCACGCAGAACGAGGCACTCGGCGAGGCCCACCTGGCCCTGGCCGGCAAGCCCCTGCACTCCCACGACTGACGCCCGCACGCACGACGGCGCCCCCGCCCCGCACCGGGACGGGGGCGCCCCCGCACCCACCGGCCGGGATCGGCCGAGGACCGGCGTACTAGGGTCGGCGGCATGACCACACCCCTTGTCGGCAGTGCCTTCGACTCGCTCCGCCTCGACGCCGTGCCCGACCAGGAGGCGCTGCGCCGGGTCTACGAACTGCCCAAGGAAGCGGCCGTCCGGAAGGAGATGACCGAACTGACCGATCAGACCAAGCAGTTGATCGGCTGCTCCTCGCTGGTCCTGGTCGCCAGTGTGGACGCCGAGGGCAACTGCGACGTGTCCCCGCGCGGCGGCCCCGCCGGGTTCGTCGCCGTCCTGGACGCGCGAACCGTGGCGATACCGGACGCGACCGGCAACAAGCGCCTGGACACCCTGCGGAACGTCGTCGCCACCGGACGGGCCGGGCTGCTGTTCGTCGTTCCCGGACGCACCACGACGCTCCGGGTGAACGGCCGGGCCTGCGTCTCCACCCGCCCGGAACTGCTGTCACGACTGACCGCCGTGGGCAAGCCGCCGGCCGGCGCACTGGTGGTGGGGATCGAGGAGGTCTACCCGCACTGCCCCAAGTCGCTCCTGCGCGGCGGCGCCTGGAAGCCGGAGCAGTGGCTCCCGGCGGACGCCCAGCCGACCTCGGCCGAGGTGACCCTGGCCCAGCTGCGGATGCCGGAGCTGACGATCGCCGACATCGAGCGGGCGGAGGCGGATTCGCTGAAGTACCGGTACGAGTGACGCACCGGTCCCGCGACCGCCGGACCACCGGCCCGCCGGACCACCGGCCCCACACGTCTCAAGGTCGGTCCCGGGCCCGGTGCGCGGGTTGGCGAAGCGGGTGGTCTCCGAGGCGAGCGCGAAGCCGTCCGCCGTCCCGACGACGGCCTCCCGGAGCCCGAGGACGTCCAGGACCGAGGTGCGAACCGTACGCGGGGGCCCTCCGCGGCGAGAGGACGCTTTCGGTGAGCGACCCACCGCGCGGAGGTTCCTCCGCAAGAGCGAGGCCCCGACTCACGGAGGAGTCGGGGCCTCGCAGCGATCAGAGGGCCGGTTCACCCTCTGCGGTTAGCCGGTCAGTCGGTCAGCCGGTCAGCCGGTCAGTCGGTGAAGACGTGGACGCGGGGACGGGCGCTGGGCACGTCACGCGGGAGCCCCCGTCGCTCGACGGTGCCGTCGATCAGGCCGACCAGAAAGGCGATCAGCCCTCCCTCGAACTCCCACCAGTCTCCGTTGCGTCCTCCCACGACCACGGGCCACCGGTCCCCGTCGTCCGCCGTCACCTTCCAGAAGAAGGTGTCCCCGGACAGGGACGTCCCCCAGGGCAGGAGGCCGTTCTCGGCCGGATGAGGCGCGTAGCCGCCGCTCAGGTCGTCACCGCTCTCGTACAAGTCCCCGAGGATCTCCAGCTCCTCGCGGATCTCATCGACGAACCCCTCCTCCAGGCCGGGCACAGGAGCGAACACCCGGAGGAATCCGTCCAGCTCGATCGCGGGATACGCGAGGACGAACTCCCGGTAGTCGGACGGCAGGCGAACACCCAGCAGGCGGTCGATCATTTCGATGTCGACCGGCCTGGGACCTTCCGGCTTGGAGTCCTCAAGGCCGGGAACGACAGCTTCCAGACTTTCGATTCTCAACACGTTGTCTGCCAATCGGGGGTGTTTTGGATGACCGTATCGAACAACGGACCTTCCTTTGTGCGCGCCATCATGCGGATCGCATCCACGCCGCCGGGCCCGTTCCCCGGAATGATCTGGCCCGAATATTGCACCGGGTTCTGCGCCCTGAGCTGCTGCTCCATCTTGATTTCACAGCGCCGCATACCGCTCTTGTTCATCCGCGCGTAGCCGGTGAAGAGGTTTTCTTCCTTCCAGGCACCACCGACCTTGTCGCCGATGATGTGCGTGCGGTCGTAAATCGTACCGCGCCCACTCGGCTTCCTGTTTCCGTCGGAATCCGGGAATCCGTGGACGTCCACGGCACCACCGTCGTCGCGCTCCGCGCCGAGCGGCTTGAGGTCGCTCGGGCAGAGCAGTGCGGATGCGCCGGTCGCCCGCCCGTTCTGGAGGGGCTGGTAGTGGAACCGCTGCTCCTTCGATGCGCCGCAGGGGTTGTTGTCCCACCCCTGCCCGCCCTCACGGAACTCGTCGGCGGCGGGGTCGACCTGCGTGCCCGCCGCGTCGTTCGGCACGAACTGGGCGTCCCCGAGAAGCAGCGCCAGCAGGCTGCTCGCGTCGAAGGTCGCCTGCCAACCGTCGATCCGCGTCCATTCCGCCGCGCGGACCGCGTCCATCGCGACTTCGGGCTTGCGGTTCGGAACGACGACCGGCGGCGGTGCCCACGGGGTGATGTTGACGTCGACGCCGTCGTCGTCGACGGAGGACGGACCGGGGAAGTTGCCCCAGCTCGTGCGGCACCAGGAACGGCATCCGCCGCCGCCACCGCTGCCGGAGCTGCTGCCCTTCTTCGGCGGCGCGCCCTTCTTCCCTCCGCCGCACACGGCCAGCCACGGGTTGCGCTGGCAGTAGGTGCTCTTCGGCTGGGTCTGCGCCTGGGGCTGCGGCTGCTTCTTCCGCTGGTCCCGCATGTACCTCTTCTCGTCCCAGATGTCGAAGGGGCGAGGGCGGGGCTGCGGGTTCCAGCGGTCCTTCTGCTTGTCGTCCCGGCGCCAGTCCCAGTCCGTGTCGGTGTTCCAGTCGGCCTTGATCGCCGTATCGGCTGCCGCTCCGACCGCCACGGCGGCGGTCAGGGCGACGGCCACCTTCCACGCCGGGATGGCGAGGAACCAGACGAAGTGACCGTTCGGGTCCGTGCCGTTGAGCGGACTCGCGTTCGCGTAGGTGTAGCGGTTGGACTGGACCGACGGGTTCGGGTCGAGCTGCCAGGTGTCGCGGCTCGTGAAACCGCCGATGCCCGGCTGGTACCAGCGGGAGGCCATGTTGACCTCGCCGGTGGAGCTGTCCGTCCACCCGGACTGGTAGCCCACGGCCGGGTTGCCGCCGCTGGAGGCGGTGACGTTGCCGAACGGGTCGTAGGCACGCGACGACGCCACCGACTTGCCGTCCGGTGTCAGGCCGGCCACCAGGTCGGTGTGCCGGTCGGCGACGGTCAGGCGCGCCGAGCCCGCGGTGCCGGAGGCGGCACTGGCGAGCAGGGCTCCCCCGGGATCGCGGCTGTAGGTCGTCGTGCCGTCCTTGACCAGGTCGTTGGAGCCGCCGTCATAGGCGAACGACGCGCCGTTGTGGGTCATGACCCGGTCGAGCGAGTCGTACGTGAAGGTGCTCGTGCCGTTGGTGACCGTGCGCTCGAACGCGTCCGATCCGATCTGTCGGGTGACGCCTCCCTCGGTCACCGACTTCTCGGTGCCGCGGGCGCTGTAGGAGAAGGTCTGGGCTCCCCACGTCTCCAGCCGGTTGCGGGAGTCGTAGGTCGCGGTGATGTCCCCCTTCCTGGTCAGGTTCCCGGACTTGTCCCACTCGTACGGGGTGGTGGTGCCGCCCGCGGCCATCGAGATCATGCGGCCGGACTTGTCGTAGGCGTAGGTCTGCTCGCCCGCGCCCGCGGTGCCCGCCGTGGTCTTCTTCACCAGCAGGTCGGCCTGGTCGTACTCGTACGCCATGCTCTCGACCTCGGCACCGGTGTCGGTACGGGTCACCGCGTCCTTGGTCATCCGGCCGAGGCCGTCGTACGCGTACGAGCGCTTCGCGCCGACCGTGTACTGGCCTCCCCCGGTCGGCCTGGCGAACTCCCGCAGGGTCGGGCGGCCCGCGGCGTCGTAGTCGCTGCGGACCTGCGTGCCGGTCAGCGGGTCGGTCGTGGTGTCGAGCCGGCCGGCCTGGTCGTAGGAGAAGGCCGTCACGCCGGCGGCGTCCGTGCGGGAGGTCATGCGACCGTCCGCGTCGTACGCGTAGGACGCGCTCCCGCCGGGACCGTCGGCCGTCAGCAGCTGACCGCGGTCGTTGTACGTGTACGCGTTGCCGGCGAGGACCCCGTCCCCGCCCGCGCCGGTCAGACGGCCGGCGAGGTCGTACGACAGGGTGCGGGGCCGGGTGGCCACGGCGGTGCCGGACCCGGTCTCACCGGTCGGCCGGCCCAGGGCGTCGTACGTCTTCTGACGCTTGACGTTGCCCGGCAGCAGCTCGGTGACGAGCCGGCCGGCCGCGTCGTAGACGTTCGTCCAGGTGCGGACGTCCGCGGTCCAGTGCTGGCTGGTGGCCGGTTCGATCGTGGCCTCGGGCAGCCCCCAGGTGTTGAAGGTGTAGTAGGTCGCCTTTCCGCGGCCGTCGGTGAGGCGCGTGCGGTTGCCCGCGGCGTCGTAGCCGAAGGTCGTCGTGATCGAGTCCGTCGCGGTGACCGGCTCGACCTGCTTGGTCATCCGGCCGACGGCGTCGTAGGTGTGGGTACGGCGCGCGCCGGTGGGCGAGACGGACGCGGTGACGTTACCGTCCGCGTCGTACTCGGTGGCGGTCGACCGCAGGGCGGTCGCGCCCGTGCCGTAGTCCGTCGACGAGGTCGGGTTGCCGAGGACGTCGTAGGCCGTGACCGTTCTGCGGCCGGTGGCGTCCTTGGACTCGGTCAGGCGTCCGAGGCCGTCGTAGGAGGCCCGGGTGACGCCTCCGAGGGGGTCGGTGACCGTGAGCACCTGGCCCGCCGTGTCGTAGGACGCGGTGGTCCGGAGGCCTCCCGGAGTGACCGAGACGGTCCGGTTGTCCGCGTCGTCCCACGTGTAGCGGGAGACGAGGTTCTGGAGCGCGGGCCTGCGTTCGACGGTGGTGGCCGTGAGCCGGCGGCCCAGTTGGTCGTAGGTGGACTCGGTGCGTGCTCCTGTCGGGTCGGTCGCGGAGAGCGGCAGACCGGTCGGGGTCCAGGTGTAGGTGGAGACACCGCGGCCGGACAGGTCCGTGGACGTGCCGCCGAAGGTCGTGGCACCGGGGGCCCGGAGGCCCTGCGCGCCGGTGACCGCGGGGTCGGTCCTGCGGGTCGGGTTGCCCAGCTGGTCGTAGGCGTAGTGGGTCGTACGGCCCAGCGGGTCGGTCGTGGAGGCCGTGTTGCCGAGCTGGTCGTACGTGGTCCGCGTGATGGCCGTGACGGCCGTCGTCGCGCCCGGCGGGGTGTAGTCGGGCAGCGTGACCGCCGTCGGGCGGCCCAGCTTGTCGGTCTCCAGGCGGGTCACCAGACCGCGCGGGTCACGCGCCTCGGTGGCCTCGCCGAAGGTGTTGTAGCCCGTGGCCGCCTTCGGCGTGGCCGCCGTGGCCGCACCGCCGTTCTCCTCGACCTGGACCTGCGGCGCCGTCGTCTCGACCAGGCGGCCGAGCACGTCGTAGCGGCTGATCGAGGTGTGGCCACGGGGAGTGACCTGCGTCAGGGCGAGGCCCCGCTGGTCGAACGTCGCCGACGAGGTGCGGGTGCCGGTGCCGTCGGTGACGGTCGACTTCTTCGGGTTGCCGGCCGCGTCGTACTCGGTGGTCGAGGTGAGCTTCCTGCCGGATCCGTCGATCGACTGCGTCTGCTCGGTGACCCGGTCGTCGCCGTCGTAGGCGAGGGTGGTGACCCGGTTGAGGCCGTTCGGATCGAAGGCCGACCGCGTCGGGCGGCCCGTGGCGTCCACGGTCCTGACGGTCGTACGACCGCCGCTCGCCGTCTGCGAGGTGACGTTGCCCGCACCGTCGTAGACCAGCGACTCCCGCAGGACGTCCCGCCGGGAACCGTCCGCCTGCGTCACCTGCTTCGCCGTCGTCGTGGCGCTCAGGCCGTCGTCGAAGTAGGTGAACGCCGTCGTGGCCCCCAGGGCGTCCGTCGTCGAGGCCAGGCGGCCCGCCGGGTCGTACGCGTGGGAGACCATGACCAGGTCACGGGTCTGACCGGACGGGTCGCCCGTCCAGTCCTTCAGCACCGACTCGGCCAACTGCCCGCGCCTGGTGAACGCGTGCGTGACGACGTTGCCCGCGGGGTCCGTCTCGCGGACCACCCGGCCCAGCGCGTCGTGGCCGAAGGTCGATTCGTTGCCCGCCGCGTCCGTCACGCTCTCGTTGAGGCCGGCGGCGTCGTACCGGTAGGTCGTGGTGCGGGCGGCGTCGCCGCCGGTGGTGTCCTGTACGGACTCGGTGAGCAGCCGCCCGTCCGCGTCGTAGGTACGGCCGACCCTGGCGGTGTGCGTGACACCGGTGATCTCGTTCTTCACTCCCGGCCCGGTCTCCGACGAGACGCGGGACATCGCGTTGTAGGTGTACGTCGTGGTCACGCCGTCCGGAGTGGCGTCGGAGACCTGGGTCTCGGTCAGCTTCCGGCCGAGGCCGTCGTACGTGTACGAGGTGACGAGCCCGGACGGGGACGTGGACCTGGCCAGGTCGCCGCTCGCGAAGTACGCGTACGAGACGGTCGCGCCGCCGGTGCTCTTCTTGGTGGCGACCAGGCCCTTGGGAGTCGCTCCGCCGCCCACCGCGGGCTCGGCGCCCGTGGTGTAGGTGGTCGACGCCTTGCGGCCGTCCGGCAGGGTGACCGTGTCGGTCAGGCCGAGGGCGGTGTACGAGGTGGTCGTGCGGAACCGGTCGTCCGCCGGCCCGGAGGAACGGCCGTCGCGCACGGCGGTCTGCTTGCCGTTGCGCGGGTCCAGCTTGTCGGCCTCGTTGTAGTGGTGCTCCGCGAACGAGGTCCAGCAGGAGTTCGCGTCCCGGCAGGTCGTCGTGGAGACGGTGTTGCCGCGCTCGTCGTGACCGGTCACGACCGAGTGGCCGTTGGGATCGGTGACGGTGTGCAGGAAGCCGCCGGTGTCGTACGCGTACGTGGTGACGCCGCCGTCCGCGTTCGTCGACGCGACCCGGCGCTGGCCGCGGACCGCGTCGAAGGTGCTGGACGTCTTCGCGCCCGCCGGGTCGGTGACCGTCACCGTGGACGTGAGCGCGGAGACCGACGACGACGCGCGGGCCTCGTACTGCGCCGCCACCTCGTCGGCGGAGAGGCCGCGGCGGAAGACCGCGGCCTCGTCGAGCGCTCCGGTGAAGTAGCTGACGTTGCCGGGGGCGGAGGGCCAGAACTTGGCGAAGCCCGCGCCGAGGAACGTCCGGCTGTTGCCCTGGTGGCCGACCGGGGCGGCGGACTTCGTCGCGACCTGCGCGCCGTCCAGGTAGAGCGTCTGGGTGCCGCCCCTGGCCGTGATGGCGGCGTGGTGCCACTGGTTGTCGGTCACGGTGCCGGGCGACGCGTTGGAGGCCGTCACGCCGGCGGAGTAGTACTCGCCGTGCAGCTTGCCGTCGGCGCCGACGTACAGGACCGGGGTCCAGCTGCCGCTCGCGTCGGCGGCTCCCGCGACGGGTGCCGACTGGTCGGAGAGGATGACACCGGGCTTGTCGGTGCGGAACCACACGCTGGCGGAGACGTCCGTGGTGGCGGTTCCGACCGGCGGCAGCTCGGCGAAGCCGTCACCGCCGAACTGCACCGCGGAGCCGTCACCGGGGCCGAACGCGCCGGTGGTCCCGAGGGCCGCCCTGGTGTACGTGCCGGTGCCGTCGACGGACGCCACCCGGCTCTTCACGGTGGTGCCGGTGCTCTCGTCCAGGCGCCAGTAGCCCGCGGGACGGGCGGCCGTCACGACGCCGCGGTACTGGTCACCGCTGCCGCTGACCGCCTTGCCGCGGGCCTTGTAGTGGTCGGCGACCGTCTGGGCGTCGAGCTCCTCGGCGTAGAACGCGGCCTCGTCGAGCCGGCCGTCGAAGTAGCGGGTGGCACGGGCCTGTCCGTCCCACTCCTCGCTGGAGTAGCCGGCGCCGAGATAGGCGTGGACCAGGGTCTCGGGCTTGACGGCACCGGCCTTGGAGCCGATCTCGGCGCCGTCGAGGTAGAGCGACTGCCCGGTGGGTCCGCCGGTGATGACGACGTGGTGCCACTTGTTGTCGGTGACCTTCACGCCGCCCATGACCGGCCAGCCCGCGGACGGGCCGTCCCACAGGTGACCGCGCAGCCTGCCCTCGCCGTCGACGAGGAGACTCGCGTTCCACATCGTCGGAACGGTGCCGAGCTCGGCGTTCTGCAGACCCAGCAGGACACCGTTGGGCTTGTCGGTCCTGAACCACAGCTCCACCGAGAGCGAGGTGGCGTCGCTGAGGGACTCGGACGGGACGGAGACGACGCCCTTCGAACCGTCGAGGGTGATCGCGGCGTCGTCGCCGTCGAGGAAGGCCCCGACACCGCCGAGGGTGACACCGTCACGGTAGGAGCCGTTGCCACCGGCGGATATCTCGTCGGCCGCGGCCGCGCCGCCGCCGTCGCCCAGGCGCCAGTAGTTCACCGGAGCCGAGGCGTGCACGGCGTCCGCGTACGCCTGGGAACCCGACGCGTAGCGGGGCGCGGAGATCTGCCACGCACCGCCGTTCCCGTCGGTCACCTCGGTGGCGCGCCCGGTGTCGCCGTCGTACCAGGCCGTACCACCGGTCCGGCCCGAGGGCAGGGTCACCTTGGACAGCTTCGAGGTCCCGGTGCGGGCCGCGTAGTGCGCGCGGACCGACCCGGCGTCCAGGGCGCGGTGGTAGACCGCGACCTCGTCCATCGACCCCTTGAAGAAGCGGTTGCCGGTGGCGGCGATTCCGTCCCAGCTGCTGTTTCCGTAGCCCACGCCGAGGTAGGCGTGGGACTTCCCGGCGTGACCGACCGGGCCGGCCAGCGTCCCGACGGCCGTGCCGTCGAGGTAGAGCGTCTGGTTCGTCGCGGTGCTCGTGAGCACCGCGTGGTGCCAGACGTTGTCGTTCACCGCGGTAGCGGAGGTGATGGGCACCAGGCCGCCGTCCGCCTTCTCGAACGCCCCGCGGAGCCTGCCCGCGGCGTCGACGGCGAGCACCGGGTTGTAGCGGACCGGAGCGGTCGGCCCGACCGGCGCGTCCTGGAAGCCGACGAGCGCGCCGCCGGCCTTGTCGGTCTTGAACCACACCTCGACCGACAGGACGGTGGACGACGCGAGGGTCGACTCCGGGAGCTCCACGTAGGAGCTGGTGCCGTCGAAGGACGCCGAACCGTTGCCCGTGCCCGCGAGGACGCCGGCGCCGGAGAGGGTGACGTCGCGGTAGCGCCCGGCGTTCATGCCGGTGCGGGAGACCGCCTCGCTCTGCGCGAGCGACCCCTCGGCCTCGTTCAGCCGCCAGTACGCGACCGGGTTGGCGTCCTGCACCATGCTCCGGTAGTGCGACCCGCCGGTGTACTCGTAGACCGTGCAGGCGGTCGTGGACGCCGGCGGGCAGACCTTCGTCAGCAGGTCGCCCTGGTAGGTGTACGACCAGACGAGGGCCGGCGCGGACGGTCCGACGGCGTCGGTGGAGACGGACGCGACGTGCGCACCGCTCCACGTGAACGTCAACGACCGCTTCGACACGGCGTCGGTGGCCCTGGTCAGCCTGCCGCCCGTGTAGGTCAGCGACTGCTCGCGGTCGTGGCCGTCCTTGACCCTGGTCAGGAGACCGGTCGCGTCGAAGGTGTAGAGGGCCGCGTTCGCGTCCCGCAGGGTCCAGCCCCCGCCGGTGACGGCGGTCAGCAGACCCATCGAGCCGGACGGCGCGCTGTAGGTGCCGTCGTTGTTCCTGCCGAAGCGGACCTGGCTGCCGGTCGCGAGGGTGACCACGACGCTGCCGTCGGGTTCGGCCGTCGCCCGCATGTCCCAGCGGGTGGCCCAGCCGGCACCGAAGGCGCTGGTCGTGCGCGGGTCCTGGGAGTTGTACGTCCGCGTGACCGCGAGCTCGGGGCCGACCACGGGCACGGCGGTGTCCGTGGCGGAGGTGGCGTAGTTGCCGGAGCGCTCGCCGAAGCCGCGACCGCTGTCACCGCCGCCCAGGTGGGAGGTGATGACGGGCTGCGGGACCTGGGTGGTCAGGATCGACGGTGCGGTGCGCGCCGACTGGTCCTTGCCGTCGTTGGCGTACGCGTACCAGGCGTAGGTCTTCGCCCACGAGAGCCAGTCGCCCGGAACCGTCCAGCTCTCCGACGCCGCGTGCGTGTTGCCCCGGCAGTTCTTCCGGAGGTCCTTGCCCTCGACCTCACAGATCTCGAACTGGTACGTCAGCGGGCCCGGGGACTTGTCCACGTCGGTGGCCCGGGCCCACAGCGTCGGGGTGCGGGTGTCGACGACGGTGCCGCTCGGCGGGGCCGCGGAGGTGAGGTACGGCGGCACGTTGACCGCGTCGAACCTGACCGCCGGGCCGGGTACGCCCGCCGCGGTGAAGGAGCTGACGCCGTACTCGTCCATCGTCCACACGAGCGTGTAGGTCGCGGGGGCCAGCGGAGCGATCTTGGCGTCGAGCGTCACCGAGGCGCCCGGTGCGACGTCGTGGGGCATGGGCGTCCACCGGATCTTGCTCCAGTAGTCGCCGCCCACCTGGTTGCCGTTGGCGTCGTACAGGTCGTAGCGCAGCTTGTAGTTGCTGTTCTTGCCCCAGGTCTGCTGGCCCTGGTTCGTGACCGTGACCTTGAAGGTGCCCTCGGTGGTCGCCGTCATCGGCTGGACGAATCCGCCGAGGCCGTAGGTGGCCCCGTACTTCGTCCACGTGACGTCGAGGCTGGGCTTTCCGGTGGCCTCGTCCTCGGAGTGGAACTTCTTCCAGCTCTTGGAGTCGGAGGTGGACGCCTTCACGGCCAGGCCGTAGTTCGGCTTGCGGCCGTGCGTCCAGTCGTCGACGAGCTGCCGGCCCTCGGCCCCGAGGGGAACGGCCTCCCAGGCGGGAGCGCAGGCCCAGTTGGAGGCACCTTCCGGGAGCCAGCCGTGCGCGAAGGACTTCGAGCCCAGGGCCGGGCCGGTGGCCGGGCCGGGGTACGTCTTGGTGGTGCTCTCCGCCCAGTTCGACGTCACCGCGTGGACCGTCACCGGGCGCGCGGTGCACGAGGACGACCACGAGTTGAACAGCGCCAACCTGGCGTCGACGACCCACGCGTTCTTGAGGGTGTTCTCCAGACCGCCGAACTTCAGGAAGCTCGCGGCCTTGTGACCGCCCGCGTCGTACGTGCCCGCCTTGAGCACCTTGTCGCTGGAGAAGTTCTGGTTGTAGGGCGACTCGACGTAGGTGTCGGAGGTCGCGGTGGCGCTCTCGACCGAGGGGTCGACCTTCACCGGGAAGACGCGCTCGGGGGCGGACAGCCACTGCCTGTCCAGCGAGACGACGAGCACCTGGCGGTCGCCCCGGCCTTCGAGGCGGTAGGTCACGCCCGAGGAGATGACGCCCTCGTCGGAGTGGGGCGCCTTCGCGGAGTCCTCCATCCAGCCCGGCGGCATCCCCGCCCGCCGGCGGCCGGAGGCGTCCACGAAGGAGACGCCGCCGTGGCCGTCGAGCTCTGCGGTCAGTCCGTCCAGCGCCAGCGGGAAGCGCCATTCGGACGGCGCCTGCGCGTTCTTCAGGACCAGCGTCTCCTTGACGGAGTCACTGCCCGCGACGAGTTCCAGATCCGCGGAGGGCCGGATCTCGGGGTAGGTGATGACGCTGCCGGTGACACGTCCCCGGGAGCGGGCCGCGCCGTCGACCGCGTAGCCGATGGAGGCGTTCCCGCCGGCCGCGAGGCGCACCAGGACGTCGGCGTCCGCGTACTCGGCGAAGGAGACCGCGTCCTCGGTCGAGCGGGTTTCCCAGCCCGGTCCGGAGGTGCCGGTCATCGTCCGCGGGCCGGAGTCCTCGGCACGCGCCAGCCGCGTGTCGATGTTCTTCCACGTGCCGTCGGCGGCCTTGAAGTTGACCGGCTCGTTGTAGAAGCGCGTGGTGAAGGTGCCGTCCTCGTTGCGGAACGTACGACCCCGCTCGGTGCGCTTCTCCGGAAGCTCGGTGCTGGCCTTGGCGTCGAAACCCTTCGGGGCTTCGGTCTGGGGCGCCGGCACCTTGGTGTAGGGCGGCTTCGCCGGCGGCTCGGGTGCGTCACCGAGCCGGAGGGCGGAGGTACCCGAGTCCGGCGCGAGCTCGCCCGGTGCCTTCAGGGCGCCTCCGCGGCCGCCGGCCGCGGAGGCGTCGGTGGCGTCGCCGGTCGCGCTGTGCCCGCGTCCGCGGGCCGATCCCCAGCCCTGCTCGGGCAGTTCGCCGGCGCCCGGGCCGGCCTTGGCGGCGACCTGGCGGGCCACCGCCAGCGCGGCCCGCTCCGTACCTGCCAGAACAGCCATCATGAATGCCACTAGGAGTACCAGTGGTCGAGCTCTTCGCACGGAATTCCCCCACATAGATGATCAGTGGGGTTTTCCTATACTCCGCACAGCTCGCACACAAAATTCGGCCGAAGAGGGACCAGGACCCGGTGGCCGACAGCTCACCGCAACCTTCGCCCAGACGGGCGCTTAACATGTCAATTCGCCTCTACAGGCGGGGATTTGAGTGAGCCACCTCACGCCGAAACGGTTGCCGTGCGGCATCTTTTCGGCCTCCGCCCTCTCCGGTCCCTACGGCGCGGTCACGGCGGCGATCGGCGCCCTCAAGGCCCGCTGCACGGCGGGGCGCTGGGGTCCGGACGGAGGATCATGGGTTTCGGCCACCGAGTCGACGTGGGGATCCCGCCGACCGGGAGGGCGGCATCGCCGCCGAACGAACCGCGGAAGCGGGTGACGCCCGCGGGTCCGCCCGGCCCCGGCCCGGGCCGACGACGGCCTCTGGTCACCGCGCTGACGCGACCGTACTATTCGTCTGCCCGGCCCGCCCGGGCGAACAACTGAATGGTCGCGTGACCTGGGGGAAGCCGGTGGGAACCCGGCGCTGACCTGCAACCGTGTGGGGCGCTTCCGCGCCCCGAGTCGGACAACCCAGCACGCGGTCGTCCCGCTTCCCACTGTCATGGTCTGCAGCGCGAAGCCCCGAGCCGTCGGCCTGCCGGCAGCCGTTCCCGCCCTGCCGGAGCGGCCGTCGCGCGAGGCGATACGGCGTACAGGGCCGTGCTGCGCACTCGTCCTGTACGAAAGGCAACGCATGCGCCCGAACCTCGTACGTCACGCCCTCGTCACCACGGCCGCCCTGGGCCTCGCGCTCACCACGGCGCCGACCGTCGCCCACGCCAAGCCCCTTCCGCACACCAACGCCCCGGTGAAGGTCGGCCTCACGGTGCAGGGCCCGAACGGACTGCTGTTCAAGGGCAAGATCAAGACCAAGGGGCACGACGTGACCACGGTCACCGGCGGAACCCACAAGTGCGACGGCACCAACGGCTCGGCCAACCCGAGCGCCGTGCCCACCCCGACCGCCGCCCTGGACGACGCCGCCAAGAAGAAGCACTTCACCTGGGACGGCACCTGGTACGCCTCGTTCGACGACTTCTCCGTCGACACGATCAAGAACGTCAGTGGCGGTGGCTCGGCCTACTGGAGCATCTCCGTCAACGGCACCCCCACCCCGGTCGGCGGCTGCCAGTTCAAGCTGAACGCCGGCGACCAGGTGGCCTTCACCTGGACCGCGTTCTAGCGGCCGGGGCCGGGGTCCGGCGGCGGGACGACCGCCGCCGGACCCCGGCCGCCCGGATCAGGCTCCCCAGCGCAGGGCGATGGTGTCGCCCACGTTGATCACCTTCTCGCGCAGGGCTCCGGCGAAGGAGGAGCCGTCGACGCTGACCTTCCAGGTGTTCGAACCGCTGTTGGCCTTGCCGTTGAGGGCGGTGATCGCGCCGGTGCCGGACGAGGGGGTCACGCTCGTGACGCAGCCGGCGGGGGTGGCGCCGCTCGTCGCGGCGGCCAGGACGTCACCGAGGGTCGTCGTCGTGCCCGTCGGCGTGAAGGCCACCGAGCACACCTTGAGGTTCCCGGCACCGTCGTCGACGGTCAGCGCCAGCTTGGTGGCGGTGCCCGACGTGAAGCCGGACTGGGCGACCCACTGCGTGGCCCCGGACGTGACCGGGACCGGCGGGGCGGTCGTGAAGCCGCCGCCGGCCACCGCGCGCAAGGCGTCGATCGAGGAGTAGGCGGAAGGCGTGGTGTCGGCGGGCTTGTACTTGAAACCGCCGGCCGGGTTGTACTGGTTCGCGATCAGGAAGTCGATCGGGGTCTTGCCGAGGCCGGTGAGGAAGTCCCCGGTCTGCGGGTTGATGCCGCAGGCGTTGAGGCCGGAGACCCCCCAGCCGTTGGAGCTGGTGTTCACCCCGTACAGGGAGTTGAAGGCGCCGGAGTTGTTGACCAGCTTGCCCTTGAGGAAGTTCTTCGCCTGGACGACGTCGGCGTCGGTGTTCGGGACGCCGGACACGCACAGGGCGGCCATGGCGGCGCCCGTCATGTCGACGTCGCTCGCGGTGTTGAGGGCGGTGGGGTCGCCCTCGACCTTCTGGTACGTCCAGCCGCCGTCGTTGTGCTGGTTCGCGCGGATGCGGGCGACCACCGCGTCGGTGAGCGACTGGGGGACGCGGACGGCGCCGGCCTGGGTCCTGGCGCCGCGCAGCGCGAGGGCGGCGAAGACCGTGCCGTTGAAGTTCAAGGACGGGCCGAAGTAGCCCGGCTCGGCCGTCTGCCAGTACGAGTAGACGTGCGCGATCAGGTTCCGCGAGGCCGAGACGCGGGCCGGGTCGATGCCCGCCGCGTACGCGTTGAGGGTGCCGCGCTCGTAGTCGGTGACCAGCGGGGTCGCGGACGGCCAGCCGGACGTGGAGAGCAGGTTGCGGTAGACGGTCCGGGCGTTCTTGGTGGTGTCGCCGCCCGGGGCCACGTCGACGACGGCGGTGCCGGCGGCGGCGAAGGCGCTGAACGCCCACTCGTTGGAGAGGCCGGATCCGGCGTAGGAACCGTCGGCCGCCTGGAGGGACTTGAGGTAGGCGACCCCGTTGGTCTTGGACGTGGCCATCTGCGCGGGGGTCGAGGTCGCGAAGGCGGGCAGCGTGGCGAGGGCGAGGGCGCCGAAGGCCGCGGGGACCGCGAGCGCGAGGCGGCGTGACGTGCGGGGACGGGACATGGCCTGCTCCTGGAATCGGCGGACGCCGGCCGCTCCCGCGCATGCCGGGCGTCGCCGTGCGGAAGCACGGCCGGGCATGGCCGGGGGAGCCGCCGTCCGGAACGCGTGGTACGGCTTCCTGTGGTGCGTCGCCGTATGGGCATTCGGGCTCGGAGACGGCTCCGCCGTCCCATACCGCTGCGCGTCAGCTCCGGCTTCGCACCGGATTCCCCCATATGGCAGCCCAGGACGCTACCCGAGTGATCAGGGGTCCGCCAGCCACCCGGAGGCGAGGCCGGCCGTGTGCCGTCACGAGTCCGGGGTGAGACGCACACCATCTTGACGCCCCGCTCGGATCCGTGTTGCACTCCGCCTGATAAGCACTCAGCCCCAGGGGAAGCCGGTCGAATTCCGGCGCTGACCCGCAACCGTAGGCCCGGCTCGTCCCGGGTGAGTCGGAATGCCTGGGGCCGGGATCTCAGTACGAAGGAACGCCGTCGCGGACTACGGCGTGGTCGTCGCCGCCTCCCCACGGCATCGCAACCGTGCGGGGCGCATCACCACGCACGCAGCCGCCCGGCAGAGACGAGGGCCGCGGTGGGGACCGAACAGCAGGCGAAACGGAGGGCGGGAGCGGGGCAGCGGCTGCTGTCCCTCCTGACCGCCTCCTTGGTGACGCTCGGCGCCGGAGTGGCGTTCCTCACGAATGCCGCGCCCGCCGGGGCCGACCCGATCAAGCGGTGCACCCGTACGACCGGCGCCATCGTCGCCGTCGACTTCGGCCGCTGGGGCGGCCCGGTGGCGCGCGGCTGCGACACCACGCCCACGACCGGCTACGAACTGCTGCACACGGCCGGTTTCACCACGAAGGGAACGGGCCACGACGGACCCGCCTTCATCTGCCGCATAGGCACCGGCTCCTTCAACAAGGGCAAGCAGTACCCCACCCCCGCCGAGGAGGACTGCGTCCTCACTCCGCAGGCCACCGCCTACTGGTCGTACTGGATCGCCTCGCCCGGTCAGAAGAAGTGGACCTACAGCCCGCTGGGCGCCATGTCGCGCACCCTCAAGCCGGGCGACGTGGACGCCTGGGTCTTCGGCGCCACGGACATCGGGGGCACCAAGGGCAGGCCCTCGTTCACGCCCGACGAGGTCCGCGCGGAGGGCGGTGACCCGCCGGCCCCGGGCGACCCGGCCCCGCCGAAGGTGCCGCCGGGCACGGTCGACCTGCCCGCCGCGACCCGCTGGCTCGCCGACCGGCTGACGAACGGACAGCGCGTCGTCGACGAAGGCGCCACCGAGCCCGACTACCCCGCCACCACCGAGATCGCCTACGCCCTGGCCGCCGTCGACGGCGAGAACCCCACCGTCCGGCGGATCGCCGAATTCCTCGGCAGGCCCGGACACACCGAGGCGTACGCCTACCGGGCCGGGAAGGACCAGGCCCCGGACGCCACCGCCGCGGCCCGCCTCGCGCTCGTCGCCGAGGCCGCGGGCAAGGACCCCCGTGCCTTCGGCGGTCACGACCTGCTCGGCGACCTCGTGGCGAACGTCTGCCACAGCGGTGCCGACGCGCCGCAGCCCGTCCCCGGCTGCGCGACCAAGGGCGACTTCCGGACGACCGGACAGACCGAGGGCCAGGCCCTCGCCGTCATCGCCCTGTTGGGCGGCGGAGTGACCCCGCCCGCCGACTCCGTCACCCGCCTCGCCCAACTCCAGTGCGACGACGGCGGATTCCCCAGCTTCCTGATCCTCGACGGCCAGGTGTGCGAGAGCGAGCCCAACGTCACCGCCCTCGTCGCACTCGCCCTCCAGCGGGCCGGCGGCCACCTCCCCGTGGTGACCAGGGCCCGGTCCTCGCTCAAGAAGGCCCAGTTCCGGACGGGTGCCTGGCCCGCCGCCTCCTACAGCACCCCGGGCAGCGCCTACGCCACCGGCTGGGTCGCCCAGACGCTGCGGGCCCTGGGCGACCGGGGCCACGCGGACGCGGGCCTCTCCTGGCTCTCCCGGCAGCAACTCCCCGGTGGCGGCTTCGCCTTCGAGGAGGGCACCCCGGACCCGCTGCTCTACGCCACCACCGCGGTCGTCGTCGCGGCCGCGAAGAGCGACCTGGTGACGCTGACCACCAAGGAGCCCGAGCCGCCCGCGCCCACCACCCCGCCCACGACTCCTCCCGCCACGACCCCGCCGACCGGCCCCCCGGCCGGTGAGGGACCGGACCTGAAGAAGGGCTCGGCGTACCTCGCGGGCCGACTGGTCCAGGGCCGCTACTACGAGTCCAGTCCGGGCTTCGCGGAGTACGGCCTGACCATCGACGGCGCCTACGCGCTCGCCGCCACCGGCCACGACAACACCACCCTGCGCAACGTCGTCGACTTCCTCGACAAGGGCGGCAAGGACGGCACGGGCCGCGGTGTCCACGACTGGACCAACATCGGGACGAAGCACGCGGGCGGCGGGTTCATCGGCAAGACGGCCGTGCTCGCCGAAGCCGTGGGCCGAGACCCCCGCGACTTCGGCGGGCAGGACCTGATCGCCGCGCTCACCGAGGGCATCTGCCCGGCCGCGACCCCGACGCAGCCCAGGAAGTGCGCTGCCAGGGGCAACTACTCCCACGCGAACTCCGTCTTCTCCCAGTCCCTGGGCGTCATCGCCCAGGTCCGGGCGGGCGAGACGGCCGCCGCCGCCGAGCCGATCGGCTACCTCAAGAGCCTCCAGGACCCCTCGACGGGCGCCTGGCCCAGCCTGATCGGTGAGAAGAGCGCCCTCGAGGTCGACTCCACCGCCATGGCCGCGATGGCCGTGGACCTGCTCCCCGACGCCGCCTCGCAGGCGGCCGTGGACAAGGCCCTCGCCTGGCTGGCCGCTCAGCAGCTCCCCGACGGCGGCTTCCCCGGTGCCTCCGGCAACTCCGTCAACTCCGCGGCGCTCGCGATCCAGGGGCTGTCGCTGGACGCCGCCACGTACGCGGCCCCTCTCGCGAAGGCCCGCGCGTTCCTGCTCTCGCAGCAGAACAAGGACGGCGGCTTCAACGTCGCCAGGGGCGGCCAGCCCGGGTCCGACGTGCGCGCCTCCGCCCAGGCCGTCGGCGGAGCCACCGGGATCTCCTTCGGCGTGCTGACCCGCGACCTGAGCGGCACCACGGCCCAGCCGATCCCGAGCTCCTCCGCCGAGCCGACCGGATCCCCCTCCACCCCCGTCATCATCACCACGGGCGAGGAGGCCGGCGGCTCCGCCTCCACCGGTGGCGGCGGCTCGGCCTCCGGTACCGGCGGTGGCAGTCTCGCCGCCACCGGGTCCCGGGTCACCGGCCTCGCCGCCGCGGCCCTGGCGCTCGTCCTCGGCGGCTGGGGCACGGTCCGCCTCGCCCGCCGTCACCGCGAGACGACGGGAGGCCGGGCGTGAGCGTCCGCCGATTCGCCCGCGCCCTCGGCCGCGCGGCGGCCGCGCTGGGGCTGACGGTGGCGGCCCTCGCCGCCACCGCGGCCCCGGCCGGGGCCGCGCCGCAGCCGATGGGGCAGTGCACCACCTCCTCCGGGGTGGTCCTCGCCGTGGACTTCAGCCGCTGGAGCGGACCCGTCTACCGCTCGTGCGGCACGACGCCCACCACCGGGTACGAGCTCCTCAACCAGGGCGGCTGGGCCACGACCGGCACCGGACACGACGGTCCCGCCTTCATCTGCCGCATCGGCTACAGCGGTTACCAGGGCGGCAAGCAGTACCCGACGCCCCAGCAGGACGACTGCGTCCTCACCCCGCCGGCCTCCGCGTACTGGTCGTACTGGCACGCGGACCCGGGGCAGAACACCTGGACGTACAGCCAGCTCGGCGCGATGCTCTACAAGCCGAGGCCGGGCAGCGTCGACCTGTGGACCTTCGGCGCGACGAACATCGAGGGCACCCAGGGGCGCCCCACCGTCACCCCGGACCAGCTGCGCGCCCACAACGCCCGGCCGAAGGGCGGACCCGCCCCGAAGGACACCCGGACCGCGGCGCCGCTGCCGCCGGGCACCGACACGGGCCCCGCACCCGAGAACCCGCCCGCCCCCGACCCGGCGCCGCCCACGACGAGGGCACCGGCCGTCCCCCCGGTGTCGAAGAGCCCCACCGCTTCCAAGGCCCCCTCGCCGAGCGCGTCGCCGAGTGCGTCGAAGAGCGCCTCTCCGACACCCTCGACGACGACCGGTGCTCCGGCCGCGGCCGCCTCCGGGCCCGAGGTGGTCGACGCGGTGCCCGCCGCACCGGCCGCCCACGACGCCGGCTCGTACGTGCCCGCCGTCGTCACCGGAGTCCTGGGCCTGCTGATCGGCGCCGCCGCCGTGTTCGCGGCCAAGCGCCGCCGTCGTACGGAGTAGCCGCGTGTCCCGCACCACCGCGGCGGCGGCCCGGCCGCCCGCCTCCGGCACCGCGCCGGACGCGGGCGGCCGCCGCCTGCCCCGCACCCTGCACCCCGTCGCCTGGTGGATCTGGGCGCTCGCCCTGGCCACCGCCGTCAGCCGCACCAACAACCCGCTGCTGCTCTTCCTCGTCCTCGCGGTCCTCGGCTACGTCATCACCGTGCGCCGCACCGAGGCCCCCTGGGCGCGCGGCTTCAAGTACTACCTGTACCTCGCCCTGACCGTGGTGGCGATCCGGGTCACCTTCCGGGCGGTCTTCGCCACCGGCATCACGCCCCGCGACCACTTCCTCTTCTCCCTGCCGCACATCCCCACGCCCGACTGGTACGCGGGCATCCAGATCGGCGGCCCGGTCTCGCTGGAGGCGCTGCTCTCGGCCGCCACCGACGGACTGCGCCTCGCGTGCATGCTGTGCTGCATCGGCGCCGCCAACACCCTCGCCAATCCCAAACGGGCCCTGCGCGTGCTGCCGGGCGCCCTCCACGAACTCGGTGTGGCCGTCACCGTCTCCCTGAGCGTCGCGCCCCAACTGGTGCAGAGCGTCCAGCGCGTGCACCGGGCGCGCCGGCTGCGGGCCGGACGGTCCAAGGGCCTGCGCGCCCTGCGGGGCATCATCGTCCCCGTCCTCGAAGACGCCCTGGAACGCTCCCTGCGCCTCGCGTCCGCCATGGACTCCCGCGGCTACGGGCGCGCCGGAACGGCCACCCGCCGCTCGCGCCGCGTCACCGGCGCCCTGATGCTGCTCGGCATGTGCGGCCTGTGCGCGGGGGCGTACGGGCTCCTCGACGCCACGGCCCCCGTCCTGCTCGGCTTCCCGGCGCTGGCGGCCGGCGGTCTGCTGTGCGTGGCCGGCCTCCGCCTCGGCGGGCGCCGCGTCGTCCGCACCACCTACCGGCCCGACCCCTGGCGGGCCGCCGAGTGGGCGGTCGCCGGCTGCGGAGTCCTCTCGGCCGTGCTCCTCTTCAGCAACGCGGGCTTCGACGCGGCCGAACTCAACCCCTCCATCTACCCGCTGAGCTGGCCCACCCTGCCCCCGGTGCCGGCCGCCGCGATCCTCCTGGCGGGAACCGCGGGGTTCCTGTCCCCGCCCCCGGGCCGGCCCGTCCGCCCGGCCGTCCCGGCACAGCGCACCAAGGAAACCGAGTGATCACCTTCGACCAGGTCACCGTCCGGTACGAGGACACGGACGAGCCCGTCCTGCGGGACGTGGACCTCACCGTGGAGGAGGGCGAGCTCTGCCTCGTCGTCGGCCACACCGGTGTCGGCAAGTCGACCCTCCTCGGCGCGGTCAACGGCCTCGTCCCGCACTTCACCGGCGGCACCCTCCACGGCCGGGTGACGGTCGACGGCCGGGACACCGCCGACCACCCGCCGCGCGAACTCGCCGATGTGGTCGGCGTCGTCGGGCAGGACCCCCTCGACGGCTTCGTCACCGACACCGTCGAGGAGGAACTCGCCTACACGATGGAGCAGTTGGCGGTTCCTCCGGCGACCATGCGCAAGCGGGTGGAGGAGACCCTCGACCTGCTCGGCCTGGCCGATCTGCGCCACCGCGCCCTGCACGAGCTCTCCGGCGGACAGCAGCAGCGCGTCGCCATCGGCTCCGTCCTCACCGCCCACCCCCGCGTCCTCGTCCTCGACGAGCCCACCTCCGCGCTCGACCCGACCGCCGCCGAGGAGGTGCTCGCCGCCGTCACCCGGCTCGTCCACGACCTCGGCGTCACCGTGCTGCTCGCCGAACACCGCCTGGAGCGGGTGGTGCAGTACGCCGACCGGGTCCTCCACCTGCCCGGCGACGGACGGGTGGTCTCCGGGTCGCCCGCCGAGGTCTTCCGCACCACGTCCGTCGCCCCGCCCGTCGTCGAGCTCGGCCGCGCCGCCGGCTGGTCCCCGCTGCCCCTCTCCGTCCGCGACGCCCGCCGGGCGGCGGCTCCCCTCCGCACCCGGCTGAGCGGCGCCACCCCTCCGCCGGTGAGGCCCGCCCCCGGCGCCGACCGCGCCACCCTCCTCGCCGCTCGCGGCATCACCGTGACGTACCAGGGCGTCCCGGCCGTCCGCGAGGTCGACCTCGACCTGCGCGGCGGGGAGGTCACGGCGCTGATGGGCCGCAACGGCTCCGGGAAGTCCTCGCTGCTCTGGGCCCTGCAGGGCTCCGGACCCCGCAAGGCCGGCTCCGTCTCCGTCGGGGAGCCGGACGGAGACGCGAAGCGGGATCCCCGCAAGCTCCCGCCGGCCGAGGCCCGGCGGCTCGTCGGCCTGGTGCCGCAGACCCCCACGGACCTGCTCTACCTGGAAAGCGTCGAGCAGGAGCTCGACCAGGCCGACGCCGAGTCCGGGGTCGCGGCCGACGGCGTCCCGGCCCGGGCCCTCCTGGACCGGCTGGCGCCCGGCATCCCCGACACCACGCACCCCCGCGACCTGTCCGAGGGGCAGAAGCTGGCCCTCGTCCTGGCGATCCAGCTCGCCGCCGCCCCACGGGTGCTGCTGCTCGACGAGCCCACGCGCGGTCTCGACTACCGGGCCAAGGGCGAACTGGTCGACATCGTGGACGCCCTCGCGGCCGAGGGCCGCTCCGTCGTCGTCTCCACGCACGACGTGGAGTTCGTCGCCCGCGCCGCCGACCGGGTCGTCGTCATGGCCGAGGGCGACGTCGTCGCCGACGGCCCCACCACCGAGGTGATCGTGGCCTCGCCCGTCTTCGCCCCCCAGACCGCGAAGATCCTGGCCCCGCTGCCCTTCCTCACCGTGGGCCAGCTGACCGCCGTACTCGACGCCGACGGAACGGACCAGGACTCGTGAGCACGTACACCGCCGCCATCCGCATCCGCGCCCGGGCCGGAGTCGTCATCGCCATGGCGGCCCTCCTCGGCGTCGTCGCGTTCTTCTGGCCGTTCCTCGTCGCACCCGGGAAATTCGGCTCGAACTACGCGCCGCCCCTGATCTTCGGCGTGCTCCTGGTGATCGTGCTCTGCGTGGTGATCTCCGAGATCGCCGAGGGCGGCATCGACTCCAAGGCGCTGGCCATGCTGGGAGTCCTCTCCGCGGTCAACGCCGCCATCCGTCCCCTCGGCGCGGGCACGGCCGGCATCGAGACGGTGTTCTTCATCCTCGTGCTCGCGGGCCGGGTCTACGGCCCGGGCTTCGGCTTCACCCTGGGCTGCACCTCGCTCTTCGCCTCGGCCCTCATCACCGGCGGCGTCGGCCCCTGGATGCCGTACCAGATGTTCGGCTGCGCCTTCGTCGGCATGCTCGCCGGCTTCCTCCCGAAGGCCACGGGGCGCCGCGAGGTCGCTCTGCTCGCGGTGTACGGCTCGCTCTCCGGCTACCTCTTCGGCTTTCTCCTCAACCTCTCCTTCTGGCCTTTCTCGCTCGACCCGAACAGCTCCATCGCCTATCTCCCGGGGCTTCCGTTCACCGAGCAGTTCCAGCGGTACCTCGCCTTCGACCTGGCCACCTCCCTCGGCTGGGACACGGGCCGCGCCGTGACCAACTTCATCTGCGTCACCCTCGCGGGACCGGCGGTCCTCACGGTATTCCGTCGCGCCGCCCGCAAGGCCCGCTTCCACGCCCCGGTCCGTTTCTCCCCCCGGTCTCCCGGAAAGGAGGAGGAGTCCCCGAAGCCGCAGATCGGCAAGGTCCGGGACGCCCGCTAGCCGTCATCCCCCTCCGGCCACGACCGGCCAGTATTCATTGATCGTTTTGCTTCTTCTTTTGATAGGCTTCCGGCAGTCGGTCTGACCAACCGCTGTGTCGTGACGGGGCGTTGTGCTTTCTTCCGTCACGACGATGACCATTCAATGAATCTCGGGGGAATCCGGGCGACGGGACACCCATCTCTTCTCCATGCCGTCCCGTGTGTGACGGCACCCGCAATTCCCTCGTGTTCGCGCGGCCGTTCCGCAGTAACAGGCCGTTTTTCTTTTGTTTTCCCATGGGGGGATGCGCACCATCATGTACAGAGAGAATTCGTCACCCGGGACCCGCCGTGCCGTCACCCGTGCCGTGGTCGGGACCACCGCCATGGCCGCCGTCCTCGCGATGAGCGCCGAGACCACGGCGTCCGCGCTGCCGGCGCCTCCGCACCGGGCGGCGCGCGCGGTCGGCATCGGCACCACCGAGACCCAGCGCGTCGACGCGGCGGCCGTGGTGCGGCTGGACCCGACGCCGGACGTGCTGCTGCTCAGCGACTACGACTTCGTCCACGCCCTCTGGCAGCGGGCCGACGCCGCGGGGGAGAAGCTGGACGCGGTGCGCACGGCGGCCGAGAAGGCCATGGCGAGCACCCTGGAAGCCGACCAGGTCGCCTTCATCGTCACGGGCGTCCACGAGGCGCACCGGCTGGACCAGCAGCGCGAGCGGGACAAGGCGGAGCTCGAACGGGCGGCGCGGCTGGCCAGGCAGCAGACCCTGCAGGTGATCGGCATCCCGAGCACCCCGGAGCTGCTGGCGCTCAGCGACGACAACTTCATCCGGGCGGTCCTGCGGCACGAGGCGTCCGGCCCCGAGGTGCGCGCCGCCGCGACGAGGGCGCTGGTCGCGGACGAGGCGGCCCGGCGGGAGTTCATCGTCAACGGCGCGCGCGAGGCCCATGGGAAGGACGTGGCCAAGGAGCTCGAAGAACTGGAGGAGAAGAACCGCCAGGAGGCGGAGCGCCGCAGGAACCAGGCCGCGCGCAAGAACGTGGCCGCCCTGTTCCGCGTCCCGGTGGCACCGGGACTGCTCGACATGAGCGACGACAACTTCATCCGCGAGATGCTGCGCGTGGCGCCGGCGGACCTGAGGAGCTCCGAGCTGTACCTGGCCGCCCAGAAGGCGGTGCTCAGCTCCAAGGCGTCGGACTGGCTCGACTTCCTGTACACCGGCGCGGACGCGGCCTACAAGCGCGACGACGCGGCCCGGCGCGAGAAGCTCGCACAGGCCAACCGGATGCTGGCCCGGGAGATCCTCGACGCGGCCAGGAAGAGCCCGTTCACCCCCCACCTGGTGACGTCGGCGGAGAAGGCGCTGGCCGCCGGCGACCTGCAGATCGCGGAGTTCCTCTCGGAGGACGGTCAGCGACGGGCCCGGCGCCAGTCGCTGCAGATGAGGGTGCAGAACAGCCCGGAGAAGTGGCTGGTGGTGAGCCACTCGGGGGTGGCGGGCGGAGCCGTCACCGTCGGTCCGGCGCCCTCGCCCCAGAACGTTCCGCTGCGGCACAGCTCCACCTGGCTCGTGGTGCCGTCCCTGTCGGGACAGGCCGGCTGCTACTCGTTCGAGGCGGCCGCCAAACCCGGCCACTACCTCAAGGCCACCACGAGCCAGGGCCTGATCGTCCTGGGGGCGAACAACAACACCAAGGCCTTCAAGGACACCACCTCCTGGTGCCCCGACCTGATGGGCTACGTGCCGGGCAAGCCGGCGGCCGCCTGGTTCTCCTGGTTCGGCGCCGACCGCTACCAGGTGAAGGTGAACGCGCGGAACGAGCTGTTCACCGGCGGCCGGTACACCGAGTGGCGCGACCTGCTCCAGGGCTACCCGGCGTGGGAGGTCATTCCTCCCTACGCGTCGTGACGGGCGCCCGGCCCCGCCCGACGGGCGGGGCGGCCCGCACCGGAGCGGTCGCCTGCGCGATCGTCGCGGTGCTGGCACTGGAGGCCCTCACGGCAGGCACGGCCCACGGCCGGGGCTCCTCACCCGCGTGGACGGCTTCGGCGCCGGGGAGCGACCCGGCCCCGTCGGCACTCGTCGCGGCGGACGGACCGCAGGAGGCCCTGGCCGCGGCGGCGGCCGGTGCGCGCGAGCAGGTGCGGCGGATCGCCCTGTCGGGACTCCCTGCGGAGCTGCGGACCTCGGCGTGGAACGCGCTGCGCAGCACCGGGGGCGACGCGGCGATCGCCGCCTGGCTGGCGCCGGGCGGAGGTTACGACGCGGCCAGACAGCGCCTGCGGGACACCCGTACCCGCAACAGGCTGTTCTGCGAACGGGTCGTACGCACCCACCCGGCCGACTTCGCGCCGGGGACGCGCACCGCGGCGGAACGGGCCCTCAAGGGCACCGACGCCGACCGGGCCGCCTTCGTGAAGACCGGCTACGCCCAGGCGCAGCAGAGCGACCGGACCGCACGCGAGACGGTCGCCGGGGAACAGCGGGCGGTCCTGGAGCGGGACCACGCGTTCGTACGGACGCTGGCCGGGCGCGATCCGGGCGAGCAGGTCCGGGTGGCGGCGGCGTGGGCCGTGCGACCCGGCGCGACCGACGAGGACGTCCGGGAGTTCTACGGGTTCGGCTGGACGTCCGGGGCGGCCCTGGACCTGGAGGGCCACCGGCTGCGCACCGCGGAGTCCGAGGTCCTGCGCCACCGGACGCTGACGCTGCTGCTCAAGGCCGCGACCGGGGCCGAGGAGGCCCTGCGCACGGCGTCCGACGTCGCCGCGGCCCGCGCCGAGGCGGAACGCGCCTGGCAGGCCGTGGCCGCGCACGCCCGCGACTCCGGTACGGCCTGGCGGGCGGAACGGGAGCACGCGGCGCGTCAGGCGGAGGCCTGGCGGGACATCCACGCACTGGCCCTGGGCGCGACCGAGGAGATGTGGAAGCGCATCGCCGACCCGGCGGGCGCCAACCAGCGGTCCTGGACCGAGGAGGAACAGGGCGCGGCCGAGGTCGCCGCCTCCTGGCAGGAGATCCTCCGGCGGGCCCAGGACGGCGAGACCCGCGTGAGGGGCTGACCACCCCTCGCGCGTGACGGACCCGGACCGCCGGCCACTGCGCGGACGGAGGGTTCCGCCACACCACCGGGTGCTCCGCGCTCCTCGTACGCGCGTCGAGGGCGGAGCACCCGTTTCCCTGCTCGCCGTTCAGGCGATCTCACACATTTCGGGGGACAGTCCTCATGGAAAAGATGTTCCGGCCGAGGGCCGGAAGACGGCCCGGTCGTGTCCGGGCCGTCACGGCGAGGGCGGTATCCGGGGCGTTGGCCACGGCGCTGCTCCTCGGTCTGACCGGGCACGCGTCCGCGGCGTCCGCCGCCGGAGGACCGACCGGCGCGGTCCTGGACGCCCGTGCCCTCGACCTCGTACAGCGGGGGAACGCGGCGCTGGCCGCCGTGCGCGCCACGCCGCCGGCCCGGACCGGGCTGGACCGGATCAGCGACGAACGGGACCGGCAACTCGTCGAGGACTACGCGGAGTTCGACGAGGAGGAAGAAGTCCGCGAGGCCGCGCGGAAGGCCCTGGAGAGCACCGATCCGAACGCGATCCGGGACTTCCTGGAGCGGGGCGAGGCCGAGGCCCGCCAGCGGGCCAGGGACAAGCGGAACGCGGCCGACGTCGAGAACAGACAGAAGATCGAGGCGATGCGGGGCACGGGCGGCCCGTACTTCAACGCCGAGGCCGAGCGCGTCCTGAAGGGCACCGCCCGGGACCGCGCGGACTTCCTGGCCTTCGGCGCCGAGATCGCCCGGCAGCGGGACAGGGCCACCGAGCAGAACGAGCAGCAGCGCGCGGCCGAGAACCGCAGACGCGTGGAGATGCTCGCCGCGTTCGGCGGGCCCGAGGTCAAGCGGGCCGCACAGGTGGCGCTGGCCACCGGCGACGCCAAGACGATCGCCGACTTCCTGGAGAAGGGCTACCTGGTCGCGGCCCAGAAGGACGCCGACGACCGGGCCGCGCACGAGAAGGCGCAGAAGGAGGCTCTGGAAGCGGCGGAGCGGCTGCGCGAGCTGGCCGAGAACACCGCCCGTGCCGCCGGGGCCCGCACGAAGCTGATCACCGCGCACGGAGATGCGGTCCGGGCCCTCAAGAACGCCTCCAACGCCATGAGCCTGGCGGCCGCCGCCTCGCGCACCGCCGACCGGATGCTCTCGGCGGACCGGGCGGCCAGACGGACGTCGGACTACACCCAGGTGAAGGAAGACGTCGCCCGCCAGGTGGGCTTCGCCGACACCGCCGCCAAACAGGCCCAGGTCGCGGCGGGCCAGGCGAAGGTGCAGGCCGAGGTCCTGGTGGAGACCGGCCTGACGTACGGCACCCAGTGGGCCGACATCGCCGCCGGCATCCACGCGGCGTCCGACGCCGCGTCACGGGCCGCGCAGACCGCCCGGCACGCCGTCGACGCCACCGCCGCGGACTCCGCCGGCCTGAACTCCCAGAACCGGGCCGAACTGCACGAGAAGCAGGCCAAGGCATGGCGTGCCAACGCCGAACAGCACGCCAAGGCGGCCGCCGGCCTCGCGGCCTCGGCCGCCAAGCAGGCGAAGATCGCGGCGGACGCCGCGACCAGGAGCCGACAGGCCCGCGTCGACGCCGAAGCGGCCGAGAAGTCGGCCTGGACCCACGCGCAGCGCACCCGTGACGCACGGATCGAGGCGCAGCGGCAGGCGAAGGTGGCGGCCGAGCAGCGGGTGGTCGCGGAGCGGGAGCGGCAGGCGGCCGCGGCCGCCCGGGCCCGGGCGGACCAGGAACGGGACAAGGCGACCGCCGCCCGGGCGCGGGCGGAGGCCGAGCAGCGCACCGCGTCGGCCAAGCGCGCCGAGGCCACGGCCGCCGCCGCGACGGCCGCGGAGAAGCGGGCGTACGCGCAGGCCCGGGAAGGAGCGGCGGCCCAGGCGGACCGTCAGGCGCGAGGGGAGGAGACCAAGGCCCGTACCGCCCGCGACAGGGCGGCGGACGCCGAGCGGCTGCACAGGGCCGAAGAGGCCAGGGCCAAGGCCACCGAGGCGCTGGCCGCCGCCTCCGCCGGTACCGACCACGCCGAGACCGCGCGGGCGGCGGCCACCGAGGCCCGCGGCGCCGCCGACGCGGCGGGCACGGCGGCGGCGCGGGCGCGGACCGCCGCGGACGGGGCCTCGGCGGCGGCGACGCGCTCCCGTCAGGCGGCCGTCGAAGCGGACGGCGCGGCCGGCCGCGCCCGCGCGGCGGCACAGACGGCGAGCGCGCACGCCGCGCGGGCGAACGCGGCGGCCGACACCGCCGAAGCGGCCGCGCACGCGGCCGACGCGGCGGCGGACAGGGCCGGGTCGGAGGCGGCGGCCACGCACGCGGCGGCGAACCGGGCCGACGCCAAGGCGTCCGAGGCCACCGCGCAGGAAGCCCGTGCGGGCATCGCCGCACACGAGGCCTCGCGCCTCGCGGGCCTCGCGGCGATCCACGCCCATCAGGCGCTGCAGGCGGCGAACCGCACGCGCGAGGAGGCCGAGGGGGCGACCCGTGAGGCCGGCATGGCCCGGGTGCAGGCGGGCATCGCGCTCCAGGCCGCGGCCTCCGCCCGCAACACCGCCGCGGGCATCGCGGATCCGGCCGACACCGCCATCACCCTCGTCGCACCCTTCGTCGGCACCGACGTGAGCGCCGACTTCGCCGCCGAAGTGGCCAAGGCGGCCTTGCAGACGGGCCTGGAGGAAGCGGCCAAGGCCGAGGCGCGGGCCACCGAGGCCGTCAAGGCGGCCGAAGCCGCCGAGACGGCGGCCAAGAACGCCAACGCCCAGGTCGCCCCCGCCTTCAAGGCCTCCGCCGCGGCCGCGCGGTCCTCGGCCGACGCCGCTCGCTCCGCCGCCGCCGCGATCAGGTCCTCGGCGCAGGCCGCCGAGGACGGTGCCAAGGCCAGGGCCGCCGCCACCCGTGCCCACCAGGCCGACACCCAGGCCCAGGGCGACGCCGGGCTCGCCCGTCAGGCCGCCGACCAGGCCTTCGCGGACGCCGCGGCCGCCCGAACCGCCGCCACGCGGGCGGAGGCCGAGGCCCAGCGGGCGCGCAACGCCGCGACCGAGGCGGAGAACCAGGCCGTCGCGGCCGGCAACGCCGCCGCCCTGGCGGAGAAGGAGGCGGCCACCGCGCGGGCGGCGGCCGAGAAGGCGACCCGGGACGCCGCCGACGCCGCGAGACTCGCGGCGTCGGCGGAGGAGTACGCCACCTCGGCCGAAGCGGCCGCGAAAAACGCCGGCACCTACGCCAAGGAGGCCGGCGAGGCCGCCGAACGGGCCGAGGCGTACCAGCGCGAACAGGAGCGCAAGGCCCGCGAGGAGGCTGCCGGGGGCCGGACTTCGCCCCCGGTCGATGCCGACCCGGACACCATGAGGAAGGCGCTGGCCGAGGCGGGACTGAGCGAGGAGGAGTACCGGGCGGCCCTGGAGCTGTCGAAGCAGGACCTCCTCGACTACCTGATGGAGAACGGCGGCGAGCTGCTGGTCGAGATGTTCGCCGAGGACATCATGGCCTGCATCGACGATCCGGACATCCCCACCTGCCTGTGGGCGATCGTCTCCAGCCTGCCGGCCGGCAAGCTGCTCAAGCTCGGCTCGAAGGTCCCGAAGATCACCAAGGCGATCTGGGGGATCGGCGCGTTCCTCGACAAGGTCGCCGGGGCGAAGAAGAAGATCAAGAAGTTCGACAGGGCACTGGAGCGGATCGAGAAGGCCCCCAAGTGCCTGACCGACGACGGCAAGGGCGACGGCAAGGGCGACGGCAAGGGAGGCAAGACCCTCAGGAACGTCGCGGTCACCGGTGTCACGGGTGCCGGAATGCTGCGCACCGGCAGCGGCAGCTGGCTCCAGTCGGCCGCGGCGGACGACACCGACCTCGGCTGCGGCCCGTACGTGTGGGTGCCGTTCCGTCCGGGCGTCGACAAGGGGGTGCAGGGCGACATCCCGGCGGACATGGGCGAACCGTTCGGCGGGTTCCTGCGCCCCGGCGAGTACCTCTTCGTCGTCCGGCTGGACGGTTCACTGCGCGCCGTGCACGTCGACGACATGCGCGCCGAGAACCCGGACGCGGGCCACACCTCGCTGGGCGAGCGCAAGCCCGTCCTCATGGCGGGCGAGTTCGTCGTGGGCCCCGGCGGCGTGTTCACCCGGATCGAGAACTTCTCCGGTCACTACATGCCTCTGGACAGGGAGGGGTTCACCCCCCTGAAGGAGGTCACCCGCGCGGCCTTCCTGGCGCACGGCTGGGTGTTCCTCGACAAGGCCTGGGTGTACTACCCGGGACCGGGGAAGCACTGACCGTACGCGTGACCGCCGGGGACGGCCTCATGGAGGCCGTCCCCCGGCGGGACCGACCCGACCGCACACCCCTACCGAAGCCGTGGTGCCCATGGAACCCTCGACGTACCCCGAGCCCGACGTACGCCTGGCGCGTCTGGCGGACGCGGTCGGCCTCCCGCCCGTGTGGCCCCCGACCCGGGAGTTCCTCGACGGCCTCGCGGAGCGGACCGGGCTGCGCACCCCCGACCTCCTGCTCGTCGCGGACCTCCCCGTCCCCGGGGACACGTGGCTCTTCGACGAGACGGCCGGCGCCTCCAGCTCCCTGGTGGCGCGTTCCCTCGCCCTGCCCGCGTCCGCCCGGAGCCTGCTGCGCGCCCGCGCACGGTCCATGACCGCACCGGCGCACACGCTCGCCACCCGGGAACTCCGCCCGTACGAGCGGTACCCGCCGGGCTTCGGATCGCTCCTCCTCCGGATGCTCGCGCTCCGCAACCTGAACTGGTCGGGAGCGGCCAAGGCGATGTGTCTGATGTCCGGTGTGTGCAAGGCGGCCTCGACCATCGGCGCGGTGGGCCGGGGCGCCAAGCCGCTCGACGCCGAGATGCTCGACGGCTTCGCCGCCACGCTCGGCGCACCGGTCGCCGTGCTGGCCGGGCTGACCGGCGTCCGCCCGGCGGCCGAAAGCCGCGAACTCGCGCCCGAGGTGATCGACACCGCCGCACTGGTCTGGGAGGTCCGGCACGTGACCCGGGACCAGGAAGGCCGGCTCACCGAGTACGCGGAGGCGCTGGGCGAGGGATGAAACCCCCCGCGTCACACCCCCGACTCCTCACTCGCCGCCGTCGTCGCCGTCGCCGGAGTGGGGGCGCAGCAGGTAGGTGTCCATGATCCAGCCGTGGCGCTCCCTGGCCTCCGCCCGCGCGCGGCGGATCTCGTCGGCGACCTCGGACAGCAGACCCGAGATCAGGATCTCGTCCGGCGTGCCGATGTAGGCGCCCCAGTAGATCCACGTGCTGTCACCGGCGATGTGCCGGAAGGACTCGTGGGCGTCGAGCATCACGACGATGTCGCCGTCGGCGTTGCCGGCGGTCTCGGGGAGCCGTCGCCCGGGTGTGATGTGGACGGGCCGGCCGACCCGGTTCAGACCGATCCGGTGGCGTGCCGCGAGCGCGGAGACGCTGCTGATCCCCGGCACCACGTCATACGTGAACGTCACGTTCCCCCGGGCCGTGAGGTCCTCCAGGATCGCCAGAGTGCTGTCGTACAGGGAGGGGTCGCCCCACACGAGGAAGGCTCCGCGCTGCCCGGGGGCCATCTCGTCGCGGACCAGCCGCTCGCAGACGTCGGCGCGCCGCCGGCGCCAGTCGTGGACGGCGTCCCTGTACCGGACGGACTCGTCCTGCGAGCGGTCGCGCCACGGGTCCTCCGCCTCGACGACCCGGTAGGGCCCGGTGACGTGCTCGTCGAGCATGTCCCGCCGGAGCCGGACGAGGGAGGACTTCTCCCGGCCCTTGTCGAGGACGAAGAACACGTCGGTCTCGCGCATGGCCCTCACCGCCGCGAGTGTCAGCTGGCCGGGATCCCCGGATCCGATGCCGATGACCGTGAGATGCCTGGTCGTGTCGCTCAACGCCGTGATGCTCCTTGATCGTGTCTGTCGTGGAACGGGTCATCCGGGTCCGACGTGTCGAGGCCGGTGCGCGGGGACGCGAAGCCCCTTCCGGCAGGGGTCCGGTGGGTCAGCCCAGCGGGAAGGCCTCGGCCTCCGTCACCGGGTGCCCGGCCCGGACGTCGTGCAGGACGTGCGCGAGGATCTCCGCCCCGCGCACCACGCGGGGGCCGGGCCGGTTGAAGTGGGCGGGTCCGTCGAGCACCCAGACGGCTCCGGCGCGGACGGCGGGCAGGTCGCCCCAGCCGGGAAGGGAGGTGAGCAGTTCCCGCTCCCGGAGGGACCGCTCGGGCGGGAACCCGCACGGCAGTACCAGCAGCACGTCGGGGCGGGCGGCGCGGACGGCCTCCCAGGTCATCGGGCCGGTGTGCTCGCCCGGCGCGGCGAGGAGCGGCTCGCCCCCGGCGGCGTCGATCTGCTCGGGAACCCAGTGTCCGGCGGGCCACAGCGGGTCGAGCCATTCGACGGCCACCACCCGGGGCCGGGCCCGTCCCGCCGTGCGGTGCCGCACCTCCGCCAGCCGGCCCAGCAGTTCCGCACGCCGCCGTTCGGCCCGCTCCCGTACGCCGAGCAGTTCGCCCACCGTGACCAGGCAGTTCAGCACGTCGTCCAGGGTGCGGGGCTCCAGGCTGAGGACCCGGGGCCCGCCGTCGAGGACGCGTACCGCGCGGGAGACGCCCTCGTACGAGACCGCGCACACGTCGCACAGGTCCTGGGTGAGCACGATCTCGGGCGCGAGGGCCCCGAGCGCTTCGGCGTCCAGGGTGTAGAGCGAGGAGCCGCTGTGCGCGGCGCCGCCGACCGCGGCGGAGATCTCACGGCTGGTCAGGGCGTCCGGGGAGAACGCGGCGGAGGTCACCACCGGCACCCCGGCCACGCCCTCCGGAGGCCAGTCGCACTCGTGGGTCCTTCCCACCAGATCGGCGGTCAGGCCGAGTTCGGCCACGATGTCGGTCGCGGCGGGCAACAGGGAGACGATGCGCATGGTCCGAGCCTAGGGGGTGCCCTGCCGGCCGGGCCGCAGGGCGGGTGCCGGCCGTCGGGCGGCACCGTACTGGTGCGTTCCCCGTCCTTCACCGACGCGCCGACGAAGCCGTCCCGTCCACGGCCCCGACCTGTTCCGACGGCCGGGACCGTGGACGGGACGTGAGGTGGGCCGCTGTCCTCGACGGTCCGGTTACGGGCGGACGGGGGCGACGCGCGGCGCCGGGTTGGTCGTGGACGTCTTGTTCAGCGAGAACGACCAGCCCTCGAAGCCGCCCTGCGCGGGCTTGCGACCCGAGGCACCGGACTGCGACGCGGGCCACGGCGAATCCCACCGCGGTCAGCGCGGCCGCGGTGCCGCCGAGGACCAGGGCGCCGCCGCCGGTCGCGGCCAGCAGGCCGCCGCCCTGAGGGGAGGCGTTGTGCGCGGCCGTACCGGCCGGGGGCGGGGGCGTCGAGGCGGTCGGCCCACCGGACGAGGACACATCGTCGCTCGTGTCGATGACGGGTGTGACCGGCGGGGTGGCGCCGGTGGAGAGGGTGTTGGTGTACGTGAATCTGCCGAGTCCGGCCGGGGCGCTGACATCGCCGGGTGTCAGCGTGCCGAAGTCGACGGCCGGCAGGTTCACCGCCAGCGACAGGACATCGGGCGTCTTGGCGACCCGCACCGCCTGCAGTCGACACCGCCGCACCGGGAGAAGGCAGTGGATGCGGGCGTGCGGCCCGCCCGTTCGAACTCCTCGCCCTCGACGCCCGCCCGAACCCGGCCTTCTCCTTGCGCCCGTCGGCATTTCGAGGAGTGAGGGTCGCGCGAGGACGGTGAACGGCAGGGCCGTATCCTGAGGAAGGCGGTGCGGACACCGCCGATGCGTCGCAGCCGCGCACCATCCCATTCCGGGTACCCAGTACCCTTCGAACGACCGGGAGTTGACAGGTGATCAGTCTGGCCGCAGCGGGGGGAGTGGCCCTGGTCGAACTGGGCATGGCCCTGACTCCGGGACCGAACATGATCCACCTCGCCTCTCGCGCGATCACCCAGGGCCGCAGGGCGGGCCTGGTCAGCCTGAGCGGGACCGCGGTGGGATTCCTGTGCTATCTGCTGGCCGCGGCCGCCGGCCTGTCCGCGCTGTTCGCCGCCGTGCCACTGGCGTTCACGGTGGTCAAGCTCGCCGGCGCCGCCTATTTGGCCTACCTGGCCTGGGACATGCTCCGGCCGGGTGGCCGCTCACCCTTCGCTCCGGCTGACGACCTGCCGCCCGTCTCCGACGCCCGCCTGTTCTCGATGGGGCTCCTGACCAACCTCCTCAACCCCAAGATCGCTCTCCTGTACGCCGCCCTTCTGCCCCAGTTCATGGATCCGCAGGCAGGCCCGGAGTGGGCGCAACTGCTGCAACTCGGCGGGGTGCAGATCGTCGTGGGGATCTCCGTGAACGCCCTCGTCATGCTGAGCGCGGCACGGGTGTCGGGGTTCCTGGCCGCCCGCCCCCGCGTGATGGCCGCTCAGCGGTTCGCGTCAGGCGGCATGCTCGGCGTCTTCGCGCTGCGTACGGCCCTGTCCCGCACGCCGGTCTCGGCCTGAGCCACGCCCGCGTGCGGTTGTCACACGCACAACAGGTCGTCCTGCGCGAAGTGGGTGTACTTGAGTGCGCCCCGGTTTCGACCTCTCGACCCCGCCCCGCTCGCGAGTTCCACGCCGCCGAGGGGCCTCCGGCGGGTAGCCGGCGGATCGCCGCGAGCGGGGGCGGCGGACGGACGAGGAGTACGCGAAGCAGTGGCGGCCCCGGCGGCGGAAGATGACGGACTGTTCCACGGGGGAGCACGTCGACAGCTCGGTCAACGTGCACGTCGTCCCGCGCCCGGTGTCGCGGAAGCTGCACTCGGTCACACCGATCGTGGTCGAACGCTTCCTGGAGGAGATGGAGAACGACGGGGCGTAAGGTCCGGGAGTTCCGAGAGGTGCCCCTGCCCCGGTCGGTGCGGGAGGCGATCGAGCACTACGGGGCCAAGCACGGCACCACCGAGGACGGCCATCTCCTGCGCGGTCCGGGCGGCCACTTCGCCGAAGGCATGGAACGACGCCGCGTGAAGAAGCTCCTCATGGACCTCCCGCCGCAAGAAGGGGCCGGGATGTACGGCTTCCGGCGCCACTTCGCCTCGAACGCCCTCGGCAACGGGATCCCCATCACCGACGTTGCCGAACGGACGGGACGCAGGTCCATCGAGGAGACCTACCGCACCTGCCGACACCTGATGCCCGGCGGCATCACCAAGCCGCCCGGATCCTGGACGCCGGCCTCTGCCGGGCAGCCTGACCGCCCAAGAGGGCGTTGCGGCCGTGCGCGTGGCCGGGGTGCCGGTCCTCACCGGCATCGACTGGTCCTCCGGTCCCGAACCCCTGCCTGACCGGGGGGCTGGCCGGCCCGGGTCCTGGGCCGACCCGGTTCGCGAATCCGTCAGTGCTCCGCGGCGGAGTCTCCGGCGGCCTGGAGGCCGGTGTTGTGTTCGTGGATCAGCCGAAGCGCCTCGTCGCGGTCCCTCCGGTCCAGGGCGTCGACCAGGTCGCGGTGGAGTTCGTGCCGGTGCGCGACGTACTCGCTCAGCGGCTGCTCGCCGGTGGGCAGCACCGCCAGCGTGTGGCGCTCGATCAGATCGAGCAGATGGGTGTACAGCGAACTGAGCAGCGCGTTCGGGCTGATCGCGGCGATGGCGGCGTGCAGGCGCCAGTTGGCGTGCACGAAGGCCACGGGATCCGCGGCCTCCACGGCGTGCTCCATGGCGGCGATGTGGCGACGCAGTCCCGCGACATCGGCGGGTGAGGCGTGCCAGAGGGCGTCCTCGATCAGGAGCGGGTCGAGGGCGTCGCGGATGCGCACGGCGTCGGCGACGTCGTTCGCCCGCGCGTCCAGCGCGAGGACGGAGTTGCCGAGGCGGACCATCGGAGACTGCTCGGCGCTGAACAGACCGCCGCCCGGTCCGGGCTTCACGGTGACCAGGCCGCGCGCCTGCAGGAGGCGCAGCGCCTCGTTGAACGTGCCCACGGACACCCCGCACAAGGTCCGCAGGGTCTCCTTGGTGCCCAGGCGCGATCCGGGCGGCACGCTCTCGATCAGCTCCGTGACCTTCTCCGCCGCGTGCTCGGCCCGCCCCGAGGGCGTCTGCCGAGGGGGGGCGTCGAGGCCCCGGCCGCCGCGGGCCGAGGGCGGGCCCTCGCCGACGAGCCCGCCGGGGCGCGGATAGGCCCCGGCCCGGCCGCGGGCCGGAACCGCTTCCGGCGCCTTGTGCCGCGGGGCGCTGTCGGGGGTGGCGCTCATGTCATCTCCTCGGTCGCCCTATTCATCATGCTCATTTTGCCTGAACCTCTTGACGCTGTGGACACCCGAGCGCAATATCAGGGTAATCATCATGCTGAATTAATGACGAAGGGGCGAGGGCCTGCCGAAGCCGACGGGCGGCCCTCGCCGTCCCTTCGGCGGCCGAGCGGTCGTCCCCGCCGAAGAGGCGTCGGGGCTCCGCTCCCTTCCCTGTCCGGGAGACATCACATGCGCATCGCCAACCTCTCCGGCCGCCTGGCCCTCGTCGTCGACGGCCGTGCCGTGGACGTCGAGGAGGCCAGCGGCGGCCGCTTCTCCGCCGACCCGCAGGCCGTCTACGAGCGGTGGGAGGAGTTCCGTTCCTGGGCCGCCGGCACCGGCCTCCCCGCGGGAACGGCGCTCGACCCGGCCGAACTGGGCTCCCCCGCTCCGGCGCCGCGGCAGACGCTGGCGATCGGCCTGAACTATCGGGACCACGCCGCCGAATCCGGCTTCGCGGTGCCCGAGGGGCTGCCTCCGGTCTTCACCAAGTTCGTCACCAGCGTCACCGGGCCGGTCACCGAGGTGAGGCTGCCGACGGGCGGCGACACCGACTGGGAGGTCGAACTGGTCGCCGTCATCGGCCGCCGTGCCGAGGGCGTCGACGAGGCCGACGCCTGGAGTCACGTCGCCGGTCTCGCGGTCGGACAGGACATCTCCGAGCGCGTACTCCAACTGGCCGGACCCGCACCCCAGTTCAGCTTGGGCAAGTCCCACCCCGGCTTCGCCCCCATCGGGCCCTGGCTGGTCACGCCGGACGAGTTCGACGACCCCGACGACCTCGAACTGCGCTGCGCCGTCAACGGCGAGGAGGTCCAGAAGGGGCGCACCCGCGACCTGGTCTTCTCCGTGCCCGCCCTGATCGCCCGGTTGTCCGCGGTGCTGCCACTCCTGCCCGGAGACGTCGTCTTCACCGGCACCCCGGCCGGCGTCGGCATCGGACGCGACCCGCGGCGCTTCCTCACCGCCGGTGACGTGCTCGTCAGTTCCGTCGAGGGCATCGGCGAACTGCGGCAGACCTTCGTCGCCTGAGCAGACCGGACCGACGGACGAAGGAATCGAGAATTCCCATGGCACTGCACCGTCTGACCTCCCTCACCGTGGGGGTCCCCAACGTCGCCGAGACCGCCGCCTACTACACCGACTTCGGCCTCGCCCCGGACGGCGACGGCTGGTTCACCACCCGGGACGCCGGACGCCAGCTCCGCATCGTCCACGCGCCGACCCGCCGTCTGGTGGAGGTCCGCGTCGGCGTCGACACGCCCGACGACCTCGCGGCGGCGGCCTCTCGCCTGGAGCGACTCGGTGTCGAGAGCACCCTCGACGCGGGGACGCTCACCGCGTACGACAGGACCACCGCCGTCCGAGCCGTCCTGGAGATCACCCCCCGCGTGGTCCAGGACCCGGTGGCGGCCCCCGCCCACAACGGCCCCGGCCGGATCGAGCGCGCCGGCTCACGGGCACCCGGCGTCCTGCGCACCGAGCGGGTGCGGCCGCGCAAGCTGGGCCACGCGGTCGTCGGCACCACCGACTTCGACGCCACGACCGCGTTCTTCCGCGACGGCCTCGGATTCAAGGCGTCGGACTACATCAAGGACCACGGGGCGTTCCTGCGCTGTTCCACCGACCACCACAACATCCTGGTCCTCGCCGCGCCGGTCGCCTTCCTGCACCACTCCTCCTGGCAGGTGGACGACGTCGACGAGGTCGGCCGCGGCGCCGCCGCGATGCTGGAGGACCACCCCGAGCGGCACGTCTGGGGCCTGGGGCGCCACCACGCGGGCTCCAACTTCTTCTGGTACCTCAAGGACCCGGCCGGCAACTTCAGCGAGTACTACTCCGACATGGACTGCGTCGTCGACGACCAGCTGTGGACTCCGGAGGTTCTGGAGGGCGCCAAGGGCCTCTTCAACTGGGGCCCGCCGCCACCGCCCTCCTTCCTCGCCCCCGAGGACCTCGCCGCCCTGATGACCGGCACCCACGGCGAGTCGGGGCAGAGCCGTGAGCGATAGTCCTCCGAAGGCGCGCGACGGTTCCCCGAAGGTGCACGACGTCGCGATCGTCGGCTTCGGTCCCGTCGGCCAGACGCTGGCCCTGCTCCTGGGCCGGGCCGGACGCGACGTCGTCGCCCTGGAGCGCTGGCCCGACCCCTACCCCCTGCCGCGCGCCGCCCACTTCGACCACGAGGTCGGCCGCATCTTCCAGGCCGGGGGAGTGGGGGAGGAGGTGCGCGCGGTCACCGACCCGGTGCACGACCACTACGAGTGGCGCAACGCGGCCGGCGAACCCCTGGTATGCATCGACTGGTCCGGCGACGGCCCCTCCGGCTGGCCCACCGCCAACTTCTTCAGCCAGCCCCGGCTGGAAGCCGTCCTCGCCGGAGCCGCCGAGAGCCAGGCCACGGTCACCGTGCGCCGCGGCTGCGAGGTCGCCGGCCTGCGACCCGGCGACGAGTCGGTCCTGTTGACCACCAAGGGGGACGGCGGCGGTGAGGTCCGGGCCCGTTACGTCATCGGTGCCGACGGGGCCAACAGCTTCGTCCGCTCCGCCATGACCACCTCCGTCACCGACCTCGGCTTCTTCTACGACTGGCTGGTCGTCGACACGATCCCTCACGACCGGACCGAATGGTCGCCGAAGAACTGGCAGTTGTGCGACCCGCGGCGGCCGACCACGATCGTCTCGGGCGGTCCGGGCAGGCGCCGCTGGGAGTTCATGCGACTGCCGCACGAGAGCGTCGAGGAACTCGGGACGCCGGACGCGGCCTGGCGCCTGCTGGAACCCTGGGGACGCACTCCGGAGAACACCACCATCGAACGGCACGCGGTCTACACCTTCCAGGCCCGCTGGGTGGACCGTTGGCGCGAGGACCGGCTGGTCCTCGCCGGTGACGCCGCCCACCAGATGCCGCCGTTCGCCGGTCAGGGCATGTGCTCCGGCCTGCGCGACGCCGTCAATCTGGCCTGGAAGCTGGACCTCGTCCTCGACGGCCGGGCCGACCCCGCGCTGCTTGACACCTACACCTCCGAGCGCAGCGATCACGTCCAGCACGCCATCGGCATGTCCATGGCCCTCGGCCAGGTCATCTGCGTCCTCGACCCCGAAGCCGCCGCCTCACGCGACGCCCGCATGATCGCCGCCGGCGCCGACCCCCGGCACGCCCTCCCGCCCACTCCGCCTCCCGTCCTGGGCGACGGAATCCTCCAGCGCGGCCCCGACGGCAGCCGGGCGCCGGACACCGGCCACCTCACCCCGCAGTACGAGGTCACCCACCGGGGCCGTACCGCGCTCCTCGACGACCTCACCGGCGGCGGGTTCACGATCCTGGCGGACGGGCCGGGACCGCTCGACGCCCTGGAAGCCACCGACCACGACTTCCTCTCCGGCATCGGCGCGCGCCTCGTGCCGCTGTACTCGGAGGACGTCCCGCCCGAGGGCTACCTCGACGCGCCCGACGGCTACCTGGCCCACCTGCGCGAACGGGGGCACGTCGCCGCCCTGGTCCGGCCGGACTTCTACCTGTTCGGTGCCACCGCCGACGCGCGAGGGCTGCGCGAGCTGGTCGGCCAGCTGCGCGAGCAGTTGCGGCACCCCGTCGTCACCACCGAGCGGACCCTGCCCTCCGAACTGCTCACGGCCGCCGGTGAGCAGTGACCACCCACGCCCCACGGGCGCCCCGCCCGGACGGGCGCGGCGCCCACAGAAGAACAGGAACACCACCGACCACGGCGGACGGGCCCCGCGCGGGCCGACCCGCGCGAAACGCACCTCGCGAAGACTCCCAAGGACGTTCATGGACAAGACATCGCCCTCCGCGGCCGCGGCCGTGGCCGACATAGGCGACGGCGCCTCCCTCGCCGTCGGCGGATTCGGCCTGTGCGGCATCCCGAGCACCCTCATCTCGGCCCTGCACGCGCAGGGCGCCGGCAGGCTGCGGGTGGTCTCCAACAACTGCGGCACCGACGACCACGGCCTCGGCATCCTGCTGGGCGCCGGACGCATCGCCCGTGTCACCGGCTCGTACGTCGGCGAGAACAAGGAGTTCGCCCGCCAGTACCTCGGCGGTGAACTCGAAGTGGAACTCGTCCCCCAGGGCACCCTCGCCGAACGCCTGCGCGCCGGGGGCTGCGGCATCCCCGCGTTCTACACCCCCGCGGGCGTGGGCACGCCGCTCGCCGACGGCGGCATCCCCTGGCGCCACGACTCCGACGGCGGCGTCGCCGTCGCCTCGCCGGCCAAGGAGACCCGTACCTTCGGCGACCGCGACTTCGTCCTGGAGGAGGCCATCACCTGCGACTTCGCCCTGGTCCGGGCGGCACGCGGGGACCGGCACGGCAACCTCGCCTTCGACAAGTCCGCCCGCAACTTCAACCCGCTCGCCGCCATGGCCGGCCGCGTGACCGTCGCCGAGGTCGAAGAGCTCGTCGAACCCGGCGCCCTCGACCCGGACGAGATCCACCTGCCCGGCGTGTTCGTGCAGCGCGTCGTGGGCCTCACGTCCCGGCAGGCGGCCGACAAGCGGATCGAACGGCGTACGGTCCTCGCGCCCGCGACACGAGAGGCGGTGTCCGGCTGATGCCCTGGACCAGGAACGAGACGGCCGCCCGGGCGGCGGCCGAACTGAGCGACGGCGACTACGTCAACCTCGGCATCGGACTGCCCACCCTCGTCCCCGGCTTCGTGCCCGAGGGCGTGCACGTGGTCCTCCAGTCGGAGAACGGCATCCTGGGCACCGGCCCCTACCCGTCCGAGGAGGCCGTGGACCCGGACCTGATCAACGCCGGCAAGGAGACCGTGACGGTACGGGCGGGGGCGAGCTACTTCGACTCCGCGCTGTCCTTCGGCATGATCCGCGGCGGCCACATCGACACCGCGGTCCTCGGCGCCATGCAGGTCTCCGACCGCGGCGACCTCGCCAACTGGATGATCCCCGGCAAGACGGTGAAGGGCATGGGCGGGGCGATGGACCTCGTGCACGGAGCCCGCCGCGTCATCGTCCTCATGGAGCACACCGCGAGGGACGGCAGCCCGAAGATCCTCTCCGAGTGCACCCTTCCGCTGACCGGACGCTCCTGCGTCCACCGGATCATCACCGACCTCGCCGTCCTCGACGTCACCGACCGCGGACTCGTCCTGGTGGAGACGGCCCCCGGCGTCACCCCGGAACGGGTCGCCGCCGCCACCGCGGCGCCCGTCCACCTCCGCCGGGACGCTCCGACACGGTGAGCCCCGCCTCCGCCGGCCCCGTGATCCCGGACAGCCGCCGGGCCGGCGGCCGCCCCCGCCCCGCGCGGCGTCTGCGCGCGGGCACCGAGCGGGTCCCGGCCGTCCGGCGGCCGGGACCTCACCCGCTTCTCGGCGATCAGGCCGAGAGCGGGTACGTGCCGTCGCCGGCGAGTCGTTCGTAGGCGCGGCGCACCGCGGGCACCAGGCGGGCGGCGGCCTCCGGGTCGGCCTGCTCGGTCCGGAGCCGCAGGATGTTCCCGTTGCGCCGGTCCGCGGGGACGTCTTCACCACGGGCCGTGACGAGCGCGTGGAAGTGCGGATGGTTCTCGCCGAAGACCAGCAGGTAGGTCGCGGGCGCGCCGGTCGCCTCGGTGACCGCCGCGACCAGGTCGCGCGCACGGCGGGCGAACGAGGCCAGTTCGGCCTCGTCGAGCCCGGTGATGCGCTCGGCGTGCCGGCGGACCCGCAGGACGAACCAGCCGGGTACGTCGTAACCGGGGACCGTTTCTCCCGACCAGAGAGAGTCACGGAAGACGACGTTGGCCTCTTCGTTCCGTTCCAGGCCGCACATGAGGCAGCCGGCGTCGTCGTGATGGCTGGAGGTGCTCAAGGATTCCCCTGTGGGTGGATGTGGGCGGCCGGCCGGATGGAGCGACCGTTCTCGGACCGCCGGGTGGCGGCGCGCCGAGGGGGTGCCGGTCCCGTCCCGGCACCCCTGGTCCGACGTCTCGGTCCCGTTCCGTGCTCAGACGGCTCCGGTGAGGACCAGCATCGGATCGGGCAGGTCGCTCCTCAGGGCCCAGGACCGGTGGATCAGTTCCTCGACGGTCGCCCCGGAGCGGCGGGCGGTGAGCATGGCCTCGGGGTCGAAGGCGGGGCCGACGGCGTCGGCGCCGTACTCCGGCCCGTTCATGTAGCCGGTGGCCTCGTCCGGGTCGGCGAAGTTGTCGATCTGCATCTCGACGAAACCGCCGTCCGGGTCCTGGTAGTACATCGACGTGGTGACGCCGTGGGCGATGCACACCGCAGGCGTGACGCCCTTGCCGCGCAGCAGCTCGTAGCGGGCGAGGAGGTCGTCGAGGTGGTCGAAGGTGTAGGCGACGTGGTGGGCCGCGGCCGTCGTGGGCGACTTGCGCTCCAGGGGGACCGGCGGGGTGAGCAGGGCGACGCGGTGGTGCTCCTCGTCGTAGGTGATGAAGCACAGGTGGTCGTTCTGGAACACCACGTGCCCGTCGAGAACGGTGCAGTACCAGTCCCGCATGCCGGTGGGGTTGCTGGTCTGGAACACGACGTGGGCGAACTTCGGTGTGGCGGTCATCCGATCCTCCTCGATCGAATCCGCGGGCGTCCGGCCGTGGTGGTCCTCACGGCCGGTGGTCCGGTCCTGTGCCCGCGCTTTCGGCGTTCGACGGTTCATGGGGGTGGCTGTGCGCGACCCCTGGGCACGAGGTCGCCGGGACGTCAGGTCTGTGCGACGAAGCGCTGGCGCAGTTCTCCGATGCCCTCGATGGTGCTGACCAGTTCGTCCCCGGGGGCGAGCCAGCGCTGTGGGTCACGGCCCAGGCCGACGCCGGCCGGGGTGCCGGTGAACACGAGGTCGCCGGGCAGCAGGGGGATCACCGAGGACAGGCGGGAGAGCAGCTCGGGTACGGAGAAGATCAGGTCACTGGTGCGGCCCTTCTGGACCTCCTCGCCGTTCACGGTGCAGCGCAGTCCCAGGTCGTCGGGGTCGTCGAACGCGTCGGGCGTGACCAGCCAGGGCCCGATGGGGGCGAAGCCGGGGAAGGACTTGCCGAGGCTGAACTGCGGTGACGGCCCTTCGAGTTGCGTGATGCGCTCGGAGATGTCCTGGCCCACGGTCAGCCCGGCGACGTGGTCCCAGGCGGTCTCCGCGGAGACACGGTGCGCGCGGACGCCGATGACGACGACGAGTTCGATCTCCCAGTCGGTGTGGCCGCCGGGCGGGAGGGCGACCTCGGTGACGGGGCCGGTGATGCTGGTGGCGAACTTGGTGAAGACCGGCGGCATCGTCTCGGGCAGGGCGAACCCGGATTCGGCCGCGTGGTCGCGGTAGTTCAGGCCGGCGGCGACGATCTGCCGCGGGGCGGGCGCGGGGGCGCCCAGGAGGGCGGGATCCACGGGGCCGCCCTCGGGCAGGCGGGCCTGCGCCGCCCACCGGCGGAACTCCTCCCACCGCTCGTAGACGGCCTGCGGGTCCGCGGTGAAGCGGCCACCGCTGGCCTCCTCGACGTCGACGGCGAGACCGTCGACGACGAGGGCCAGGCGGCCGGAGAGGTTGGCAATGCGCACGGAGCTGCTCCTGTGTCCTCGCGTGGTGGGTTGTGGCCGGGCGGCCGGGCCGGTGGCTCGGACCGGGGGGGGCTTCTCGGCGATGTCGAGCCGCGTCGCCTTACACCTCGTGGCCGACGGGGGCGGGGCGACCGGGTGGCGGACGCCGTCGACGGAATCACGCCGGCTGTCGGGTCCGCCGGCACCGCTCGCGATGCCCACCCGACTCCCGTCGACTGCGACGCCGATCACACAGTAAGGCGCTATATGTGATAACAGCAAGAAGCCGGGCTGATGAATCTCCTCTGAACGGGCTGTCGGCGGGGCTCAGGCGTTCCTGTCGGCCTCGTCCGCGGCCGCGTCCACGTCATGGCCGCACCGGCTCCGTCCTGCCCGGAAGCCGTGCTCCATGACGGCGTGACCGGGCCGATCCGCCCGCGACGGACCGGAGCCGGGGAGGCGCCGACGACGGCCGGTGGACTTGCTCGGGGGAGGCCGGCGGAACCGGCCCCGGAGGAGGGAGGACGCTGAGCACCCGAAGCGGTGGAGGGGCTCGTGACCCCCTCGGGGGCCCGCCGTGTCGCCCGCGATCAGCGCGCGGCGGACCGGCGCAGCAGCGGGGCGATCCGGTAGCCGACCAACTGGCGCATGACGAGTGCCGTACTGGTGCGCTCCACTCCGGGGATGTCGAGGATCCGGCTCGCCACGCGGTACAGGTCCTCGGCGTCGGTCGCGACCACGTGGACCAGCAGATCGGTGTCCCCGGTCAGCCCGTGCACTTGGAGGACCTCGGGAATCGCCGCGAGTTCGTGCCCGACCTCGTCCAGCCTGCGCTGCGCGACCCGGGTCGTCACGAACGCGGTCAGCGGATAGCCGAGGGCCGCCGGGTCGACGCGCCGCTCGAAGGAGTCCACGGCACCCGTGCGGTCCAGCGACGCCAGACGCGCCTGGACGGTGTTGCGGCTCAACCCGCTCGCCTCGGCCAGCGCCACCGTGGTGGCCCGGGGATGAGCCGTCAGCGCCAGGAGGAGGCGCGCGTCGGTGGGGTCGATCCGCTCGGAGCTGGGCACGGTGCGCACCTTCCGGGGCTGGGAAGAGGGGTGATTGGGCATTCTGCTCAATTTCCTTGCGAGTTCTTGTACGCCATCCTGACCTGGTGGTTTCCTCGACGCAACGATCCCGCCCCCGGCACCGCGCCGCCGACCGTGTCCGGTCGTGAGCCGGCCCGACGTGCCCCGGAGCACATCCGGCGCGCCCTCCGCGCCGCCGTGATACGTCCCAAGTCACAGCCGGCCGCACGTCTGCGCGCCGGATGTGCCGATCGAGGAGACCGTTTCGCCATGACCACCGCACCAGCAGCCCCCCGGCGGCCCGCGGCCGACGACCTCGACGTGCTGCACGAGATCCAGGACCGCGTGCTGTGGCTGTCCAGCGCGATCGTGCACCACGCCAACCGCGTGCGCCCCAACCCGTCGGGACTCAAGGTCGGCGGCCACCAGGCGTCCTGCGCCTCGATGGTGTCCATCATGACGGCCCTGTGGTTCCGTCATCTGCGTCCCGAGGACAGGGTCTCGGTCAAGCCGCACGCCTCGCCGGTCCTGCACGCCGTCAACCACCTGCTCGGCGAGCTGGACACCCCCCACCTGTCCACCCTGCGCGCCTTCGGCGGCCTCCAGAGCTACCCGAGCCGCTCCAAGGACCCCGATCCGGTCGACTACTCCACCGGGTCGGTGGGCATCGGCGCCACGGCGACGATCTGGGGCGCCCTGGCCCGTCGTTACACGGACGGGAGCGCCGACGGCGGCTTCACCGGCCGGCAGTACGCGCTGGTGGGAGACGCGGAGCTGGACGAGGGCGCGGTGTGGGAGGCGGTCCTCGACCCGCAGGTCGCCGAACTCGGCGAACTGGTCTGGATCGTCGACCTGAACCGGCAGTCCCTCGACCGCGTCGTGCCGAACATCGCCGCCGGCCGCCTGCACGGCATGTTCGCCGCGGCGGGATGGCAGGTGCTCACCCTCAAGTACGGCACGCTCCTCGAGGAGCTGTTCGCGCGCCCCGGGGGGCACGCACTGCGGGCCCGCATCGACGACATGCCCAATCCCGAGTACCAGCGGCTGCTGCGCTGTCCGGTCGACGAGTTGCGCGATCGGCTGCCCGGCTCCGGTCCCGAAGCTCCGGCGATCGTCCGACTGCTCGCGGAGGTCGACGACGCCACCCTCATGGAGTCGGTCCGCAACCTGGGCGGCCACGACCTGTCCGCCCTCGACGCCGCGCTGTCCGAGGTGGACGACCACCGGCCCACGGTGATCTTCGCGTACACCGTCAAGGGGCACGGCCTGCCCACGCAGGGCCACCCGCAGAACCACTCCTCGCTGCTGACGGAGGATCAGATGCGGCAGCTGGCGGACGAGGTGGGCGCCGACGCCGACCATCCGTGGGAGGGCTTCGCCCCGGACTCGGCGGCGGCCCGCCTCTGCGCGCGGATTGGGGCGCGGCTGCGCCGGGACGCCGTCGCCGGGACGGCGCCCCCCGCGGTCCCCGTGGACATCGGCCGCACCCCGACGGGCGTCGCCACCACCCAGGCGGCCCTCGGCCGCACGCTGCTCGACCTGACCCGCAGCGCTCCCGAGGCGGCCCGCCGGGTGGTCACGGTCAGCCCCGACGTCAGCTCGTCGACCAACCTGGGCGGCTGGGTCAACAAGGTCGGCGTCTGGTCGCCCGTCGAGCGCGTGAACTGGTTCGCCGACGACGCGGAGACCATCCTGCACTGGCGGGAGCGCCCGACCGGCCAGCACATCGAACTGGGCATCGCCGAGACCAACCTCGTCGGCCTGCTCGGCGAGCTGGGCGCGACCTGGAGCCGGTGGGGGAAGCCGCTGCTGCCCATCGGCGTGGTGTACGACCCCTTCGTCAACCGAGCCCTGGAACCCTGGTCCTTCGGCATGTACGCCGGCGGGCAGTCGATCCTGGTGGGCACTCCCTCCGGCGTCACCCTGGCGCCCGAGGGCGGCGCGCACCAGTCCGTCACCACGCCGTCCCTCGGCATCGAGCAGCCCGGCTGCACGACCTGGGAGCCCGCCTTCGCCCTCGACACCGAGTGGACGCTGCTTGCCGCCCTGGCCCGCCTCGGCAGGCCCGACGGAGGCTCGGCCTACCTGCGGCTGTCCACCCGCCCCGTCGACCAGACCCTGGCCCGGGTCCCGACCGACCCGGCGGCCCGGGAACGCCGTCGCCGCCAGGTCGTGGCCGGTGCCTACCCGCTGCGCCGTCAGGACGGCGCCGAGGTCACCATCGCCGCCATGGGCGCCATGGTCACCGAGGCCCTGGCCGCCGCGGACCGCCTCCAGAACCTCGGCGTCCCGGCCGACGTGATCTGCGTGACCAGCCCCGGCCTGCTCTACAAGGCCCTGGACGCCCGCGCCGGCAACGACGACGCGCCCGACTGGATCCTGGACCAGGTCTTCCCCGCGGAGCGGGCCACGCCGCTGGTCACCGTCCTGGACGGGCACCCGCACACGCTGGCCTTCCTGTCCAACATCCACCGGGTGCCGATCCGCAGACTGGGCGTCACCCGCTTCGGCCAGTCCGGCTCCCTGGACGAGGTCTACCGCTACCACCGCATCGACACCGACAGCATCGTCGGCGCCGCACTCGACCTCACCGAGTGAGGCGAAGTGCCGTGCGGGGGTGGGCGTCGAAGCTTCGACGCCCACCCCCGCACGGCACGCGGTCAGTTCTCCGGAGGAGTCCACACGAGGTCCTCGGCCTCGGGCAAGGAGCCGTGGACCTGCCCCGACGACGCCATGGCCTCGATCCAGGGTGCCAGTGCCTCCGGCGTGACGGACGTGTCCCAGTCGGGCAGCGAAGCCGCCGCCCCTCGGCGCGGCACCTCCAGCGCGGACGACAAGAAGGTCCGTACGTCCTTCTCGTGGGACGACGCCCAGCGGTCGGCGGAGTTCAGAGCCGCGACGAACGAGGAGATCGTCCGTGGATTCCTCTCCGCCCACGTGCGCTTCGCGATCCACACGCCGGCGACCACGGGGGAGTCGATCGACAGGAACGGGTCCCCGAGTGGACGGTGCCCGGCGGCCTCGACCGCGCCCATGTACGGCTGGACGGTCGCGACGGCGTCGACCCCGCCGGAGCCGAGTTCGCCGAGCATGCTGGAGAAGGGCATCTGGACGAAACGCACGTCATCGGTGTCCACTCCCGCCCTCTTCAGGGACGTCAGCACCGCCAGGAACAGCGCGCCCGACAGGGAGGGCACCGCCACCCGCTTCCCCCGCAGATCGGTCGCGGAGCCGACCGCGCCCGACTCGGCGGCGTACATCTGGCCCTGCTGGTTATCGTCGCGGTCGGTGTAGGAGCCGGCGATCACGGTGATGTCGTGCCCCTGCCAGGCGGAGGCGATGACGTCGGCGGGCGTGCCCCAGGCGATGTCGTACTCCCAGCCGAGAGAGGCGGCGAAGGACGCGATGCGCGTGCTCGGGTGCGAGGAGATCTCCACGTCGAGGCCCTGATCGGCGAAGTCGCCGTTCCTCTCGGCCAGGAGGGGCAGGCTCGGCGGTGCCGCGTCGACGAGCGCCACGCGCACGGTGCCGTCCTCGGCCTCCCCGCCCCCGGTCGACGCCGAACAGCCCGCGACGGTGGCCGTCGTCAGCGTGAGGACGGTGAGCAGGGCGGTGACACCTCTCGGCCGGTGCGCGGGACGGGTCGGAGCTGGGAAAGTCATGGCGCCGTTCCTCGGCTGGATGTACGGGAAGCGCCCGAAAGCGCTCGTCGGCCTTTGCCGTGCTCCACGGCAACGGCGTACCGGGTCCGGGGCGCACCGCGTCGTGCCGGACCCCGGCATCGTCTCCCGGCCGGGAGGCGATGCCGGTCGCGGTGGCGGGCAAGCGGGTCAGGCGGTGGCGGGGACGTACTCCGCGCCACCGACCCAGACGCGCCGGACGGCGCGGGTCGCGGTGATGTCGGCGAGCGGGTCGCCGTCGATCAGGACGAGGTCGGCGCGGTTCCCGACGCGGACGGCGCCGCGGTCACGCAGGCCGAACGCCTGGGCGGGCAGGCTCGTCGCGGCCCGCAGGGCCTCCCGCCCGGTGAGCCCCGCGCGGACCAGGAGCTCCAGCTCGTGGTGCAGGCTGGTGCCGTACGGCGGTTGCACCGGGATCCCCGGAGTGAGGTTCGCGTCCGTGCCCGCCAGGATCCGCGCTCCCGCGCGACGCAGCGCGGCGACGCTGCCCTCGGCGGCCGCGTAGTCCATGCCGGGTATCCCGAGCTTCCCGAAGCCCTCCATCATGGTCAGGGTGGGCACCGCGAAGGTGCCGGACGAGGCGTACCGCGCGGCCACCGACGCCGGCAGGGCGCTGTCCATCGGCACGTGGTGGATCATGTCGACGTTCGCGTCCAGCGCCCTGACCACCATGGCCGTGGTGGTCGCGTGGGCCATGACGAGCCTGCCGGCGGAGTGCGCGGACGTCGTCACCGCCTTGACGGTCTCCGGCGAGAGCCCCGGCTCATCGATGATGATCTTGATGTAGTCCGAGCCTTCGGCGATCCGGGAGCGGACGAACCGGGCGGCCTGTTCGGGGCCGGTCAGTACCGCGTCCGCGGGGAAGGTCGGGATCCGGCTCTGCGGGCTTCCGGGCGCCACCGCCGGCGCGCCCGCGCTGCGGATGTCGGTCAGGCCGGGCAGTCCGCGCAGCGAATCGACGAGCGAGGGCGGGAAGGAGGCCATGTCGAGGCCGGTGGTCACACCGGAACCGGCCAGCGCGTGCAGGGTGTTGACGTCCCGCAGGTGAAGGTGGGCGTCGGTCAGTCCCGGAAGCAGCACCGCGCCCCCGCAGTCGATCCGACGCGCGCCGAGGGAGCTGATGCCGATCCGTCCGTTGTCGATGACCACGGTGCGCGGGGAGGTCACCTGGTCGCCGTCGAAGATCCTGACGTTCGTCAGCGCGACCTTGTCGAGCGGGACGGCGTGCGCGTGTGCGGAGGCGGGCGCGGCCAGTGCCGACACCCCCGCGACGGCGATGCCGGCCGCCGCGGCCGTCTTGATGAAGTCACGCCGGTTCGTGTGATCGATGCACATCGTTGTGTCCTTCTGCCGGGCGGGTGAGGAAAGTGCGGCGTTCGTGCCCCGGCCTCCGTGGAGGACCGAGGGCGGCCTGCCGTCGGCGCGGTGTTCCGAGGAGGCGCGACCGCCGCCGTGGCGCCCCGAGTGCTGCGGACGCGGGCGGACAGTCCGGGTGGCGGCGCCGAGGGGCGTGCCGGGCGGTACGGGGCCGGAGAGGGCCGGTACCGGGAAGACGGACCGACCGTAGCCGCTATATGTGATAACAACAACCCTCCGGCGCCGAATCGGGATCCCGGCCACCGCCGTCGGACCGCGGATTCGAGCCCGGTCTCCCACGGGCATTGACACACGCCCGTGGCGGGCTCCAGCATCACACCCGGTTCCCCGCGGCGTGACCGAGACGGGACGGCTCCTCGCCGCTCCCGTATCCGTGCCGCGGCACGTCCGTGACGTCCGGCGACGCGACGTCCCGCGTGCCGCACGGTCCCGGCCTCACCGGGCGGTCCTTCCGAGCGGCCCCCCGCGGCACCTCCTGCCCACGGCGGGAACGCACGGTCGCCGACGGACGCTCCCCTCCCGGTCCCCCGGCGCCGACGGACAGCCCCCCGCGATCACCCCGATCCTCCGCCACGCCCTCATCGGCGTCGCCGTGGCCCTCCCACTCGCGCAGTCCCTCCTGAGGAGTACGGACATGAACCCCACCCCCGGCAAGTCCCCGACCGGGCCCCGTCCCGGCCCCGCGGTGGCCCTCGGGCTCGTCATCCTGTGCATCGAGGGGTACGACCTGTTCATCCTGGGCGCGGTCGGCCCCTCCCTGCTGTCCCACCCCGACTGGGACGCCACCAAGTCGACACTGGGCCTGCTGGGCAGCCTCACGGCGCTCGGCATGCCGCTCGGCTCCGTCGCCGCCGGCTGGGCCGGTGACCTCCACGGCCGCCGCCTCCCCATGACGGTCAGCCTGGCCTGGCTCTCCGTGAGCATGCTGCTGAGCGCCGCGGCCGGCGACCTCGCCCTCTTCGGCGCGACCCGCTTCCTCACCGGCATGGGCATCGGCGCCCTGATCCCCCTCGTCACCGCGTACGTCAGCGAAGCTGCCGACCCCGCCCGGCACTCCCTCCAGGTGGGCACCGCCACGACGGGACTGGCCGTCGGCGGCATCGTCACCGGCGTCGTCAGCCGCGCCCTGCTGCCCGAGTGGGACTTCCGCACGCTCTTCCTCTTCGGAGCGGTCCCCCTGGTGCTGATTCCCGTGGTGTGGCGCCTGGTGCCCGCCGTGGTGCGGGACCGCCCGGCGCAGACCCTGCCGGAGGCCGCCGGGACGGAGACCGCCACGGCCGGGCCGGACGAGTCCGCCAACCGCCTGCGCCGGCTGCTCGCCCCGCGGTACCGCCGCTCCACGCTGCTGTTCTGGGCGGCCACGTTCACCGGACTCGTCATCGTCTACGGCGCCGGCACCTGGCTGCCCACGCTGATGGTCGACAACGGATACGACCTCGGCTCCTCGCTGGAGTTCTCCATCGCCTTCAACGCGGGCGCCGTCATCGGCACCCTCGGCGCCGCCCTGGTCGCCGACCGGGGGCTGCTGAAGGCCGCCACGATCGCCGGCTTCCTCCTCGCCGCCGTCGCCATGATCGTCCTGAGCACGCCGCAGCCCCGGCCCCTGCTCCTCCTGGTCTCCGCCGTCGCCGGTTTCGGCGCCCTCGGAACCCAGGCGCTCGTCAACATCCACGTCGCCCACGCCCACCCGGCACGGCTGCGCGGCACCGCCCTGGGCTTCAGCCTCGGCGTCGGGCGCGTCGGCGCCATCGTCGGCCCCGGCTACCTGGCCGCCGTCACCGTGCTGATCGGCTCGCCCAAGGCCGGCTTCTACGCCTTCGTGGTCCCGGCGGTCCTGGGCGCGGTCCTGATCGGCCTGCTGCGGCCGGGCCGGAGTGCGCCCGCCCCCGCACCGGCCGACGGCCCCTCCGAGACGGAGACGCCCCTTGCCCGGTGACGCGGAGCCCGCCTTACGCAAGGAAAAGCCCCCGACGGCGTCCGCCCGGAGATCCGGGTCGGACGCCGTCGGGGGCTGTCGTCCTCAGGACAGGGCCGAGAAGGCCATCCTCTCGTTGCGGGCGAGGTGCTTCTCGACGGCGGCGCCGACCGTGGCCGGGTCGCGGGTGCGGAACGCCTCCACGAGGTCCATGTGGGCCTTGCCCCGCCGCTCGTGCTCGCCGGGGTCGGGGTCGAGCCGGCCGAAGCCGATGCGGATGTAGCGCTCCGCAGCCCGCCACAGGGTGGTCAGGACCCGGATGTCCCAGACGGTGGCGGCAGGCGCCAGGAGGGCGAGGTGGAAGGCGTGGTGGTCGTCGTAGATGTCGGCCATGCCGTGCTCCCGGGCGCCGAAGTCGGCGGCGTGGGACTCCAGACGGTCCAGTTCCTCGTCCGTCAGCAGGGTGCACGAACGCCGGGCGATCTCCGGCTCCAGGGCGCGCCGCAGGCGGTAGATGCCGTGCAGGTCGTCGAGGTCGAGCGGGGCGACGACGGCGCTGCGGCCGGGCCGCATGATGACCAGACCCTCGCTCTCCAGGCTGCGCAGCGCCTCGCGGATGGGGATGAAGCTGATGCCGAGCATCCCGGCCAGCTCGCGCAGCGAGTACTCCGTACCGGGGGCCAGGTGGCCGGCCAGGATCGCGCGCCGCAGTTCTTCGGTGGCCTGCTCCACCACGGACCGCGACGTGATGGGCTGGACCGCCCCCCGGGGTGTCGCCACGGTGTGTTCCTCGTTTCGGCCGTCCGGTGGTGGACACCAACTATAACTACGCCCCTGTGGGTGGACGGCGTGCATGACAAGGGCTGCGCGGGGGCGCACCGCCGACGACGCCCCGCACCGCGGGGGCACGGCACGGGGCGCGGGGGAGACGCGGCGGCGGGGCGATCAGAGCTTCAGGATGCGCTCGGCGTTGCCGCCGGCGATCTTCCGGCGGTGGGAGGGGGACAGGTTCGCGCCGCGCAGGAACCCGACGGCCTGCTCGCTCTTCTCGAAGGGGTAGTCGATGGCGAACAGCACGTTGTCGATGCCCACCGACTTGATGGCGGCCTGGAGCATGGTGTCGTCCATCACGCCCGAGGTGGTGATGGCGATGTTCTGCCTGAGGTACTCGGAGGGCTTCTTCTTCAACGGCACCTTGGTGTTGATGTTCTTGATCTGCACGTCGAGGCGGGGAGCGTGGTACGGCAGGAACTCGCCCATGTGGCCCACGATGAGCCTGGCCCCCGGGAAGTCGTCGAAGACGCCGCCGAGGATGACCCGCAGGGCGTGCCCGCCGGTCTCGGCCGCCCAGCTGTAGAGGGGGCCGACCAGTTCGGGACGGTCCTTCAGCAGTCCCCATTCGCCGGCCGGGGCCGGGGTGGGGTGGAGGTAGAGGGCGGCGCCCAGTTCTTCGAGCGCGGCCCACACGGGCCGGAACTGCGGCTCGTCCAGGTAGTGGCCGTTGGTGTGGCCGTTGACCAGGAACCCGGCCATCCTCAGGTCGAGTACGGCGCGCCTGGCCTCGCGCACGGCTGCCCGCGGGTCCTGGAGGGGCAGCGCGGCCAGGCCTCCGAAGCGGGTGGGGTGGGCGTCGACGACGGCGGCCAGGGCGTCGTTGGCGACCTGCGCGTCCCGCACGGCGATGGCCGCGTCGGGCTGCGTCTGCACTCCGGGCGGGGTGAGGGAGAGCACCTGCATGGCGACGCCGTTGGCGTCCATGTCGGCGAGCCGGTACTGCGTGACGTCCGGCAGCCGCTTGAACCACTCGGCGGTGACCTCGGGCTTGAAGGGGATCGCGCCGTTCAGCGCCGTGCCCTGGGTGATGAGACCCGGCAGGATGACGGCTTCCTCGATGGCGATGATCCGCAGCCTGCCGTGCGGGTCGGGCTTGCCGCCGTGGGCCTGGGCGACGCCGGGCGTCATCAGCGTGGACGCGCCGGCGAGCGCGGCCGTACCCGCCGCGGTGTTCAGGATCCGTCGTCTGGTCCATTGGTCAGCGCTCATGCGTGCTGCCTTCCTTGAGGAAAGGGGGTGTTCCCCGATGGGGCGTGTTCCTGGTGCGGGGAAGCGGGACCGGCCGGTTGCTCCGTGCTGAAGCCGTCGGCACCGGCGAGGTCGCCGATGGCGCGGGCCATCGGTCTCTCTTCTCCCTTTGGGTGCTGGTCCGCCCCGGCCGCGAGGCAGGTGCCTCGGACAGGGCGCGGCCGGGGCGGGGTCTGGTGGGCGGCGCGCGCACGCGCCGGCCGGCGGGGCCGTATGGCCTACGCGCCGACGGAGCAGAGGTGGTCTTCTTCCGCAGGGCGTACGGAGACGCTCAGGAGCTGCGGAGTGCCGCCCTCCCGTTCCGGCGGGCGTTGCCGCTCAGGATGTCGACGAGGGCGAGGGGGTCCTCGGGGACCTCGTCGCCGAGCCAGGCCACCACCTGGTCCGGGCGGACCAGGACGAGGCGGGCGCCCAGCAGTCCGGCGTGCCCGGCGGCCACCGGCTCCGGCAGACGTACCACGGTGAGCGGGACGCCCCGCAGGTCCGCGGCCTCCTCGACGGCCGTCACCGACGCGTCCCGCCCGAGGGCGAGCAGCGTCAGGCCGTCACCGAGCAGGTCGTACAGGGAGCGGCCGTCCTCCAGGAACAGGTGGGGCAGCCGGGACCCGATCCACGGGGAGCCCTCTCGCCCCTCCGGCTCGGCGATGAGGATCGGCGACGCGGCGACACGGAGGCCGAGGACCAGGTCGAGGGAGTGGAACTCCGCCTTCTTGGTCTCCTGGATCCGCGCGCCCGCGGCCCGCCGGGCCCGGATGCCCGCCTCGTCGTCCGCGTCGAGGCCGTCGGCGAGCAACTCGGTGGAGAGCACCCGCATGTTGGCGGTCGCCTCGCGGATGACACGTTCCTGTACCGGGCGGCGCTCGCGCTCGTAGCTGTCGAGCACGTCAGGGCCGCCCCAGCCGGCGAGCACGGCCGCGAGCTTCCAGCCCAGGTCGACCGCGTCCCCGATACCGGTGTTGAGCCCGTGGCCGCCGAACGGCGGGTTGAGGTGCGCGGCGTCACCGGCGAGGAAGACCCGGCCGTCGCGCATGCGGTCGACGATCTGCATCCGCGCGGTCCACGGGTCGGTGGACAGCACCTCGGCCTCCACCGGGCGGCCCGCCACGGCGTCGATGATCCGCCGCGCCTCGCGCTCACCGGTCGCCCGGTCGACGCCGAAGGCGATCGCCCACCAGGTGTCCGCCCGGTCCAGCGGCCCGACCAGGGCCGGGGCCGTCGCGTTGACGACCCAGTACTGCACGGCCGGCCCGTGCGCCACGTGCTTCCCCAGGCCGGGGCTCCGGAAGACCATGCCGAAGTTCGGGCGCAGGGCCTCCCCGCCCACGTACCGGGCGCCGATCTCGTCCCGTACGACGCTGCGCGGACCGTCGCAGCCGATCATGTAGTCGGCGGTGACGACGGTGCGACCACCGGCGCCGTCCTCGACGGCCACGGTCACCAGGTCGTCGTCCTGGCGCACACCGACGACCTTCGAGCCGAGGGCGAGCCGCCCCGGGGCCAGCTCCTCGACCGCCTCGCGCAGCACCTCCTCCAGGACGTACTGCGGCGCCTGCTGGCCGGTCTCCGGGAAGCGGTCGCCCTCCGGGGCGAGCCCCAGGACGCCGGTGAAGCGGGACAGTTCCCTGCCCGTCAGCGAGGTGCAGAACACCACGTCCTGTGACCAGGAGGCGGGCAGCGGGGCGCGCTCGCGCAGCCGCTCGGCCAGGCCCCAGCGGCGCAGGTGCTCCATCGTGCGCACGTTGAGGGTCTTGCAGCGGGGACGTGCCCGGGACACCGTGGCGCGCGGCTCGACGACCAGGCAGTCGACGCCGCGCCGGCACAGCTCGACGGCGGCGGCCAGGCCGACCGGTCCGCCGCCGGCGACGAGGACCTGCACGTGCCGCGGGAGGTGCTTGTTGTCGACGGAGGGCATCAGTTCTCGTTCTCGGCCTTCTGCTGCGCGGCCCAGTGCGCGCACTCCTCGGCGAACGCGAGCTGCCGCAGGTGCGTGGCGAAACCGAGCGTGTGGTGATCGATGCAGTGCCCCGTCCCGCGGGCGACGCTCGCGTCCACGAACGGCGCCGCGGTGAAGAGGGCGGCGAACCGGGCGACGTCCTCCGGGCCGCTGCTCCAGAGGGCGTCGAACTCGGCGAGCGCGTTGTGCACGGGGACGCGGACCTTGGGGGCGAGCACGGGCAGGTGCTCCTTCGGCCAACGCGGCGCCTGGACCAACTCCCGCACCGGCACGGGCGCGTACGAGCCGTGTGCCTGGCGCACCCCCTCCGCCCGGAAGGTGTGATCGGGGCCGAACATCACCTTGTCCCGCTCCTCGTGGGGCAGGTCCACGGTCGCGTCCGCCGGGAGGGATCCGAGGGCCTCGGCCGCTCCGCCGCTCGGGATGACGGCACCCATGCCGGTCGCCGAGACGCCGATCAGGGGTATGTCCGGCTCGGAGGCGGCGATCATCAGGGCGATCATGCCGCCGATCGAGTGGCCGACGAGGAACACGTCGTCCGCCCCGAGGCGTTCGACGGCCTGCGCCAGGGCGCCGTTGAGCAGTTCCGTGTGCCGGGTGAAGGTGTTGGCGTCCGGCTCCAGCGCGGTGCTGCCGCCGTAACCGGGGCGGTCGAAGGCCACCACCGGATGGCCGTGCGCGACGGCGACGTCCAGGAAGGACCCCTCGTCGGCGCCCGCGACGTCGAAGTACCGCGCGGTGTACGTGCCGCCGTGGAGAGCGGCGATCAGGGGTTTGCCGGTGGGCTCGGCGGGCCCCGCGGCGAGCGCCGTGATCTTGTGTCCGTCGACCTCGAAGGTCAGAAGGTCGCGCTGCTTGGCCATCTGTGGCCTCCTGCCAGGAGTGGGTGCCGGCGTGCCGCACGGATGGGGGGCGTCCTGCGGCGAACGACAGCGCGTAGCTCGCGGGTCGAGCCGACCGCCCCGGATCCATGGGTTCGAAGACCGTGTTCCGGGCGCCGTCAGGGCTCTGTGAGACTAAGCGCTATATGTAATAACAGCAAGGGTTTCGGGGGCCGTCGGCCGTCGGCCCGGTACTTTCCCGGATCGTGCGGCCCATGGGGTCGAAGCCGGGGCGGGTCCACCGTCGGTCCTGATGGTCCGACCGGTGACGGATGCCCGGCAGGGCGGAGCGGGTCGGACGGACACGCCCCTCCTTCTCCTTCGGCGAGGCGTCCGTCAGTGGTGCCGCGGTGCGTAGTCCTGGGTGATCTGCTTGTACTCCAGGAAGTCCTCCACGGACGCCGGGCCGCCGAGCCGGCCCACGCCACTGGACTTGAAGCCGCCCTCCTCGAACTCGACCGTGAGGTTCGCCCAGCTGTTGATGGAGATCAGGCCGGCGTCGAGCTGCCGCGCGACCCGCATCGGACGGTCCGCGTCCCGACTCCAGACGCAGGCGCTCAGGCCGTACTCGGTGTCGTTGGCGAGGGCGATCGCCTCCTCCTCGGTGTCGAAGACCTGGACGGTCTGCACCGGGCCGAAGGTCTCCTCCTGGACGATGGGGAGCGAGGAGTCGGTGACCGCGAGCAGGGTCGGATGGTAGAAGGCGCCGCCGGCCAGTTCGGGGCGGGTGCTCGGGCCGCCGCGGACGATCGGCTCGGCGCCGGCCGCGACGGCCGCCTCCACGGCGGCGTCGACGCGGGCGACCGCCGCCTTGTCGATCAGAGGGCCGATCTGGCTGGCCGGGTCGGAGGCCGGGCCCGGCCGCACGCTCTCCAGGCGCCGGGCCAGCGCGGCGGTGAACTCGTCGGCGATCTCCCGCTGGACCAGGACCCGGCTGCCCGTCATGCAGAACTGCCCGGCGAAGACGGTGCACGACGCGACGGCCGTGGCCAGCGCGGCCTCGATGTCGGCGTCGGCGAAGACCAGGTGTGGGGTCTTGCCGCCCAGTTCAAGACCCACCCGCTTGAAGTGGGCCGCGGCATCCCGGGCGATGAGCCGGCCGGTGGCGGTGCTGCCGGTGAAGCTGATGACGGGCACCCGGGGTGACTCGACCAGCAGACGGGCGACGTCGGAGCCGGACTCGACGACGACGTTCACCGCGCCGTTCGGCAGTTCGGGCACGGAGGCGAGGATCTCGCTCATGAGCGCGGCCGTGCGGGCCGCCTGCCCCGGCATCTTCACCACGGCCGTGCAGCCCGCGGCGAGGGCCGGGGCCAGCGCGCGGATGCACAGGTAGGCGGGGGAGTTCCACGGCACGACGATGCCGGCGACGCCGACGGGCTGCCGGATCGACATGGCCTGGCGGCCCGGCTGGGTGTCGGTGACCCGGCCGTGCGGCTGGACGGCGAGTCCCGCGGCGAAGCGCAGCGCGCGCAGGATGAAGTGCGCCTCGAATCCCGCCTCGTGGCGGAGCTTGCCGTTCTCCAGACACAGCGTGTCGATCACCTCGTCCATGCGCGCGGCGTACGCGTCGGCAAGGTGGCTGAGGGCGGTGGACCGCACCATGGGGTCGAGACGCCAGTCGCCCTCCTCGAACGCGCGCCGGGCCGCGTCGACGGCCCGCTGCCCCACTTCCGCGTCGGCGTCCGCGTAGGTGCCGATCACTTTGCCCGTGGCCGGGTCGATGCTGTCGGAGATCCGGGCGGAACCGACCCACTCGCCGTCGATCCAGTGCCGTGCGGTGTTCTCTCGGGTCATGTCGGCGACTCCTTGCTGGGGAGGAAGGGGGCAGGGGAGGGAAAAGGGGGGGAGGGGGG
>NZ_LGEG01000225.1 GCF_001280125.1 Streptomyces sp. NRRL F-6492
GATCCCGCGCCCACCCCCGCGCCCCGACGTGCCCGTGTCCGCGCCCCCGAGCTGATCGGCAAGGGCGGCTGGCTGAACACCGGCGGAGAAGAGCCGACCCTCGCCGACCTGCGGGGGAAGATCGTCCTTCTCGACTTCTGGACCTTCTGCTGCGTCAACTGCCTGCACGTCCTCGACGAGCTGCGCGACCTGGAGGAGAAGCACCGCGACACCCTGGTGATCGTCGGGGTGCACTCGCCGAAGTTCGTGCACGAGGCCGACCACCGGGCCGTGGTGGACGCCGTCGAGCGGTACGAGGTGCACCACCCCGTACTGGACGACCCGGAGCTCGCGACCTGGAAGCAGTACGCCGTGCGCGCCTGGCCGACGCTCGTCGTGATCGACCCCGAGGGGTACGTCGTCGCCCAGCACGCGGGCGAGGGCCACGCCAACGCGATCCGGACCCTGGTCGAGGAGCTGGAGGCCGAGCACGCGGCCAAGGGGACGCTGCGGCGCGGCGACGGGCCGTACGTGCCGCCGGAGCCTGCCGACACCGTCCTGCGCTTCCCCGGCAAGGCGATCACGCTCCCGTCCGGGAACTTCCTGGTCTCCGACACCACCCGGCACCAGCTGGTCGAGCTGGCGGCGGACGGCGAGACCGTCGTGAAGCGCGTCGGCGAGGGCGTCTTCCGCGAGCCGCAGGGGCTCGTGCGGCTCCCCGACGGCAAGGTCGTCGTCGCCGACACCGTGAACCACGCCCTGCGCACGTACGACCCGGAGACCGGCGCGATCGAGCGGATCGCCGGCACCGGCAGGCAGTGGTGGCAGGGCTCCCCGACCTCCGGCCCCGCCCTGGAGGTCGACCTGTCCTCGCCGTGGGACGTGGCCTGGTGGCAGGGGAAGGTGTGGATCGCCATGGCCGGCGTCCACCAGCTGTGGACGTACGACCCGGAGACCGGGACCGTCGGGGTCGCGGCCGGCACCACGAACGAGGGCCTGGTCGACGGGCCCGCCGCCGAGGCCTGGTTCGCCCAGCCCTCCGGGCTCGCGGCCGCCGGCGACCGGCTGTGGATCGCGGACTCCGAGACCAGCTCCCTGCGCTGGATCGACACCGAGGGGATCGTGCGCACCGCCGTCGGCACCGGGCTCTTCGACTTCGGCCACCGCGACGGCGACGCCGGCCAGGCGCTGTTCCAGCACCCGCTGGGCGTGACCGCCCTGCCCGACGGCTCGGTCGCCGTCGGCGACACGTACAACCACGCCCTGCGCCGCTACGACCCCGCCACCGGCGAGGTCACCACGCTCGCCACCGACCTGCGCGAGCCGAGCGACGCGGTCCTGGTGGACGGGGACATCGTGGTCGTCGAGTCCGCCCGGCACCGGCTGACCCGGCTGCGGCTGCCCGAGGAGGCCGTCCGGGTCGAGGCGGTCGCCCACCGCACCCGGCGCGAGGCCACCGAGGTCGCTCCCGGCCGCCTCCGCCTCGACGTCGTCTTCCGGGCCCCGACCGGCCAGAAGCTGGACGAGCGCTACGGCCCCTCGACCCGGCTCCTGGTCTCCTCGACCCCGCCGGAGCTGCTGCTCGGCGGCGAGGGAACGGGCACGGACCTCTTCCGGGACCTCGACCTGAACCCGGAGGTCACCGAGGGCGTCCTGCACGTCTCGGCGATGGCCGCGTCCTGCGACGACGACCCCGCCAACGAGTACCCGGCCTGCCACGTCCACCAGCAGGACTGGGGCGTCCCGGTGAAGGTCACGGACGCGGGCGCCTCCCGCCTGCCGCTGATCCTCGCGGGCATGGACGAGCAGGCCTAACGGACGAGCCCCTGGTTCCTGGACGGGCGCCCCGCGGCCCCGTCCAGGCAGCCGTCCACCCAGGCGGCCGGGTCGTGGACGGCCCGGTCGCCGCCCATGCCGTCCCGCTCCATGCGCGCGCACTCCCCGGCGAGCAGCGCCTTCGTCCGCGACCCGTCCACGTCGTACCCGCGGATCCGGGAGGCCAGGACGTACCCGCCCTCGTACGCGATGTCCGTGCCCCACGGCGGCCGGTCGTTGTACGTCCCGACCAGCAGCCCCGCCCCGGTCAGGGCGAGGAGCACGGCGACGACGGCGAACGGGACGGACTTCCGCGGCGGCGGACCCTCATGACGGTGCATGGGGACGAGCCTGCCGGGCGGGACCTTTCGCGGATGTTTCCGAACCGGATGTTTCCGAACCGGACGTCTCGCGAACGGCCCCGCACGGGACCGCCCCGGGCTCAGCCCTCCAGGAAGGCGACCAGCGCGTTCGCGAGGAGGTACGGGTCCTGTGCGCCGCACAGTTCGCGGGCGCTGTGCATGGAGAGGATCGCGACGCCGATGTCCACGGTCCTGATGCCGTGGCGGGCGGCCGTGATCGGGCCGATCGTGGTGCCGCAGGGCATGTCGTTGTTGGAGACGAAGGACTGCCAGGGCACGCCCGCCTTCTCGCAGGCGGCGGCGAAGACGGCCCGGCCGCTGCCGTCGGTGGCGTAGCGCTGGTTGACGTTCACCTTGAGGATCGGGCCGCCGTTGACGCGCGGGTGGTGCGTCGGGTCGTGCCGCTCCGCGTAGTTGGGGTGGACCGCGTGACCGGTGTCGGAGGAGAGGCAGACGGTGCCGGCGAAGGCGCGCGCCCGGTCCTCGTAGGAGCCGCCCCGGGCGTACACCGAGCGCTCCAGGACGTTGCCGAGCAGGGGCCCCTGGGCACCGGTGTCGGCCTCGGAGCCGTTCTCCTCGTGGTCGAAGGCGGCGAGGACCGGGATGTACGGCAGGTCGTCGCGGCCCGCGAGGGAGGCGAGCGCGGCGGTGCCGGCGTGCACGGAGAGCAGGTTGTCCATGCGCGGCCCGGCGAGCAGCTCGCGGTCGCGGCCCAGGTAGGCGGGGGCCTCCACGGCGTGGACCATCAGGTCCCAGCCGGTGACGTCCTCGGCGTCGACGCCCGCCTCCTCGGCGACGAAGGAGATCAGGTCGCCCTCGTGGACGTCGCCGATGCCCCAGACGGGCTGCATGTGGCGCTGGCGGTCGAGCTTCAGGCCGTCGTTGGCCTGCCGGTCGAGGTGGATGGCGAGCTGCGGGACGCGCAGCAGCGGCCGGTCGACGTCGACCAGGCGGTGGCTGCCGTCACGGAGGGTGAGGCGGCCCGCGAGGCCGAGGTCGCGGTCGAGCCAGGTGTTGAGGAGGGTGCCGCCGTAGATCTCGACGGCGACCTGCCGCCAGCCCTGCGAGCCCATGTCGGGGCGCGGCTTCACGCGCAGGTTGGGCGAGTCGGTGTGGGCGCCGACGATCCGGTACGGGGTGTGGGCGGCGGCGCCCTCCGGCACGTACCAGGCGATGATCGCGCCGCCGCGGACCACGTACTTCCCGCCGCTCGTCGCGTCCCAGGCGGCGGTCTCCTCGACCCGGCGGAATCCGGCCTTCTCCAGCCGCTCCGCCGCGTTCGCCACCGCGTGGTACGGCGAGGGGGAGGCCGACAGGAAGGCCATGAGGTCGTCGGTGTGCCCGCGGTCGAAGGGGCCGGCGGTGGTACGGGAAGCTGCGCTGCTCATGGGTTCACCTTACGCAGGGTCCGGAACGCGGGGACGGCCCCCCGGAGGAGCGCCGGGGGGCGACGGGGAGGGGGAGCGATCCGCTCCGGGCAAAGGGAACGGCCCGCCCCCCTCCCCGGGGACGAGCCGTTCCTTGTATGGACGAGAAGTGCTCCCAAACGCCCTGGGGCGTCCTAGAACGCGGCCTCGTCCAGGTCCATCAGCGCGCCGTCGACGCCCTCGGCGAGCGCGCGCTCGGCGGAGACGCCCGGCAGGACGTTCGCGGCGAAGAACTTCGCGGCCGCGATCTTGCCCTGGTAGAAGGCGACGTCCTTGCCGGAGGCGCCGGCGGCCAGCTTCTCGGCGGCCACGGTGGCGCCGCGCAGCAGCAGGTAGCCGACGACGACGTCGCCGGAGGCGAGCAGCAGGCGGGTGGTGTTCAGGCCGACCTTGTAGATGTTCTTGACGTCCTCGCCGGTGGCGGTGAGGTCGGTGATCATCGTGCCGACGATGGCCTCCAGGTCGACGGCCGCCTTGGCGAGCGCGTCGCGGGCGCCGGCCAGCTCCTCGCCGCCGGTGCCGACCGCGAGGAACTTCTTGATCTCCTCGGACAGCGTGTTCAGGGCCGCGCCCTGGTCGCGCACGATCTTCCGGAAGAAGAAGTCCTGGCCCTGGATGGCCGTGGTGCCCTCGTAGAGGGTGTCGATCTTGGCGTCCCGGATGTACTGCTCGATCGGGTACTCCTGGAGGAAGCCGGAACCGCCGAAGGTCTGGAGCGACTGCGCGAGCTGCTCGTAGCCCTTCTCGGAGCCGTAGCCCTTCACGATCGGGAGCAGCAGGTCGTTGAGGCCGTGCAGCGCCTTGGCGTCCTCGCCGGCCGCCTCCTTGAGCGCGATCTCGTCCTGCACGGAGGCCGTGTAGAGGACGAGGGAGCGCATGCCCTCGGCGTACGCCTTCTGCGTCATCAGCGAGCGGCGGACGTCCGGGTGGTGCGTGATGGTGACCTTGGGCGCGGCCTTGTCCATGAAGTTCGCCAGGTCGGTGCCCTGGACGCGCTCCTTGGCGTACTCCAGGGCGTTGAGGTAGCCCGTGGAGAGGGTGGAGATCGCCTTCGTGCCGACCATCATGCGGGCGAACTCGATGATGAGGAACATCTGGCGGATGCCGTCGTGCTTGTCGCCGATGAGCCAGCCCTTGGCGGGGTGCTTGTCGCCGAAGGTCATCTCGCACGTGTTGGAGGCCTTGAGGCCCATCTTGTGCTCGACGTTGGTGGCGTACGCGCCGTTGCGGGCGCCCAGCTCGCCGGTCTCCCAGTCGAACTCGTACTTCGGCACGAGGAAGAGCGAGAGGCCCTTGGTGCCGGGGCCGGCGCCCTCGGGGCGGGCGAGGACGTAGTGGAGGATGTTCTCCTCCATGTCGTGCTCACCGGAGGTGATGAAGCGCTTGACGCCCTCGATGTGCCAGGTGCCGTCCTCCTGCTGGACCGCCTTGGTGCGGCCGGCGCCGACGTCCGAGCCCGCGTCGGGCTCGGTGAGGACCATGGTGGAGCCCCAGCGCTTCTCGACGGCGATCCGCGCGACCTTCTTCTGCGCCTCGTTGCCCTCGTTGTGGAGGATGCCGGCGAAGGCCGGGCCGGAGGAGTACATCCAGATGGCCGGGTTCGAGCCGAGCAGCAGCTCCGCGTAGGCCCAGATCAGGGAGCGCGGGGAGACGGTGCCGCCGATCTCCTCCGGGATGCCCAGACGCCAGTACTCGGACTCCATGAAGGCGTCGTACGACTTCTTGAAGGTGGCCGGGACCGGGGCGGTGTTGGTCTCGGGGTCGAAGACCGGCGGGTTGCGGTCGGCGTCGGCGAAGGACTCCGCGAGCTCGTTCTCGGCGAGGCGGCGGATCTCGTCGAGGATGCTCTTGGCGGTCTCGACGTCCATCTCCTCGAACGGACCGGTGCCGTACACCTTGTCGCGGCCGAGGACCTCGAAGAGGTTGAACTCGATGTCGCGGAGATTCGACTTGTAGTGCCCCATGGCGACGGCTCCGTAAGGCTCGGGGAGGGAGGTTCCTCGTACACGTACCAGTGAGTAGCAAAACGCTCTCCACCATGATGCTACCCGTCAGTAATAAGGGCAACCCCTGGCGGGCATCTGTGACGTGACTCGCCCCTCTCCCTTGCCCCGCAGGCCCCACGGGCCCCGTGCGGCCCACGCGTCCGGCGCCGTCGGACGTACCGGCGGGTAAGGGGCGCGGCCCCCCGGCGGCCCCCCGGCGCTCGATAGGCTGCCCCCATGTACGGATACGGCCAGCACGCGGACGGTAGTGCCGCCCAGCAGCAGTACATCCCGCCCCAGCAGGACGGGATGCAGGCCGGCATGCAGGGCGGGTACGGGCAGCAGGCCCCGCTCTACCCGGAGCCCTCGCCGCCCTCCCTCGCGGACGCCGTGCGCGCCTTCACTACCGGCACCCTGGCCGCCGAGGACTTCCAGCAGATCTTCGCGACCTCCAAGGTCTACTGCCCGCGCGGCGACAACCCCGGTTTCCTGGCCCTGCACAACACCCAGCAGCCGGTCATCCCCATGTTCACCTCGCTCAAGGAGCTGCGGCGGTACGCGGGCAAGGAGTCGAAGTACTTCGTGATCACCGGCGCCGAGGTGATCGACCTGCTGCCGACCGGCTACGGCTTCGTCCTCGACATGGAGGGCGACCACCGCATGGTCTTCGACGCGAAGGCCGTGGAGCAGATGGTCGACTTCGCGATGCGGCGGATGTACGGCTGACGCGGGCGGGACCGGACGGGCCCGGCACCCCCGCCGAGGGGGGCCGGGCCCGTCCGCGCGTGCGCCGGGGGCTACCCGGCGTCGCCCTCGACCGTGAACTCCTCGTACTACGCGGCGCTGAGCAGCCCGTCGAGGGCCCCCGCGTCGTCGATCTCGATCTCGAAGATCCAGCCGTCGCCGTACGGGTCGTTGTTGATCCAGTCGGGGTCGGAGTCGAGGTCGCCGTTCACGGCGGCCACCCGGCCGGAGAGGGGCGCGTACAGCTCGGAGACCGCCTTGACCGACTCCAGGGAGCCGGCCGGGTCCCCCGCCTCCACCCTGCTGTCCACCGCCTGGTTCTCGACGAACACGATGTCCCCGAGCTGCTTCTGCGCGAAGTCGGTGATGCCGACGCGCACGCGGCCGCCGCCCCGCGTCTCCACCCACTCGTGGTCCTTCGTGTACTTCAGGTTCTCCGGGCAGGTCGGCATGCGCGCTCCTTCGGGGGCTTCCGGGTGCCGGGCGGCCCGCCCGGCGGAGCCAGCGTGCCCGAGCGGGAGGGCGCGCGGAGGCGGCCTTCACCCGCGGGGGTGAGCGACTTCAGGACAGTCGGGGAATGTCTCCCGGGCGTTCCGCGTTCCGGGTGGCAGAAAGTTCAGCGTTCAACTAAAGTGGACGTGCAAGGTCGCCCAAGGAGGTCCCGCCATGCCCGCCGTGACTGTCGAGAACCCGCTCACCCTGCCGCGCGTCGCCGCCCCCGCCGACGCCCCGGCCCGTCCCGTGCTCGCCGTGACCACGGCCCCCTCCGGATTCGAGGGAGAGGGCTTCCCGGTCCGCCGGGCGTTCGCGGGGATCAACCACCAGTACCTCGACCCGTTCATCATGATGGACCAGATGGGCGAGGTGGAGTACGCGCCCGGAGAGCCCAAGGGCACGCCCTGGCACCCCCACCGCGGCTTCGAGACCGTCACCTACATCATCGACGGCACCTTCGACCACCAGGACTCCCAGGGCGGCGGCGGCACCATCACCAACGGCGACACCCAGTGGATGACCGCCGGCGCCGGCCTCCTCCACATCGAGGCGCCGCCGGAGTCCCTCGTCGTCAGCGGCGGCCTCTTCCACGGCCTCCAGCTGTGGGTGAACCTGCCGGCCGCCGACAAGATGATGGCCCCCCGCTACCAGGACATCCGCGGCGGCCAGGTCCAGCTGCTCACCTCCCCCGACGGCGGCGCGCTGCTCCGCGTCATCGCGGGCGAACTCGACGGCCACGAGGGCCCCGGCATCACCCACACCCCGATCACGATGATCCACGCCACCCTGCGCCCCGGCGCCGAGGTCGTCCTGCCCTGGCGGGAGGACTTCAACGGCCTCGCGTACGTGCTCGCGGGCCGCGGCACCGTCGGCGCCGAGCGGCGGCCGGTCCACACCGGCCGGACCGCCGTCTTCGGCAAGGGAGGCGCCCTGACCGTCCGCGCCGACGAGAAGCAGGACGGCAACACCCCGGACCTGGAGGTCGTCCTCCTCGGCGGGCGCCCGATCCGCGAGCCCATGGCCCACTACGGCCCGTTCGTCATGAACACCCAGGCCGAACTGCGCCAGGCCTTCGAGGACTTCCAGGCGGGCCGCCTCGGCACGATCCCGGCGGTCCACGGGATGGGCGAGTAAGGAGCACGGGGTTACGGGCCGGGGCGCGCGCCCCGGCCCGTACGCCCTCCCCTGACGCGCCGTCACCCGTACGGGCCGTCAGCGCGCGACGCCGCGCCGGGCGGCGTGGTCCGGTGGTCGGGTGCAGACGCCCACCGCCGGACACCTCCTTCCCGAACCCGCCCGCCGGGTCGCCGCCTGGTGCGCCGTCCTGCTGCTCGTCGCCGGGGTCGCCGCCGTCGGCGTCTGGCTGTGCGTCGTCCTCAAGACGGCCGTCACCCCCGTCCTGCTCGCGATCCTCGGCACCGCCCTCCTCGGCCCCCTCTACCGGCGCCTGCTGCGGATGAAGGTCCAGAAGTCCCTCGCCGCCGGGCTCACCGTCCTCGCCGTCCTCGCGGTCGTCGGCGGCGCCGCGTACATCGTCGTCGCCGCCCTCATCGACACCGGCGACCAGATCGTCGCCTCGCTCCGGCAGGCCGCCGAGGACATCGCGAAGCACTTCGGCGCGGCCGGGACCTCCCTCGACGACCTCAGCGGGAACGCCGAGAGCCTCCTCAAGCGCTTCGGCGGCACCGCCGCCTCCGGGGTGATCTCCGGCATCAGCGTCGTCGGCCAGCTCATCGCCACCGCCGTCCTCGCGCTGCTCCTCATCTTCTTCTTCCTGCGCGACTCCGACCGGGCCGCCGGGGCCCTGCGCTCCCTCGTCCCCCGCACGACCGGAGACACCGCCGAGGCCATGGCGCGCCGCGCCTTCGAGGCCGTCGAGGGCTTCATGCGCGGCACGACCTTCATCGCCCTCGTCGACGCGACCCTCATCGGCACCGGGCTGCTCGTGCTCCGCGTCCCCGGGGCGGTCGGGCTCGCGGCGCTCGTCTTCGTCACCGCGTACATCCCCTACCTCGGCGCCTTCCTCTCCGGCGCGGTCGCGGTCCTCGTCGCCCTCGCGGACCGGGGCTTCGTCATCGCCCTGTGGGCGCTCGGCGTCGTCCTCGCCGTCCAGGTCATCGAGGGCCACCTGCTCCAGCCCGTGGTCCAGAGCAGGACCGTCCACATGCACCCGGCCGCCGTCATGCTCGCGATCACGGCCGGCGCCTCCGTCGCGGGCATCCTCGGCATGCTCCTCGCCGTCCCCCTGACGGCCGCCGCGACGGGGGTGCTGGGGGAGCTGCGGGGGCGGTACGGCTCGGGGAACCCCGACCGGCCGGACACGCCCTAGGGAGTGTCCGCCGGACAGGCCCTAGCCGCGGCGGCCCTCCGCCGGCCCCGCCTCGCGCAGCTCGAACCAGATCGACTTGCCCTCGCCGCGCGGGTCGACGCCCCACGCGTGCGCCAGCATCTCCATCAGGACCAGGCCGCGCCCGCTGGACGCCATCTCGCCCGGCCGGCGCCGGTGCGGCAGCTCGTCGCTGGTGTCGGAGACCTCCACGCGCAGCCGCCGGGACCTCTCGCCGCAGGCGACCTCCGCGACCAGGAGCGCGTCGCCGTCCGTGTGGACGAGGACGTTGGTGACCATCTCGGAGACCATCAGGACCGCCGAGTCGAGCTGGTCCCCGTCCGCCCAGTCGTGCAGCAGCTGCCGCACCTGCTCCCGGGCCTCCGCGATCCGCTCCGGCTCCGCCTGGGCGATCGTCATCAGGGTGCGGCGCGGGGCCTCCCGCACGGCGCCGGCGGGGCGGCGGGAGAGCAGCAGGACGGCGATGTCGTCCTCGCGCCGGTCCGCGAGCGGGCCCGTGGTGTGGTGCGAGCCGGGGCCGTGGACGGCCTCCACGAGGGTGTCGGCGAGGTCCTCCAGGTCCTCGCCGTCGTGGGACTCCAGGAGCTTCCTGGCCCGCTCCCAGCCGCTGTCCAGATCGTGCCCGCCGGTCTCCAGCAGGCCGTCGGTGCAGATCATCAGGGTCTCGCCGGGGTCGAGGGCGATCCGGGTGGTGGGGTAGTCGGTGTCGGGGACGATGCCGAGGGGCAGGCCGCCGGCCGTGGGCCGCAGCAGGACCGTTCCGTCGTTCGTCCGCACCGCCGGGTCCGGGTGCCCCGCCCGCGCGATGTCCACCACCCCCGTCTCCAGGTCGACCTCCAGGTACAGACAGGTCGCGAAGCGCGGGCCGCCGTCCGCGTCCCCGTCGTCGCCGTCCGTGATCCCGTACAGGAAGCGCGAGGCCCGGGAGAGGACCGCGTCCGGCCGGTGCCCCTCGGAGGCGTACGCGCGCAGGGCGATCCGCAGCTGCCCCATCAGGCCCGCCGCCCGCACGTCGTGCCCCTGCACGTCCCCGATGACCAGGGCGATCCGGCCCGCGCCGCCCCCGGCGGGCCGCGAGGCGCCGCCGGGCAGCCGGATCACGTCGTACCAGTCGCCGCCGACCTGGAGCCCGCCGCCGGTCGGCACGTACCGGGCGGCGATCCGGATCCCGGGGATCCCCGGCCCCAGGACCGGCATCATCGTCCGCTGGAGGCCGAGCGACAGCTCGCGCTCCGACTCCGCCACGCCCGCGCGTGCGAGGGCCTGCGCCAGCATCCGCGCCACCGTCGTGAGCACCGACCGCTCGTCGGGCGTGAAGGCCACCGGGTGCTTGAAGGCCGCCATCCAGGCCCCCATCGTGCGCCCGGCGACGACCAGCGGCACGAAGGCCCAGGAGCGGCGCCCGAAGCGCCGGGCGAGCGGCCAGGTCACGGGGAAGCGGCGCAGGTACTCCTCGGGCGACGGCAGGTAGATCGCCCGGCCCGTGCGGACCACCTCGGCCGCCGGGTAGTCGGTGTCGAGCGACATCGACGCGAAGGGCCCCTCGTCGTCCCGGCTCTGCCCGTGGTGCCCGATGACCGTCAGCCGGTCGCCCGCCGCCCCGAAGACGGCGAGCCCGTCCGGCGAGAAGCCCGGCATGGACAGGGAGGCGGCCACCCGCAGCACCTCGGCCGTCGACCGCGCCTCGGCGAGCGCCCGGCCCGCGTCGAGCAGGAAGGCCTCCCGGGAGCGGCGCCAGTCGCCGGTGACCGGAGTGCGGACGGCGGTGCCCGGCGCCTGCTCGGCGACCTCCTGGAGGGTGCCGACCAGCTGGTAGTCGTCCCCCTCGACCAGCGGCTTCGACCGGCTCCGTACCGTACGGATCACCCGTCCGTGCTCGTCCATGATCCGCAGCCGGGACTCGGCGAGGGTCTCCTCGGCGACGGCGAGGTTCACCACGCCGTCGATCTCGTTCCAGTCGACCGGATGGAAACGCGAGCGCACGGCCGCCTCGCTGAGCCGTACGGGCTCGGCGGGCAGCCCGAGCAGCCGGGCGGCCTCGGCGTCGAGCGAGACGGTCCCGGACGCGTTGTCCCAGCGCCACAGGCCGGTCGCGATCGCGGCCAGGACGTCCTCGGTGCGCATTGCCCCACTTTATGAATACCGGACCGCGGGCCGCCACCGACGGTGTCCGAGGAGCGATCACGGCCCGGCCGGTAGGCTGGGAAACCTTGACACCGTCAAGCCCTTCACCATCGATCCCGAAGACTGGATGAACGACGATGCATCGGTACAGGTCCCACACCTGCGGCGAGCTCCGCGCCTCTGACGTCGGCACCGACGTCCGGCTGAGCGGCTGGCTGCACAATCGGCGCGACCTGGGCGGCATCCTCTTCATCGATCTGCGGGACCACTACGGCATCACGCAGCTCGTCGCCCGGCCCGGCACCGCCGCGTACGAGGCGCTCGACAAGCTGACCAAGGAGTCCGTCGTCCGCGTCGACGGCGAGGTCGTCTCGCGCGGCGCCGAGAACGTCAACGCCGAGCTGCCCACCGGCGAGGTCGAGGTCGAGGTCGCCGAGGTCGAGATCCTGGGCGCCGCCCAGCAGATCCCCTTCACCATCAACGCCGACGACGGCGTCAACGAGGAGCGGCGCCTGGAGTACCGCTTCCTCGACCTGCGCCGCGAGCGCATGCACCGCAACATCATGCTGCGCTCGGCCGTCATCGCCGCCATCCGCGCCAAGATGGTCGCCCTCGGCTTCAACGAGATGGCGACCCCGATCCTCACCGCGACCTCCCCCGAGGGCGCCCGCGACTTCGTCGTCCCCTCCCGCCTCAACCCGGGCAAGTTCTACGCGCTGCCGCAGGCCCCGCAGCAGTTCAAGCAGCTGCTGATGATCTCGGGCTTCGACCGCTACTTCCAGATCGCGCCCTGCTTCCGCGACGAGGACGCCCGCGCCGACCGCTCGCCGGGCGAGTTCTACCAGCTCGACGTCGAGATGAGCTTCGTCGAGCAGGAGGACGTCTTCCAGCCGATCGAGAAGCTCATGACGGAGCTCTTCGAGGAGTTCGGCGGCGACCGCCACGTCACCTCGCCGTTCCCGCGGATCCCGTTCCGCGAGTCGATGCTGAAGTACGGCAACGACAAGCCGGACCTGCGCACCTCGCTCGAACTGGTCGACCTCACCGACGTGTTCGCCCACTCCGAGTTCAAGGCGTTCGCCGGCAAGCACGTCCGCGCGCTCGCCGTCCCGAACACCGGCGACCAGCCGCGCAAGTTCTTCGACGGCCTCGGCGACTACGCGATCTCGCTCGGAGCGAAGGGCCTGGCCTGGATCCGCGTCGGCGAGGGCAACGCCCTGACCGGCCCCATCGCCAAGTTCCTCACCGAGGACGACGTCAAGGTCCTCACCGAGCGCCTGGGCCTGGAGCCCGGCCACGCCGTCTTCTTCGGCGCCGGCGAGTTCGACGAGGTCTCCAAGATCATGGGCCCGGTCCGGGTCGAGACCGCCAAGCGCGCGGGCCAGTTCGAGGAGAACGTCTTCCGCTTCGCGTGGATCGTGGACTTCCCGATGTACGAGCGGGACGAGGAGACCGGCAGGATCGACTTCTCGCACAACCCGTTCTCGATGCCGCAGGGCGGCCTGGAGGCCCTGGAGACCCAGGACCCGCTGGACGTCCTCGGCTGGCAGTACGACATCGTCTGCAACGGCATCGAGCTCTCCTCCGGCGCGATCCGGAACCACGAGCCCGACATCATGTTCAAGGCCTTCGAGATCGCGGGCTACTCCCGCGAGACCGTCGAGACCGAGTTCGCCGGCATGCTCCGCGCCTTCCAGTTCGGCGCCCCGCCGCACGGCGGCATCGCCCCGGGCGTCGACCGCATCGTCATGCTCCTCGCGGACGAGCCCAACTCAACGGCAACGCCCAGGACCTCATGATGGGCGCCCCCACGGAACTGGAGGAGGCCCGCCTGCGCGAGCTGAACATCCAGCTGCGCAAGCCGGTGGAGTCGAAGGCGGTCGAGAGCCGCCCGGTGACGGACTCCGTGAGCCCGGACGCGGCGAAGTAGCCCGCACGACGCACTGACGAGGGGCCCGGAACCGTGGGTACGGTTCCGGGCCCCTTTCTCTTTTTCGCCGGCCGGTCGGTAAGTACGGCGTACTGCGAAGATTCCTCGGTGCGGAACCGAAAAGGATTCGTCGGATTCGAGAAGATCTACTTAGGTGTTGGCGCTACGGTACGCGTCCTGCTCGTAGAGGGTAATGCTCGCGCCTAATTTGCTGTGCTGTCGTCCGGTCCTGAGATGTACGGGGCGAAGCTCTCCATGTAATCGCGGTGTTCCACATGGATCGCGGATTCAGAGATTTCTTCCAGGGGTGAGAGATCGGCGCCTTCGAGCTTCCCGCACCCGTCAAGATCGCTCAACGCGTGTAGGAGTGCCTCCAAGGCCACCCGGGACTTCTCGTGCGGAGTCAGCATGGCGATCAGGTCACCCGTCACTCTGGCCTGAGTCCCGGAGAGCAGGTGCGCGAAGTCTTGAACACGATCGCTCGCCTCCGTGCGTACCGCTTCGTCAGGGCTTAGGAGGTCTCGGATGAATTCGACGTAGTAATTTGTTTCCATGGTTTTACCTTCTGGCTCAATGTGGGTACGGTATCGGCAAATTGCTGGGCCATGGAATGTGAGTGTCGTTGATTGCCGTCTCGTTGTAGTTCGGGCTGTTTGGGTTTCCGATCTTGGCGTGGTAGAGATTTCCAGCCTCGTCTTGGAACTGGTGTCCGATCTGGATCCGATATATGGGGCCGCTGCTGGCGTTGGGGCCGGCATGCTCCGCGCCTTCCAGTTCGGCGCCCCGCCGCACGGCGGCATCGCCCCGGGCGTCGACCGCATCGTCATGCTCCTCGCGGACGAGCCCAACCATGATGGGCGCCCCCACGGAACTGGAGGAGGCCCGCCTGCGCGAGCTGAACATCCAGCTGCGGAAGCCGGTGGAGTCGAAGGCGGTCGAGAGCCGCCCGGTGACGGAGGCTGTGCATCCGGACGCGGCGCGGTAAGTAGGACGACGTACTTGCGAAGGGCCCGGGATCTTCGGATCCCGGGCCCTTCGCTCTGCATCGACAGTTGCTCCGGTGCGTGCGAATTGGTGGAGGAATGTGAAGTTCAGCAGAACAAGAGTTCATCCGTAACGCTTGGGTTTGGAAACACTCTAAGCTTGAGAGAGCCCCGAGTGTTACCCATGGAGAAATCGGTACACAGGCTTGTGCTCCCATCTGAATTATCGATCCAAAGGCGCGTTGCGCCCTCTCTGAAAATATTTACGGTCCCATCTCCGCGAATCCATAGAAGGCGGATAGAACGACCAACGGGGTTGAAGCTGAACCGCAAGTATTCCCCGGTCACCTCTGTCAGGTCGATTTCTTGGACGCCCTCGCTGCTTTCTACGGGTTCTACGCCCAGTGATTCCGTGAAGCGAGCTGATTCGGGAACCGAGAACGGCTCTTGTGGCACGTTAATTTCCGCCCTTGAAGATCGCAGTGGAAAACCTTAGACTTCCATCTGGCATTAGCTGCCAGGTTGCCTCCACCTGGCGAATTCCATGAGGTCCGTAGATGACGGATTTAATTTCTCCGAACTCTCCCCGTTGGTTCTTTAAGGTTCGATCGAATCCGTTGTTCGTCGCTTCTTTCAGATGGTCTATCACGTACTGTCGTGAGGCTGGGGTGTCGTGAAACCCTATGCTTTTTAGTTGCTGAGCATTCTGCCTCGCTCTGGGGGTGTTGTGATCATCCGCTTTGATGTCCTTGTTGATCGGTGCTGGAGCGAGACCCAAGGGATCCTGGGAGAGGTACCGCGCCGACTCCGGGTCGTAATACCGGAAGTAGTTGTAGTGCAGACCCGACTCCGGGTCGAAGTACTGGCCCGGGAAGCGGAGCGGGGTGTACGTCGTGGCGTCGCGGGTCCAGGTCGTCGTGCCCCAGAGGGTGGAGCGGGTGCGCCAGGCCAACTCTCCGGACTCGTCGACGAGTTCGGTCGGGGTGCCGATCAGGTCGGTGACGACGGCGAAGAAGCGCTCGTCGTCCGTGTCCGTGCGGCGTTCCGTCTGGGACAGGGGCCGCAGGCCCGCGTGGTCCCAGGTCAGGACGACGTTCTCGGTCGTCTGCTCGCAGAGGGTCGTACCGTCCCAGGTGAAGTGGACCGTCTCAGAAGGGGATTGTTTGGATATGCGGCGGCCCAGCGGGTCGTACGCGTACCTCCAGACCGTGCCGTCCGGCGTCGTCACCGACGTCAGTCGGTCCTCCGCGTCCCAGGCGTACCGCCAGGTGTCCGGCTTCCGGGACACGCGGGTCTTCCGGCGCAGGACGATCCGGCCCTGGGCGTCGTGCTCGTAGCGGACCGTCCCCGCGCGGGTGATCCGTGTGCCCTCGTACGCGCGCGGGCCCGTCGCCGCGTGGGCCGGGTGCTCCGACGGCCGCTCCGCCTCCGTCTGGTTGCCGGCCTCGTCGTACGCGTACCGCTCCGTCCACCGGTCCGCCCGCACCGCCGTGACCCGCCCGGCCCCGTCCAGGTCGAAGCGGCGCGTCCCCGAGAGCCCGTCCGTGACGGCGACCAGACCGCCGTCCGGGCGGTAGTCGTACGCCCGGTGCTGGAGACGGCCGCCGCCCCGGGCCGACGTGACCTCCTGCCCCGTCAGCCGGCTCATCACGTCGTACGACGACGTCAGCGACACGAAGTCCGCGACCGAGCGTTCGACCTCCCGGCCCAGCGCGTCGAAGGAGAAGGCCAGTTCGCGCCCGGACGCGGTGAGGCTCGTCCTGCGGCCCGCCGCGTCGTACGCCCACGTGCTGACCGAACCGACCGGCGTCCTCCTGCCCACCCGGCGGCCCGCCCCGTCGTACGCGTACCCCAGCACCCGCCCGTCGAAGTCCGTCTCGGACAGGGTCCGGCCCGCCGGATCGTAGGCGTAGTCCCAGGTCAGACCCTGCGGGTTCGTCACCCGCGTCAGCCGCAGGTCCGTAGCGGGTCGGTGACCTCGACGGGCAGGCCCCGCCCTCCGAGCCGTTCCGGCGTTTCGGCACCTGGGGCGGCCGAGCGGGTGCCCCGTCCCGTGACGGACTTCGCAGGCGGTTCGGATCGTCTCTGTCAGGTCGCCGGGCCGTGGAGAACCGCTCAGGGCAGTCTCGGAGCGAGCTCCAGCCAGGCGCGGAGCTCCTCCACGGAGGAGTCCCCGTCCTCCAGGAGGGGCAGGACGGGACGCAGCGTGGACAGCAGGTTCTTGACGCGACGCAGCCGGAGCACCTGCTCCCGTGGCAGGGCCTGCCACTCACCGGCCAGGCGCGCGGCCGTCTCCAACGACATGCTCAGGTTCCGCACGACGTCCGCCCGGAGCGCGGCGAGATCCCGGGCCGGGTCGGTGTCGTCGGGCCCGAACTCCCGGATCAGGTAGGCACGTACGCGGGCCGCCTCGACCACCGAATGGAGGGACGGCTCCTCCCGGTACTTCCCCGGGAGCGCGGCGAGCGCGAGCCGGCCCCAGCGGATCCTGGTCCCGGCGGGGAGGTCGTGGCGCTGCATGCCACCGACGGCGAGGACCCGCAGCTCGTTCCACCGCCCAGGGGCCCAGGCTTCCGCCTCGCGTCCCGACAGCAGGCGCTCCAGACCTTCCGGCGAGGCGTCGGGGAGTGCGCCCCGGTCGTCGTCGTGACTCACGCTCCTGTCGCCCTCATGCCCGTCGCCGCGCGGAAAGCCCGTACAGCCGCGACGTAGTCGCGCCGTGCCCCGCTGGCCGCGGGGAGGCTCGAAAGGCCTTCCTCCGAAAGTTCCCCAGTGGCACGGAGAACCGCCCGCGCGAGGTCTTCGACACGGACTCCGCCCACCGGCGTCCTCTTCGACGTGACCGAGACGCACCCTTCCCGGTCACGCTTGAAATCGAGCCGGAACGACGAGCCGATGCCCGTATGCGAGAGGGTCCGCTGTTCGCCGAGGAGCAGCGGCCTGGGGCTGTCGAGCAGGAGGGCCACCGACAGGCAGATCATCACGCCCCGGTCGGGTGCGTGACCTGCCGACACCACCGTTCCGCTCCGCCCCTCACACGCGATGTCCCCGAAGTCGGAGTCACCGGGCTCTCCCTGCCCCGGGCGCACCGGGAACCTCACCCCGATCGCGCCCGGTCGCTCCTTCCGCCCCGTCATGCCGGACCGGGCCGACGGAACTCGTGCACGACGCGGGGGAACGAGGAGGAGAGGACGCCCGGGCGCGGCTCCCCGGAAAGGGCGGACGCGAGGAATCGGGTGCGGGACACGGAGAAGTGCTCCCAGCGGGCGCCGCGCGTCTCGTTCACCACGACGGTCCACCGGTCCGGATCGAGGCCGGAGCGGTCGAGCCGGTAGAGGCGCTCCCCGTTGTCCGTGACCGTCCACGGGACGACCCGGGCCCCCTCGGCCTCCAGCTCCGCCGGCTTCTGCCCGTACGCCCACAGGTCCTCCAGGTCCCCGGCCCGCTCCCCGGGATCAATCACCGCACGGCCCCGCGGAGAGGTAGGAGCGGAAACGGGCCAGGGAGGAGCCGGAGGCCGTGAAGTCGAGGTACGAGCCCTCCGCCTCGACGGTCACCCGGACGTCCGTGCCCTCCCCGGTGTTCAGGGCGACTCCCGCGTCGCGGGCGCTGAACTCCCAGCCGCTGACCCGCAGTCCCCGCACGCCCGTGAACGTCAGGTAGAACTCGACGGTGTCGTACGCCCTGTCCGCCCAGGCGGGGGGCGGCCTCTCGGGGAGGGCGGTGGTCTCGAACATCAAGGTAACCGACGCTTCCCTCTCGTCGATCTGTACGTAGTACAGCCTGCACGCGTCCAGGTCCGGGGGCGTCGCGTACGCGTCCGTGACCTCCTCCGTCGATCCGACGACCGCCGTCCAGTCAGACGCGCTCATGGAAGGGCCTCTCCTCGGGTCCGGGGACGGTCTCGTGCAGCCTTGCGTCCACCCGCCCCAGGAAGAGGTGACGGCCGCCGTCCGCGCCGTCGGGCGCGATCCTGAAGGCGCTCACGTGTCCCACCGGCACGGACTCGTGGCCGGTGAAGCCGAGGTCCACCCCGGCGCCCCGCACGCGCACCCGCATCCTCCGCCTTCCGCCCAGGGGCTCCGCCGTGAAGGAGGCGGAGGGCACGGGCGGCTCCCACTGCTCCAGGGAGAGATCCTCCACCGCGAGGAACTGGAGGTGGCACTGGACGGTGTCGACGTCCGTGCCCTCCCATTCCGGCGGGACCGTCGCCGGGAAGCTCGAAAGGTCCACGCGCAGTATGACCGTCGGACCGATCCAGGACAGGTTGACGGCCCGCAGCCGGAACGTGTCGAGGGGCGGGACCGCTCCGTACAGGCGGATCAGGTCCGCGGGATTCACCAGGGTCGGGACGACGGTCATGGTGCTACGGCCCTTCCAGCGGGGGGCCGATCACTTCGGCACCGGCCTGGCGGGCGAGCCACTCCGCTCTGTCGTCGTGACCGTCGGCATGGACGTACAGGGTGTGGTCGGGAGCCGGGTCCTCGTCGAGGGCCACGTGGCGGTGGTGGAAGCTGATCTGCACGGCGGCGTACTTGAAGTGAGCGGCGTGGCCGAGTTCCGGAACCGGCGGCCAGCCGAAGGAGTCCCACGTGAGCTGGAATCGGGGACAGAACTCCAGTACGGCTCGGGCGGTCTCGACGGCGTCCTGAACGGGCACGGCCAGATCGATGAGGTAGAGGTCCTCGGACAGCGGGTGGTCGCCGGGTTCGGCGGCATCGGCGCGTACGCGGGCCGTGGTCTCGGCACCGGGTACGGCGGCCAGCAGTCGGCGGAGTTGCTCACGGCCGGGTACCCGCACCCAGAACTCGGCCCTCGCGTCGGAGCCCTCGGCAACGACCAGCAGCCGCTCGGCGAGGGCGAAGAGCGCGTCGAGATCCGTCGTCGTCAACAGCGGATAGGCAGTGGAGTGTCCCATGGCCGACAGTCTGTCCCAGCCGTCGGGCAGAGCGGGCGGCAGGCCCGTCGACCGGGTTCAGGTCGTCATCGCGTTCCGCCTGCAGCCCTCGCACGTGCCCGGCTCCGGGCCCCGGAAGGCCAGGTCGCAGGTGTCGCAGTTCTGGAGGGGGTGCCGGGGGGGCGCCGGGTCCGCCGTGCCGAGCGGCGGCGGCGGGAGCTGGGCGGACAGGCGGTGGGCCAGGAGCGCGGCCGGGCGGCGCAGGGGCTCCAGGGGCAGGGCGCAGGTCAGGACCCGGCGGACGGCCTCCGGCGTCAGGTCGCGCTCCAGCCAGGCGGCGACCCCCGGCGCCAGGTGTTCGGTCTCGGTGGCCGACAGGTGCAGGCGGGGGTCCTCGTGCCGCAGGCCGGCGAGGACGCCGAGGCCCGTCCGCAGGAGGTCGGGGGACGGGTACGCGGGCTGCGGTACGGCGGGCAGGGCCCGGCGCGGGGCCTCCGTACGGCGGGCCGGGGCCCTGCGCACCGCCTCCTCGTCGGCGGCCGACCGCCCCGGGTGGTTGCAGGAGACCGTGCGCGTGACGATCTTCCCGGCGTCGTCGCGTGCCAGCTCGCGGCGCAGGTAGCCGTGGGCCTCCAGCTCGCGCAGTCCGGCGGCGATCCGGCGCGCCCCCTCGGGGAAGCGCCTGGTGAGGCTCTTGATGTCGACGGGCGACCCGCCGGGCAGCGACTGGATGTGCACGGCCAGGCCGATGGCCAGGAGCGACAGCTCGGCGTGCTGGGAGAGGTGGTTGCCGACCACCGTGAACCGGGTGGTGTGGCGGACGTTCTCGTGGATGACGCCGCCCGCCCGGACGGACCTCGTGCCGGGCTTCACGGGGCGGTTCCGCCCGTCGTTGCGGGACGGGGCGAGGGGGCGCGCGCTAATGTTCTGGGTACCCATCGGGAAGCCTCACTTCCTAGGTGGTCAGGCCCCCGTCTTTGGGACTCCACTCCCGGCGGGGGCCGACGCATGTCTGCGGTCATATGCCAATCGGGCCGAGCTTAGATCCGGCAACCCGCCCTCCGAACAGCCCTTTTGGTGGTTTTCACTCCCCCGGGTGAGGGTTCCGCCGAAGCGGGGAGAGGTGGGGCTTGGAGAGGGTTCTTTCTCTCCTCGTTCCTTGGGAAGGCGGCCCGACCGACCGGAACCCGGGTTTCCGCGTTCCGGTCGCGGTCGCGTCCCGAGGAAGTTTCCGGCGGCCCGTCACACTTCCCCTCCCCGCTCCGTCAGTGGGGTGTCCGGCCCGATCGGGTCGGACACCGGGAACGCCGAAGGAGCCCGTCATGTCCACCACCGCCACCGTCGTCACCGCCGTCGCCGCCTTCATGGCCGGGTTCTCCGGCGTGGCCGTCCTCGTGAGGGCCGGGTTCGTCGTCGAGCCGCTCGCCGCGTACGGGGTGCCCCGGAGCTGGTGGAACCTGCTCGGGGCCGTCAAGATCGCCGGGGCCGTCGGGCTGCTCGTCGGGTACGCCGTGCCGCTCGTCGGCGTCCTGGCCGCGATCGGGCTCGTCCTGTACTTCGCCGGTGCCGTGATCACGGTCCTGCGGGCCCGCGCGTACGGCCACGTGCCCTTCCCGCTGGTCTACATGGCGCCCGCCGTGGCCGTCCTCGCCCTGGTGTGAGGCGCGTACGGCGAAGGCCGCCGCCCCGTGCGTACGGGTGCGGCGGCCTTCGGCGCGATCGACGGCAGCGGGACCGTCAGTCCTTCTTCGGCTCCTCCAGGCGCGGGAACAGCACCGCGCCCTTCGTCACCGTCGCGCCCGCCGGGAGCCGCCCCCACGCGGCCGCGTCCTGGACCGGCTGCGCGGCCAGGGCGCCCAGGGACGCCTCGGCGCCGAGGGAGTCCCACAGGGCCTGGGAGGTCTCCGGCATGATCGGGTTGAGGAGGACGGCGACGGCGCGGAGGGACTCGGCGGCCGTGTAGAGGATCGTCGCCAGGCGGGCGCGGCCCTCCTCCGACCCCGTCGCGTCAGCGGCGTCACCGAACGCGGTCTTCGCGACCTTCCAGGGCTCCTGCTCCGTGATGTAGCCGTTGACCTGCTTCACGAAGTCGAAGATCGCCAGGATGCCGGCCTGGAAGTCCAGCTCCTCGCCGATCTTCAGGTCGGCCGTCGCGACCGCCTTCGCCAGGCCGTCCTGGACCGCCTTCTCCGCGTCGCCGTCCGCCGCCGACGCCGGCAGCTCGCCGCCGAAGTACTTGCCGACCATCGCCGCCACGCGCGAGGCGAGGTTGCCGTAGTCGTTGGCCAGCTCGCTCGTGTAGCGGGCGGTGAAGTCCTCCCACGAGAACGAGCCGTCCTGGCCGAAGGCGATCGCCCGCAGGAAGTACCAGCGGTACGCGTCCACGCCGAAGTGCGAGGTCAGGTCCTGCGGCTTGATGCCGGTCAGGTTCGACTTCGACATCTTCTCGCCGCCGACCATCAGCCAGCCGTTGGCCGCGACCCGGCCCGGGACCGGCAGGCCCTGCGCCATCAGCATCGCCGGCCAGATCACCGCGTGGAACCGCAGGATGTCCTTGCCGATCAGGTGCACGTCCGCCGGGAACGTCTCCTCGAACTTCGCCGGGTTCTCGTTGTAGCCGACGGCCGTCGCGTAGTTCAGGAGCGCGTCGATCCACACGTAGATGACGTGCTTCTCGTCCCACGGCACCGGGATGCCCCAGTCGAACGTCGAGCGCGAGATGGAGAGGTCCTCCAGGCCCTGCTTGACGAAGTTCACGACCTCGTTGCGGGCCGACTCCGGCTGGATGAAGCCCGGGTTCGCCTCGTAGAACTCCAGCAGCTTCGGGCCGTACGCGCTCAGCTTGAAGAAGTAGTTCTCCTCCTTGAGGATCTCCACCGGCCTCTTGTGGACGGCGCACAGCTTGGTGCCGTCCTCCGCCTCGACGAGGTCGCCGGGGAGCTTGAACTCCTCACAGCCCACGCAGTACGGGCCCTCGTACCCGCCCTTGTAGATCTCGTCCTTGTCGTACAGGTCCTGCACGAACTCCTGCACGCGGTCGGTGTGACGCTTCTGCGTGGTGCGGATGAAGTCGTCGTTCGCGATGTTCAGGTGCTCCCAGAGGGGCTTCCACGCCTCCTCCACGAGCTTGTCGCACCAGGCCTGGGGCGTGACGTCGTTCGCCTCGGCCGTGCGCATGATCTTCTGACCGTGCTCGTCCGTGCCGGTGAGGTACCACACCTTCTCGCCGCGCTGACGGTGCCAGCGCGTGAGCACGTCGCCTGCGACGGTCGTGTAGGCGTGGCCCAGGTGAGGAGCGTCGTTGACGTAGTAAATGGGGGTCGATACGTAGAAACTCTTCACGCCTTCGCCCCCTGCTTCTCGGATCCAGTGGCCGCCATGGTCGAAATCCTAACGGCCCCGCGAAGATCCACTCACATCCATGAACCCCCGGGGGACGGGGGCGGGCGCGGGGCGGCGAGGATGGGGGGATGCGTGTACTGGTAGCCGAGGACGAGCGCGTCCTCGCCGGATTCGTCGCCACCGGCCTGCGGCGGGCCGGATTCGCCGTCGACACCGTCCACGACGGCGAGGACGCCCTGGAGCGGCTCGGCCTGTACGCGTACGACGTCCTCGTCCTCGACCGCGACCTGCCCCGCGTCCACGGCGACGACGTCGCCCGGCGGCTCGTCGCCGGGGCCTCCCGCACCCGGATCCTGATGCTGACCGCCGCCACGGCCGTCGAGGACCGGGTCGAGGGGCTCGACCTCGGCGCCGACGACTACCTCGGCAAGCCCTTCGAGTTCCCCGAGCTGGTCTCCCGCGTCCGCGCCCTGCGCCGGCGCTCCGCCCCGCCCCTGCCGCCGCTCCTCGAACGGGACGGGCTGCGGATGGACACCGTCCGGCGGACCGCCGTCCGCGACGGACGCGACCTCGACCTCTCCCCCAAGGAGTTCTCCGTCCTCCAGATCCTCCTGGAGGCCGACGGCGCCGTCGTCTCCGCCGAGGAACTCCTCGAACGCGCCTGGGACGCCCACGCCGACCCCTTCACCGGAGCCGTGCGCGTCTGCGTGAGCAAGCTGCGGGCCAAGCTGGGGGAGCCGGGGGCGATCCGGACCGTGCAGGGCGTGGGGTACGCGCTGTGAGCGCGGGAAGCGGTGGCCACCTGGGGGCCGGGTCGACCATCCGGACCCGGATCGCCCTCGTGTACGGAGGGGTCTTCCTGGTCCTCGGCGCCCTGCTGCTGCTCGTGGTGAACCTGCTGGTCAGGGCCGGTACGGACGGCCGGACGGAGGCCATCGTGGCGCGGGCCGACGAGGTCGCCGTGGTCGAGGCGTACCGCATCGGCGACGACGTCGGCCGGGCCGCGCACCAGCAGATGCTCATGTGGTCCTGCATGTCCCTGCTCGTGATCGCCTGCGGCGCCGTGGTCGTGGGCTGGTGGACGGCGGGGCGCGTCCTGCGGCCCGTGCACGAGATGACCGCCCGCGCCCGGCGCCTCTCCGAGCGGGACCTGGGCGGGCGGCTCGCGGTGCGCGGACCCGACGACGAGCTGAAGGAGCTGGGCGACACGGTCGACGCGCTGCTCGGGCGGCTGGAGACCGCCTTCGACAGCCAGCGGCGGTTCATCGCCAACGCCTCGCACGAGCTGCGCACCCCGCTCGCCACCCAGCGCGCCGCCATCCAGGTCGGCCTCGACGAGGACTGCGGCGTCCGGCAGGTCCTCCTCGACACCAACCGGCACGGCGAACGCCTCCTCGACGGCCTGCTCCTCCTCGCCCGTGGCGAACGGGGACTCGCGGAGCGCGAGGACGTGCCCTTCGGCGAGGTCGTCGCGGAGGAGTACGAGGACGCGGTGGCGGGCGAGGAGGGCGGCGTCGTACGGGGGAGCCGGGTGCTGCTGCGGCAGCTCGTACGGAACCTCGTCGCGAACGCGGTCGTCCACAACGTGCCCGGGGGCTTCGTGGACGTGCGGGTGGCGGGCGGTGTGCTGACCGTCGTCAACACCGGGCCCGTCGTTCCGCCGGACGACGTCGAGGGCCTCTTCGAGCCCTTCCGGCGCGGCGAGGGGCGCGACCGGACGGGGCCCGGCGCCGGGCTCGGGCTCTCCATCGTCCGGTCGATCGCCACCGCCCACGGGGGGAGCGCGACGGCGGTGGCGCGGAGCGCCGGGGACGGCGGCGGCCTCGTGGTGACGGTGACCCTGCCGGTCACCGCCGCCCGGCCCTAGGGCCTACAGCTCCAGGCCTTCGAGCAGGCCCCGGTAGAAGGCGGCGTGCGCCGTCCCGGCCGGGACCGAGCCCGGGAAGTACGCGGCGGTACGGGGCGTGCCGCCGAGCTTCCTGAGGTAGTCGAAGGCCTTGTTGTCCTGCTCGCCCCAGGCCACGAACCGCCAGTGCAGCGGGCGGTCCGCCGCCCCGGCGAGCGCCTGCGTGGCGGCCGTCCTCGCGTCCGGCGCGCCGTCCGTCTGGAAGACCACCAGCGCCGGGCGGGCGGGGTCGGTCTTCTCGTGGTGGGCGAGGACCTCCTCCACCGCGCGGTGGTAGTGGGTGCGGCCCAGGCGGCCGAGACCGGCGTTGATCTCCTCGACGCGGGTGGGGGAGAGCGTGGCCGGGGTCAGTTCGGCGGTGCCGTCGATGTCCGTGGAGAAGAACACGGCCGTGACGGCGGCGTTCTCGTCGAGGTGCGCCGCGAGCGCCACCGTCTGCTCGGCGAGCCGCTGCACGGAGCCGTCCTTGAAGTACCCGCGCATCGAACCGGACCGGTCGACCACCAGGTACACGGCGGCCCGCGCCCCGGTGAGCCCCTGCTTCTTGAGCACGGTCCCGGCGGCCTTGTACGCGTCGGCGAGGTGCGGGGCGACGGCCTTGACCCTGGCGAGGGAGAGGGCGGGGCCGGCGGCGACGGCCGGGGCGGTGGCGTCGAAGGCTTCGGGAGCCTCGGTGACCTCGGTGACCTCGGGGGTCTCGGGGGCCTCGGGCTCCAGGGCGGTGATCACGGGGGTTTCCGGGGTTGGTACCGGCGCGGGGGCCTCCGGCGCGGAAGCCTCCGGCTCGGGGGCGGCGACCACGGCGGGCGCGGGCTCCGCGACCATGGCGGGCTCCGGCTCCGCGACCACGGCGGGCTCGGGCTCGGTGGCGGCCACGGCCTGCGGCTCGGCCTCCGGGGTCTCCTCGGCCTCCGGGGCGTCCTCGGACTCCGGGGCCTCCGGGGTCTCCTCGGTCTCCTCGGCCTCGGCGGTGCCGGGCTCCGGTGCGGCGGGGACCGCGCAGGTTCCCTCCGCCCCGGCCGGGGTCTCGGGGTAGGAGACCTCGACGGCGTCCACCTCGGCGGACACCCCGGTCTCGTCGTCCCGCTCCTCGGGCAGGGAGACCTCCACGGGCTCGGCCACGGGAACGGCCGCCGCCGCCTCCCGCTCCGCCGCCTCGGCCGCGGCGGAGCGGACGGGGGTCTCCTCCTCCAGGGTCTCCGCGGCCTCCGCGGACTCCACCGTGTTCGTCTCCGCGTCGGACCCGGCCGGCTCCAGCCGCGGGACCGCTTCCACCTCGGCCTCCGCGGGAGCGACCGTCTCCGCGGGAGCGACCGGCTCCGCCGAGCGCGCCTTCGGGACCTGCGGGTTGTCGAAGGACGCCGCCACCAGGTCGTCCGCCGCCCGACGGACTTCCTCGGGGGCCTCGGGCGTCTCCTGGGTCTCCGGAGCCCCAGTGGCCTCAGGGGCCGCCGGCTCCACCGTCTCACGCGACTGGGGCGGGACGGAGGTTGCCGGGGAGTCCTCGCGGTCCCGGCCGAACACCTTGCGCAGCATGCTCCGAATACCCATGGGCGAACCCTTTCGCATGAGTGGGGGTGCGGTGTGAATGTCCGTACTGGGTGCTTCGGGACTTTCATCCCTGGCCAGGGCGGATACGTAAGGTTAGCGGCCACTTCCCGCCACCTCCGTGCCCCGGTCGCCCTCGGCCGTCCCGCATTCATCCGGCGTTCATCCCCCCGCCGCCCCCGTGCAGGGACGCGCACCTAGCGTCACCGCCGAAGACATCCCGACACCATGTCGGCGCAGTGCTGCGCCGGAGGAGGACGAAGTGCGCAAACTGCTGCCGCTCCTGAGCACGAACCCGCACGGAGGCGGCCGTTCCGCTCTCACCTGCCGCTACCGCTGCGGTGACGCCTGCTTCCACGAGGTGCCCAACACCAGCGACAACGAGTACGCCGGCGACCTCATAGCCGGTGTCCTCTCCCGCCGTTCCGCCCTGCGCGCCGCCGCCGTCGTCACCGTCGCCTCCGCCGTCGGCGGCGCCGCCGTGCTCGGCGAGGCCCCGGAGGCCGTCGCCCACGGCGGCGGCCACGGCCACGGGCACCCGCCCGTCAAGGCCGACGGCGCCCGCGGCCTCCGCTTCGCCCCCGTCGCGCCCAACACCGCCGACAAGGTCACCGTCCCCTCCGGCTACTCCCAGAACGTGGTCATCCGCTGGGGCGAGCCCATCCTGCGCGGCGCCCCCGCCTTCGACGCCGAGAAGCAGACGGCGAAGGCCCAGGCCGGCCAGTTCGGCTACAACAACGACTTCCTCTCCCTGCTGCCGCTGCCCGGGGAGCGCGACCGCCAGGTCCTCGTCGCCAACCACGAGTACACCGACGAAGTCCTGATGTTCCGCGGCTACGACCCCGCGAACCCGACCCGCGAGCAGGTCGAGACCGCCTGGGCCGCGCACGGCCTGTCCGTCGTCGTGGTCGAGGAGGAGCGCCGCGGCGGCAGGCTGACGCCGGTCTCCCGCCACCACCTCAACCGGCGGCTGCACACGACCAGCGAGTTCCGGGTCACCGGCCCCGCCGCGGGCAGCGACCTGCTGAAGACCTCCGCCGACCCGGCCGGCCGCACCGTCCTCGGCACGCTCAACAACTGCGCGGGCGGCACCACCCCGTGGGGCACCACCCTCCACGGCGAGGAGAACTTCAACCAGTACTTCGCGAACGGCTCCAGCGCCACCGACAAGCGCTACGGCGTCGGCTCCGGCGCCACCGAGCGCAAGTGGGAGCGGTTCGACAAGCGCTTCGACCTGAAGCAGGAGCCCAACGAGGTCCACCGCTTCGGCTGGGTCGTCGAGCTCGACCCGTACGACCCCGACTCCACGCCCCGCAAGCGCACCGCCCTCGGCCGCTTCAAGCACGAGGCAGCCCAGCCCCGCCTCACCGCCGACGGGCGCCCGGTCGTCTACATGGGCGACGACGAGCGCTTCGACTACTTCTACAAGTTCGTCTCCTCGAAGCGGATGAGGAAGGGGAGTTCGCGGGCCGCCCGCGAGCACAACCTCACCCTCCTCGACGAGGGCACCCTGTACGTCGCCAAGCTGACCGGCGACTCCCCGGCCGAGGTCGACGGCACCGGAAAGCTCCCGAACGACGGCGAGTTCGACGGCTCCGGCACGTGGATCCCGCTCGCCACCGGGAACGTCTCGCACGTCCCCGGCATGACCGCCGAGGAGGTGTACGTCTTCACCCGCCTCGCCGGCGACAAGGTCGGGGCGACGAAGATGGACCGCCCCGAGGACGTCGAGCCGTCCCCCCGCACCGGCCGCGTGTACGTCGCGCTCACCAACAACACCGACCGCGGCAAGGCCGGCAAGGCGGGCGCGGACGAGGCCAACCCGCGCAACCTCAACAAGCACGGGCAGATCCTGGAGCTGGCCGAGCACTGGGACGACCCGTCCTCGGACGGCTTCGCCTGGCGCCTCTTCCTCGTCGCGGGCGACCCGAACGACCCGGCGACCTACTTCGCCGGCTTCCCCAAGGAGAAGGTCTCCCCGATCTCCTGCCCGGACAACGTCGCCTTCGACCCGCACGGCAACCTGTGGATCTCCACCGACGGCTCCCAGCTCGGCTCGCACGACGGCCTGTTCGGCGTCGCCGTGCAGGGCGAGCGGCGCGGTGAGCTGAAGCAGTTCCTGACCGTGCCGAAGGGCGCCGAGACCTGCGGTCCGATCATCCAGGACCGGCGCGTGCTCGTCGCCGTGCAGCACCCGGGCGAGGTCGACGGCGCGTCCGTCGAGAAGCCCGCGTCGACCTGGCCCGACGGGCCGGGGAAGATCGTCCGGCCCTCGGTCGTCGCCGTCTGGCGCACGGACGGGCGGGACATCGGCGTCTGATCAGCCCCGGGCCTGGGGGGACTCCACCCCCAGGCCCTCCCCGAACCGCACGAACTGCTCCTCCGGCTCGCCCGTGTACGCCCACGGCACCCACGCCGCCCGCCGCCCCAGCATCCCGAGCAGCTCCCTGGCGATGTCCACCTGGCCCGCGTAACAGGCCGCGTGCGTCAGGAAGTTGAGGTCTCCGACCTCCTCGGGCGCCACCGGGCTCCCCGGATCGCGGCCACCGATCCAGCGGGCGTGCGTGCGGCGCAGCTCGGTCACCGCCAGCTCGTGCTTCCAGTGCTGGTCGAAGCCGCGCACCGGGCCCCGGCCCAGGGCCCCGTCCGCGATGTAGCGGTACTCCTCGACCCGGGCCACCTGCACCAGGACCGGCAGCGGGGAGCCGGGCGGCGCCACGCCGGCCGCGTCGCGGGCGAAGTCGTACATGCTGCCGTGCGTGCCGTGCCACCGCGCCGACCAGTACCGCAGCACCTGGATGTGCCCCTCGGTGTTGTACGGGTCGCGGCGCCGCAGCTCGTCGAACCAGTGGCGCAGTTCGCGGCGCGGCACCCCGCCCTCGTACAGCCTGGCCACCGAGAGCAGCGACACCCACGGCATCGGGTCGGCGGGCGCCGCCTCGGCCGCGCCCCGGCAGGCGTCCACGGCCGCGTCGATCCGGCCCCGGTCGACGGCCGCGCCCCGGCCGGCCGCGATGGCCGCGTCGAAGACCCGCACCACCTCGGTCGCGGCCCGCAGCACGGCGGCGTCCGGGTTGCCCGGTTCGGCGCCCCGCCAGGTCTCGACGGTGGAGCTGCCCGCGGCGGCGTGCGAGAGGAGCCGGACGCGGTGGGTGCGGCGCGCCCAGTCGTCGCCGGTGGCGGCCAGCAGGTCCCGGACGCCCTGCCAGCGGCCGATGACGATGTCGTGGCGCGCCTCGGTCAGCGCCCGGTCCCCGAAGTCCGGGTCGAAGTCGGGCGCGAAGCGTTCCGGGCGCGCCGGGCGCGAGGAGCGGCGGCGTACGGCCATCGGGGCCTCCTTCTGGTTCGGCTGCCGTCAGAAGTCCGTCGCGTAGCCCTTGTCCCGGCCGCCCGTGCGGGCGCCCGGGGTGGCCGCCCCGGCGTCGGCCGAGGCGGCGAGGGCGCGGACCGCGTCGAGGCGGGCCGGGCGGCGGTAGTAGTCGCCGCCCCTCCGGCCGTACACGGCCAGCGGGACCACGCCGAGGAGCAGGCCGCCGAGGCCGATGGCGAGGGCGGTCGTGGAGAGTTCGCCGAGCGACTCGACGAAGGCCCACAGCATGAAGGCCGAGCCGAGCAGCGGCCAGAGGCCGCCGACGACCAGGTTCTTCACGGAGCGCAGCAGCAGGCCCTTGTAGGCGACGACGGCGGCGATGCCCGCCAGGCCGTAGTAGAAGGCGATCTGGAGGCCGATCGCGGAGACGGCGTCCCGGAGGATCTGCTGCACGGAACCGGCCGCCGCGGCGGCGGCGAACAGCAGCAGCGCCGCCCCGCCGACCGCGGCGATCGCGACCCACGGGGTGTTCCAGCGCGGGTGGACGGTGCCGAGCGCGGCCGGCAGGGTCCGGTCGCGGCCCATCGCGAAGAGCGAGCGGGTGACCTGGATGAGGGTGGTCTCCAGGGTGGCGACGGTCGACAGGAGGACGGCCACGACGAGGAGCTTGCCGCCGACGCCGGGCCAGACCTCCTGGCCGACGACGGCGAGGACGTTCGGTCCGGCGCGGCGGATCTCCTCGGAACTCAGCAGCACGTTGACGGCGACGGTGATGGCCTCGAAGAGGACGAAGACGAAGCCGACGCCGACGAGCGCGGAGACCCCGGCGGTCCTGCGGCTGTCGCGGGTCTCCTCGCTGAGGTTGCTGGTGACGTCCCAGCCCCAGTAGTAGAACGCGGCGATCAGCGCCCCGGCGGCGAACCCCTCCGGGCCGTCGAACTGCGCGAGGCCGAACCAGGACCAGTCGAAGGCGGTGGCGTGGCCCCGGTGGGCCACGGCGGCGAGGACGAAGCCGAGCAGGAGCAGCATCTCGACCCCGGACATGACCAGCTGCGCCCGTACGGTGAGCCGGGCGCCGCCCAGGACGACGAGCAGCATCACCAGGAACCAGCAGGCGCCGACGGCCGCCGCGAGCGCGGTGTGGTCGGCGAGGCCCGGGGCGACCAGGGAGAGCGTGAGGGATCCGGCGGGCAGCGAACCGGCCACCATGAAGACGGTGGTGGAGAAGACGAGCGCCCAGCCGGACAGGAAGCCGAGGAAGGGGTGGAGGGTGCGGCCCACCCAGGAGTACGCGGCGCCGGCGTTGACGTCGATCCGGCCGAGCCGGGCGTACGCGAGGACGATGCCGAGCATGGGTATCGCGCAGTACAGCAGGGCGGCCGGTCCGCCGACGCCCACCGCGCCGAAGAGGACGGCGGTGGTCGCGGCGAGCGAGTAGGCGGGGGCGCTGCCGGCGACGGCCATCACGATCGTGTCGAAGGTGCCGAGGACATTGGGCTGGAGCCCTCTGCTGCTGGTGGTGGTGCGCATGGCGGATCCTCGGGGCGCGGGGGGTGAGACAGGGCGAAGTGGCGCGTCCGCCGGTCCGGTTGCCGGTGGTGGCGGGCGCGGATCACCGTGAATGGGCGCATCGTAGTCGCCGGGAGGGATTCCGGTAACGGCGGCGGGGAGGGTTCCGTTCCGTGACCGCCGGTAAGTTCTCCCGTGCGCCCCCCGGAGGGGGTTTACCGCAGGTCGGGACCGGCGATGGCGCGGGCCGCGCGGACCTCCCGGCGGAGCGGTTCCAGGACTCCGTTCCCGTTCCCGGGCAGCCCGGCGCGGACCTCCACGCGGGTGCCGTCCGCGCGCGGGACGGCGGCCCGCGGGACCGGCGCGGCGGAGTGCCGCGTGCCGGCGGCCGGCCGGATGGGCGGGGCGAGCCGTCCGGCTCCTTCGGATCGCGCCATGCCCGCCGACGTGGTGGCGGGGTGCGCCGCGGCACGCCTGGCTGCCGTCGTCCACGGCGATGACACCGGGCTCGGTCCCTAGGATGGGCAGGCCGCCACGAGAGGAAATGATCACAAATGCGTCCCCAGCGATTCACCGACTTCGTCGTCGACGTCGTGAAGAACAACCCGACCGCCGGCCGTGTGCGGACCCTCGCCGAGGCGGGCGACGCGAAGCACCCCTTCGGCGTGGTCGTCACCGTGGGGGCGACCGAGAGCCGCTGGCAGTTCACCGGACAGCTCCCCGAGGGCGCCAAGCACGAAGGGTTCCTGGACGAGCCGGTCACCGGTACTCCGGTGCCGGCCGGGGACGCGCCCCAGACGTCCGACTCTTCCGAAGCATGGCTCGCCGCCGCCCTCGCGCAGGCCGACTGCCCCGAGATCTCGGACATCGAGCGGTGGTCCACCCAGCCCGACGCCGGCTCCAAGAAGGGCCTGACCGTCTCGTTCCACAACGGCGCCCGGATCTACGCCCGTGCCTTCTGACCCTCCCCGGCACCGACCGGGGAGCGCACATCGCACCACCGTCAGCACCACCGTCTCGAGGAGGACCGATCAGCATGCGATGCGACCCCGGTACGTGTGAGGGCAACTGCTCCGTCTGCGGCCAGGGCGTGGGCGCTCCCGCCGGACAGCCCGCCGCCATGCACCAGCGCGGCGGCACCGGGACCGAGACCTGTCCCGGGAGCGGTCAGCCCGCCGTGTAGCGACATCCCACAGGCCCCGGTCGGAGCAACTCCTTCCCGACCGGGGCCTGTCCGCCTTCACCGGCCGGGAGCGGCCGCTCAGTTGCGGTACGACTCCACCTCGGCGGCCGGGCGGAGGGCCGCCGTGTCCGGGTCCTCGCCGAACTCCGCCTTGGCGCGGCGCTGGCGCAGCAGGTCCCAGCACTGGTCGAGGCGCACCTCCAGTTCGGTCAGGCGGGCGCGCTCCTCGGGCAGGAGGCCGCCGGTGCGCTGCCGCAGGGCGCGCTCCTCCTCGACGAGGGTGCCGATGTCGTCCAGGATCTCCTCGTTGTCCATGCCTTCCAGCGTGGCCGATCAGCGCTCTCCCCGCAGGTCGAGATCGGCGAGGACGGCCCGGTGGTCGGTGCCGTCGAGGCCGAGGAAGCGGACCCCGTCCACGCTGAACTCGTCGCTGACCAGGACGTGGTCGATCTGGACGTACGGGGGGAGCGGGCCCTCCATGGGCCAGGTGGCGGCGCGGCTCTTCCTCACCGCCCAGGCCGCGTCGCGCAGACGGCCCTCCTTCAGGATCGCGCGGAAGGCCGCGTGGTCCTGGGAGGCGTTGAAGTCCCCGGCGATCAGCGTCGGTCCCGTGCGCAGGGCGGCGAAGTCCTCGACGCGGCCCAGCTCCCGCTTCCACACGTCCACCTGGCCCGGCACCGGCGGCATCGGGTGGGCGAGCTGGACGCGTACGGAACGCCCGGCGATCTCGGCCGTGGCGCCCGGCATCCCCATGGCCGCCGGGATCACCCGCCAGTCGCGCAGCGGATAGGCGCTGAGCAGGACGGAGCCCGCCGATCCGTCGGCCTCGACGGCGGCGTAGTGGGGGAGTTCGGCGGCGAAGGCGGTGGTGAGGGCGCGTCCGCAGGCGCGGTCGCACTCGGAGACGTAGAGGAGGCCGGGGCGTTCGCGCCGGACCGTGGCGATCAGCGCGTCCGTGGCCTGGCCGAACTCGACGTTGGCGGCGAGGACGCGGACCCGGGCGACGGGAAGGCCGTGGCCGACGGTGGTCCACGTCGTGTACGGCAGGGAGCTCCAGGCGGTGGCGGCGAGCACGACGACGGCGGTGAGGGCGAGGCCCCGGCGGCGGGCGACGGCGGCGAGGAGCAGCCCGAGGCCGGCGGGGACGGTCAGCCAGGGGAGGAAGGAGAGCAGCTGCGGGACGGGCGTGATGCCGTCCGTGTCGAGGAGGCGGCAGGCGGTGATCAGGGCGGGCACGACGAGCAGCAGCCCGGCGGCCCACGCGGCGGGGCGCCCGGGGCGCCGGGACGACGGGCCGGGGACCGGGGCGGGGCCCGCGACGGGGCCCGTCACGCCGGGCTTGCGTTCCGGCGCGGCGGGCGCGGTGTCCGGTACCGGCGCGGCGGGCGTCGGCCCGGGCGCCGGTTCCGGCTGGGGCGCGGCGGCGAGGGCGGGGTCGGAGTCCACGCCGTTCAGTGTCGCAGGGTCCGCCCCGGCACCACGGGCCCCGGCCGGGCGGCCCGGCTCAGTGCCGCAGGGCCCGGCCGATCTCCGCCTTCGTCACGCCGGAGAGCTGCCGATTGCTGCGCGCCGTACCGGACTTGGACTTCCCCGGCGGGACGGCGCCGACGTTCAGGACGACGGAGTCGAGCAGTTTCCCGTCGGCGTCGCGGAAGTCGACCTCGACCGTGTAGTCGGCGTCCTGGTCCTTCGGGTTGGTCGCGGTGATCTCCGCGACCGTCCGGTCCCCGTCGGCCCGGGGCTCCCCGGCCTTCACGTCGCCCTTCGCGTCCACCCCGTCCCTGACCTCGTCCATCTTCCGCTCGGCGGCCGAGGCGACCGCGGCCGTCGCGGAGGAGACGGCACCGCCGGCCGCGTCCTCGGCGGCGTCGCAGCCGGTGGTGAGGGCGAGCGCCGCCGCGAGGGTCAGGACGGCGCCGGCGGTGCGTCCCATGCCCGTCAGTACCTCTCGCCCGGGCCGTACGCGTCGTCCGTGGCCAGCGCCCAGATCACGAAGATCGAGACGGCCATGGAGAAGAGCGCCCACCACGGCTGGTAGGGCAGGAAGAGGAAGTGGAAGAGGATGTTGAGGGAGGCGAGCGCGATGCCGGAGACCCGGCCCCACTCGGCGCCCTTGAGGACGCCGTAGCCGACGATCACGAGGATCACGCCCAGGATCAGGTGGATCCAGCCCCAGGCGGTCAGGTTGAACTTGAAGACGTAGTCGCCGACACGGGTGTAGACGTCGTCCTGGGCGATGCCGGCGATGCCCTGGAAGACGTCCATGAAGCCGATGACCAGCATGAGGACACCGGCGAAGAGGGTGCCGCCGGAGGCCCAGGCGCCCGCGGCGCTCTGCTTGCGGGGCGGGGCGGCGTTCGGGTTGCGGGGCGGCGCGGCGTGCTGGCCCTGGCTCTGGCCCTGGCCCGGACGCGCGGTCCCGTCGTCGTTCTGGCTCATGGGCCCATCGTGGGAGCGCTCGCCCGCCGGCGAACCTTTAACTGGGCCGTACGAGTGAACGCAGGAAGGCGTCCAGGGCCGCGTCGAACTCCTCCGGCCGCTCCAGGTTGGGCAGGTGCGCGGCCCGCTCGACCACCACGAGCGTGGAGCCGGGGATCAGCGCGTGCGTCTCCTCCGCGTCGGCGACCGGGGTGTACGTGTCGTCCCGGCCGACCACGACGAGCGCGGGCACGGCGGCGGCGGCGAGGGACTCCCGGTAGTCGGGGCGTTCGGCCCGGCCGCGCAGGGCGGCCGCCGCCGCGACGGGGTCGGTGGCGCGCATCATGCGGTGGACGTGGGGCGCGGCGTGCGCGTTGTACGGGGCGACCATCCGGTCGAGGACCTCGTCGGCGTACCCCCGCATGCCCTCGGCGAGGAGCCGGTCGGCCGTGGCGTTCCGGTCGGCCCTCCCCTCCTCGGTCTCGGCGGCGGGGAAGGTGTCCGCGAGGACCAGGCCCCGGACGCGGCCGGAGTGGCGGCGGTGGAACTCCATGACGACCTGGCCGCCCATGGAGAGCCCGGCGAGGACGCAGTCCTCGACGCCGAGGCCGTCGAGGAGGGCCGCCAGGTCCCCGGCGAAGACGTCGAGGCCGACGGCCTTCGCGTCCGTCGCGAGCGGGGTGGCGCCGTAACCGCGCAGGTCGGGGGCGATCACCCGGTGCGTGCGGGAGAAGCGGTCGAGCTGCGGCCGCCACATCGTGTGGTCGAAGGGGTGGCCGTGGACGAGGAGGAGGACGGGCCCGGAGCCCCGGTCCTCGTAGAAGGTCTCGGTACCGGCTGTTCGGGAGACGGGCATGACGGCAGGCTAGGCAGCGCCGACTCGTCGGTGCAATGAAATCTTTGCCCTCGGTGCAATGGGAGAAGGGGTGCCCCGTGGAGGAGTACCGGAGGATCGCGGACCGCGTCGAGGCGGCCGTGCGGGACGGACGGCTGAGACCCGGCGACCGGCTGCCGCCGCAGCGCGTCTTCGCCCGGCGGCACGGGATCGCGAACTCGACGGCGATCCGGGTGTACGGCGAGCTGGCGCGCAGGGGCCTGGTCGTCGGCGAGGTCGGGCGCGGCACCTTCGTCCGGGCGGCGCCCCCGCTCCCGGCGCCCGCGCTCGTCGAGGCGACCGGGGCCGCGCCCGTCGACCTCCAGCTCAACTACCCGGTCGTGGACGGCCAGCCGGAGCTGATGGCCCGCGCGCTCACGGCCCTCGCCCGGCCCGGCGTCCTCACCGGGGCCCTGGCCCGCCCGGCCGCCGCCGACGGCACCCCGGAGGCCCGCGACGCGGCCGTGTCCGTGCTCGCCGGGCCCGGCTGGGCCCCGGACCCCGGGAGCGTCCTCTTCGCCGGGAGCGGTCGCCGGGCCGTCGCCGCCGCGCTCTCCGCGCTCGTGCCGCCCGGCGGGCGCCTGGGCGTCGAGGAGCTCACGTACCCCCCGCTCAAGGCCGTCGCCGAACGGCTCGGCATCCGGCTCGTGCCCCTCGCCCTCGACGCGGAGGGGGTGCGGCCCGAGGCCCTCGCGGCGGCCCACCGGGCGGCGCCGCTCGCCGCCGTCTACCTCCAGCCGACCCTGCACAACCCGCTCGCGGCGACCGCCGGGGAGGCACGGCGGGCCGCGCTCGCCGAACTCCTGCGCGGGCTCGACCTGACGGCCGTCGAGGACGCCACCTGGGCCTTCCTCGACCCCGGGGCGCCCGCCCCGCTCGCCGCCCGCGCGCCCGAGCGGGTCGTCCTGGTGGACAGCCTCTCCAAGCGGCTCGCCCCCGGCCTGACCGTCGGCTACCTCGTCGTCCCCGGCCGGCTGCGCGCGGCGGTCGCGGAGGCGCTGCGCTCCGGTGCGTGGACGGCCGACGGGCTCGCCCTCGCCGCCGCCACCCGCTGGGCCGGGGACGGGACGGTCGCGGAGACCGCCGCCGCCAAGCGGGCGGACGCGGCGGCCCGGCACGCCCTGGTCCTGCGGCGGCTCGCCGGACAGGCGCTCCGGACCTCCCCGCACGCCTACTTCTGCTGGTGGGAGCTGCCCGCGCCCTGGCGCGCCGAGACCTTCGCGGCGGCGGCCGCCGCACGCGCGGGCGTGGCCGTCACCCCGGGGAGCGCCTTCGCGGTGGGACCGGGGACGGCGCCCGGCGCGGTCCGGGTGGGCCTGGCCTCGCCGCCGCACGCCGTGCTCGACGGGGCCCTCGCCCGCCTCGCGGCCCTCGCGGCGGCCGGCCCCGGCTGATCCACTTGCGGCGCACCGGCCGCGGGTGTGCCCTGGAGGGTGCGGGAACCGGGGGACGAGAGGCGCGGAGGCGCCAGAGACGAAGGAGCTCCTGCCATGGCCGCACACGCAGCGGTGCCCGCCCGGCGGCGCCAGGTCAGCACCCACGGCTGGGCCGTGCCGATCACGATCGGCGTCCTGTACGGCTTCTACGCCGAGACGAACGCCCGCCACGGCGGTCCCCTCGCCCTGAGCCAGCTCTGGATCGGCCTCGTCTCCGCCGTCGTGCTCTCCGTGGCGATCCACGCCCTCCACCGTTACGGCCGGGCCCTGCCCCGCGTGCCGCGCGCCGCCGCGTGGGGCGCCCTGGTGGGCGTCTCGGTCGGCTACGCCTACAGCCTCACCGACGCCACCGTGCTCTCGTCGAGCGGGCTCGGCCTGGCGTCCGCCCTGGCCACCACGGTCGCCGCCCACTACGCCTTCTACACCCACGAGGACGCGGCGGGCCGTCCCGCGACCCGCTGACCGCAACCCGGACGCCCGGGACGACGGAGGAACCGCATGACCGACCTCGCCGTCGAGACCGAGGACCTGGTCAAGGTCTTCGGCAGCAACCGCGCCGTGGACGGCGTCGACCTGCGCGTCCCCGCCGGGACCGTCTACGGGGTCCTCGGCCCCAACGGCGCCGGCAAGACGACCGTCGTCAAGATGCTCGCCACCCTGCTCCGCCCGGACGGCGGCCGGGCCGGCGTCTTCGGCAAGGACGTCGTCAAGGACGCCGACGCCGTACGCGGGCGCGTGAGCCTCACCGGCCAGTACGCCTCCGTCGACGAGGACCTGACCGGCACGGAGAACCTGGTCCTCCTCGCCCGGCTGCTCGGCCACTCCCGGCCCGCCGCTCGCGAGCGCTCGGAGCAGCTGCTCGCCGCGTTCGGGCTCGCGGAGGCCGCCGACCGGCAGATCAAGAACTACTCGGGCGGCATGCGGCGCCGCATCGACATCGCCGCGTCCATCCTCAACACCCCCGACCTGCTCTTCCTCGACGAACCGACGACCGGCCTCGACCCGCGCAGCCGCAACCAGGTCTGGGACATCGTCCGCGCGGTGGTCGCCCAGGGCACCACCGTCCTGCTGACCACCCAGTACCTGGACGAGGCGGACCAGCTGGCCTCCCGCGTCGCCGTCATCGACCACGGCAGGGTGATCGCGGAGGGCACGAAGGGCGAGCTGAAGGCCTCGGTCGGCTCGGGCTCGGTGCACGTGCGGCTCCGGGACCCCGAGCGGCGGCGGGAGGCCGAGCGGGTCCTGCGCGGCGCGCTGCGCGCCACCGTGCAGCTCGACCCGGACCCGGTCGCGCTCACCGCCGCCGTCGACGGCCACGGGACGGACCTCGGGGCCGCCGAGCAGGCGGCGCGGGCGCTCGCGGAGCTGGCGCGGGCCGGGATCACGGTCGACAGCTTCGCGCTCGGGCAGCCCAGCCTCGACGAGGTGTTCCTGGCGCTGACGGACAAGAAGGGAACGGCGGCATGACCACCGTCACCACCGGCAAGGACACGAAGGGCACCGACACCGCCGAGTTCACCGCCCCCCGGGCGGAGGAGCTGGCGGAACTGCTCGTGGGACGGTCGCGGCCGCCCCGCCCCGGCGCGCTCTCCGCCTCGATGACGTTCGGCTGGCGGGCCATGCTGAAGATCAAGCACGTGCCGGAGCAGCTGTTCGACGTGACGGCGTTCCCGATCATGATGGTGCTGATGTACACGTACCTCTTCGGGGGCGCGCTGGCCGGCTCGGTCTCCTCGTACGTGCAGTTCCTGCTGCCGGGCATCCTGGTGATGAGCGTCGTGATGATCACGATGTACACGGGCGTCTCGGTCAACACCGACATCGAGAAGGGCGTCTTCGACCGCTTCCGCACGCTGCCGATCTGGCGTCCGGCGCCGATGGTCGGCTACCTCCTCGGCGACGTCGTGCGCTATCTGATCGCCTCGGCCGTGATGCTGACGGTCGGCGTGGTCATCGGCTACCGGCCGGCCGGCGGGCTCCCCGGCGTGCTCCTCGGGATCGCGCTGCTCATGGTGTTCTCGTTCGCCTTCTCGTGGATCTGGACCATGTTCGGCCTGCTGCTGCGCAGCGAGAAGTCCGTGATGGGCGTCTCGATGATGGTGATCTTCCCGCTGACCTTCCTGTCGAACGTCTTCGTCGACCCGAAGACCATGCCGGGCTGGCTCCAGGCCTTCGTGAACAACAACCCGGTGACCCATGTGGCGAGCGCGGTCCGCGAACTGATGGCGGGCGGCTGGCCGGGCGCCGACATCGCCTGGTCCCTGGGCTGGTCGGCGCTGTTCGTCCTGGTCTTCGGCTGGGTCACGATGCGGCTGTACAACCGCAAGTAGCGGGCGTACGGGGGGTCGGGGCGGGTCCGGCGGACCGGGGCCGGACGGGCCCCGGACGTCAGGAGGCCGTGCGCGGGACGGTCTGCTGGACCGACCAGCGGTTGCCGTCGGGGTCGGCGAAGTACACGAAGGAGCCCCAGGGCAGGTCGTCGACGTCGCTGACCTCGACGCCGCGCGCGGCGAGGTCGTCGTGGGCCTCCTGGATGTCGGCGACGACGACCTGGAGGTTGTCGAGCGAGCCCGGCTCCATTCCGGTGACGCCCCTGCCGAGGGCGATCGAGCAGGCCGAGCCGGGCGGGGTGAGCTGGACGAAGCGGACGTCCTCGCTCACGGTGACGTCGTGGTCGGCGTGGAAGCCGACCTTCTCGTAGAAGGCCTTGGCCCGGTCGACGTCGGTGACGGGGACGCCGATCAGCTCCAGCTTGATGTCCATGGCGGGCTCCTCACGCTCCTCACGGGCGGTGGGGCCGCACCGCGCGGCCCCACCGGCATCATGCGCCGGGAGGCCGCGCGCCGCCGCTCGGGGAGGTCCGGGGGCGGGGACCTACTCGCCCCGGACGACCACGACCGGGCAGGGCGCGTGCTGGGCGACCTGGGTGGAGACCGAGCCGAGGACGGCCGCCCGGAAGCCGCCGCGGCCGCGGTCGCCGACGACGAGGAGGCTCGCGCCCTTCGCCACGTCGACCAGGGCCTGCGAGGCGTTGCCGCCGACCACCGTGCGGGTGGCGGCGGCGGCCTCCTCCGGGGTGAGCGCGTCGGCCAGGGCCCGGTCCAGGATCTGCGCGGCGAGCCGCTCGGGGTCGAACTCCGCCGGGACGCCCGGCATCAGCGTCGCCCACGAGGCCGGGTACTCCCAGCCGATGACCGCCTCCAGGGTGTCCCCGGTCAGGGCGGCCTGTCCGGCCGCCCACCTCAGGGCCTTCAGGGAAGGCTCCGACCCGTCCACGCCCACCACGATCCTGCCGGCCACGGCCGACCTCCGTTCGCTGTACGACACGTCCGTGCGATCCGCCCCCAACGTAACAAATGGGGTGTCGTGGCCGGTCAGTCGAGGCGCAGGTCGGCCAGTTGGCGTGCGAACGGCACGACCTCGTCCTCGTCCGCCTCCCGGGCCGGCCGGGCCGCGACCGCGTCCGCGAACTCGTACCCGGCGCGGTTGATCCGGGCGGGCAGCCCCTCGGTGTACTCGTCGCCGCCCGAGCCCCAGTCCTCCGAGGCCGCGTAGACGGCGGTCGGGACGGTGAGGGCCCGCAGGTAGGCGAAGAGCGGCCGCAGGGCGTGGTCCAGGACGAGCGAGTGGCGGGCGGTGCCGCCGGTCGCCCCGATCAGGACCGGGACGCCGGTCAGCGCGGTCGGGTCGACCAGGTCGAAGAACGACTTGAACAGACCGCTGTACGAGGCCGTGAAGACCGGGGTCACCGCGATGACGCCGTCCGCGCCGGTCACCGCGTCGATCGCCTCCTGGAGCCTCCCGGAGGGGAAGCCGGTGACGAAGTCGTTCGCGATGTCGACGGCCAGGTCGCGCAGTTCGACCACCTCGACGTCGACGGCGTACTCCTGCTCGGCGAGCCGGTAGCGGGCCGCTTGGAGGAGCCGGTCGGCGAGGAGCCGGGTCGAGGAGGGGCTGCTGAGGCCGGCCGAGACGGCGACCAGCTTGAGGGTGCGCATGACGTCAGACCTCCTGGGACTTCACGACGGCGGGGTGGAGCGGGGCGGTGTCCGGGACGCCGGCCGGGCGCAGGTTCGCGAACTCCTTGCGCAGCACCGGGACGACCTCCTCGCCGAGGATGTCGAGCTGCTCCAGGACGGTCTTCAGGGGCAGTCCGGCGTGGTCGACCAGGAACAGTTGGCGCTGGTAGTCGCCCGCGTACTCGCGGAAGGACAGGGTGCGCTCGATGACCTCCTGCGGGGAGCCGACGGTCAGCGGGGTCTCGCGGCTGAACTCCTCCAGGGAGGGGCCGTGGCCGTAGACCGGCGCGTTGTCGAAGTACGGGCGGAACTCCCGTACCGCGTCCTGCGAGTTCCTGCGCAGGAAGACCTGGCCGCCGAGGCCGACGATCGCCTGCTCGGGGGTGCCGTGGCCGTAGTGCGCGTACCGCTGCCGGTAGAGCCGGACCATCTTCTCGGTGTGCTGCCTGGGCCAGAAGATGTGGTTCGCGAAGAAGCCGTCGCCGTAGTAGGCGGCCTGCTCGGCGATCTCCGGGGAGCGGATGGAGCCGTGCCAGACGAACGGCGGGACGCCGTCGAGCGGGCGCGGGGTGGCGGTGAAGCCCTGGAGGGCGGTGCGGAACTTCCCCTCCCAGTCCACCACGTCCTCCCTCCACAGCCGGTGGAGCAGCGCGTAGTTCTCGATGGCGAGCGGGATGCCCTGGCGGATGTCCTGGCCGAACCACGGGTAGACCGGGCCGGTGTTGCCGCGGCCCATCATCAGGTCCACGCGGCCGTCGGCGAGGTGCTGGAGGGTCGCGTAGTCCTCGGCGATCTTCACCGGGTCGTTGGTGGTGATCAGGGTCGTGGACGTGGACAGGATCAGGTTCTCCGTGCGGGCGGCGATGTGCCCGAGGAGGGTGGTGGGGGACGACGGGACGAACGGCGGGTTGTGGTGCTCCCCGGTCGCGAAGACGTCGAGTCCGACCTCCTCCGCCTTGAGCGCGATGGCGACGGTGTCCTTGATGCGCTCGTGCTCGGTGGGGGTGCGGCCGGTGGTGGGGTCGGTCGTCACGTCGCCGACGGTGAAGATCCCGAACTGCATCGTGCTCACCTCTCGCGTTCCCGGGTGCCTTTCCCGGCTAGTGGTTGAATCTTAAACCATCACGTCCAACGGTGCCACCGTCCGGGGTATTCCGGGGCCCCGCCCCCGGCGCGCGGCCCCGGACGTGAGCACCCCCACAAGCCGCCGCGAGCAGGGAGAACCCCGGGCTCCCGTAGAGTTCGGCGGCGTGAACGGTGCGGGTGCGAACGGTGCGACAGCGGTCGTCGGAATCGGCGCGGACGGCTGGGACGGGCTCCCCGAGGCCTCCCGCCGCGTCCTGCGTGCCGCCGAGGTCCTGCTCGGCGCCCCCCGCCAGCTCGACCTGCTCCCCGACGACTGCCCCGGCGAGCGGATCGCCTGGCCCTCCCCCCTCCGCCCCGCCGTCCCCGGCCTGCTCGCCGCCCACGCGGGCCGCGCGATCGCCGTCCTGGCCAGCGGGGACCCCTCCTTCTACGGCATCGGCCGCACCCTCGCGGAGACCGTCGGCGCCGGCCGGCTCCGGATCCACCCGCACCCGTCCTCCGTCTCGTACGCCTGCGCCCGGCTCGGCTGGCCCCTGGAGGAGACCGAGACCGTGTCCCTGGTGGCCCGGCCGCTCGCCGCCCTCGCCGCCGCCCTGCACCCCGGGCGCCGGGTCCTCGTCCTCGGCGAGGGCCCCGAGACCCCCGCCCGGGTGGCGTCCCTGTTGCGGGACACCGGCTGGGGCGGCACCCGGATCCGGGTCCTGGAACAGCTCGGCGGCCCCCGCGAGCGGATCCTCGACGCGACCGCCGCCGCCTGGCCGCACGAGCGGACCGACGCCCTCCACGTCCTCGCGCTCGACTGCGCGCGCGACCCGGACGCCCTGCGGCTCGGCGCCGTGCCGGGCCTGCCGGACGAGGCGTACGAGCACGACGGGCAGCTCACCAAGCGCTACGTGCGCGCCGCCACCCTCGCCGCCCTCGCCCCCGCCCCCGGCGAACTCCTCTGGGACGTCGGCGGCGGCTCCGGCTCCATCGGCGTCGAGTGGATGCGGACCCACCGCTCCTGCCGCGCCGTCGCGATCGAGAAGAGCCCCGAGCGGGCCGCCCGCATCGCCCGAAACGCCGACGCCCTCGGCGTCCCCGCCCTGGAGGTCGTCACCGCCCCGGCGCCGGAGGGACTGGCCGGCCTGCCCACCCCGGACGCGATCTTCGTCGGCGGCGGCCTGACCGCCCCCGGCCTGCTCGCGGCCTGCTGGGACGCGCTGCCCGCCGGCGGCCGGCTCGTCGCCAACACCGTCACGCTCGAATCCGAGGCGCTGCTCGCCGGGGCCCACCGCCGCCACGGCGGGGAGCTCGTCCGGCTCGCGGTCGCCACCGCCGTCCCCGTGGGCGGCTTCACCGGCTGGCGGCAGGCGATGCCGGTCACGCAGTGGTCCGTAACGAAAGGTTCTGAAGAGGGATGACCGTCTACTTCATCGGCGCGGGCCCCGGCGCGGCCGACCTGATCACCGTGCGCGGCGCGCGGACCCTGGCGGCGTGCGGGGTCTGCCTCTACGCCGGCTCCCTCGTCCCCGTCGAGCTGCTCGCCGAGTGCCCGCCGGACGCGCGGCTCGTCGACACGGCCCGGATGGACCTGGACGGGATCGTCGCGGAGATCGCCGCCGCCCACGAGGCGGGGCGGGACGTGGCCCGGCTGCACTCCGGCGACCCGTCCGTCTTCAGCGCGGTCGCCGAGCAGATGCGGCGCCTGGACGCGCTCGGCATCCCGTACGAGGTCGTCCCCGGCGTCCCGGCCTTCGCGGCGGCCGCCGCCGCGCTGAAGCGGGAGCTGACCGTCCCCACGGTCGGCCAGACCGTCATCCTCACCCGGATCGCGCAGCAGGCCACGCCGATGCCCGAGGGCGAGGACCTGGCGACCCTGGGCCGCAGCGGCGCCCTGCTCGTCCTCCACCTCGCCGCCCGCTACGTCGACCGGGTCGTCGCCGAGCTCGTCCCCCACTACGGCGCGGACTGCCCGGCCGCCGTCGTCGCGATGGCCAGCCGCCCCGACGAGGTCGTCCTGCGCGGCACCCTCGACGACATCGCGGCGCAGACGAAGGACGCCGGGATCACGAAGACGGCCGTCATCATCGTCGGCCGCACCCTGGCGGCCTCCGAGTTCCGCGACAGCCACCTGTACGACCCGGCCCGCGACCGCCACGCCTGCTGAGGACCGCGCACGCGCGGAGGGGCCCCGGGGAGATCCCCGGGGCCCCTCCGTCACCACGACCCGGCTCAGGTGTTCGGCCGCTTGCCGTGGTTCGCGCCCTTCTTCTTCCGGGCCCGCCGCTTGTTGCCACGCTTCGACATGAGACTCCCTCTCGGTTTCTCGGTCGGGTGTTCGCCGCCAAGCCTAGGGGCGGAGGGCCGACGGCGCACGTCGACAGGTGGCAACACGTACTACATGGAGACCACGGCTCGGGAGTTCGACCAGAGGTCGTCGCGGATCCTTGCCGCGGCCGCAGCGGGTGAGACCGTCACCGTCACCAAGAACGGCGTCGCCGTCGCGCGCGTGGTGCCGATAGGGGCCGAAGTGCCCCCGTACCCCACCGACCCCATGGGCAAGATCGACCTTCCGGACCTCGGCCTCGAAGACCTCGACGACGACGAGATCGAGGACGTGCTCAAGGGGACGGGGTCGGCCGGGTGATCGCCGTCGCCGACACCAACGCCCTGTACCGCCTGCTCGATCCACGGATCACGGATCACGGGACACGGGGCCCACAAGAAGGCACTGGCCACGATCAGTCACCTGGTGATCTCCCCGATGGTCCCCGCCGAACCGGACTGCCTGATCTCCGAGCGCGGCGGAGCCCACAAGGCCCTGGCGGCGGCCCGGTTCATCGAGCGCCACACGGCCACCCGCCGGTTCGAGGTGCCGCCGGTGGCCGCGCACCTGTCCACCGCGATCGCCGTCGCCGAGGGCCACGCGGACGCGGACGGCGGCGAGGGAGTCGGGATGACCGTCGCCATGAACGTCGCCCTGGCGGCCGCGTACGGCACCGAGGTCCTGTTCACCACGGACCGCCGCTTCCGCATGACCGGACCGCTGACGGGACACGAAGCCTTCCGGCTGCTGCCCGACGACCTGTAGCCGGAGGCATCCGTCCTACGCCCCCGGCCCCCGCACCGACGACCGCCCCACCACCGTCCCCGCCCGGTCGACGCAGACCACGTCCACCGCGACCGGGGCGCCGCGCAGGACCGCCAGGGACTCGTCGCGGGCGCGGGCGGCGACCAGGTCGCCGAGGGGGACGGCGGCGGCCTCGCAGAGGCGGAGGGCGGCCAGGCCGGTGTTCGCGGCGGCGATCTCCGCCGCCAGGGACGCGGACGCGCCGCCCGCGCGGGCCAGGTCCGCCAGGAAGCCCTTGTCGACCTGGGAGCGGGCCGAGTGCAGGTCCAGGTGCCCTGCCGCCAGCTTGGAGAGCTTCGCGAAGCCGCCGCAGACCGTCAGCCGGTCCACCGGGTGGCGCCGGACGTACTTGAGGACCGCGCCCGCGAAGTCGCCCATGTCGAGGAGGGCGATCTCCGGCAGGTCGTACAGGCCCGTCACCGTCCGCTCCGAGGTCGAGCCGGTGCAGCCGGCGACGTGCGTGAGACCGGCCGCGCGGGCCACGTCCACGCCCCGGCGGATCGAGTCGATCCAGGCCGAGCAGGAGTACGGCACGACGACGCCGGTCGTGCCGAGGATCGACAGGCCGCCGAGGATGCCGATCCGGGGGTTCCAGGTGGAGCGGGCGATCTCGGCGCCGTTGTCGACGGAGATCGTGATCTCGACGTCCCCCGAGCCGCCGTGCGCGGCGGCGACCCGCGCCACGTGCTCGCGCATCAGCTGCCGGGGCACCGGGTTGATCGCCGGCTCGCCCACGTCGAGGGGCAGTCCGGGCAGGGTGACCGTGCCGACGCCCCCGCCCGCCCGGAAGACCACCCCGGAGCCCGGCGGCAGGAGCCGTACCGTCGAGCGGATCACGGCCCCGTGCGTGACGTCCGGGTCGTCGCCCGCGTCCTTCACCACCGCCGCCATCGCCGTGTCCCCGGCGTGCTTCTCGGCCGTGAGCGCGAACGACGGCGTCTGCCCCTTCGGCAGTGTGATCGTCACCGGGTCCGGGAAGTCGCCGGTCAGCAGGGCCGTGTACGCGGCCGTCGTCGCCGCCGTCGCACAGGCACCGGTCGTCCAGCCCGGACGCAGACCGGTGTGCTTGAGTTGGGCCTCGCGCCCGCCGCCTGAACTCACGAAGGGGCTCCTGTGCACGTACTCATTCTCGGCGGGACCACCGAGGCCCGCGCCTTGGCGGGGCTGCTCCACCCCCGCGTCCGGGTCACCAGCTCGCTCGCGGGACGGGTCGCCCGGCCCCGGCTGCCCGAGGGCGAGGTCCGGATCGGCGGCTTCGGCGGCGCCGAGGGGCTCGCGGCCTGGATCGGGGAGCACGCGGTGGACGCGGTCATCGACGCCACGCATCCCTTCGCCGAGCGGATCAGTTTCCACGCGGCCCGGGCGGCCGCCACCGCCCATGTTCCCCTGCTCGCGCTGCGCCGGCCCGGCTGGGTGCCGGAGGAGGGCGACGACTGGCGCGACGTGGGCTCCCTGGCGGAGGCGGCCGCCGCCCTCGACGGCCTCGGGGACCGCGTGTTCCTCACCACCGGCCGCATGGGCCTGGCCGCCTTCGCCGACCGCCCGGAGTGGTTCCTGGTCCGCTCGGTCGACGCCCCGGAGGCCCCGGTCCCGGCCCGCGCCGAGATCCTCCTCGACCGGGGCCCCTTCACCCTCGAAGGCGAACGCGACCTGCTGCGCCGCCACCGGATCGACGTCCTGGTCACCAAGGACAGCGGCGGCGCGGCCACCGCCCCGAAGCTGACCGCCGCCCGCGAGGCCGGCATCCCGGTCGTGGTGGTCCGCCGCCCGCCGGTCCCGGAGGGCGTACCGGTGGCGACGACCCCGGAGGAGGCCGCCGCCCGGGTGCGGGACAGGGCCTAGCCGTACCGGCGCGGCGTCCACGTGATCGTGCGGCCGTCCGCGCGCTCGACCGCCCGGGTCTGCGAGGAGCCGATCAGGAGGAGGGTGCGCATGTCGACCTCGGAGGGGTCCAGGGCCTTCAGGGTCAGGACCCGGACCGACTGCTCGGGGCCGCCCACGTCGCGGGCGACGACCACCGGGGTGTCGGGGGAGCGGACCTCCAGGAGGAGGTCGCGGGCGGCCGCCACCTGGTGGGTGCGGGACTTCGAGCCCGGGTTGTACAGGGCGATGACCAGGTCCGCGCCGGCCGCCGCGCGCAGCCGGTCCGCGATCACGTCCCAGGGCTTGAGCCGGTCGGAGAGCGAGATCGTCGCGTAGTCGTGGCCGAGCGGGGCGCCCGCCGCCGCCGCGGCCGCGTTGGCGGCGGTCACGCCCGGGAGGACCCGTACGGGAACGTCCGCGTACTCCGGTTCCGACGCCACCTCCAGGACCGCCGTCGCCATGGCGAAGACGCCCGGGTCGCCGCCCGAGACGACCGCGACCCGGTGCCCGCGCCGGGCCAGGTCGAGGGCGAACTCGGCGCGCTCCGACTCCACCTTGTTGTCGGAGCCGTGCCGCCGCTGACCGGGGCGCAGGACCGGCACCCGGTCCAGATAGGTGGTGTAGCCGACCAGGACGTCCGCGTTCAGCAGGGCCCCGCGCGACTCCGGCGTCAGCCAGGGCGCGCCCGCCGGGCCGGTGCCGACCACGACGACCTCGCCGCGCTCCCGCACCGGCGGCTCCTCGTCGACGCGGGAGGGCAGGACGGCGACCGAGAAGTACGGGACCGACTCGGGGTCCACGTCCGCCAGGCGCTCCGTCCGCTCGCCCGCCATGAACGCCCGCTCCACGTACCGCGCGTCCTCCAGGCGGCCCGCCCGCTCCAGGGCCCGCCGCACGGCGGGGAAGGTGCGGCCGAGCTTCATCACGACCGCCGAGTCCGTGCCCGCGAGCCGGGCCGTCAGCTCGTCCTCCGGCAGCGTGCCCGGGACGATCGTGAGGACCTCCTCGGCCTCGCACAGCGGCTCCCCGAGCCGGGCGGCGGCGGCGCTCACCGAGGTGACGCCGGGGATGACGGTGGTGTCGTAGCGGTGCGCGAGCCGCTTGTGCATGTGCTGGTACGAGCCGTAGAAGAGCGGGTCGCCCTCGGCGAGGACCGCGACCGTGCGGCCCGCGTCCAGGTGGGCGGCGAGCCGGGCCGCCGCCTCCTCGTAGAAGTCGTTCAGGGCGCCCCGGTAGCCGCCGGGGTGGTCCGTGGTCTCCACCGTGAGCGGGTACATGAGCCGCTCCTCGACGTGGTCCTCGCGCAGGTGCGGGGCCGCGATCGAGCGGGCGATGGAGCGCCCGTGGCGGGCCGAGTGGTAGGCGATCACGTCGGCGGACGCGATCGCCTTCACGGCGGCGAGGGTGAGGAGGTCGGGGTCGCCGGGCCCGAGCCCCACGCCGTACAGCTTGCCGACGGTGTTTCCGGCCGGGTTCCCGGTCACTGCTGGATCTCCGCTTCGTGCGCGAGGGCGTTGAGGGCGGCGGCCGTCATGGCGCTGCCGCCGCGCCGGCCCCGGACGACGAGGTGTTCGAGGCCGAGGGTGTTGGCGGCGAGGGCGTCCTTGGACTCGGCGGCGCCGATGAAGCCGACCGGTATGCCGAGGACGGCGGCGGGCCGCCCCGCGCCCTTCGCGACCATCTCCAGGAGGTGGAAGAGGGCGGTGGGCGCGTTGCCGATGGCGACGACGGAGCCTTCGAGGCGGTCGCGCCACAGCTCCAGGGCGGCGGCGGAGCGGGTGGTGCCCAGCTCGGCGGCCAGGGCCGGGACGGCCGGGTCGGAGAGCGTGCAGAGCACCTCGTTGTCGGCGGGCAGCCGCTTGCGGGTGACGCCGCTGGAGACCATCCGCGCGTCGCAGAGGATCGGCGCGCCGGCCCGGAGCGCGGCGCGGGCGCTCGCGACGACGCCCGGCGAGTACGCGATGTCCTGCACGAGGTCCGTCATGCCGCAGGCGTGGATCATCCGGACCGCCACCTGGGCGACGTCGGCGGGCAGGCCCGTGAGGTCCGCCTCGGCGCGGATCGTGGCAAAGGAGCGGCGGTAGATCTCCGTGCCGTCCTTCTCGTAGTCGAACATCCTGTTCTCGCTCATCTCGTTGTGCGGGGCGCGGTACGGGCCGTGGTGACCGCGGGGGCCAGATCGGTACGGGGGGCGGGAGCGCCGTCGACCAGGTAGCCGCCGCCGGGGGCGGCGAGGACGTCGACCCAGTCGCCGTGCGGGTGGCCGCAGCGGCGCTCGCACCCGGAGTAGTGGACGGGCAGGCCGGGGCGGCCGGGGACCGCGTCCGCCCGGACGTCCGCGAGGGACTTGGCGCAGCCGGGCCGCCCGGTGCAGGCGCTGACGCCGGCCCAGGGGGAGTCGGGCCGGGTGATCAGTCCGGCCGCGTCGAGCGCGGGCGTCCGGTCGGGCCCGGCGCCGACGACGACGGCTCCGCGCCAGGGCGTGAGCCGCACCTCGTCGGCGGGCAGCAGGGCCCGCAGCTGGGCGGCGGTGAGCCGGCCGAGGGGGGCGAGGACGTGCAGGGCGGCGGGTCCGAGGGGGCCGGGGGCGGGGGGCGGCCCCTGCGGCAGGACCGGTTCCGGCACCTCTTCCGCCACGAGCGCCTCTTGCACGTCTTGCACGCCTCGCACGTCTTGCACGCCTCGCACGTCTCGTACGTCGGCCCCGTGGCCCTCCGGCAGCTCCCGTACGCGCCAGGCGCCGGTGCCGGCCGCGCGGGCGGCGGTGAGGAAGGCGCGGGCGGCGGTGAGGGCGGCGCGGGGGGCGTCGGCGGCGGCGACGCGCACGGCCCGGCCGCCCAGGTGCAGGTGCGCGGTGCGGGGGTCCACTGCGACCAAGGTCACATCCCCGCCGAGGCCGGTGACGTCGCCGCGGCCGTCGTCCAGGACGAAGAGGAAACGGCCCGAGAGCCCGGCGGCCCAGGGCGTGGCGCAGAGCCGTTCGTCCAGCTCGCGGGCCCACAACTGCACGTCGGCGGAGCCGAGTCCGTCGAGCCCCGAGGCCGGGGAGGCCACGATGTTGCGGACGCGCTCGTGGGTGGGGGAGGGCAGCAGGCCCGCCTCCACGAGGAGCGGCGCGAGCTCCGCGCCGCAGCCGTCCGCGAGGCCGCGCAGCTCGGCGTTCCCGCGCGAGGTGACGCTGATCCGCCCGTCCCCGAGGGACTCGGCGGCGTCCGCCAGGACCTCCACCTGACGCGCCGTCAACCGCCCTGCGGGCAGCCGCAGTCGGGCCAGGTGCCCGTCGTCGGCGGAGTGCAGCCGCAGCGCCCCGGGACAGGCGTCGCCGCGCTCCCGCACACGGGGTGCGCCGGGACCGGGCGTCGGGGTCGGGGTGGGCGGCATGGCGGCGAGCATACCCACGGGAAAACCGGCGGTCGGCGGGGTGTGACCGGCCTGACTCGGGGACGCCGGGGCGCGTACGCGGGACCCGGCCGCCGGGGCCGCGGCGGGCGTGCGCCGGTTTCCGGCCCGTGCCTAGGCCGTTCTGTTCAAGGTCGCGAGCAACGCGCTCACCGCCAGGGCGGGGACGAGCAAGGTGGTGCAGATCCAGACGGAGGAGAGGCGGTCCGTGGTGATCTTCTCGCCGGTCAGCAGTTGGGCGAAGTACCGCCGGTACATCCGGCGCCGGAACGGGAGCAGGGCGACCGCCATGGACACGGCCGCGACGCCGTACAGGAACAGGTAGAGCCCGTCCTGCTGCTCCGACAGCAGATCCAGCAGGACGGCCACGGCGAAGAAGGCGGGGATCCCCGCGAAGACGACCCGTACGGCGGCCTTCCTCAAGCTTTCCGCCTCGTCCCGCAGCTCCTCCGGCGCCTCCTCGACCGCGACGGCGGAGAACCTCTCCATCGTCATCATGAGCACCACGGTCGCCATGGCCCCGATCAGCCACCAGGTGTGCTCCGGTACCGAGAACAGCACCGCCCACCTCCTTCTCCTCCACCGGCCCGCGCCGGGCGACACCAGCATCGGCGGCGGCCGGACACCGCGCACTGCCGGTGCCCGGCAGTCTTCGGCTCCCGTTCCTGCCCGGCCCCGGATCCGGCTTCCGCTCCGGTGTGATCCGCCCGACCCTCCCGCTCCCTCCAGCCCCCGGAGCACACGATCTAGGATGCGAGTCGGCATGGGGTCCCAGGACCCCGGGGAGGAAGCCCGGTGAGATTCCGGCGCGGTCCCGCCACTGTGAGCCGGCCCGGCACCCCCGGGGCGGTGAGTCAGGAACTCCCGCCGTCCACACGACCACCCGGGGCGCGGACAACCCCGAGGAAGGCCTGCGCTCGCCATGCTCCTGCTGCTGTCGCACTCCGACACCGACCTGCTCAGCGCCCGCGCGGCCGGCGGCCCGGTCGCGTACCGGTTCGCCAACCCGTCCCGGCTCCCCCTGGCCGATCTCGACGGCCTCCTCGACGGCGCCGACCTCGTCGTCGTCCGGCTCCTCGGCGGGCTCCGTTCCTGGCAGGACGGGCTCAACGCGATCCGCGCCGCCGGAAAGCCGGTGGTCGTGCTCAGCGGCGAGCAGGCGCCCGACGCGCAGCTGATGGAGGCCTCCACCGTGCCCGTCGGCGTCGCCACCGAGGCGCACGCCTACCTGGCGCACGGCGGCCCCGCCAACCTGGAGCAGCTGGCCCGCTTCCTCTCCGACACCGTCCTGCTCACCGGCCACGGCTTCGAGGCCCCGGCCGCCGCCCCCACCTGGGGCCCGCTGGAGCGCACCCCGAAGGCCACCGAGGGCCCGACGATCGCCGTGCTCTACTACCGCGCCCACCACATGAGCGGCAACACCGCCTTCGTCGGCGCCCTGTGCGACGCGGTCGAGGACGCCGGAGCACGCGCCCTCCCGCTGTACGTGGCGTCCCTGCGCGCCCCCGAGCCGGAGCTGCTCGACACCCTCCGCACCGCCGACGCGATCGTCACCACCGTGCTCGCGGCGGGCGGCACCAAGCCGGCCGAGGCGCAGGCCGGCGGCGACGAGGAGGCCTGGGACGCGGGGGCGCTCGCCTCGCTCGACGTGCCGATCCTCCAGGCCCTGTGCCTGACCGGCTCCCGCGCCGCCTGGGAGGAGAACGACGAGGGCCTCTCCCCGCTGGACGCCGCCAGCCAGGTCGCCGTCCCCGAGTTCGACGGGCGCCTGATCACCGTCCCGTTCTCCTTCAAGGAGATCGACGAGGACGGCCTGCCCGCGTACGTCGCGGACGCCGAGCGCGCGGCCCGCGTCGCCGGGATCGCCGTGCGGCACGCCCGCCTGCGGCACATCCCGAACGCCGAGAAGAGGCTGGCGCTCGTCCTCTCCGCGTACCCCACCAAGCACTCCCGCATCGGCAACGCCGTCGGGCTCGACACCCCCGCCTCCGCCGTCTCGCTGCTGCGCCGGCTGATCGAGGAGGGCTACGACTTCGGGCCCGCCGAGGACCTCCCCGGTCTGGTCTCGGGCGACGGCGACGAGCTGATCTACGCCCTCATCGAGGCCGGCGGCCACGACCAGGACTGGCTGACCGAGGAGCAGCTGGCCAGGAACCCGGTCCGCATCCCGGCCGCCGACTACAAGCGCTGGTACGCGACCCTGCCCGAGGAGCTGCGCACCCACGTCGAGGAGCACTGGGGCCCGGCGCCCGGCGAGATGTTCCTCGACCGGTCGCGGAACCCGGAGGGCGACATCGTGCTCGCCGCCCTGCGGCGCGGGAACCTCCTGGTCCTCATCCAGCCGCCGCGCGGCTTCGGCGAGAACCCGATCGCGATCTACCACGACCCCGACCTCCCGCCGTCCCACCACTACCTGGCGGCCTACCGCTGGATCGCGGCCCGCGCCGAGGACGGCGGCTTCGGCGCCGACGCCATGGTGCACCTGGGCAAGCACGGCAACCTGGAGTGGCTGCCCGGCAAGAACGCCGGCCTGTCCGCCGCCTGCGGCCCGGACGCGGCCCTCGGCGACATCCCGCTGGTCTACCCGTTCCTGGTCAACGACCCGGGCGAGGGCACCCAGGCCAAGCGGCGCGTGCACGCCACCCTGGTCGACCACCTGGTGCCGCCGATGGCCCGCGCCGACTCGTACGGCGACATCGCGCGCCTGGAGCAGCTGCTCGACGAGTACGCGCAGATCTCCTCCATGGACCCGGCGAAGCTGCCCGCGATCCGCGCCCAGATCTGGACCCTGATCCAGGCCGCCAAGCTCGACCACGACCTCGGTCTGGAGGAGCGCCCGGAGGACGACGGCTTCGACGACTTCCTGCTGCACGTCGACGGCTGGCTGTGCGAGGTCAAGGACGCCCAGATCCGCGACGGCCTGCACGTCCTCGGCGGCGCCCCGGCCGGCGAGGCCCGGGTCAACCTGGTCCTCTCCATCCTGCGCGCCCGCCAGATCTGGGGCGGCACGCAGGCGCTCCCCGGTCTGCGCGAGGCCCTGGGCCTGGACGAGTCGGCCGCGACCCGCACCACCGCCGACGAGGCGGAGGCGAAGGCGCGCGAGCTGGTCGAGGCGATGGAGGCGGCGGACTGGGCGGTGGACGCGGTCGAGTCGGTCGCGGCCGGCCACGGCCCCGACGTGCGGGCCGTGCTGCGGTTCGCCGCCGAGCAGGTCGTGCCGCGTCTGGCCGCCACCACCGACGAGCTGGCGCACGCCGTGCACGCGCTCGACGGCGGCTTCGTCCCGGCCGGTCCGTCCGGCTCCCCGCTGCGCGGTCTGGTCAACGTCCTGCCGACCGGCCGCAACTTCTACTCCGTCGACCCCAAGGCCGTCCCCTCCCGGCTCGCCTGGGAGACCGGCCAGGCGCTCGCGGACTCGCTCCTGGAGCGCTACCGCACCGACAACGGCGACTGGCCGACCTCGGTGGGCCTCTCGCTGTGGGGCACGAGCGCGATGCGCACCGCGGGCGACGACGTGGCCGAGGCGCTCGCCCTGCTCGGCGTCCGCCCGCTGTGGGACGAGGCCTCGCGCCGCGTGAACGGCCTGGAGCCGATCCCGCTCGCCGAGCTGGGCCGCCCGCGCGTCGACGTCACGCTGCGCATCTCGGGCTTCTTCCGCGACGCGTTCCCGCACGTCATCGGCCTCCTGGACGACGCCGTACGGCTGGTCGCCGGCCTGGACGAGCCCGCCGGGGACAACTACGTACGGGCGCACGCGCAGGCCGACCTCGCCGAGCACGGCGACGAGCGGCGCGCCACCACCCGCATCTTCGGCTCCCGGCCGGGGACGTACGGCGCGGGCATCCTCCAGCTCATCGACTCCCGCGACTGGCGCACGGACGCCGACCTCGCCGAGGTGTACACGGTGTGGGGCGGCTACGCGTACGGGCGCGGGCTCGAAGGGCGCCCGGCGCGGGCCGAGATGGAGACCGCGTACAAGCGGATCGCGGTGGCCGCGAAGAACACGGACACCCGCGAGCACGACATCGCGGACTCCGACGACTACTTCCAGTACCACGGCGGCATGGTCGCGACCGTCCGCGCGCTCAAGGGCACGGCCCCCGAGGCGTACATCGGCGACTCGACCCGCCCGGAGACCGTCCGCACCCGCACCCTGGTCGAGGAGACCTCCCGGGTCTTCCGCGCCCGCGTGGTCAACCCGCGCTGGATCGAGGCGATGCGCCGCCACGGCTACAAGGGCGCGTTCGAGCTGGCGGCGACCGTCGACTACCTCTTCGGGTACGACGCCACGACCGGCGTGGTCGCGGACTGGATGTACGACAAGCTGACGCAGGAGTACGTCCTCGACCCGGAGAACCAGGCCTTCCTGAAGGAGGCCAACCCCTGGGCCCTGCACGGCATCGCGGAACGCCTCCTGGAGGCCGAGTCACGCGGCATGTGGGAGAAGCCGGACCCGGAGACGCTGGCCGCGCTGCGGCAGGTGTTCCTGGAGACGGAGGGCGACCTCGAAGAGGACGGCTCCGAGGACTGACGCCCCCGGCGGTGACTTCACGAGGCCGCGAGACCGTGACACCACGGTCTCGCGGTCTCGCGGCCTCGTGGCGTCACGGGGGCCGCCCTCTCGGCCCCCGCCCCTTCCTTCCCCTTCACCGGACCGGTGCGGCGAGGGGGGAGCGGGCCGGGGTCAGCGAGAGGGCGCGGCCCCGGAAGTTCGCCCGCAGCCGCCGGTCGTGGCTGACGACGACCAGCGTGCCCCGGTACGCGGCGAGGGCGGCCTCGATCTCCTCCACCAGGCCCGGGGCGAGGTGGTTGGTGGGCTCGTCGAGGAGGAGCAGGTCGGCGGGCGAGGTCACCAGCCGGGCCAGCTCCAGCTTGCGGCGCTGTCCGACGGACAGGTGCCGGACGGGGGCCGTCAGGTCGCGGGCGGAGAAGAGCCCGAGGGCGACGAGCTCGTCCGCGCGGTCCGCCCCGAAGGCCTCGGCCACCGTACGGGGGTCGGTGGGCGGGGCCGTCTCCTGGCGGAGCAGCCCGACCCGGGCGGGGGCGCTCACGACGCCCGCGTCCGGGGCGAGTTCGCCCGCGAGGACCCTCAGGAGGGTGGTCTTCCCGGCGCCGTTCGGTCCGGTGACCAGGAGCCGTTCGCCCGCGTCGAGGTGGAGGGCGTCGAGCCGGAGCCGCCCCTCCACCCGTACGTCCACGAGGTCCACGGGCGCGCCCTCCCCCGCGAGGGCCGCGCGGAACCGCAGGGGCTCCGGCGGCGCGGGCACCGGGTGGGCGGTGAGCCGGGCGAGCCGCTCGCGGGCGGCCCGGATGCGGCTCATGGCGCCGTGCGCCCGCGACCGGGCCCGGAAGGCGCCGGCCCCGCTGAACGCGGCCGGGGCCTTGCGGGGGATCGCGGAGAACCGGTCGATGTGGGTGTCCGCGAGGGCCGTGTACCGGGCGAGTTCCTCCTTCCACTCCTCGTACTCCCTCGCCCTGCGCGCCCGTTCGGCGGCGCGCCCGGCCAGGTAGCCGGTGTAGCCGTTGCCGTAGCGGCGGAGGGTGTGGCGGTCCTCGTCGACCTCCAGGACCGCGGTGGCGACCCGGTCGAGGAAGACGCGGTCGTGGGAGACGGCGACGACCGTGCCCCGGTGGGCGCGCAGCCGCTCCTCCAGCCAGGCCACGGCCTCGTCGTCCAGGTCGTTGGTGGGCTCGTCGAGCAGCAGCAGTTCGGGCTCGGCGGCGAGCACGGCGGCGAGGGCGAGCCGGGACCGCTGCCCGCCGGAGAGCGTGCCGAGGGCGCGGTCGCGGTCGAGCGGCCCGGGCTCCCCGAGCCTCCGCAGCGTCGTCTCCACCCGCCGGTCGGCCCCGGCGCCGCCCCGGGCCTCGTACGCGGCGAGCAGCCGGGCGTAGCCGTCGAGGTCGCCGGTCGCGGCGAGGTCGGCCTCGGCGGCCCGGATGGCCCGCTCCAGCTCCCGCACGTCCGCGAGGGCGCGGTCGACGGCGTCCCCGACGGTGGCGGCCGGGGGGAGGTCCAGGGTCTGGGCGAGGTGCCCGAGACCGCCGGGGGCGTGGACGTCCACGCTGCCGTTGTCGGGGGCCTCCAGGCCGGCGAGCAGCCGCAGGAGGGTGGACTTCCCGGAGCCGTTGTCCCCGACGACTCCGAGCCGTTCCCCGGCCCGGACGGAGAGGGAGACGCGGTCGAGCACGGTCCGGGACCGCGCGTCCGTGGCGTCGTAGCGCTTGGTGACGTCGGTGAGTTGGGCACGGAACAAGGGCTGTCTCCTGTACGTCGACGACATGGGCGAGTTAAAACGAGACGTCTCGTCTCGTTGTCTCGACCGTACCTCAGGAGAGGGCCCCCCGCAAGACGTTCCGTCTCGTTGGGTTCGCGGGGCGGTCAGGCGGAGGCTATGCGCAGGACCAGGGCGGCCGCCGCGAGCAGGGTGAGGACCGCCACCGGGACCACCGCGTAGTCCTTCGCGCGCAGGTGGGTGACGAGGGCGCCGAGGAAGTAGAGGACCACGCCGATCGCCGCCGCCGCACCGAGCGCGGGCACGGCGAGGCCCACGAGCAGGCCGATCGCGCCGGCCGCCTTCGCGGCGGCGAGCCAGGGGAACCAGGACTCGGGGACGCCGAGCTCGGACATGCTGCCGGTGATCTGCGGGTTGCGCGTGAAGGTGAAGAAGGCGGAGGCGGCGAGCGCGAGGGCGAGCAGGACGGCGACGACGGCGTAGGCGATGAACACGGGGACGCTCCAACGATAAGTCGGCAACAATCATTGAACTCTATCAACGATTCCTCTCGCTCCACAATAGGGCCGCTGTTACGGTGGACGACATGGCAGCAGCCCTCCCGAACGACCGCCTCGGCTTCCTCCTCTCCTTCCGCGGAGAGCTCACCGGTGCGCGCATCCGCACCGCCCTGGGCGTCGCCGGGCTGCACCCGAGGAGCGTGATGACGCTCATGCAGCTCGCCCCCGGCGCCATGAGCCAGCGGGACCTGGCCGCCGCCATGGAGGTCGATCCCAGTCAACTGGTCGCGATCCTCAATGAGTTGGAGGACCAGGGGCTCGCTGAGCGGCGGCGCGACCCGGCCGACCGGCGCCGGCACATCGTGGAGATCACGCGGACGGGCGCGGCCGCCCTGGAGCGGGTCGACACGGCGGTGAACGCGGCGGAGCGGGAGCTCTTCGGCGACCTCACCGACGCCGAACAGGCCCTGCTGCGCAGCCTGCTGGACCGGGTCGTCGTCGACCCGGCCGACCACGCGTGCGGGGAGGGGTAGGTCCGGCCGACCACGCGTGCGGGGCCGGGTGGGTCCGGCCGGTCGCGAACGCGGGGCCGGCGGGGTGCGCCGGATCGGGCGGCGATGAGTTCCGGCGCGGCCGGGAGTCCACCCCCATGACCGTCCCACCACCGAGGAGACCGCCATGGCCGAGACCGACACCAGGACCCTGGACACCGCCGGAGCCACCCTGCGCTACGACGTGCGCCCCGGCACGGAAACCGGCGAGCCGCCCCTCCTGCTCATCGGGTCCCCCATGGACGCGACCGGCTTCACCACCCTCGCCTCCCACTTCCCCGACCGGACCGTCGTGACGTACGACCCGCGCGGGGTGTCCCGCAGCGTCCGTACCGACGGGGCGGCGGAGACGCTCCCCGAGGAGCACGCCGACGACCTGGCCCGGCTGGTCGAGGCGCTCGGCGCCGGCCCCGTGGACGTCTTCGCGAGCAGCGGCGGCGCCGTCAACGCCCTCGCCCTGGTCGCCCGGCGCGGCGACCTGGTGCGCACCCTCGTCGCGCACGAACCCCCGACGGCCCGGGTCGTTCCCGACCGGGAGGCGGCCCTCGCGGCCTGCGCGGACGTCCGCGCCACCTATCTGCGGGAGGGCTGGGGGCCCGCGATGGCCAAGTTCCTCGCGCTGACGGCGCACCAGGGCCCCTTCCCCGCGGACTGGGCCGAGGGGCCCGCCCCCTCCCCGGCCGCGTTCGGCCTGCCGGCCGAGGACGACGGCTCCCGCGAGGACCCGCTGCTCGGCCAGAACATCCGCGGCTGCACCGGCCATCTGCCCGACTTCGCCGCCCTGCGCGCCGCGCCGACCCGGATCGTCGTCGCCGCGGGGAAGGAGTCCGAGGGCACGTTCGCCGCGCGCGCCGCGGCCGCCGTTGCGGAGGGGCTCGGGACCCCGCTCGCCGTCTTCCCGAGCCACCACGCCGGCTTCCTGGGCGGCGAGTTCGGGCAGCACGGCGCCCCGGAGGAGTTCGCCGGGGCGCTGCGGGCCGCCCTGGACGACGACGACAACTGACCGGACCGGCCCGACTGACCCCACTGACCGGACCGGCCCGAACGGCCCGACCGGTCCTGCGAACGCGGCGGCAGTGCCCACTGCCGCCGCGTTCGCGTTCCCCGCACCCTTCACAAGGCTCATTGTTCTAGTAGAGTGCGAACAAGGGAGGTTTTCATGAACCGTGCAACACCTCGTCTCCGCGCGCTCGCCGCGCTCCCCTTCGCCCTCTCGCTCACCGCGTACCTGCTGGTGCTCGCCCTCTGGTACGACCGGCTCCCCGACCCCCTCGCCACCCACTTCGGCCCCGACGGCGGGGGCCGTGCCGACGGCTTCACCGACCGCGCCGCCTACGCGGTCGTCAGCACGGTCCTGCTCCTCGGCCTCGCCGCCGGCTGGAACCTCTTCGTCCGCCGCACCGCCCTCTGGGGCGCCTGGGCCACGGCCGGCTTCACCGGGGCGCTGCTCGTCCTGGTCCTGCGGGACAACCTGGACGCCGCCGACGCGGCCGAGGTCGTCTCCCCCCTCGCCGATCTCACCGTCGCGGCCGCCGTCGCCGCCGTCCTCGCCCTCGCGGGCCTGGCCCTGACCCGGCTCGTCCCCGAGGAGGAGCCGGCCCCCGGCCCCGGCGCCACGGACGGCCCCCGGCTCCCGCTCGGCCCGAGCGAGGTCGCCGGCTGGTCCCGCGCCACCGGCTCCCGGACCCTCACCGCCCTCGCGGTCCTCGCCCTCGCCGCCGTCCCCGCCACCCTGCTCCTGGCCCCGTGGCCCGAGGCCTGGCTCGCCCTCCTGGGCCTGGTGGTCGGGGTGCCGGGACTCGCCCTCGCCCGCGTCCGGGTCACCGTCGACCGGCGCGGCCTCACCGTCCGGCCCGCCCTCGTCCCCCGGCCCCGCGTCCGCGTCCCGCTCGCCGAGGTCGCGGGCGCCACCGTCCGCGACGTCGACCCCGTCTCCGAGTTCGGCGGCTGGGGCTACCGGGTGCGGCTCCGGCGCACGGGCGTCATCCTGCGCTCCGGCGAAGCCCTCGTCGTACGGCGGGACGGCGGGCGCGAGTTCGCGGTCACCGTGTCCGACGCGCGCACCGCGGCCGCCCTCCTCAACACCCTCGTCGAGCGGCGTGGGAGGCTCTGACCGTGCTCTTCCGCGTCGACCCGGCCTCGGCCGTCCCCCTCGGTGACCAGATCGCCGCCTGCGTCCGGGGGGCGCTCGCCGACGGCTCGGCCGCCCCCGGCGAACGCCTCCCGGCCGCCCGGGAGCTCGCCGACTCCCTCGGCGTCAACGTCCACACCGTCCTCCGCGGCTACCAGCGGCTGCGCGAGGAGGGCCTGATCGAACTCCGCCGGGGCCGGGGCGCGATCGTCGTCCCCGGCGCCACCGCCCCCGACCGGGCCCGCCTGGTCTCCCGGCTCCGCGAGGCGGCGGCGGAGGCCCGCGAACTGGGCCTCTCGGAGGCGGAGTTCCTGGACCTGGCGCGCACGAGCCTGGGGTAGGGACCCGCCCGCACCCCGCCCCGCCCCGTACCCCGCCCGCGCCCCGTACCCGTATCCGTATCCGTATCCGCCCCCGTGCCTCAGGCCAGCTCGCGCACCGGCGCCCCCGCCAGGAACGCCTCGACGTCCTCGACCGCCTGCCCGAAGTACCGCCCGTAGTTCCCCTCCGTCACGTACCCGAGGTGGGGGAGGGCCAGGACGTTCGGCAGGGTCCGCAGCGGGTCGTCCGCGGGCAGCGGCTCGGTGTCGTAGACGTCGAGCCCCGCCCCCGCGATCCACCCCTCGCGCAGCGCCCGCAGCAGCGCCCCGCCGTCGACCAGTCCGGCCCGGGAGGTGTTGACGAGGTACGCGGACGGGCGCATCGCCCGCAGCTCGGGCTCCCCGACCAGGCCCCGGGTGCGGTCGGAGAGCACCAGGTGCAGCGACACGAAGTCGCCCTCGGCCATCAGCTCCCGCAGGTCCTTCACGTACCGCGCCCCGTGCTCGGCGGCCCGCTCCTCCGTCAGGCGCGGGCTCCAGGCGGCGACGTCCATGCCGAAGGCGAGGCCGATCCGGGCCACTCGGGCGCCGATCCTGCCGAGGCCGACGAGTCCCAGGGTCCGGCCGGCCAGGTCGCTGCCGACGGTGGACTGCCAGGGCCCGCCCTCCCGCACCGCCCGCGCCTCGGCCGGCACGTGCCGGGCCAGGCCGAGCAGGAGCGCCCAGGTCAGCTCGGTCGGCGGGGTGGAGCCGCTCTCCGTGCCGCAGACGGTGACGCCCCGGGCGCGGGCGGCGGCGACGTCGATCGAGGCGTTGCGCGGGCCGGAGGTGATCAGGAGCCGCAGCCGGGGCAGCCGGTCGAGGAGCGCGGCGTCGACGGGGGTCCGCTCCCGCATGACGACGAGGATCTCGCAGTCCCCGACGGCGTCGGCGAGCGCGTCCCGGTCGTCGAGGTGCTCGCGCAGGACGCGCACCTCGACGCGGTCGGCGAGCGGGCTCCAGTCGGCGGAGGCGAGGGCGACGCCCTGGTAGTCGTCGAGTACGGCGCAGCGCAGCTTCATGAGGGCATGATCGCGTACGCCTCCGTCCGGGGAAACGGGTCAGGCCTCCTGGGGGAACTCCTTCTCCACCCGGGCCGGGACGAGCGCCGCTCCCGCGATCAGCCCGACCGCGATCGTCGTGACGATCGTGACGAAGTCCATGAGGTCGCGGAAGCCGTGCAGGACGTGCCCGCCCGCCAGCGAGGTGAGCGCCCGCAGCCCCAGGGAGCCGGCGGTGAGGGTGAAGAAGCCGCCCAGGAAGAGCACGAGCCGGGGCGGGCGCCCGGCCGGCCGGGAGAGGAGGTCCGCCGCCGCGGCGAGGGCCGTCGCGGCGACGAAGGTGCCCGCGACCTCCCCGACCAGGGCCGTGCCCGCCGCCTGCGCCCCGAGCGCCAGGTACACCAGGCCCGTCAGCCATCCCGCGACCCGCCACGGCACCCCGAAGGCGAGGATCAGGCCCGCCGTGAACACCGCCCAGCTCCCCGCGATCACCCACGGGGACAGGTCCGGGTCCCCGGTGGTGTCGAAGAGGGCGCCGGTCGGGGTGCCCGTGACGGCCACGCCGAGCAGCACGCCCACGTACAGCTGGAGGAGCAGGACCAGGGCGTAGACGAGGCGGACGGCGCCGGTCGTCAGGAAGCCGCCGACGAGTTCGGCGGCGGCCGCGCTGAGCAGGTCGCCGGGCACGAAGAAGAAGAGCGCCGGAAGCATGATCATCACCGGCCCGCCGTGGCCGCTCTCCGGCCGGAGCGCTCCGAGCGTCACCAGGGAGACCAGGGTGGCGGCGAGCAGCGGCAGGACCCGGGCGAGGCGCGGGTGCCCCTCGGAGAGGACGGTGAGCGTCGCGACCAGGGCGGCGAGCAGGGCGGTGGTGCCGATCTCGTACCAGGTGGCCTGTACGGCGGGGGCGAAGCCGACGGCGAAGAGGACGATGCCGAGGAGCCGCGCCGGGCGGGGCACGGGGGAGGGCAGCGCCTCGATCCGCCGCAGCCCGGCCGTCGCCTCGGGCAGGGCGGGCCGCTCGGTCCGCAGCCGCTCGACGAACTCCTTGAGGGCGACGGCCCGGTCGAGCCGGGCGACGTCGGGGAAGGCCGTGACGGTGGAGGTGAGGGTGCGGCCCCCGGCGGTCACGGACAGCACGGCGCCGTCCGCGACGACCACGGTCTCGGCCCGCCCGCCGTACGTCCGGGCGAGGCCCCGGACGATCCGGTCGACCCCTTCGGCGCCCTCGCCGCTGAACCGCAGCATGAAGCGGGCGAGTTCGCGGAGGAAGTCGTGCAGGGCGTCCGGGTCGGGCGCCGGGACGCCGTCCGGCGACGGCGGGGCCGGCACCCCGCCGCTCACCGGCGTACGGTGCCGTCGGTCTTCAGGTCGGCCAGCTCGTCGTCGAACTCGTCGAGCTTGTCCGGGCAGTAGACCTGAAGGACGATCCGCTCGGCCTCGACGGCCTTGCCGTCGGAGATGACGGGCCGCTGGCCGGGCCCGGTGGCGCCGTTGGACTGCTGGATCTTCCACAGCGCCGTCTTCAGGGCGTTGCCCGGCGCCTCGCAGACCTGCCCGCCGTCCGTGCCGAGCAGCCGCTCGACGGTGTCCGTGTCGGGGGACGGGTATCCGGCCCTGACCAGCTCCTCCTGGAGCCGGTTGGCCTTGGACAGCGTCTCGTTGTTCCGCTTCACGGACTCGTAGCGGATCAGGCCGGTGACGACGAGGGCGACCAGGATCAGGATCGACCCCCAGTAGATCCACCGGTGCTCGGAGGCGAAGCGGGTGGGGCTCATGCCTGCTCTCCCTCGGTCGTCTTCGGGTCGGCGGCGGCCGTGCGCCAGCCCGGCTTGCGGAACTTCAGGAAGAACGCGGGGATCAGCAGGCCCAGGACCACCAGGCCGCCGCCGACGACGAGGACGTACGACCAGACGCTGCTGCCGCCGAACTGCGACGGCGGTACGAAGCCGATGGCGAGGGCCGCGAGGGAGGCGAGCAGGCCGACCGAGCACAGCAGGCCCAGGGCGGGCGCCCGGTAGCCGCGCGGATGGTCCGGCTGGGTCTTCCGCAGGCGCATCGCGGCCACGAACATCAGCAGGTAGACGATCAGGTACACCTGCGTGGTGATGGTGGAGAAGATCCAGTACACGCTCGACACGTTGGGGATCAGCGCGTAGAGCAGGGCGATCACCGAGGTCACGACGCCCTGCGTGACCAGGATGTTCTGCTGGATGCCGTACTTGTTGAGCTTCTGCAGGAACGGCGGCAGGTAGCCCTCGCTGCGCGAGATCTCCAGGAGGCCCTTGGACGGCCCGGCGAGCCAGGTCAGCATGCCGCCGAGGGCGGCGGAGATCAGCATGACGGCGGCGATCGGGGTCATCCAGCCGACGTGGAAGTACGAGAAGAAGGCGTTGAACGCCTGCATCACGCCGGCCGTCAGGCTGAGCTGGTCGGCGGGGACGACCCAGCTGATCGCGAGCGCCGGCAGGATGAAGATCAGCAGGACCAGGCCCATCGCCAGGAACATCGACTTCGGGTACTCCTTCGCCGGGTCCTTCAGCGAGGAGACGTGCACCGCGTTCATCTCCATGCCGGAGTACGACAGGAAGTTGTTGACGATCAGGACGAGGCTGGCCAGGCCCGTCCACTGCGGCAGCAGGTGGCTCCCGTCCATCGGCGCGGCCGACGCGTTGCCCTGGCCGAGGAAGACCATGCCGAGGACGACGAGGACCGTGCCCGGCACCAGGGTCCCGATGATCAGGCCCCAGCTGGAGAGCCCGGCGAGGGCCTTCGTGCCGCGCGAGGAGACCCACACCCCGGTCCAGTACAGGACCATGATGACGATCGCCGTGTAGACGCCGTTCGAGGCGAGGGACGGGTCGATGACGTACGCGATGGTCGAGGCCACGAAGGCGAGCAGGCTCGGGTAGTAGAAGATCGTCATCGCGAACTGGCACCAGACCGCGAGGAACCCGAGCGGCTTCGAGAGCCCCTCGGACACCCAGCGGTAGACGCCGCCGTTCCAGCCGGAGGCGAGCTCGGCGGAGACCAGGGCCGTCGGCAGCAGGAACACCACGGCCGGGACGAGGTACAGGAACACGCAGGCCAGGCCGTAGACGGCCATCGTCGGCGCGGCCCGCAGGCTCGCCACCGACGCGGTCGTCATCAGGGCCAGGGTCACCCAGGTGAGGGTGGTGGGCGCGGGCCGCACCGCCGCCGCCCGTGGTCGGGGGACGTCGGCCGGGGTGTCGATGCTGCTCATGGTCCCTCCGGGCGTCGCGCGTCGGACGATCACCCCACGCTCCGCCGGTGCCGGGGACCCGGCAACCGGAGGCGCCCGGACGGGCTAACGGCCCCCGGGCCGCCCCCGGGGCGGCGGCTCCGCGCGCCCGCCCGGCTCCTCGGGGGCCCGTTCCGCGGCCTGTTCCGCCGTTCGTTCCGCGGGCTGCTCCCCGGCCCGCTCCGCCGCCCTCCGGTACTCCGCGTTGATCCGCTGGGCCTCCTCCAGCTGGTCCTCCAGGATGACGATGCGGCAGGCCGCCTCGACCGGGGTGCCCTGGTCGACGAGTTCCCGGGCGCGGGCCGCGATCCGCAGCTGGTAGCGGGAGTAGCGGCGGTGGCCGCCCCCGGAGCGGCGCGGGGTGATCAGACGGGCCTCGCCGAGGGCGCGGAGGAAGCCCGGGGTCGTGCCGAGCATCTCGGCGGCCCGTCCCATGGTGTAGGCCGGGTAGTCGTCGTCGTCGAGTCGGTCGCCGAGCGGATTGTCCGCTGTCATCTGCACCTCTTCTGGGGAACGCTTCGGGGCCCCGGCGCCGTACGGCCCCCGGGCCCCGGAGGAAATTCAACCACCGGAGGGCGCGCCGCCTAGAATCGGCTCTCATGTCGAAGCCTGACGAACTGCTGAGGGACATCGCCACCACCGTGGAGTCCGGGCAGAGCAATCAGATGTCCCTGACCGTGGTCGCGGGGGGCGTGGTCATCACCGGACGCCTGGCCCCCGAGGCCCTCTGGAGAGAGCGGGTGTCGGAGGTCCTGACGGACTCGGCCCGGCTCGGTGAGTTCTCCAAGGTCTTCAAGCCCTCCGAACGGAAGGAGGACCCGCCGACGCACCTCCACTTCCACCTGGCCCGGATCCTCCAGGGCACGGTGGGCATCCCCGAGACCGGTGGGATGTACCGCGTCGCGATCGCCGACGTCAGCGCTTGGACGGTGGGCGACTTCAGGTACTCCGACCACTGAGCCGCCGACGGGCGGACGACGAGGGCCCGACCGGCGCGTGCCGGTCGGGCCCTCGTCGTTCCCGGGACGCCCGGGGCGGGATCAGACGGTCTCGTCGGCCGTCGCCAAGGGGAAGGTGCCGCAGGTGAAGCCGAGGCGGGTCATGGCCCGCACGACCTCGCCGGCGCTGAAGTCGCGCCGGTCCTGGCGGGTGACGACCTCGCCGACCTGCTTCGCGGGGTACTGGCGGCGGCCGATGGTGACGAAATCGCCGGTGCCCGGCTCGGGCTTGACGCCCTTCATCGAGTCCAGCACGCCGCTCTTCGTCAGGTCGAAGGGGAAACGGGCGATGACACAGCGCATGATGCCTCTCAGGGGGTGGCAGGGAAATACGGGGAGGGAAAAGGCGGCGGGAGGGAGGGACGGCTCAGCGGGCGGGCGTGACGTCGCCGAGGACGTCCCGGAGCCGGACCCGGTCCGTGTACGAGGAGGCGGCGCGGGCGGCGGTGAGCTGGGCCCGGGTGACCAGGCCGGTGGGCCGGTCGTCGCCGTCGCGGACGAGCAGCTGTCCGGTACGGGCGGCGGCCATGACGGACAGGGCCACCTCGACGGTCAGGTGGTCGGGGGCCTGCGTCGCGGCCTCGTCGGGGGAGGTCCTGCGGAGCTGCGTGCGGAGCGGTGTCACGAGGTGCCTCCTGCGGGGAAAGGACGGGGACGCCGTACGGGGGCCGGGCGGGGCCCTCCGCGGTCGCGGCCGGAGGCGCTACGCGGCGGCGGGGGCGGGGCGGCGGCCGGCCCGCTGGGGGCGGCGGCCCCGCCGGGAGCGGGCGGGGGAGCCGTCACCGCGCCGCTCGGCCGCGGGGGCCGTGATGACGACGGGGACGCCGGACGGCGCCTGCGCGCCGGTGATGCGGTGCAGCTCGGCCCCGCCGGAGCGGACCTCGGTGACGCGGGGCCGGATGCCCGCGTCCGCCATGAGGCGGACCATGCCCCGGCGCTGGCGCGGGGTGACCAGGGTGACGACGCTGCCGGACTCGCCCGCGCGGGCGGTGCGGCCGCCGCGGTGCAGGTAGTCCTTGTGGTCGGCGGGCGGATCGACGTTGACGACGAGGTCGAGGTGGTCGACGTGGATGCCGCGGGCGGCGACGTTCGTGGCGACGAGCACGGAGACGTGCCCGGTCTTGAACTGCGCCAGGGTGCGGGTGCGCTGCGCCTGCGTCTTCCCGCCGTGCAGCGCGGCGGCCCGTACGCCGCTGAGGAGCAGGTCGCGGGCCAGCCGGTCGACGTCGTGCTTGGTGTCCAGGAACATGATCACGCGTCCGTCGCGGGCGGCGATCTCCGTCGTGGTCGCCTGCTTGTCGGAGCCGTGGACGTGCAGCACGTGGTGCTCCATCGTCGTGACCGCGCCGGCGGACGGGTCGACCGAGTGGACGACCGGGTCGTTCAGGTAGCGGCGCACGAGCAGGTCGACGTTGCGGTCCAGGGTGGCGGAGAACAGCATCCGCTGCCCCTCCGGCCGCACCTGGTCGAGCAGTGCGGTGACCTGCGGCATGAAGCCCATGTCGGCCATCTGGTCGGCCTCGTCGAGGACCGTGGTCTCCACCTGGTCGAGGACGCAGTCGCCGCGGTCGATGAGGTCTTTGAGGCGGCCGGGGGTCGCGACGACGACCTCGGCGCCGGAGCGGAGCGCGCCCGTCTGCCGGCCGATCGGCACCCCGCCGACGACGGTGGTCGCCCGGAGCCGGAGCGAGCGGGCGTACGGGGTGAGGGCGTCGGTCACCTGCTGGGCCAGCTCGCGGGTGGGCACGAGGACCAGGGCGAGGGGCCGCTTGGGCTCGGCGCGCTTCCCGGCGGTCCGGGCGAGCAGCGCCAGGCCGAAGGCCAGGGTCTTGCCGGAGCCGGTCCGGCCGCGGCCCAGGGCGTCACGGCCCGCGAGGGTGTTCGGCAGGGTCGCGCCCTGGATCGGGAAGGGCACGGTCATGCCCTCCGCGGCGAGGGCGGCGAGCAGCGGGGCGGGCAGGTCGAGCGCGGCGAACGTCTCGACGGGCGGCAGCGCGGGGGTAAGCGTCCGGGGGAGCGCGAACTCGGCGGGCGGGCCCGAGGGCGTCCGGCCTCCGCCCTGGGGACGGACGCGGCCGCGGGGCTGCGAACGGGCGGTGGAACGGGTGTGCGTGCGTGTGCGGTTCATGGGTGAACCTTCCTCGATACGGCGCATATCAAGGAATTCCCGCAGCAGAAATGCAGCACGGACAATTGCGAGACAAGCCGGACCGGAATGGGGGGTCCTTCTATGCAAAGAGCTGGGGCCCGCACCCCAAGGTGCGGGCCCCAGCTCGTGCTGCGCGTCACGTTTCACACGTCACGCGTCAGCGACAGCGTCAGGCGGAGACGATGTTCTCCGCGGTCGGGCCCTTCTGGCCCTGCGCGATGTCGAAGGTCACCTTCTGGCCTTCCTGGAGCTCACGGAAGCCCTGCGAGGCGATGTTCGAGTAGTGGGCGAACACGTCGGGGCCGCCACCGTCCTGCTCGATGAAGCCGAAGCCCTTTTCCGCGTTGAACCACTTGACGGTACCGGAAGCCATATCAATTCTCCTTCGGGGCAGTGCTCGGAATCCACACCGTGCGGACTCCGTTTCGCCGCGATGATCGCCCCGACCGGAAAAGACCGGCCATGCTCATGTGCTGATGATGCTCATGCTTCGGGAACCACAACTGCAACTGGTGTCGACAGTAGCACGGTGGGCGCCGAAATGCGGGCGGGTAATTATTTCCGCGTGTTCCGGTGAGTAATTCTCACGGCGCGTGGTGCTGAATTCTCCCTTCGCGGACTCAGATTTCTTCCACCGGCCCGCCCCTCCTCCGCCCCCGCCCCCCGTCACCCCTTCCCCCCCGAGACGACGAGGAACGGCGGGTGGTCGGCCTCCGCCGGGCGGCTGCCCAGCAGGGTGGAGTGCCGGGGGAGCACGGGCTCGTGGACGTCCAGGTCGGTGAAGCCGGCCTTGCCCAGGACGTCGAGGTAGGTCCGGCACGGCCAGTGGTGGTCGACCAGGTCCAGCGGGGCGGCGCCGCCGGGCCGTTCGAGGCGGGTCCCGCGCCGCTCGCCCTTGGTGTAGACGCGGCCGGGGTCGCCGGTGCGGAAGGTGGAGAAGCGGATGCCGGTGCTGCGCGGGTTGGCGTCGAGGACGGCGTACCGGCCGCCGGGGCGCAGGACGCGGTGGACCTCGGCGGCGATGTCGTGCAGGCCCTCGACCTCTCCGACGGTGACGAAGACGAAGCAGGACATGGCGGCGTCCACGGAGCCGTCGTCGAGGAACGCGAGCCGGCCGCCGTCGATCAGCCGGTGGTCGATCCGGGGGTGCGGGTGCCGCTCGCGCGCGACGGCCAGCATGTGCGGCGAGACGTCGGCGGCCACGACGCGCGCGCCGGAGGCCTCGACGACCCGGGCGGCGACCTTGCCGGGCCCGCAGCCGTGGTCCAGGACCGTGCGGACGGCCGAGGAGCCGATGCCGAGGGCGTGGAAGACGGCCGGGTAGCCGATGAGGCGCTCGGGGAGGTCGTCGTAGGAGTGGTAGTCGTCGGCGTCGCCGGCGTCCTTCCATGCGGTGCTGCTGCTGCTCATGCGGGGTCGCCTTCCGGCTGTCGGCCTACGGGGGTACGGAGGTGCGGGGTACGGGATCGCGGGGGGAGCACCGTCGGTGATCCACTTCTCCCGGAACGTACTGCTTGTCCCGAGGTGCCGGTATCCGCCCGACCGGCCGTGGCGCCTTCCTCCGGAGGAGACGTTCCCGCAGGTCGGAGCGAGTGCGGCGGGGTCGCGGAAGACCGGGGCCGTTCCTCCGTCACCCGTCCAACGGGTGAACCCCCGTCCGGCCCCGCGTACGGAACCGCAGGTCAACGGCGTGGCCCCCGTCAAGGCGGTGGAGAACGGACCGCCGCGCCCCGCTCCGCCCCTCCCTCACCCGCCCGGGTCAACGGGCTCCCCCGCTGCCGGGCGCCGCCCCCGCCCCCGTGGGTTGATGAGAGGCACGGGGCCGCCCGCAGCGGGCGTGCCGTCGAGCGAAGGGGAAGCCGTGGCGCTCCACGAGATGAAGGCCCCGACGAGGGCCGACGCGCGGACGGACGTGTTCGCCTCGCCGCTCAGCGAGCGGGTGCTGCCGAAGTACCGCATGCCCGAGGAGCCCTCCCTCCCCGAGGCCGTCTACGCGATGCTCCACAACGAGCTGCTGCTCGACGGGAACGCGGCGCAGAACCTGGCGACGTTCTGCACGACCTGGTCGGACGACGAGGTCCGCCGGCTGATGGACGAGTGCCTCGACAAGAACATGATCGACAAGGACGAGTACCCGCAGACCGCCGAGATCGAGGCGCGGTGCGTGAACATCCTGGCCGATCTGTGGAACGCCCCGGAGGTTTCGGGCCGCGCGGCCATGGGCTGCTCCACCACCGGCTCCAGCGAGGCCGCCATGCTGGGCGGCCTGGCCCTGAAGTGGCGGTGGCGGGAGCGGCGCAGGGCCGAGGGCAAGCCCGTCGACCGGCCCAACATCGTCGCCGGGCCGGTGCAGATCTGCTGGGACAAGTTCGCCCGCTACTTCGACGTCGAGCTGCGCCAGGTCCCCCTGGAGGACGGCGCGACCGGCCTGCGGCCGCACCAGCTGCGCGCGTACGTCGACGAGAACACGATCGGCGTCGTCGCGATCCTCGGCGTCACCTTCACCTGCGACTACGAGCCGGTCGCGGAGATCGCGGCCGAGCTGGACCGGATCCAGGAGGAGACGGGGCTCGACGTACCGATCCACGTCGACGCCGCCAGCGGCGGCTTCGTCGCCCCCTTCCTCCACCGGGACCTGGTCTGGGACTTCCGGCTCGAACGGGTCTCCTCCATCAACGCCTCGGGGCACAAGTACGGCCTCGCGCCCCTCGGCGTGGGCTGGGCGGTCTGGCGCACCGCGGACCTGCTGCCGAAGGACCTGGTGTTCGACGTGAACTACCTCGGCGGCGACCTCCCGACCTTCGCCCTCAACTTCTCCCGGCCCGGCGGCGAGATCGTCGCCCAGTACTACAACTTCCTGCGCCTGGGGCGGGCCGGCTACCGGCGCGTCCAGGGGGTCTGCGCGGAGACCGCCCGGTACCTGGCCGGGCAGGTGGCCGAGATGGGCCCGTTCACCCTGCTCTACGACGGGCAGGGGGCGCTGCCGGCCGTCTCGTACACCCTCACCGATCCGGCGGGCGCGGGCTTCAGCCTGTACGACCTCTCCGACCAGCTCCGGATGCGCGGCTGGCAGGTCCCCTCGTACCCGCTGCCCGCCGACCGGCAGGAGACCGTGATCCAGCGGGTCCTGATCCGGCACGGGGTGGGCCGGGACGAGGTCGACCTGCTCGCCCGGGACATGCGGCACTCCCTGGAGCGCCTCACGCGGGGCAGGCCGGCGGACTCGGAGCGCGCGGGCTTCCACCACTGAGCCGGGCCGGGGAAGCGGTCAGGATCGGAGAAGCGCCGTGCGGGCGGGGGGAGTTAGCGTGAGGTCCATGGACCTCACCATCCACACCACCGCCCTCCCGCACGACGACCCGGACGCCGCCGTGTCCTTCTACCGCGACGCCCTCGGCTTCGAGGTCCGCGGCGACGTCGGGCAGGGGAACATGCGCTGGATCACGGTCGGCCCGGCCGGGCAGCCCGGCACGTCGATCCTGCTCGCGCCGCCCGCCGCCGATCCCGGCGTCACCGAGGAGGAGCGCCGCGTCGTCGCCGAGATGATGGCCAAGGGCACGTACGGCTGGATCCTCCTCGCCACCCGCGACCTCGGCACCGTCTTCGAGAAGGTCCGGGCCGCCGGCGCCGAGGTCGTCCAGGAGCCGACGGAGCAGCCGTACGGCATCCGCGACTGCGCCTTCCGCGACCCGGCGGGCAACCTGGTCCGCATCCAGGAACTCCGCTGACCCGCCGATCTGTTGGATTTTAGGAGGGAGACCCTCATGTGCCACCCCGCGTGGGCACGCGCCCGCACCTCGGCCGCCCTGGAGCGGACCGCCCCGGAGCGGACCGTCCCGGAGGAGACCGCCCCGGACCGGATCGTCCCGGAGGACGCCGCTCCGGATCCTGCCGTCCCTGTCCCCGTCCCCGTCCCCGTTCCCGCCGGGGCGCCGGGAGGGCGCGGCCGTCCTACCGGTCCGCACCGTCCGCCGCTCCGGAACCCCCCTGGCGCGCCAGGACCTCGGCGACCCGTGGCGGGCGGTACGAGGGTCCCTTGAGGACCTTGCCGTCCTCGCGCAGGACGGGGGGCGAGCACGGCGTCGAGGTCCACGCCGTGGACGAGGGCCGTGCCGTACGCGAGGTAGACGACGTCGGCCAGTTCGTGCGCGATGTCCACGAGGCGGCCCGCCTCCGTCGCCTCCGCGACCTCGGCCACCTCCTCCTCCAGGAGCGCCTGGCGGTGCCGGGCCAGCTCCGGGGGGACGGCGGCCGGGCGGCCGGTGCCGGTGCCGAGGCCGAAGGCCCGGTGGAAGGCGCGGACCATGTCCTGGGGGGTGGGGGCGGTCATGCGGTCGTCCTTTCGCGACGCAGGGCGAGCACCGCGTTGTGACCGCCGAAACCGAAGGAGTTGCCGAGGACGACGTCGCCGGAGTCCGGCAGCGGCCGCGGCACGTGCGTGACCAGGTCCAGGGCGCAGGCGTCGTCGAGGTCGTCGCAGCCGATCGTAGGGGGGATCCGGCCGTGGTGGAGCGTGAGCGCGGCGGCCACGGCCGCCACCGCCCCGGCGGCGCCCTGGAGGTGTCCGATGTTCCCCTTCACGGCGGTCACCGGCACGTCCTCGTTCTCTCCGAGGACCCGGCGCAGGGCCGTCGCCTCCGCCAGGTCGCCCTCCACGGTGGCGGTGGCGTGCGCGCTGACGTGGACGACGTCGGCCGGTGCGGCGCCGGCGTCGGCCAGCGCCCGGCGCAGGGCGCGCACGATCCCGGAGCCGGTGGGGTCGGGCGCGACGATGTGGTGGGCGTCGGCGGACAGGCCCCAGCCGGCCGCCTCGCAGTAGATCCGCGCGCCCCGGGCCCGCGCGTGCTCCTCGGACTCCAGGACGACCGTGGCGGCGCCCTCGCCGTGCACGAAGCCGTCCCGGTCCTTGGCGAAGGGGCGCGAGGCCCGGGCGGGCTCGTCGTTGCGCGTGGACAGGGCCCGCATCGCGGCGAAGGCGCCCATCACGGCGGGCGTGACGGCGGCCTCCGTCCCGCCCGCCACGACCACGTCGAGGTGTCCGTACCGGATGCGGTCGATCGCCTGCCCGATCGCCTCGGTGCCGGAGGCGCACGCGCTGACGACGGTGCGCGCCTCGCCGGTGATCCGCAGGTCGAGGGAGACCTGGGAGGCCGCCTGGGAGGGGACGGTCATGGCGGCGGTGAGCGGGGGCACGCCCCGGGGCCCCCTGTCGCGCAGCCTCCGGTCCCCCTCGACCAGGACGGGGGCGCCGCCGATGATGGTGCCGAGGCAGACCCCCACCCGGTCCGGGTCGAGGCCGCTCTCCCCGGTCCCCGAGGGGGCGAGTCCCGCGTCCCGCCAGGCCTCGCGGGCGGCGACCACGGCGAATCGGGCGGCGCGGTTCATGCGCCGGGCCGCGGCCGGGGGCAGCTGCCCCGCGGGGTCCTCGGGCACGGTCGCGGCGATGCGCACGGGCAGGCCGGCGAACTCCTCGCCCTCCAGGGCCCGTACGCCGCTGCGGCCCTCCAGGAGCCCTTGCCAGAGCGCCGGGACGCCGGTGCCGAGCGGGGTGATCGCGCCGAGTCCGGTGATCACGACCCGGCGCGGTGTCGTCCGGGTCGCTCCGGACCGGCCGCCGGACGGGGACGGGTGGTGCATGGGGATCTGCTTTCCTGTTGTCGCAATCGCTCAACTCCGCCGCTTTCGGCGGCAGTTGAATACCATCAAAGCGATTCCCCGGATCTCCGCGCAAGGTGATGAGGCTCTCGTCACCTTTTTCGCGCGCGGTAGAATCGTGATCCATCGGGGGAGGGGATCGAAGAGCATGGAACTGCCGCAGCTCCTGCGTGCCTGGCGGATCGACGCGGGTGCGAAGCTCGGACGGGAAAGGGCGATTCCGCAGAAGGAAGTCGCCGAAATCATGGGCGTGAGCGAGCGCTGGTACCGAAGTCTGGAGGCCGGGGACTCCGTATCGCTTTCCAGTGACGTATTGGGACGGCTTTCCGCCGCACTCGTCCTGGGCCCCGACGAGCGGATGGTGCTTTACAGCCGTGCTCTCGCCGGCGCCGCCGGGATCGCCCTCGCGGACGAGACGGGCGAGACGGAGAGCCAGCTCGCGCTCCTGCACCTGGTCACGGCGCAGAGCGTTTTCCCGGCCTATCTCACCGACGGTTCCTGGAACATGCTGGGCTACAACACGCTCATGGCCGCCTGGTTCCCCTGGGTGCGCGAGCCGCACGCCAATCTCATGCGCTGGGCGCTGAACGACCCCTCAGCACGTGAGCAGATGATCGGCTGGCAGGAGCACGCGGAGGTGTACCTCGCGATGCTCCGGTTCGCCCTGGCCGCGAACGCCTCCCGTGACACCCCCCGCGCCGCCCCGCTCGGGGCGCTGCTCGACGGCGTGCTGCGGGACCCCGAGTGCCGCCGGCTGTGGGAGCGGAAGCCGAAGGTCGTCGCCTTCCGTCAGGGCCACCGGTACCGCCTCGACCTGCCGCACGTCTCGCCCGAGCGGATCACCGTGACCTCCCAGGTGCTTCTCCCCGCCTATCAACACGGCCTCCGCTGCGTCTTCCTGCTGCCGTAGGCCACACCCTACACACGGAATACCCGGTGTGAACCGGCAAGTTTTTGCCGGTTCCACCGTCGGCGACCGGCAATTTCCTGCCGGTCGCCTTTCCTTTTGTACCGCTTCGGCTTCCGTCAACTCCGCGAACTCGGACAACTCCGCCCGGCGGCAAACTTTTGCCGCTTGACGGCCACTTGACCCGCTGGCAGCATCCTGGTCCCACGAACCATTTTCGGACAATCCCGAAGGTTTAAACGAAGCAATGGCATTGCAATTTGCGAGTACGGCCAACCGGACCGTTCTCGCCCGCAGTCATCAGAAGCGCCTCGACCAGGTGTTCACCTCGGCGGAATACCAGCGGGCCGAATACCACGGAACCGAACACCGGCGAGCCGAATACCGCAGCCGTTTCCGCACCTGGGAGCGCGTCGCCACCGTCCGCAACAGCCCGATGCGGGCCCTGGAGGCCGACGGCGAGCTCTTCTTCAGCCCCGAACTCGTCCCCGCCCTCGCCCACCCGGTGCTCCGGCGCGCCGCACCGCACGTCCGCGAGACCGTGCTGATCCACCGCCTCTACGAGTACCTCCGGTTCACCATCGACCTGGAGCAGAGCGCGGTCATCCCGGTCACCGGGCACATCAGCCGCGGCATGTCCGGACTCGACCTGCCCGAGGCGATGCGCGCCGACGCGTTCAAGATCGTCACGGACGAGGCCTGGCACGCCCAGTTCACCTACGAGATCCTCCGGCAGGTCCGCGACCGCACCGGCGTCGCCCCCGCCCTCCCGGACGCGCCCACGTTCACCACCGAACTGGCCCGCGTCCACGACTCCCTGCCGCACGAGATCCGCGGCCTGGACGAGCTGCTCTTCGCCATCGTCAGCGAGACGCTCATCTCCTCCGTCCTGGAGGACCTGCCGCGCGACGAGCGGCTCCCCGAGGGGGTCCGCGAGATGGTGGCCGACCACGCGGTCGACGAGGCCAAGCACCACACGTACTTCTCGACGCTGCTGCGCCACCTGTGGCCCGCGATGACCCGGCGGGAGCGGGAGCTGGCGGGCCCGTACATCCCGCGTCTGATCTTCGCGTTCCTGGAGCCCGACTGCGCGAGCGCGGCCCTGGGCCTGCGGGCCTCCGGCCTGACGGCCCAGGAGGTCGAGGAGGTCATGACCGACGTGTACGCGCGGGACGGGATCGTGGCCGACGTGCGCCGCGGCGCCGCGCCCACCCTCCAGTACTTCCTCGAAGCGGGCGCGCTGGACCACGGCGCGACCCTGGAGGCCTTCCAGGAATCGGGGCTGGTCGCATGAGGACGGCCATGGTCCGCTCGGCGCACGCCCTGACGCCGACGGTCAGCCGGTACCGGCTCACCCGCCCGTACGGCGGCGAACCGCTCCCGGCCGCCGAGCCCGGCCAGCACGTCACGCTGCGCGTCGGGCCGCGCGTCAAGACCTTCACGGTCGTGGCCGCCGGCGCCGAGGGCTACGAGCTGGCGGTCCGCAACCGCCACCGGGGCGACCGGCGCGACCACCTCTCGCCCCGCCTGTACGCCGGCGCGACCGTCAAGGTCTCCGCGCCGGCCGGCCGGTTCACCGCCGGACACCCGGCCCCCTTCACGCACTTCCTGGCCGCCGGCGTGGGCGTCAACCCCGTCCTCGCGGTCCTGGCCGGCGGACGGCTGCGCGGCTGGACGCTCGTGTACGTCGACCGGGGCGCGGACGAGTTCCCCTTCCTCGACCGCCTGCGGGAACTGGCCCGGGACCAGGGCGGCACCGTCGTCACCCACGACACCGCGACCGGGGGCCGCCCGGACTGGGCCGCGACCGTCGCCGCGATCCCGGCGGACGGCGTCGTCGGGGCGTGCGGCCCGCCCGCGATGGTCGCGGCCGTGCGCACCGCCGCCGAAGAGACCCCGGGGGAAAGGCTGTTGATCACCGACGGGCCCGCCTCCGCCACGGGGGAGGTCGCGGAGTCCGTGGAGGTGGAGTGCGCGAAGTCCGGCGTCACCTTCGAGGCCACCCGGCACCAGCCGCTCCTCGACGCCCTCCACCGCAACGGCGTCGCCGTCCCCTTCTCCTGCCGCCAGGGCATCTGCGGGACGTGCGAGGTCGGGGTCCGCGCCGGGCGGATCGACCACCGCGACGAGGTGCTCACCGACGAGGAGAAGGCCGAGTCCGGCTACATGCTCCCGTGCGTCAGCAGGTCGATCGACCGCCGGCTCGTCCTCGACGTCTGACGCCCGTCCCCCACGCCCGACGCCCACCCCGCGGACCTCCACCCGCACCCACCGGGAAAGACCCCATGAACGACCTCATCTCCCGCTACACGGAACGGATCGGATTCGGCGGACCGCTGGAACCGACCCCCGCCTGCCTGCGACGGATCCACGAGGCGCACCTCTACCACGTCCCCTTCGAGAACTTCAGCATGCACCGCAACGCCGAGCGCGGCCTCACCGACGAGGTGCTCCACGAGGCGATCGTGGACGGCCGCCGGGGCGGCATCTGCTTCGAGACGGGGCGGCTGATGGGGCGGCTGCTCGACGCGTGCGGATTCGCGTACGGGATCCGGCTCGGCAGCGGCTGCGACCCGCACCCGACCCCGGCCACCCACCAGGTCTTCGTCGTCGAACTCGACGGCGAGCGCCTGCTCTTCGACATCGGCTACGGCGCCAGGGGCCCCCGGGGCGTCCTCCCGCTCGTGGACGGCGCGGAGCTGGCGCACCCGGCCCTCTCCACCCGGATCCGCCTCGACCGCGCCCCGGGCGCCCCGGTCTGGACGGTCTCGGTCAAGGAGCACGCGGTCGGAGCCGTCGACTGGCAGGACATCTACCGGTTCGTCGACGTCCCCGCCGCCGAACTCGACCTGGAGATGGCGCACTTCTACACCACGTCCTCCCCCCACAGTCTGCTCAACCGGCACAAGGTGGCGAGCATCCCCACCCCCGACGGCCGGGTGAGCGTACGGGACGGACACCTCACGGTCGTCGCGGACGGCCGCGGCACCACCACCCCCATCACCGAGGACGCGGAACTCCAGGAGGTGGTGAGCCGCCGCTTCGGCCTCACCGTCTCCCCGCGGGACCTCGGCCTCGAAAGGCAAGGACCATGCGCTTCCTGACCGTACCGGGCCACACCGGCTCCGGACCCGACCACTGGCAGACCCATCTGGAGAACACCTACGAGGGCTTCTCCCGCGTGGTCCAGGACGACTGGGAGGACGTCGACCGCGACCGCTGGGTCGCCCGGCTCGACGAGGCCGTGCGCGCCGTCGACGGCGAGGTCTTCCTCGTCGGCCACAGCTGCGGCTCCGTCACCGTCGCGCAGTGGGCCGCGACCCGCTTCGACGACCGGGTCACCGGCGCCCTCCTGGTCGCCCCGGCCGACGTCGAGGCCCCCGGCGCCCCGGACGCCATCCGGCCCCAGGCCCCACTGCCCGCCTCCGTACTGCCGCTGCGGACCCACCTCGTGGTCTCCGACGACGACCCGTTCCTGTCGGAGGACCGGGGCGCGGCGCTCGCGGCGGCGTGGGGCGCCACCGTCGAGGTCGTCCCCGGCGGCGGCCACCTGGCCACCCGGGACGGCTACGGGCCGTGGGACCACGTGGCGACCCTGATCGCGCGCCATTCCGGAGCCGTGCCGAAGCGACGGCCGGCCGCCTCGGGCACGGCGTCCGAGACGACCGAGGGACGTGCTCCCCTTGCGTAGCGAGCTCGCGGCGGTGCCCCGGCCCGTCTACTTCTACCTGGCCGCCTCGTTCTTCATGGGGCTCGCCAACACCGTCTTCGACGTGGTGTTCAACTTCTACCTCGCCGAGCGCGGCATCGGCGAGGGCGACGCGGGCGTGATCTACGCAGTGGCCACCGGCGCCATGGCGGTCGCGGTCGTCCCGCTCCTCCTCCTCGGCCGGTACGTCTCGCAGCGGGCTCTGCTCATCGGGGCGTCGGTGCTCTACACCCTGCCCTTCGCGGGCCTGCCGTTCGTGTCCTCGGTCGTCACCGCCTCCCTCGTCCTGAGCGCGATCCTCGCGGGCATGCTGGGCCTGCTCTCGGTGGGCAACGCGATCGCCGGCGCGCAGGTCCCCGCCTCCGGCCGCACCCGCCTGTTCAGCACCTTCTTCATCTGCTACCTGGGCGCGGGCGTCATCGGCTCCGCCCTGGTGTCGGGGATCAGCGGCCTGCTCGACATGAGCGACCTCGACGAGTACCGCTTCTTCCTGCTGCTCTCCTTCGCCGCGGCCTGCGTGATGCTGCTCCTGCGCCTCCCGTCGGCGCGCGAGGTCCCGCGCCCGGCGGCGGGGTCCGCGCAGGACCCGGCAGGCGCGGCGGGCGAGAAGCGCAACTTCCTCACCCTCTTCGTCGCGTCGGGCTTCCTGGGCGCGTCGATCGCGCTGTTCTTCCGCTTCGCGAACGTCCTGTTCGCCCAGATCTACGACATCCCGGTGAGCGACATCTCGCTGATCCTGGGCACCGACAAGATCGTCAGCATCTTCGGCGCCGTCTTCGCGCCGGTCCTGGTCAAGAAGTTCTCGCTCCGCCCGAGCGCCGCCTTCTTCGGCATGCTGGCCGTCGTCGGCCTGGTCCTCCAGACGTTCACGGTCCCGCTGGTCGTCTTCACCGTCCTGTACCTGCTGCGGCTGCTGTTCAACTACTGCCTGATGCCGCTGCTCGACACGGTCGCCATGTCCGGCTTCGCCCCGGCGCGCCAGATCGTCTCGATCGCCCTGCGGCAGTCCTCGTTCTACCTGGGCGGCGCCGTCGCGGCCGCCGTCTACGGAAGCCTCCTCGACGACGGGCGCTGGCAGGCGGCCCTGTGGGTCTCGGCGGGCTGCGCCCTGGTCGGCTCCCTGGCGATGACCCTGGTGCGGAACGCGGAGCCGGACCCGAAGACCGAGCGCGGGGGAAAGGTCCTGGAGCATGCCTGAGAACCCGGTCCTCGTGGTGGTGGACCCGTACTCCAGCGGCTCGGCCCTCGCCCGCCGGGCGAAGGAGCGCTACGGCCTGGACCCGGTCGCCGTCCTCACCTCGGACACCCTCCCGCCCGCCCTCCTGGCGACGTACCCGCGCGAGGACTTCACCGCGGAGCTCCGCTTCTCGACCGTCGGGCAGACGGCGGCGGAGGTCGAGCGGCTGTGCGGCGGACGCCGCCCGGACTTCCTCGTCTGCGGCTCGGAGCCGGGTGTGGAGGCGTACGACGCGCTGGCCGCCCACTGGGACATGCGCCCCAACACGGGCCCGTCGGAGGCGCGCCGGGACAAGTTCCTGATGCAGGAGCGGCTGCGCGCGGCCGGCGTCCCGCACATCCCGCACCACCGGGCCACCGACACGGAGTCCGCCGTCGCGTGGTGCCGGGGGAGCGGCCTGGCGGAGTTCGTCGTGAAGCCGACGCGGTCCTTCGCCACCGACGGGGTGTTCTTCTGCGCCACGCCGGAGGAGGTGCGGACCGCGTGCGACCGGCTCTTCGGCCGCGTCGACCTGGCCGGCGGGGTCATCACCGAACTCCTGGTCCAGGAACGGCTGGTCGGCCCGGAGTACGTGGTCGACTCGGTGTCCCTGGACGGGTCGCCGTTCGTCGTGAACATGTTCCGCTACACGAAGGAGACGATCGGCGGGACCCCGGTCTACCGCGCGATGACGGCGGTGGAGGTCGGCGACCACCCGGAGATCACGGACTACGTGGCACGGGCCCTCGCCGCCCTCGGCGTCGAGAACGGCCCGGCCCACAGCGAGCTCGTCCTCACCGGCCGGGGGCCGGTCCTCATCGAGACGGGCGCCCGCATGCACGGCGGCCTGGGCCCGGCCCTGGTCGAGCACGCCTCCAGCCACTCCCTGACCGACCTGACCCTGGCCTCCCGGGTGGCCCCGGAGGAGTACCGGGAGAGGACCCGGACGGCGCCCTCCCTCCACCGGGGCGTGGTCGAGTGCTTCCTCTTCTCCCCGGCGACGGGCACGGTGACGGCGAACCGCGTCGGGGAGGCCTGCGGGGAGCTGGACAGCTACCTGTTCGACACCTGCGCCCAGGCCCCCGGCGACCCCGTGGAGAAGACCACCGACCTGATCACCTCGTACGGCCGCGTGGTCCTGTCCCACGAGGACCCGGACACCCTGTCCCGCGACACGGCCCACGTCCTGGCCCTCGACCGCGGGGGCGAACTCCTGGACGTACGGCCGCGGGGCTGACCCTCCGCCGGTCCCGGCCCGCCCTTCCGCACCGGCGTGGGGGCGCTGTCAGTGCGCACTGCCAGTATTTCTTCCCCTCGGTTTCGCGGAAGCCGGAACCGGGGCCGCGGCGGAAGGTGGAGGAGGAAGACATGGCGGGCCTTCTGAACGCCCTCGTACAGGCACGGCGTTCCGGCCGGGGGAGCCCGGCGGCGGTTCCCCCGCAGAGGGGCGGATCCGGGACGGGCGGCGCCGACCCCGGCCCGCCCGACGGCGGGGGCGCCCCGGCGGACGGGGCGCTCACCGCCGCCACCCAGCGCGTCCGGCTGATCGTCGAGGGGCCCGACGACCCCGACGAGACGGAGCGCGCGGTCGAGGCCCTCGGCTCGCAGCCGGGCTGGAGGGTGCGGCCCGCGCAGGCGCGCGACAGGGTGGCGGTCGCGGACGGGCGCGCCGTCCTGGTGGTGGACGCCCTCGCGTACGGTCAGCGCAGGACGGCGGTCGACGCGGTGCGGGCGCAGGTGACCCGTCTGCTCAGGAGACCTCCGGTCGGCTTCCGGATCCGTGAGGCCAGGCTCGTCCGGTACGAGGAGGAGCGGGACACCACCCTGGTCCGGGTGGTGCGGCGGACACCGCCGGGCGCCGGGAGGTTCCGCCGCTGGCTCGGACGCCACGCGGAGGCCCTGGGCGGGGCCGACACGGGCCACGTGCTGACCGTTCCGCGCCTCCCCGGGGAGGACGCCGAGCAGCTGAAGGCCAGGGTGAAGGCGCGGTGGGCGGACCTCACCCACGGGGCCGAGGCGTTCGACGACGACCTCCACGACCTCCGTCTGTCCGTCGGCCCCCGGCCCGAGTCCGGGACCGGGACCGATCCCGGTCCGGATCCGCAGCCGGTGGAACCGCCGTCGCCGTCGCGCGCCCGGCTTCGGCGCTTCCGGTCGGTGGCGTTGCCGTTCCTCGCCGTGCCCGTCCCCCTGGCGTCCGCCTGGGTGCTCGCCTCGTTCTCCTCGCCGTGGCGGTTCCTGGTCCTGCTGGCGCCCCTCGCGGCCCTCGGGCCGGTGGGCTACTGGGTCACGTCGAACGAGCCCCGGCCCCGGCTGCTGCGCCTCGCGTGCGGGGCGATCGTCGTGGGCGGCTTCACCTGGGTGACGTACGAGTGGCTGGTGAACAGCCCCGCCGGCTTCGGAGCCCAGCTCCTGGGCCTCGGCCAGGGACTGCTGATCCTGGCGACCGCGGTCGGCTGCTGGCACGCCTTCTCCCGCTCGTGGCTGAGCCGCCACATCCTGCTGCTCCTGCCCGTGCTCCTCGCGCCGCTGCCGTTCGTCCTCCCCTGGGTCGGCTCCTTCCTCCACACCGCCTATCTCGAAGAGGCGCTGGGGATCCCCGAACCCGCCGTGCACGTCTCCTTCTACTGGCGCTACTTCGTGGCCCTGAAGCCGGTGGTGCTGACCCTGGCGATCACGCTGCTCTTCGTGGCCTTCTACGGGTGGGCCAAGTACTTCAACCTGCACATCTCCCAGGGCGTCATGATGAACGGGACGTTCCCCCTCCTCGTCCTGGTCGCCGTCCTCGGCATGGCGGACCTGACCCTGAAGGAGGCCCGGGCCGCCGCGGAGCGCGCGTACCTGGCCGCGACCAGGGGGGAGGACCCCCCGTCCTACTTCGGCGTCGACGGTCGGCTGGTGTGCGTGCGGCCGGTCGAGCCGGGCAAACCGGTCTCCGTCCACCCGGGTCCGCTCCCGACGGGCCGGCCGGTCCTGGCCTTCCCCCGGGAGGGCGGCGACCTGTGGGTCTGGGACCCCTCCCCCGGCCGGGGCCCCCTCTCCACCGACCACGCCGTGCGCATGCGGGCCGAGGACGTCTCCCTCTACCCGGCGACCGGTACGACGTGCCCGTGACGCGGCCACGCCCCGGGCGGGCGCCGGCCGCCGGGGCGGCGGAAAGCCCGGCGCGGGGGGCCGGCGGAACCGGGTAACGTCCTTGTCATGTTCTTCCAGACGCCGATTTACGAGTAAGAGCGCGGCGGGCCCCGCCGACGTCCTCCGACGCCGCCGCGCCCGTCCCCCACCGACGGATCCGTAGATCACCCCCACCTCACCACCGGGAGAACCCGTGACCGACAGCAAGAACATCAACAACCCCGTGGGCCAGGGCGGCGGCCAGCGCAAGAAGCTGTCCCGCGCCGAACGGCAGGCCAACGGTCCGCACCGCAACCTCGACCGCCGGAACGCCGCCGACCAGAAGGCGGAGCTGGTGCGCAAGATGCGCGAGAAGACCCGCCCGGCCGGGGCCGCCGGAGAGACGGACGACGACGCCGCGCGGAACTGACGCGCCGCCGCCCCGGCCCCGCCTACGCCCCGGCCCCGCCTACGCGCCGGTCCCGCCTACGCCCCGGTCCCGCCTACGCGCCGGTCCCGCCTACGCCCCGGCCGCGGCGGGGCCGGGGGAGTCGACGTCCTCCATGAAGGACAGCATCCGGGCGTTGACCACGTCGGGGTGGTCGATCTGCGGGCCGTGCCCGGTCGCGGTGATGATCTCGGCGCGGGCTCCGGGGACGAGGCGCGGTACGCGTTCCAGCTGGCGCTCGGGGTGCACGAGCAGGCTGTGCTTGCCCATGATCACGTAGAGCGGGGTCCGGATGGACCGCAGCGCGTCCTCGGTCAGCGGCTGCGGCGCGGGGCGGCGGATCCGGTAGGCGCGGGCGCCGAGCCGGATCCACGCGCGCATCTCGGGGACGGCGATGACCGGCTGGTCCAGCCACTTGGCGAGCCGGGGGCGCAGCGCCTTCGGGGCGGAGGTGGCGAGCAGGCTCACGAAGATCCAGGCGAAGAAGCGCGGGCCGACCTTCTCCAGGCCGCCGGGGTCGAGGGCGGTGACCGAGGCGAGCCGTCCGGGCATCCGGTGCGCCTGGTTGAGCACCAGCCAGCCGCCGTAGGAGGAGCCGACGAGGTGGACCCGGTCGAGGCCCAGCGCGTCGAGGGCCTCGTCCATCCACCGCGCGGCGCGCTCGGGCTGCCACATCGGCTCGCGGTGGACGCTGCGGCCCGCGTCGCCCGGGGTGTCGAGGGCGTAGACGGGCCGGTCGAGGCTGAGTCCGGGGGTGTTGGGGTACCACATCGCCGAGCTGTAGCCGGCGCCGTGGATCAGGACGATCGGCGTCCGGGACTCGCCGGTGGGGTCCGTGGGCCCGTACCGGTAGACGTGGGTGGTGCCGAAGCTCGTCTCGACGTCCGTCTCGGAGCGGACGGGTGCCCCCATCGCGTAGAGGACGTCGGCGGCGGCGAAGAAGCGGTCGCGCAGGGCGTCGTCGACGTAGCGGCCGACATCGCGGCGTACGCGGGCGGTGGACTCGGGCACGGCGGCACCTCCTGGGGAGCTCCCTCGTTCGTGGTACGACCGTATCATCAATGTGGTACATCGGTATCATGAAAGGGTCCGGGCGGCCGGACGCGACCCCACCACCGACGGGCGGAGATACGGGAACATGCCGAAGCGCGTGGATCACGAGGAGCGGCGCGCCCAGATCGCCGAGGCGCTCGTCCGGGTCGCGGGACGGCGCGGGCTGCACGCCGTCGGCATGCGCGACGTGGCCGCGGAGGCCGGCGTCTCGCTCCGGCTCGTGCAGTACTACTTCGAGACCAAGGAGAAGCTCCTCTTCTACGGCCTCCGCCACCTGACCGGCCGCTTCACCGCGAGGGTGGGCGCGCGCCTGGCCGCCGTCGGCCCGGACCCGGGCCCGCGCGCCACGGTGGAGGCGCTGCTGCTGGCCTCGCTGCCGACCGACGAGGAGAGCCGCACGTTCCACCTGCTGTACAGCTCCTACGCGATCCTCTCCGTGACCGACGGGGCGCTGGCCGCGCAGCCCTTCGTCGACAGCCCCGACGCCGCGGAGGACGTCCTGACCGGACTCCTCGAACAGGCGCGGGAGACCGGCCTGGCCGACCCGGACACCGACGCGCGCACGGAGGCGATCAGCCTGCTCGCGATGACGGCGACCCTGGGCACCGGCATCCTGGTGGGCCAGCGGAGCCCGGAGTCGGCGATCGCGGTGCTCCGCCACCATCTGGACCGGATCTTCACGGCCCCCGGGCCGTCCGAGCGGGAAACGGGAGCGAACTGACGTGTCACGCACCACCAGGGAGGGTTCCGGCGTGTTCGTAGCGACGGAGGAGGCGTTCGATCCGGCGGAGATGCTGGAGCTCTACGCGTCGGTCGGATGGGAGGGCTACACCCGCGACGTCGACCGGCTCTGCCGGGGCCTGGCCAACTCCCACCTGGTCGTCACGGCACGGGACGGCGAGGGAACGCTCCTCGGCCTGGCCCGGACGATCTCCGACGACGAACACGTCTGCTACGTCCAGGACGTCGTCGTCCACCCCGCCCACCACCGGCGGGGCGTCGGCCGGGCCCTGGTCGAGCACCTCAAGCGCCGGTACTCGCACTGCCGCTTCTTCCTCCTGTCCACGGACCACGAGTCGACGGAGGAGGGCAGACGCAACCACGCGTTCTACCGGAGCCTGGGCTTCCTGTCCTACGAGGAGAAGGAGATGGCCGGCTTCGGCCTCCCCAGGAACCGCCCCGACCCGCGCGCTACGACGCCCTGACCGGACCGGCCGACGCGGAGGCCCGGGCCCACCGGCCCGGGGCCCTGCGGCACGGCCCCTCGCCGTGCCGCTCCCCTCGCCATGCCGCTCCCCTCGCCGCTCTCCGGTCCGGCGGGATCCTTCCTGACGCCCACGACGAATCCCGGACCGCCGCCCACGGCCTTCCCGACGCTCCTCGGAAAGCCCCTCGGACTTCCCGGGTGGGGCGCTCGCCTCAGGCGGATGCCGCGTCGAGCAGCTCCCGCACGGCGGAACGGATGTCCTCGTCCTGGGTGAAGCCCCGCCAGCCGCCGTTGGACCGCAGCCGCCGGTCGTGGGTGGTGACGCCGCGCAGGAGGTCCGCGGCGGGTCGGGCCGCGTGCCCGATCCGGGCCAGGTGCCGCACCGCGGGGAGCACGACCGGCAGACAGGTCCCCTCGGCCAGGTCGCGCACGACCGCCGTCAGGACGGGAACGGTGTTCTCGGTGTCGCCGGTGGCGGCCCACAGCGCGTGCGCGGCCTCGACGCGGGTCCAGGGGTCGGTGTCCGCGGTCATCGCCCTGAGCCGGTCCGCATGGGGTGCGGCATGCGCGCCCAGGCCGGCGAGCCTGCGCAGCTCCGGATGCCGGATCCGCTGCTCGGCGAGGGCGCGGCCGAGGACCTCGAGGGCCGGTCCGGGTTCGCCGCAGACCCTCCAGTACGCCCAGGCCGCGAGCTCTGCGCGCGGCTCGTCGGGACGTACTCGGGACAGCAGCGGGTCCCCCGCCCCGGCCCCGTCCCTTCCGATCCCGGCCAGGGCCGTCGCCGCCGCACTCCAGGTCCGGTCGTCCTCCAGCAGGCCGAGCAGCCGTGGAACGGCCTTCGCCGCCGCCGGTCCCCACTCGGCGAGCGTCTCGCAGATCCGGTGGAGCGGCCGGTCGTCCGTGAGGGCGCCGATCCGATCGCAGATCGCCGGAAGGAGCGCGTCGGCGTGGTCCGGGAGGTGGCGCAGCACCTCGGGGAGCGAAGGGAGGCCGACGTGATGCCACTCGCTCGCGGGGTGGTAGGCGGAGTGCGACGCGAAGCCGGACCGTGCGCCGACGATGAGTTCGATCAGGCCCGGAAGACAGCGTGGATCGTTCATCCGGGCCAGCGCCCACAAGGCGGCCTCACCCACGCTCTCCCGTCTTTGCGTGGCGCGGACCGCGCCGTCGGTCAGCAGGGAGGCGGCCCCGTCCGCGTGGGCGGCGGCAGCCGGGCCGAGGCAGGCCAGCAGCTCGACGGCGCGGAAACGGGCCTCGGCGACGGGGTCGTCCAGCCGTCCGACGAGGCGCGGCAGAAGGGGAGCAGCCGGTGAGCGCCATCGGGACAGCAGCGCGCCCGCCTGGGCCAGGGCGGCGATCCGCTGTTCGTCGTCGTGATGGTCCGCCAGCACTCCGAGCGTGAAGTCGGGGGCCGGCCCGGCGAAGAGTTCCGACGTCCAGTGGTGGACACCCAGCACTCCGGCCTGCACCGAACTGGTGTGGTGCCACAGCTCGACGCTCGGGTCCCGCACCGCTTCGAGCACGTCGTCCAGCCGTCGGGCGGGAAGACCGGGGTCGGCCGGGGCCAGCGCGTGCACCGCCGCCAGGCGGAGCTGCGGCTGAGGAGCGTCGAGCAGTCCGTGGAGCAGGCCGAAGGCCTCGGCGCCGCATGCACCGGCCGGCGCACGCAGAGCGGCCCGGCCCAGGGCGAGGACCAGTTCGAGGCGGGTCGCCGGATCGGCCTCCGCCTCCCAGGACCGGAGCAGCCCGGGAAGGACCAGTTCGCCGGGGTCGTCGCAGGCCCCGAGCACATCGGCCGCGGCTCGCCGGATCTCCGGCTCGGGATCGTCCAGCAGCCGCAGCAGCTCGGGCAGGGCCCGCCCCCACGCCGGCGCCCAGCCCGGATCGAGGAACCGGGCCTCGGCCCGCCCGGCTTCCGCCACCAGCAGCGCCACCGTCTCCAGCAACGCGCAGCGGCTCGAGACCTGTGGCGTCGCAGCCAGGCGCAGTACGAAGGGCAGCGCGGCCGACGCGGCGGAACAGACCCGACCACCTTGATGGAACAGCAGGTTGAGCAACTCGGACGAGGCGTACTCGGCGTCGTCCGGATCCGGACCGGCACACCGGCGGAGCAGTTCCGGCACATCCTCGGCGGAACCGTAGTTGTGCCTCAGCCCGGCCCAGTCGACCGCGTCCACCCCCACCCACATGCGCGCGACCCTACCGCCCGCCGAACCATGCCGCTCGGCCGTCCCCGGCCCTGCGCCGGGGGATCACCGGCGGGTCGGCGGGCGACCGTGGAGGAGGCTGACGGGCGCGCGGACGACGACGGAGCCCCAGGCCTCTGACCTGGAGCTTCGTGCGAAGAGCGGATGACGGGAAGCGAACCCGCGCCATGGGACGGCTTTTTCGGCACTCCCGGGACGCTCCTGTCGACCGCTGTCCACCGCCTTGCAGGGCACGGCCGGGGCACGGTGCCGGAGAAGAACGGGACGCGGTGGCCGGGCGGCTCCCCGGAGGGGGATCGGGACGGGTGCGGAACAGCGGTCGTCACCTGCGCGTGTCCCGCGGAAGGGCGATCACGCGCGCTCGGACCTACCTGAACGCCGACGGTCGGGAAGGGGCTCAGTGTGCCGGGCGCCGGCGGTGCAGCATCGATCTCGCGGCGAGGCAGAGGACATCGGCGATGAGGAGGAGCGTGCCGATGGAGGCCAGGTACAGCATGCCGTCGACGGTCGCGCCGATGACGATCAGCGCGATCGCGGCGATCAGCAGGAGAGGGAGGAGAACCATGGTGTGCCTCGGTTCGTGGATGCGGGAACCCCACGGCGGCGGTCGTCACAACGGCCCCGGCGCATTCACTCCGCCAGGGCCGCCCTTCCGGATCGCCGCACGTGAGAGTGCTCGATCCTGGTTCGATCGTACGGCTTCGGGCCGGTCGGGGCCAGAAGGGGAGCGGGCCGCCGGGTGCGGCGTCCCGGGGGCCGGGTGCCGGGTGCCGGGTGTCGGGTGCAGCGCCCGCGGCCTTCGGCCGGAGGAGCGGTTCGAGGATCAGGGCCGGATGCCCGTGCGCCCGCGGCCGGGTGCCTGTCCCGACGAACTGCGGGGGCTGTGGCCGGGTGGCCGGGCGACGGCCGGGAAGGGGGCGCTGAAGCGGTGGGCCGCGATGCGCGCGTCGTGCTGGGCGTTGAGCCGGTGGATCAGGAACAGGCCGAGCACGATCAGGACGGCGCCCGCCGCGAGCGTGATCAGGATCTCCACGTCGTCACCTCCGCACGGTTCCCGGCAGGGAGATCATCCTTGCCCCGGCGGCCGGGTGACGGAGGGGCGGCGAGGCGGCCCCGCCGTCGGTCTCCCAGGAGTCCTCGCGGCCTCGGGCGTCCCGCGCGCCGCGGCCGGCCGTGACTTCGCCGGACATCAGCGCGCCGGCGGTGAGGGCGCCGCCGGGTGCGGCGGCGGCGTCCATCAGCCGGGCCGCCGCGTCGGGTTCGGTCCCGGGCGGGACCACCAGCAGGTCGCAGCGGCCGACGGCGTAGGAGAGCAGGATCATCTTGTCCGGATCCTGTTCGGTGAACCAGCCCACGTGCACGGTGTGCCCGGTGGCGGGAACCTTGTGCGGGACGACGGGCCAGCGGGTGGGATTCACCGTGACGCGCGTGATGCGCCCGAAGCGGCTCTCCAGCGCGCCGACCAGTGAGGGGAGTTCGGCCGCGAGATCGCGTGAGCGGGGCCACCAGGCACCGTCCAGCAGGCCGATGGGGGTGGTCCCCGGAGTCAGGGTCAGACGTGCCGGGAGCGGCGGAGCGACGGTGGTCATGATCGCGGATCCGTTCCCGGGCCGCTCCGCGGAGCGGCCCAGTGTCGTGATCGCCGGAAACGACGTCCGCGTGGGAGCGGGTGTACGAGTTACTCCCGGTAATCCCAGCCTACTCCGCCCCGTGGCCGGACGAGCGGTTCCCGGCGCATGAGTTTCCGACGCAGGGGTTTCCCGGCGCGGGGGTTTCCCGCCGCAGGGGTTTCCGACCGAGGGCGTCGTTCGGTCGGCGGACGCGCGGGGTGCCGTGAGGCCGTGGTGACGTCGCACCGGCCGTGGCGTGTCGGCGGTCCCGTGCGGGTGGACGGTCCGCCACGGCGGAACCCGGCACCTCCCCTTCCGCGGAAGCCCCGTGCCGACGGGCTCCACCGAGCGGTGGAGCCCGGCGTGTTCCCGCTCCGGCCGCGGGCGACGCCCTCCGCGGGACCGGAACCCGTCGCGCGGACCGCACGACGAAGCCCCGGGTCCCCGACCCGGGGCTTCGCGGAAGAGCGGAGGACGGGAACCGGACCCGCGCCACAAGCCCGGGAGCCACGCGGCACGTGAGCCGGCGGGTGGTGCCCGGCCCGAGGAGACGAGGGGCGCGAGCCCTTGCCCGGACCGCCCCCCCCGTGCGGCGGGGCGGGCTCCAGGGATCTTCTCCGGTCAGGTCCCTAACATGTGCACATGGTTGCCCGCGATGCCCGACGGTCCGGTTCGGTACGGGGGGAAGCGGCGTCCCGAGGCGACGTCGAAGCCGGCGGTGGCTCTTCCGCACCGGCGGTCACGGGGCACGGGCCGGCCGGCCCCACCACCGGATCGCGTCACGACGGCCCCACCACCGGATCGCGTCACGACGGTCCCGCCGAGGACGCCCGTCCCGTCGCCGGTCCGGCCGAGGCGGCCGCCGACCTGGCGGAACAGGTCAAGCCGAGGCTGCGCGGCTGGCTCCACGCCGGCATGGTCCCCGTGTCGCTGGCGGCGGGCATCGTCCTGATCTGCCTGGCGGGGACGCCGCGGGCCGTGCTGGCCTGCACCGTGTACTCCGTCACGGCCTGGCTGCTGTTCGGGACCAGCGCCGTCTACCACCTCGGCACCTGGGGGCCGCTCGGCGAGGCCGTTCTGCGTCGCCTCGACCACGCCAACATCTTCCTGATCATCGCCGGCACGTGCACTCCGCTCGCCGTCCTCCTGCTCTCCCCCGACCAGTGGTCCGTCCTGTTGTGGATCGTGTGGACGGGCGCTCTGGCCGGCATCGCTTTCCGTGTCCTGTGGGTCGGGGCCTCCCGTTGGCTGTACACCCCCTGCTACCTGGCCCTGGGATGGGCACCCGTGCGGTACCTGCCCGACTTCCTGCACAGTGGCGGGGCGGCCGTGGTCTCCCTGATCGTGACCGGCGGCCTTCTCTACAGCGCGGGCGCGGTCGTCTACGCCCTCCGGCGCCCCGACCCCGCCCCCCGCTGGTTCGGCTTCCACGAGGTCTTCCACGCGCTGACCGTGGCGGCCTTCGCCGCACACTGCGCGGCCGTCTTCCTCGCCGTCCACCGGTCATGACGCTCCGCCGGGAGCCCGACCGCACCCAGGGGCCCCGGGTGCCGGGGCGCCCCGTCGGCGTACGAGGACGACGACCGAGCGCACGGACCCGGCCGCGCCGGGGAGGGTCCTTCAGTACGGCGGAGGGGCCCGCTCGGGGCGCGGATCAGCCCCTACGGCGCCGGCCGGTCGAGGGCGGACCTCACGCGGACACGTGCGCCCGAGTCGTCCTGCGTCGGGCCCCGGCCACCTCCACGGGTCGGTGAGGGCGACGGGTGAACCCGCCTCAGTCGGAGACCGGCGGCTCGGCCGTTTCGGCGGCGCGGCGGTATTCGGCGTTGATGCGCTGGGCTTCTTCGAGCTGGTCCTCGAGGACGATGATGCGGCAGGCGGCCTCGACGGCGGTGCCCTGGTCGACGAGTTCGCGGGCGCGTGCG